>CAVSLS010000001.1:0-31406 GCA_963728845.1 uncultured Acidimicrobiaceae bacterium
ACTATGCCGCGCCCGCCCCTATACGGCGACCGGCTGCGCAGTTGCCGAGCCGACCGCTGCGGCGGCACCGTCACCACCGAGGGTGCCCCGCGACTGCTTGACGGCGATGACGATTCCCGTGGCGAGGAGCCAGATCGGCAACCCGAAGAGCAGGGCGAAGAAACTGACCGGGCCTGCTGCGCCCACCACGGCCACGAGGATGGAGTACCACCCGAGCAGCCGGGGCAACGGGGCGACGCCGCGGTTGAGCAGGATGGCCAGGCCGGTGCCGAGGGTCAGGAAGACCAAGCCGGCGAGCAAGAGCAGCTCGTTGTTCATGGAGTAGAAGTTGACGAAGTGCGCCACGGCGTACTGGTGGTTGTGCGAGGCCAGGATGAGCGTGATCTCGAAGCTGCCGGCCACGATGACGCCCGCGACGAGCAGGATGCCCGACGCGAAGACGATGTTGGGCCACAGCCGCTGACCGCCCGTCTGGACCAGCACGGTGCGCAGCTGGGTCACGTAGACGAGGAGGAGGAACAGCGACAGGCCGACGAGCCAGACGCTCAGCCACTGCTGGTTCACGTGGGTGTTGTACCAATGCGCCACGGAGACGCCGGACGCGTCCTCGTTGGGCGAACCGCTCGAGAGCGGTCCGAACGAGACGAAGAGCAACGCGACGGCCACCAACCCGATCAGCCACAGCCAGCGGTTCACGCTCGAATCCTTCATTGTGCTGTCCCTCCCTTTGTCCGTTCGTCGGACCTCGAGGAGCGTGGTCAGCGTGAGCCCCAGGAGACGCTCGCTCGCACGCTCCACCGGTGATTATGGATCCTTTCGGCGCCCGGGGCGAGGGCGCTAGTACCGAAGGCGGGGATGGGGCTAGCACCCCCCGCGGTGCGGCGCATGCACCGGCTGACCACCTCGTTTAGCGTCTGGGCGCATGGAGCCCGGGTATTCCACTCAAGGACAGCTTCCGGGTGGGCCCGCGGGCCGATGGAAGCGCGCTCCTGCGACGGCGATCCGCCTCGCGGATCTCGACCAGTCCCAGCGGCGGCTCGCCGTGGTCCGCTCGGCTGCCATCATCGTCCTCGCGTGGGCACTCATTCTCGGTGCGTTCTTCGTGTTGCCCATCGGCCGCCAGTCGGGTCTGCGGGAGATCGTTCGCATCGGCGCCGACATCGCGCTGATCGGTGCCCTGGTCGCCTGGCAGATCCGGCGTATTTCCGTCGCGGAGCTGCCCGAGTTGCGCGCGGCGGAAGCCCTCGGCATCGTCGTGGCGATATTCCTGGTCGCGTTCTCCGCCATCTACCTCTCCATGTCGCACCACGGGGCATCGAATTTCAGCCAGCCCCTCGACCAAACCAAGGCGCTCTACTTCACCATCACCGTCTTCTCGACCGTCGGATTCGGCGACATCACCCCCAGGACGGACCCGGCCCGGCTCATCGTGGCCGCGCAGATGCTCCTTGACCTTGCCCTCATCGGCGCCGGCGTCCGACTGATCCTCAACGTCGCCCGGAGCCGGATCGGCCCGGCGGCGTCACAGGCAGGCACCGAACAGCAGTAATTCGCAGCGAGCCCACCGCATCCGTCGGTTCTGCCGGAACTAGATTGTTTGCGTGCGCCTCGCGGTCCTTGTCTCGGGTTCCGGGACGATCCTGCAGGCCATGTTCGAGGCCGGGCTCCCGGTCACCACCGTCCTCTCGGACCGTCCTTGCGCCGCGCTCGCCCTTGCCGAGGCGAACGGCGCCGCCAGCGAGCTCGTCGACCGGAGCCTCTACGGCGGCTTCGGCCCCGACTTCGACCGGGACGGCTTCACGGCGACCGTGGCGGCCACGCTGGTGGCCCACCAGGTCGACCTCGTGGCCATGGCCGGTTTCGGGACCGTGATGACCGAGGCCGTCCACCGCGCCTTCCCCCACCGCATCTTGAACACGCACCCGGCCCTGTTGCCCGCCTTCCCGGGCTGGCACGGGGTGCGCGACGCCCTGGCGGCCGGCGTGCCCGAGACGGGGTGCACCGTGCACCTGGCCACCTTGGAGATGGACGCCGGGCCGATCCTGGCCCAGGCGGTGGTCCCGGTGCTCTCAGGCGACATCGAGGCGACGCTGCACGAACGGATCAAGGTCGTCGAGCGGACGCTGTACCCGGCGACCGTGGCGTGGGCGCTGGAGGAGTTGCGGGCCGGACGTGATATCGAACCCCGGTGCGTCGTCCCCGGACGGCGGGCGCCGTCGTCGGAGTCGGCGCAGGCCTGACCAGCGGAGACGCTACAGACCCACGCCCTCGTTTGCGTCTTCCCCATGGACCCAGGAACCCCATGGACCCAGGAACCACCGCAGAAGGATCGGGGCCCCACAGAGGCTCGGCCCGAAGAACCGTTACAAACGCCGCCCGTAGCGCGACGCCGTGCTGATGGCCGTCGCAGAGCCGGCGGTCGCACGGCCGGCGGAATCGGGCAAAGCTCCGGCGGGCCCTCGAGATGAGTGGACGAGCTTCGTCGACCTCGCTCGGGAGGAGTCATGGCCTTCGCATCCTGGTCTGCCATGAGATGGCGCGGCCGCGACTGGAAACTCGCGCGAGTACCTTGGTGCCGCCAAGATGCCGACATTCGGAACGCTCACGCGAACGACTCATCGAGTGCAGCCGCCCGCAACACGCTGCCTGCCTGAACGCAGGCAGCTGAGCTCGGCCCGGTGACGGACGGTCGTGGTCCGGCGAGGACCGTCGGTCGGATCCGCGAGGAAGTAGTGCCGGCTTCTCCCCTGGTGTCCGTCGTGATCCCGACGCGCAACCGGACGGGATCCCTCGAACGGGCATTGGCGAGCGTCGAGGCGCAGCGCTATCGCCCGATTGAGGTCCACGTGGTCGACGATGCCTCAGACGTGCCCGTGGCAGTCCAGTCGAGGGAGCTGCCGCTTCACGTCCATCGTCGCGACGCCGCGGGGGGCCCTTCGGTGGCTCGCAACGTCGGCGTCGCTGCCGCGGAGGGCGACTACGTCACCTTCCTCGATGACGACGACACGCTCAGCCCCGACGCCCTCCACAGCACGGTGGAGTGGCTGGAGGCGCACCCGAGAGAGGCAGTGGTGTCCTCGTGGCATGCCATCGTCCGCCCCGATGGGACGAGCACGAGCTTCCGCGGCCCTCGACGGTGCCGGGCCGCAGTGTTGCGATGGTACGACCCGCTGGGTGCGCTGTTCGCGGTTGTTCGCCGATCGGCCATCGGCGAGGAGCCGCTGTTCGACGAGACCCTCCCCACTGGTGAGGACTGGGACCTCTGGCTGCGGTTGGCCGAGCGCGGTCCGATCACGGTTCTCCCGCAGACTCTGTACCTCTACTATCAGCACGAAGGTCAACGTGTGAGCAGACATGACTGGAGCGCGGCGGAAAGGCGAGCCTTCCTCGTCAAGCACCGTGCCTCGATGTCCCCCAGCTGCGTCGCCTACCACGAATGCATGATCGAGCTTTCGGCCGGCAACCGGATCGGAGCACTCCGCGCAGTCCTCGTGGCTCGTCGTGCCAGCGCGGCCGCCCTCGCGATGATGACCTACCTCGCATCGCGCGTCGGCGTGAGCCGACGCGACCCTGGATTGCCGGCGCGGTTGCTCGCCAGCGTGCTCAGGAGAGCGGAGGCGGGCGCCGGTTGAGGCCCATGCACTGCTTGCTCCTCCGTGCGGATCTCGTGAGAGTCGCCGAGTAGCATCCGTGCCCTCGGTCTGTGACGTCTCACGAGGAAGGGGTTTGCCCGATGCGCGGCGATCAGGTCGCAGATGAGGACGCGTCAGAGGAGCCGACCGTCCTCGCCCTGGTCCTGACGTACAACTCGCCACGCACTCTCGCTCGTACGCTGCAGGCGTTGGGGGCCCAGATCAGGCCGCCTGACGCAATGCTGATCCTCGACAACGCGAGCGATCCACCCGCCGGGGAGGTCGTCGAAGAATGGGATCGCCCTCCGGATCTGGACGTACGCGTCATGCGCGAGCCGGAGAACAGCGGGCCGGCAGGTGGTTGGGCGCGAGCTCTCGAGGAATTCCTCGGTTCCCCCTACGACCTTGCGTGGATCTTGGACGATGACATCACCGCGCCCCCAGATTGCTTGGCTCTCCTCTTGAAGGAGTACGACGAGATGGGAGGCCGTGCCTGCGTCATCCCCTCTGTCCGGACGCCGACAGGTCTCATCACGCACTACCCCGGATGGTGCGGGGTCCTCGTGGCCCGCGAAGTCGTCGAATCCGTCGGGCTGCCCAGAGCCGACTTCTTCTGGTGGGCCGAGGACTTCGAGTACCTGATGTTGCGGATACCGGGGGCAGGTTACGAAATGCGCATCACCCCCGACGTCGTCGTGGAGCATCAGAAGGGTCGTGGGCAGTGGGGCAACCCGCCATGGAAGTACTACTACGAGGCCAGGAACAACGTCTACGTCCACATGTACATCAAACACGGCAGAGGCAGGTGGCCGAGGAAACTTGCGGGACTCATCGCGCGAGCCATCCTTCGAGAGGAAGACATGCGGATGCTCCGACTCAGGATGATCGGACGGGGTGTGGTGGACGGCGTCGGTCGTCGCCTCGGGCGGCGCGTCGACCCCTTGGCCCCATCGAGCCAGTCGACCACCCGCACGTGACCCGCGTCGTCGGCCGACTCCCCCACGGGGGTCTCGGTCCGGTGCCGATGGGGGGGACCCGACCCATTGCTGTTGGTAGCCTGGCCTCGGTGTCAGTTGGACGTCGTCGAGGATGCGGGATCGTGGCAGGCCGGGCCTTTTCGGGCACCTCTCCTGCGTCTTCGGGGCAGGGCAGACTCGGTTCGTCTGCCTCGGGGGGCGGGCTTGAGCCAGGACGAGTTCGCGTGTCTGGCCGTGCTGGTATCCGGCTCGGGGCCGATTCTGGCGCAGGAGGTCGTGCCCGTGCTGCCGGGCGACACGGAGGAGACGCTGCACGAGCGGATCAAGGTCGTCGAGCGCGGCCTCTACCCTGCCACTGTGGCCTGGGCGCTGCGCGAGTTTGAGGCGGACCGGGAGATCGAGCCGCCGGCAACCGGGCTGCGCGTGGCGCGCGGTGCGAACGGAGGAAGCGGTGCGAACGGAGGCAGCAGTGCGAACGGAGGAAGCGGTGCGAACAGAGGAAGCGGTGCGAACGGAGAAAAGGGAGCGCAACCGGTGATGACGTGGTGAGGGCGCTGTTGTCCGTCTACGACAAGGACGGCCTCGTGGAGCTGGCCCAGGGCCTGTCCGATCTGGGCTGGGACCTGGTGGCAAGCGGCAACACGGCGGCGACGCTGAGCGAGGCCGGCATTGCGCACACAGAGGTCGCCGAGGTGACCGGTTCGCCCGAGATGCTGGGTGGCCGTCTCAAGACCCTGCACCCCAAGATTCACGGCGGGATCCTGGCCGACCGGTCCAAGCCCGAGCACCTGGCCGATTTGGAGGCCAACGGCATCGTCGCCATCGACCTGGTGGTGTCGAACCTCTACCCTTTCTCCTCCGACCCCTCGGTCGAGCTCATCGACATCGGCGGGCCCGCCATGGTCCGGGGGGCGGCCAAGAACCACGAGCACGTCGGCATCGTGACCTCGCCGGCCGACTACCCGGCGGTGCTCGAGGAACTGCGCGAGTCCGGGTCGCTCTCCGCCGCCACCCGACGGCGGCTGGCCCGGGCTGCGTTCGCGCACACCGCGGCGTACGACGCGGCGATCGTCGCCTGGCTCGACGCCGGCGGGCCGTCGCCGGTCTCGGATCTGGACGGAGCCACCGAGGCTGACGGCGAGGAGGCGGCGCTGTCTGCCGTCCTGCCGCCGAGCCTGCACCTGACCCTCGAGCGCACCGAGGTGCTGCGCTACGGCGAGAACCCGCACCAGCGTGGCTCGCGTTACCGCATCGCTGGCACGCCGAGCTGGTGGGACGAGATGGTCCAGCATGGGGGCAACCCATTGTCGTATCTCAACCTCTTCGACGGCGACGCCGCCTGGCGGCTGGTCCACGAGCTGGCCGCGGACGCCGGTGCCGGACAGGCGGCCGTGGCCATCATCAAGCACGCCAACCCGTGCGGCGCCGCCGTCGCCGGCGACCTCGTGACCGCATACGAGCGCGCCCTCGAGTGCGACGTGCAGAGCGCCTTCGGCGGGGTCGTCGCCATAGGGGGCGAGGTCACCACGAAGGTGGCCGAGGCGGTGGCGGCCGGCCCGCAGGCCGACGTCATCATTGCGTCGTCCTTCTCGCCCGGAGCGCTGGAGAGGCTGACGAGCCGGCGGAGGGCCACGCGCCTCCTCTCGGGTCCCGCCCCCGAGCAGGCGGTCCGCCAGCTGCGCAGCCTCGGCGCCAGCGTCCTGGTGCAGGACGTCGACACCTTCGTCGCACCCCGCAGCGAGTGGCGCACGGTCACGAAGCGGACGCCCACCGACGACGAGTGGCGCGACCTGGTGCTGGCCTGGCGGGTCTGCGGACGCACGACCTCGAACGCCATCGCCGTGGTCGCCAACGGACAGGCGGTCGGGGTGGGCGCCGGGCAGCAGTCGCGGGTCGTGGCCGCCGAGATCGCCGTGCAGAAGGCGGGCGAGCGGGCCAAGGGCGGCGCGGGCGCGAGCGACGCCTTCTTCCCCTTCCCCGACGGGCTGCTCGTGCTGGCCGACGCCGGGGTGACCGCCGTGGTGCAGCCCGGCGGTTCTGTGAAGGACGAAGAGGTCATCGCCGCCGCCGACGAGGCGGGCCTGGCCATGGTGGTGACCGGCGAGCGGCACTTCCGGCACTGATGGGCGCCATCGTGCTCGACGGCGAGGCGGTGGCGGCCCGCATCCGCGCCGAGGTGGCCGACCGCATCGCGCAGCTCCGCTCGGAAGGCGCCACCGTCGGCCTCGGGACGATCCTCGTCGGTGACGATGTGCCGAGCGAGCGCTACGTCGCGCTGAAGCACGAGGACTGCGCTGGCATCGGTATGCACTCGGTGGGCGAGCACCTGCCCGCGACGGCCACCCAACAGGAGGTCATGGACGTCATCGCCCGCTTCAACGCCGACCCGGCGGTGAGCGCCTTCCTGGTGCAGCTGCCGCTGCCGGCGGGCCTCGACGAGGAGCGTGCCCTCCTCGCCGTCGACCCGGAGAAGGACGTCGACGGGCTGCACCCGGTCAACCTGGGCCGCCTCGTGCTGGGCACACCGGGCCCGTTGCCGTGCACGCCATCGGGGATCGTCGAGCTCCTCCACGCGTACGACGTCCCGGTCGAGGGCCGCCATGTGGTCATCATCGGGCGGGGGGTCACGATCGGTCGTCCTCTGGCCAACCTCCTCACCTTGAAGCGACCGGGATACAACGCGGCGGTGACGGTGGTGCACACCGGGGTCGCCGACGCCGCCATGGCTGCGCTGGTGCGCACGGCGGACGTCGTCGTCGCCGCCGCCGGCCGGCCGCACCTGCTCACGCCGGACATGGTCAAGCCGGGCGCCGCCGTCGTCTCGGCCGGCACCACGTTCGAGGGCCGGAAGCTGATCCCCGACGCACACCCCGACGTGGCCGAGGTGGCCGGGTGGATCACGCCCCGCCTCGGTGGGGTCGGTCCCATGACCCGTGCCATGCTGTTGCGCAACGCGTTGCGGGCCGCGGAGAGGCAGGCCCGGTGACGGGGAGGCAATCGAACGTGAGCGAACGGGAATACTCGGAGCGCCCGTGGGGCAACTACACGGTCCTCGACGACGACGCGCCCGACCACAAGGTCAAGCGCATGGTCGTGCACCCGGGCAAGCGGCTCAGCTACCAGCGCCACTCCAAGCGGGCCGAGCACTGGTTCATCGTCGCGGGCACGGCGACCGTGACGCTCGACGGCACGGTGACCACGGTGCGGGCGGGAGAGTCGATCGACATCCCGATGGAGGGTGCGCACCGCATCGCCAACGAGGGGGACACCGACGTCGTCTTCATCGAGGTACAGCGGGGAACGTACTTCGGCGAGGACGACATCGTACGGCTCGAGGACGACTACGGCCGGGTCGACGCGGGTCCGGCGGGCGCTGGCGCGGGGGACGCGGGGTAGGTGGCGTCGTCGACATGACGCGCATCGCGGAGCTGCTGGCGGCCGGACCGACGTACTCCTTCGAGTTTTTCCCGCCGAAGAACGACAAGGAACTGTCCACGCTCGCGCGCACCATCGCCGAGCTGCAGCCGCTCGAGCCCTCCTTCGTCTCGGTGACCTACCGCGGTGGTGCCGAGTCACGCCAGCGCACCTTCGACCTCGTGTCGGGCATGCTGCACACGACCAAGCTCAACCCGATGGCCCACCTCATCTGCGTGGCGCACACCCGCCTGGAGTTGGCCGACATCCTGGTGTCGCTGCGCAAGGCGGGCGTGGAGAACCTCATGGCCCTCGGCGGCGACCCGCCCGAGGACCCGAGCGGCGGCCCCGGCGAGCTGGCGTACGCCGCCGAGCTCGTCCAGCTCGCCCGCGCCGTCGGCGGCTTCTCCATCGGTGTGGCGGCCCACCCCGCTGGCCACCCGCGCTCTGCGAGCATGCCCGACGACCGGGACTACCTGGCCGCCAAGCTCGAGCTGGCCGACTTCGGGGTGACCCAGTTCTTCTTCGAGGCCTCCGAGTACGAGGGCCTGATGGCCGATCTGCGCGAGCGGGGCGTCGACGCGCCCGTGTTGCCGGGCATCCTGCCCGTGACGTCCCTCTCCACGATGGGTCGGCTGGGTGCCATGGGCGCGGCGGCGCCGGCCTGGATGGAGGCGCGGCTGCGGGCCGCCCACGAGCGGGGCGGGGCCGAAGCGGTGCGCAAGGAAGGCGTGGAGCTGGCCACCGAGCTCTGCTCCTGCCTCCTCGAGGTCGGCGTGCCGGGGCTGCACTTCTACACCTTCAACACCTCGAGTGCGACGCGTGAGATCTACGCTGCGCTCGGTCTGGGGCCGGCCACCACCCCGTAGGGGAGGACCTCGCGGCGGCCCGGCGGAGTCCCTAGTGGGTCAGGTAGTGGGTAACATAGTGGGTATGGCATACGTCGTGACCCGTCCCAAGGGGCGGTTCGAGATCCGGGAGTCGGTCCATACCGCACGGGGCCCCCGGGCCCGCTCCCTGGCCAACTTCGCCCAGCTCACCGATGAGGTCCTGGCCACGGCCGAGGTGCGGGCCAGCCGGCCCTTCGACGCCGGGGCCGTCCGCGCGTCCGCCCGCCGCGCCGGGGTGCCGGTCCGGACGCGCCGGCGGCGTCAGGGGACCATCGGGGCGGCGGAGGCCCGTCACTTCGTCGAGTCCTCGCGCCGCATGGCGGCATCGCTCGAGACCAGACCCACGGCCCCTGTCGTCCGGGACCCGGGAGACGCCCTCATCGACCTCCTGGGGCTCGTGGCGCAGGTCAAGGCCTTCACCCCCGACCGGGCACCCGAGCCGCTCGGCTTCCCGCCATTAGCGCGCGTGATGGAGGAGACCCGGGAGCGGCGGCATTCCGGAGAGCGGCGGCACGCCCGGGAGCGGGGGACGACATGACGACCGCATCCGCACCGGCCGCACTCGGCACGCTCACCTCGCGGATCATCGCCCTCCACGAGATGCTCGACTCGCTGGGCGTGCCTCACCAGTTCGGCGGCGCGCTCGCCTTGGCCTGGTACCGCAATCCGAGGGCCACCACGGACATCGACGTGAACCTGACCCTGCCGCCGGAGGCAGCCGACCCGGTCCTCCGCGCTGCCGCGGCCCTCGGGGTCACCGTGACCGACGCCGACCGGGAGCACGTCGCCCGCGACGGCCAGGCCCGCCTGGACTGGGCGGGCTACTTCCTCGACGTCTTCTTCGCCACCCTCGAGTTCCACCACGACATGGCGCGCCGGGCACGCCTCGTGCGCTTCGGCCCGGTCGAGATCCCGATCCTGGCGCCCGAGCATCTGATCGTCTGCAAGGTGGTGTTCGACCGTCCCAAGGACTGGCTCGACATTCAAGAGATGATCGCCTGGGGCACGGCGATCGACGGGCGGCTCACGCTCGGGTGGGTGGCGCAGATCCTGGGCGACGATGCGGAGTCGTGCGCCCGCCTTGCCGGTCTGCTGGGCAGCTGAGGCGGTGACCGGCCGCGCCGCGGCCGGCGCCCCGAGCCGACGCGCCCCGGCCAGACCGGCCGCGCCAATTGGGACCCTGTGGCGGCGGCCCCTAGCATCGCCTCCATGGCAGATCTCATCCGCATGGGCGACGACGGCACCCTGGTCGTCCCCGACGAGCCCATCATCCCCTTCATCGAGGGCGACGGCACCGGAGTCGACATCTGGCCCGCCGCCAAGCTGGTCCTCGATGCGGCCGCCGCCAAGCACGGTCACAAGATCGCCTGGAAGGAGGTCCTGGCCGGACAGAAGGCGTTCGACGAAGTCGGCAGCTGGCTGCCCGACGAGACGGTCGAGGCCTTCCGGGCGCACCTGATCGGGATCAAGGGGCCGTTGACGACTCCGGTCGGCGGCGGGATCCGCTCGCTCAACGTGGCGCTGCGCCAGATCCTCGACCTCTACGTCTGCCTGCGCCCGGTGCGCTGGTTCACCGGCGTGCCCTCGCCGGTGCTGCACCCTGAGCTGGTCGACATGGTCATCTTCCGGGAGAACACCGAGGACGTCTACGCCGGCTACGAGGTGCAGGAGGGCTCGCCCGAGGCCGACCGGCTGACCGGGTTCTTGCGCGAGGAGATGGGTTGGCCCATCCGGGACGGCTCGGGTATCGGGATCAAGCCCATCTCCGAGATGGGTTCCAAGCGCCTCATCCGCGCCGCCGTCAACTATGCGCTGGACCGCAAGCGCCGCTCGGTGACGCTCGTGCACAAGGGCAACATCATGAAGTTCACCGAGGGCGCGTTCCGCGAGTGGGGCTACGAGCTCGTGCGCGAGGAGTTCTCCGACGTCGCCGTCGGCTGGGACGACTGCGGCGGCGACCCCGGCGACAAGCTGTTGGTCAAGGACACCATCGCCGACATCACGCTGCAGCAGGTGCTGACCCGGCCGTCGGACTTCGACGTCATCGCCACCACCAACCTCAACGGCGACTACCTCTCCGATGCACTGGCCGCCCAGGTGGGTGGCATCGGAATCGCACCGGGGGCCAACATCAACTATGTCAGCGGCCACGGCATCTTCGAGGCGACGCACGGCACGGCCCCGAAGTACGCCGGGCAGGACAAGGTGAACCCCGGCTCGGTGCTGCTCTCGGGCGTGCTCATGTTCGAGCACATCGGCTGGAACGATGCGGCGTCCGACATCGTGCACGCGCTCGAAGCCACCATCGCCGACAAGGTCGTCACCTACGACTTCGCCCGCCTCATGGAGGGCGCCACCGAGGTCAAGTGCTCGGAGTTCGCCGCCGCCATCGTCGACCGCCTGTAGGTTCCCGTCCACGTCCCCAACTGTCGATTCCTCGCTGTCGGAAAGGACCACACCCCCCATGGCAAAGCCCCCCGTCCAGGTCACCGTCACCGGCGCCGGCGGTCAGATCGGCTACTCCATCCTGTTCCGCATCGCCTCGGGCCAGCTCCTCGGCGAGGACCAGCCGATCGTGCTGCGTCTGCTCGAGATCGAGCCCGCCATGAAGGTGCTCGAGGGCGTGGTCATGGAGATCGACGACTGCGCCTTCCCCCTCGTGCACGACATCGTCGCCACCGCGGACCTCCGGACTGCTTTCGACGGGACGTCGTGGGCGCTCCTGGTCGGATCGGTGCCGCGCAAGGCGGGTATGGAGCGCGGCGACCTGCTCAGCGTGAACGGGGGCATCTTCAAGCCCCAGGGCCGGGCCATCGCCGAGAACGCCGCCTCCGACGTGCGCATCCTCGTCGTGGGCAACCCGTGCAACACGAACTGCCTCATCGCCCGCTCCAACGCGTCCGAGGTGCCCGCCCACCGCTGGTTCGCCATGACCCGACTCGACGAGAACCGGGCCAAGGCGCAGCTGGCCGCCAAGGCCGGGGCGCCCGTGGCCGACGTCACCAACATGGCCATCTGGGGCAACCACTCGGCCACCCAGTTCCCCGACTTCGCCAACGCCCACATCGGCGGGAAGCCGGTCCCCGACGTCATCGGGGACGCCGACTGGCTGCGGGGTGAATTCATCACGACGGTGCAGAAGCGGGGTGCGGCCATCATCGAGGCCCGGGGCTCGTCGTCGGCCGCCTCGGCCGCCGCGGCGGCGATCGACACCGTGGTGAGCCTGCGCACCGAGACCCCCGCCGGCGAGTGCTTTTCGGTCGCCGTCGCCAGCTCGGGGCAGTACGGGGCTCCCGAGGGTCTGCAGTTCGGCTTTCCCGTGGCGGCCGACGGGAAGGGTGGCTGGTCAGTGGTCGAGGGCTTCACCCACGACGAGTTCGCGCAGGATCGCATCAGGCTCACCACCGACGAGCTCGAAGCCGAGCGCAAGGACGTCGAGGAGCTGGGTCTCATCGGCTGAGCCGGTATGACCCCCGGTACGATGCAGGCTTGACCGCCGGCGCCCAGGCCACTCCCGCCACCCGCGTCCTCGAACCCGGTTCTCCCGTCACCGGGTGTTCGCGGCTGTGAAACCACGGCGAAACACGGGGCTGGCACCCTGAGACCTGTGGGAGACCTCTTCGACGTCTACGGCGACGCACGGGTCAAAGGGGATTTACGCGGCGAACGTCGAGCACACAATGCGGGTCATGGTGCGTATGACGAGGACCCACTGAGGCGCCGGGCCGTGCGGGTGCCGTGCTGACCCGGATGCGCATCTGGCTCCCCGACGCTCCCGGCGCCCTCGGCGCCGTGGCCGCCGAGATCGGCGCCCTGAAGGGCAACGTCGTCGGGCTCGAGGTGCTCGAACGCGAGGCGGGTGTGGCCATCGACGAGCTGGTGGTGGAGCTGCCCGACGAGCCCGGGGCGGTCGACGCAATCTGCCGCGGGGTGCGCAACGTCCCCGGGGTGGGCGTGGAGGAAGTCACAGAGCTGCACGCGGAAGCCCGGGATCGAGAGGACTCCGTCCTCGCAGCGGCCGCCGCCATCTTGCAGGCCGCGACGCCGAACGCGGCCATGAACGCGCTGACCGGCCACCTCATCTCTCTGTTCGACCTGTCCTGGCTGGCCCTGGCCGACGACGAGCTCGCGGGTTTCGTGGAGGTCCATGGCGACGTCCCCTCGGTGCTGTGGGTTGCCGCGTTCGCCGAAGGTTCACGCAGCGGCGCGGACCCGGCGAACGACACGACGGGGTCGGGTGTCTTCGTGGAGCCGGTCCCCGAGACGGGGTTCGTGGTGTGCGGCGGCCGCCCGGTTCCGATCAGGCGCAGAGAACGGCACGAGATCGCTCTGCTGGTCATGGTGGCTGCACGTTTCATGGACGCGTTGGGCGGGCGTGACGAGTCGGCGTACTCGTCGCCGCAGCACGACAACACCACCTGATCGGGGAGAGGCTCCGAGCTGATCGGTCTGAGGCTCCGAGTCGCCGCGAGACTGCGCCTAGTGTCCGGGGCGTGATGCGCATCGGCTTCGTCGGATCGGGGCTCATCGCCTGGGCACACGGGCTCGGCCTCAAGGCCATGATCGAGGGCGGGGTCCTCGATGCGACGATCGTGGCCGTCCACGACCAGCGTGAGCGGCGCGCCCAGGCGTTCGCCGATGCGGTCGGCGCCGAAGGCGCGGACGTGGTCGCCGACGCCGAGGAGGTCGCCCGGCTCAGTGACGCCGTGTGGGTCTGCACACCCACGTCGGCCCACCGCAGCGCCGTCGATGACGCGCTCGCCCACGGCCGTGCCGTGTTCTGCGAGAAGCCGCTGGACCGGGACTTGGCCAGCGCGACGTCACTGGTCGACGCCGTGGCCGGCTCGGGAATCAGCAGCCAGTGTGGCCTCGTCCTGCGCAGCGCGCCGGTCTTCCGGGCGTTGCGCGACCTGGTGCGGGGAGGGGTACTGGGTACGCCGATGGCGGCCATTTTCCGCGACGACCAGTACTTCCCCATTCGGGGCACCTACGGGTCGCGGTGGCGGGCCGACGTGGCCCAGGCGGGGGGCGGCTGTCTGATTGAGCACTCGATCCACGACGTCGACATCTTGCGCTTCTGCTTTGGCGAGGTCGATTCGGTGGCGGCGCGTACGGCCAACCATGCCGGCCACGAGGGGGTGGAGGACCTGGCGTCGGTCTCCCTGTCCTTTGCCTCCGGTCTCGAAGCACAACTCTCCAGCGTCTGGCACGACATCTTGACCAGGGGCTCGACTCGCCGGGTCGAAGTGTTCTACCGGGAGGGCATGGCGTGGCTCGACAACGAGTTCCGGGGCCCGCTGCACGTCCAAACCAGCGCAGGCACCGAGGTGCGGGCGTGCCCGTCCCCGCGATGGGTGGACGAGTTGCCATTGCCCGACGACGAGATCGGGCTCGCCGTGCGGGCCTACGTCGAGGCGGACCGGGCGTTCGTCGACGCGGTGAGCAACGACAGGCCGCCCGAGCCGGGGCTCGACGTCGCCCTGGAAGCCCATCGGCTGGTCGATGCGGCGTACCGCTCGGCGGCTGGCGGGGGCGTGCCGGTCGACCTCCGATCGTCCTGACGGACGGTTGCGTCGCTCCACCTCCACCAGAGGGATGAATTCGTCGTCGTCCGCCTCATCCCAAGGTCGCATCCGGAGGGCCCAAAGCCGCTCTGAACAGGACCGATGGCGTGCACCCGCGGGCAGTGCGGAAGGGGAGGCCACGGTTACGATCTGTACGAATGTCATCGACCACCGCGCGTGGCGTTCCACCAGAGCCTCCGACGAGACCCGACGAGAAAGGAGACGACACGACCGTGCGGTCAGTGCTCCGTGTGTTCAACCAGCAGCCGCTGGCGGCGAAGGTGCCAGAGGTCACTGCGTTGTTCTGGGTGATCAAGATCTCCACCACCGCGGCCGGCGAGGCCATCTCCGACATGTTCGTCTCGAACAAGAAGCTCGGTGTGGTGGTCGAGGTCTCGATGTTCTGTGTCGCGCTGTTCTTGCAATTCGCGGCCCGGCGTTACGCCGCCGTCCCCTACTGGTTCCTGGCTCTCGCGATCGCGACCGCAGGGACGGGAGTCGCCGACACCATGCACCTCGTCTTCGGCATGCCCTACGCGGTGACGTCGCTCTTCTGGGTCCTGGTCCTCGCTGCGGTCTTCTACCTCTGGGATCGGGGCGAGCACACGCTCGACATCCACTCCATCACGACCAACCGCCGGGAGAAGTTCTACTGGTCCGTCGTCTTCGCGACCTTCGCACTCGGCACTGCTGTCGGAGACTTCGCGGCCAGCACGCTAGGCCTGGGCTATCTGGCCTCTGCCCTCTTGTTCTGTGGCGTGATCCTGATCCCGTGGGCCGGCTGGAGGTTCCTCAGGTGGAACAGCATCTTTGCCTTTTGGTTCGCTTACGTGATCACGCGCCCGGTCGGGGCGTCCTTCGCCGACTACTTCAGCAAGGGGCATCAGCTGAGCGGTGCCAACTTCGGCGACTGGCAGACGGCACTCGTGATGACGTCCATCGTGGTGATCCTGGTGGCCTACACCGCGAAGACCCGCTACGACATTCAGTCGCCCGACGTGGACATCGCCGGCGGCACCTGATTGCCCCGGCCCGACGGCTCAGCCCTCCCCGGTGACCATCCCGAAACGGGCCATGAGGTCACGCTCTTCGTCGGGGGTTGGCGGTTCGTCGCGATTCCACAGGTCGTGCAGGCCGGCGAAGTAGTCGTCGAGGGCTGGCGCGTGGAGGACGAGGAGGCGAGCCTCTCCCTCGCCTCCGTTGCCGAACGTGTGCGAGACGCCGCGGGGGACCAGGACGAAGTCCTCGGGCCCGAGCCGGAGCTCGTCGCCGTCGACCACGACAGAGACCGTCCCCTCGAGGACGAAGTAGGCCTCGGAGCAGCTCGCATGGCGGTGCGTCGGGGGTCGGCGCCCTCCTGGCGGCAGTGTGCGCTCCATGAGCGAGAAGTCGCCGTCGTCCTGCTCGGCCAACGCCTTGAAGTGCATCACGCTGCCCCGGGCCACGTAGCGGGCAGCCCCCTCCCCGCGTCCGAGGACCCTTGCCATGGCGATCTCCCTTTCTGCCACCCCTCTGCCGGCCGTGCCACCGTCTGGCCGCGTGAGGAGCTGCTCCGAGAGGCTAGGCCCGGGCGCCGGAGCGGCACCGGCATCGCGCGGGTTGCCCAGCGGGGTCTTTAGGGTGCTGCCCATGGACATCTCGCTTCTGCTGCTCGAGCTCTACGGTCGCATCCGGCCCCTTGCCGCCGACGCCGTCGACGGCCTCGACGCCGAGCAATTGCGCGAGGCGCCGGCGCCGGGCGCGAACACGATCGGGTGGTTGGTCTGGCACCTCACCCGGGTGCAGGACCACCACGTCGCCGAGCTCATCGGTGTCGAGCAGGTCTGGGCACGTGGGGAGTGGGCCCCGCGCTGCGGGCTCGAGCCCGACCCGTCGAACACCGGCTACGGCCACGGCCCAGACGAGGTGCGCACCGTGCAGCCCGATGGTCCCGACGCCCTGCTCGGCTACCTCGACGAGGTCGATGCGCGGACGAGGACGATGCTGGACGGGCTCAGCCCCGACGATCTGGACCGGGTCGTCGATCGCCGCTGGGACCCACCGGTCACCCTGGGCGTCCGGCTGGTCAGCATCGCCGATGACTGTCTCCAACATGGCGGGCAGGCCGCATATGTGCGGGGGCTGCTCGGCTTCTGAACCCGGGCCCGCTTCGCCGATCGGCCTGATGGAGTGACTCAGCGCCCCGGCGGCCGTGGCCAGCGAACGAATTCGACGTAGTCGTACAGGGTCTCGTAGCCGAGCCTCTGGTACACGGGGGCACCCATCGGGGAGGCCTGAAGTGTGCACGAGGTCGCCCCGTGATCGAAGGCCAGGTTCGTCACCGCGGTGGTGACGAGCGCCCCCAGACCGGTGCCACGGGCAGTGGGGATGGTGCCGACCCACTGCACGCTGGCCACCCCGTCGCTCTCGAAGATCATCGCCGTTGCCACCGGCTGAGCGGCGCGTCGGGCAACCACCATGTGGGCGGACCGGTCCCTGAGCACCAGGTCTGTCTCGTCAAAGAGGTCCGAGAGCACCTCGGGCGGCATGCCGTACGTCGCGTACGCCGCCGCGTTGACGGAGATGAACGCGCGCAGACCGGCTTCGTCCTCGACCGGACGTACCGTGATGCCGTCCATGGGCGTTGGGTCGGGGAGGGGCTGAGAGCAGATCATCTGCGGCACGGGCTCGCCGAAGGCCTCGAGCCCCGCATTGAGGCAGGCTTGCCGGAATTCGTCCTCCTCCCCGTTGTCGCGCACCTTGACGCTGTAGCCCCGGGCCAGCCGGGCGAAGAACGTGTCGGCCCGAGAAATGAGCTCGGCGGCCTCCACGGTGTCGTCGGATCGGAAGGCACCGTTGGCGATGACCGGGATCCAGGTCCCACCCGCGCACAGCACGGTCCCTTCCCCCTCCCCGAGCTCCCCTCGGCTGCCCCAGCGGGTGAGCGCCCGGTTGAACGCGATCAGGTTGCGGTGCCCGAGGAGGGCCTGGTTGAGTTCCTGCGACGACGCATCTGCACTCGGAGACTGAGTCGGCAGATCGGCCATGCGACATGATGCCTCAGCAATTCAGGTTCGGCCCGAGCTGGACGCTGAGAAGCGGCGACCCGAGGGTTACTTCCGCAGGCAGCACGGCGACCGTCCGCGCGGAGCGAAGACTTGCTGATGCCCTCCGCGAGGGCGGCAGTCGCCGCGACCTTGCGGCAACGGTGCCCGCCCGTTTCGCTGGCGACCGTTTGATGTCATGGGTCCCGTCCCCGCGCCGGTGCCTGGCGCAGCGGCCCGAGGGTCTCGGCTCACCGTCCCGTGCACGTCGGCTGGTGGGTCACGGTCCTGAGGGTCGGTCCGACAAACCGCGCGGTGGCGACCGTCCGTGCACGCTCTATTGGCGCTCTGGTGGCAACATGTTGGGACACGCCCCAGAGCTCTACGCCCACGACGGGGACGACAGCGAACGGGGCCATGACCGGCTGCCCTGCCGAGGCCCCCGTGAGGGGAACCCCATGAATCAGGGCGACGAACCGGTCGTCGTCAAAGGACCACCTCCTCCGATGTGTGAACCCGTGGCCTGCGGTGCTGGAGCCGAGGTCACGCTGCTGGTGGGAATGCCGGTCGCGTCGGCAGGAAACTGCAACTTCATTCCGGGATAGATCAGGTTGGGGTCGACCAGGGTGTGCCCGTCGGCCTGGGGTATCCCCCTGTTCAGCGCGAAAAGCTCCTGATAGCGGAGGGGGTTTCCCAAATACCGGGCGGCGAGAGCCCAGAGGGTGTCACCGGGCTGGACCACGTAGACGAGGGTCGCGGGGGGCTGGGTCGCGGCGGGCTGGGTCGATGGCGGCGGCTGGGTCGCTGGCGGCGGCTGGGTCGCTGGCGGCGGCTGCACGACCGGGCTCGGCTGAGCAGCAGTCGGGAGAGGCGGCGGGGTGGATTGGACGCTCGACGACCTCGGTCCTGCGGTCGCGGCGACGGCGGGCGCTCGCGGGTGGGGTACCAGACGCGACACCAGCGCCTGCCCTTGGACGAACAACGCCCCGGCGAGCAAGACGACGAGCGCAGTGGTGAGTATCCGATGGGCCGGCCACCACTTCCGTACCGCCCGGGCGAATCGTTGGAGCATCATGCCGAGGATGAGCAAGATGCCGGCTGGAGCGATGGCGATGAAAACGAGGTTCACCAGGTCGTTGAGCCCGACTGCCACGCCGCCATGGCCGAACGCAGCGGTCATGCCGTGAATCTGGAAACGGGCGGCCCACCACTCCGATGGGAACAGGACCGGGGCCAGAAGGACGATGGCCCCCAAGTTGAACGCAATGAAGGCGACCGTCAGCGCCGCCCAAACGCGGATGGCCAAGCGCGCCCGCCGATTCACGAGCGCCAGTCGTGCCTCGATCCTCGGGTCGCGCCGTCGGAACGTGCTCGCGAGCACCGGCCCGACGAAGCCGAACAGGTTGGGCACGCCGATGAGATCGCTCATGATGTAGTAGCCGTCGAGCCTGATGAACGGCAGGAACTGGTAGAGCGCCGCCGCCTGGGAAAGGACGATGAAGACGAGTAGCGGGCTGAATCTTGTCAAGAGGTACGTCTCGGCTGCGGCCACGATGAGGACAGCGTTGAAGTAGACCCCGCCTAGGTCACTGCGCAGTCGGCCGCGTCGGTTCAACCGGTAGGAGTCCGTGAGGTCGGTGTAGAAGGCTGGAAACGCGAGATAGATGCCAAAGCCCATGACTCCGGGCGAGGCGCCGCCATACCTCGTCCCGGCCGCGTGACCAAGCTCGTGGAAGAAGCCCGAGAAGAGGATCAGGCCCGTCACCAATAGGAACAGGGCGGGATGGAGAGGGAGCTGCCGAGTGGCCTGAATCAGTGCGTGACGGTGCGCCCCGAACAACCAGATGTCGGTGGCGAGCAAGCCACCCAAGACGAAGAGCACCATCGGTGGCCAGAACAGGGGTTGAAGTGCCGCGGTGACCGTCAGATGGAAGCGGGCCGGGATGACCTTGGTCCGAAAGCGCAGGGCCAGCAGGGGCTTCGAACGGAAGAGAGCCTCGTCTCCAACCCCAGCCGAAGCGAGCAGCCCGAGAGGCTTGAGCCGGTTCTCGACCAGGAAGCCGACGTTGTCGGCGACGATGGTGCGACCGAGCTCGTCGCTCGCGGACTCAGCCACGCCTTCGAGGTCCCGCTCGCCGTCGAGCGCCGACAGGACCAGGTAGAGCAAGTGGGACAAGTGGATGACCTGGCCATCGCCACGACGGACCAGGTAGTGAGGTTGTTCGTAAGCCGAGCCATCGTATTGCCCCAACAGTTCGGTGCCCTCGGCCAACCGCAGAGGACTACCCGTCGTTGACGCAGATGTCGACTTGACACCTGCTGTCTTCTGGGATTCAACAACGAGGGCCATACGAACACTCCTTGTTACGGAGTGAGGGGGGTGACCCGAAGATCACCCCCCTCATCTCCTGGCTCAGACGAGGACCCCTTACTGGAAGATCCCAGTCAGGTTGCCGTTGCCGTCGAGGTTGCCGTTGAGCACGGAAACGTTGATCAGGCCGTCCTGGTAGGTGTTCCCGTCCCCGTTGCCGTTGTTCACCGACGCGTAGTTGCTGGGTCCAGCACTGCGGCCGCACCACATGACCTCACGCGCAGGCAGGTATTCGGCGTGCTCACTCTCGAGCTCGGCGAGGGAAAGTCCAGTTGCTTCCATTTGTTTTCTCCTTTTTTGCTCGTTCTGAGGCTCGTTCCTCAGAAGGCGAAGCCACCGGTTCTTTACATAAATCGGTAGCTCCAAAGCGCAGCATTACCAAATTATTCGGGGCTGTAAACCCCCTTTATTAGAAATATCGTTGCGTCTATTTTTGGGCGCGACAAAGCGAGCGGTTGGGTCGGTTCCCAACTGCTTTCTTCGCAAGAATGGGCGCGTGATCAGGTAGTTGCTAAGAGCAGTCTCCCAATGAGATTGCGACGGACAGAGGACGCAACCCAGCAGAAAGGTCGCGATTATTCCTCTGTCGAATGACAGATATTGCTATATGAATGGCCCATTATGTCGGGACATTTAGCTGAAAAAGAGACCGGGTCGGGGAAGCCAGGATCGGTCGTTGACGCCGAGCGGAACGTCGCCCGCTCCTCGGGTCCCGGGTCCAGCGCCGTAGACGGACGGACCCAGGGCCGAGCTGCGCAGAGACAGAGCCGACACACAGCCGGACCAATCAGCGAGAAGGGCTCCTGGTCACCCTGTCAGCCGGCTCCTCCCGAGATGGAGAGGTGTCGGTCGGCAGGGCCGTCGGCCCCTGGTCCTCGACCCAGCCGACCGGGAGTTAGCCCGGTCGCTCGAGGAGCGCGAGGAATCCGCTCGGCAGCGAACCCGCCAGGTCAAGCCGCGACAGCTTGCGACGCAGTGCCTCCAGCAGGCACGCGGCGGGGATCACGCCGAAGATGAGGACAGAGGAAGAGCCGGTCAGTCCATCAGACGATGAGGAGGGAGACGGCGATGGCGATGTAGGGATCGGAGGGAAGGGGAGACGACCTCTCGGGGTGCTGGGCGACTGCCCGCCCACCGATGCCGTCGGCAGAGCCTGGGAAGTGACTGCCGTCAGATTTTCTACTTGACGAGCGCCTACAGGGATGGTCGTTGAAGAAGAAACCGTGTTCCCTGCTCCGCTCGCCGCCGTAGGAGCAGTCGGCGAGGCAGGAACTACTCGTTGCGCTGGCGGACTGACGCCTCCACCACCACCCAGCGGAGCGGCGACTTTCGTCACCGGGGCGAGGACCGGGAGGGCGACGAGGTTGGTCACTGGGGCCACCAACGGGCTACCCGTGTTGGTCACCGGGGCGAGGACCGATGCGGCGAGGTTCGTCGCCCGGGCCACCACTGGCGCGGCCAACGCCGCGAGAGTCTGAGTCACCGGCTGTGTCACCGCCGCGAGCGTCTGGGTCACCGCCGCAGTCACGGCCGAGAGGGTGTGCGTGACCGGAGCCGTGACGGTCCCGAGCGTCTGGGTCACCGCCGCCGTCACGGCTGAGAGGATGTGCGTGACCGGAGCCGTGACAGTCCCGACCGTCTGGGTCACCGGCGCCGTCACTGTCCCGAGCGTCTGGGTCACCGGCGCCGTCACGGCCGAGAGGGTGTGCGTGACCGGAGCCGTGACGGCCGAGAGGGTGTGCGTAACCGGAGCCGTCACGGCCGAGAGGGTGTGCGTGACCGGAGCCGTGACGGTCCCGAGCGTCTGGGTGACCGGAGCTGTCACAGTCCCGAGCGTCTGGGTCACCGGCGCCGTCACAGTTCCCACCGTCTGCGTGACCGGCGCCGTGGCGGCCGAGAGGGTGTACGTGACCGGAGCCGTCACAGTCCCGAGCGTCTGGGTCACCGGCGCCGTGACGGCCGAGAGGGTGTGCGTGACCGGCGCCGTGGCGGCCGAGAGGGTGTACGTGACCGGAGCCGTCACAGTCCCGAGCGTCTGGGTGACCGGAGCTGTCACAGTCCCGAGCGTCTGGGTCACCGGCGCCGTCACAGTTCCCACCGTCTGCGTGACCGGAGCGGTCTTGGTCACCGGCACCGTCACAGCGGACTGCGTCTTGGACACCGGCGCCGTCGCGCCAGAAGGCGTGGGAGTGGAGGGTCCCGACACGGCGGCGAACGTCTTGGTGACCGGAGAAGTCGCACTACCAAGAGCAGTGCCAACCGTTTGGGTGGCGGCAGTCGCCACCCCGGTGTGCGTGATCGGCGCCGCTACCGATGTCGCGGTCGTAGCCGGCTGGGTCGAGTATCCGGCAGTCGCGCTCGGTGACGAGGTTGGAGCGGCTGGAACGGCTGGAACGGCTGGAGCGGCTGGAGCGCTGGACGGGGTGGAGAGGGCTCCGGACGTGGTGGCAGCGAGCGCCCCAATGCTCGATCCCGCGCTCGATGGAGCACTCGGGGACGCAGCCGACCCGACGAGACCAATCGCGCCCGAGGAGAGCGCGGACCCCGCAGACGAGGTGTCAATCCCCAGAGCCGAGGCTCGGCCGGAGCCGAGCAGCACAACGAAGGCGACGACCGCAACGATCCCGAACACGACGAGGGCGAGCGAGCGGACGGCGCGCGAGGAGAAGCTCGCGCCTCTTTCGCCTGTACGTCTCTGTCTCTGGCTTCATCGACCGCCACCCGCAGTTGGTTCTTCGGGATTGTCGAGCCAATCGTTCGTTGGGACCCGCTCATTACGGTGATAACCCGGTGGGGGCGCGCCACAAACCGATTCGTTCGGCCCGCATTTGGCCCAGAGTCATAGCCATGGGTGTGTAGCCAGGTAACGAACGGAGCGACGCCAGCGGGTTTTTTCGCCTCCGGAGGGTTTCTGTGATCGAGAGGACTCGTAACAAGGTGCAGCCGCTGTGCAACAACACGTCAGCAACTCAGCGCGAACACCGGGTGTCGGGCCGCCACCTCGCCCCACTCCTCGTCGGTGGAGTCAGGGGTGACGCCGTCGAAGAACATCCCCGTTTCGAACTTCCAGCGGCGCAGGTAGGCCCGCAGGATGGGCACCCGGTCGGCCACGGGGATCTCCCTCGCGGTGCACAGCTGACGCCGGCGGCCGAGGATCAGCACGAGATGTCCGTCGGCGTGGCGCACATTGCGGACCCACTGGGTCTCGCCACGCGGAGCGACGAGGTACTGGGTCTCATCTATGGCGAGGAGGTTCACTGGGGTGTGGTGCAGCTTGCCGCTGGTCCGGCCCCGGTGCTCGAGCACCCGCGACCCCCAGACGCTGATTCCCATGCGGGTCAGGCCGCTTAGTGCGCGGTTGAAGACGTTGCGCGTGAACCAGTCGGGGCGCTTGTAGTGGGCTGACGCCGGCTGCTCGGGAGTGGGGATCGTGCTCATCTGTGTCTCCTGGGTCCTGTTTGTCATGAACAGTGATACTATAAGCGAACAGTGTTCTTGTCAAGTACTTGTGTTCTCGGTCCGAAACGTTCAGACTCGCTCCATGGCAATCGCACGCACCGCCCGGGAGCGGGTTCGCGAGGAGATGACCGCGGAGATCCTGGCCGTGGCGCGCGTGCACGTCGCCCGGGAGGGGGCGGCGGCCCTGTCGCTCCGATCCATCGCCCGCGATCTGGAGATGGCACCGTCGGCGCTCTACCGCTATTTCGATGGGCGTGACGCCCTGCTCAGTGCTCTGATCCTGGTCGCCTACGAGGCGCTGGCGGCGGAGGCGGAACAAGCGGCAGACGAGGCGGAGCGCAGCGCCAGGGGCGACGCCAAACGGTGGCTGTACGTGCCCCGGGCCCTACGCGCCTGGGCCCTGGTGCATCCGCACGAATGGGGACTCATCTTCGGCACGCCCGTCCCCGGTTATGAGGCGCCCGAGGACACCATCGAGCCGTACGCGCGGGTGGCGGCGGCTCTGGTGCGCCCCATGCTCGCGGCGAGAGCCGCGGGTCGGTTGCGCATGGACAAACGGCAGCGGAAGGTCTCAGGCGAATTGCGCGATGCGGTGGCGCCCGTGGCCGACGGGCTTTTTCCTGGGGTGCCGGTCGAGAAGGTAGTACTGGCCATTCAGGCCTGGACGACCATCGTCGGCGTCATCAGCCTCGAAGTGTTCGGGCACTGGCGCAACACGATCCTCCACCCGGAGCGGTTCTTCGAAGCCACGATCAGGCAGGCCGCGGAGACGATCGGGCTGACCTAGACCCAAGGCCGCGCGGGAACATCCCTGCCGGTGCGGGGCGGCCCTCTCAGCGGAGCCTGTCGCGCAGGACCCGTGCCCGCGCGCTCAGCTCCTCGAGCTGGTCCTCGGGTACCCATTCGGCCATGGTCCCGACGAGGTCGAACACCAGCGCCGCCAGTTCGGCCAGCTCCCTGCTGGGCTCGTCCAGCTTGATCTGGGAGAAGGGCAACGCCACGTTCACGCGGTTCGATGGCGCCACGATCCGTGGCGCTTCGCGGAATTTCGGAGCCGCGCCTCCCGTTCGACTCGGCGGACGAGCTCTTCTCAGATGACTTCGCCACCCCACCATCCTGGTCGCTCGAGGTGAATTGCGCCAGGGCCGATCGTCCCGGTCGGTGAAGGGCACCGGCCGGGACGTCCGCGGCAGGAGGGGACGGTTAGCCCAAAACGGGCAGTCTCACCTCGATCCCTGCATTCGCCAGGAAGACGAGCTTGTGCTCGAGGGCGTTCTGCCAATCGACCATGTCTTTGTCGAACTGCATGCGGTCGCCTTCTTCGCATGCGTGCTCGAGCTCGTCGAACGCCACGTCTTCGGCGTCCAGCAGGGCCCGATACTTCAAAAGGAAGTGGTCGTCGATCGGCTGATGCACGTCGTCCCTCCTACTGCGGCCCGACCGTTGCGAGCCGGTTCCGAAAGAATACTTCCGTCACGCGCTGTTCGCTTGGGTCGCGCCCGAGGCGGAGCCGCTCATTCGCAACCCCCGGACAATTCTCCCTGCCGTCCCGGATCCCGATCCGCCATTGGGGAGACTTGAGACGCAGGTCGCACCGGGCGTCCTACCAGTTGCCACTGAGTTGGTGGTAGGTCCGGGGCATGACGGAGCGGAAGACCGTGGCGGCGTCGATCAGGCCGGAGGCGCTGATCTCGAGCGCGGGCCCACCTCGTCCGAGCGTCCCAGCCCAGCTCGGGCCATGAAGGCGGGGTAGACGACGTGGGCGTGGGCCCCCTTTGGGCGCCGGCCGGAACGAGGTTGACTTTTTCTGTCACCCGCTCGAGGGCACATCGGAGGCCCGCGGTGTCCGAGACGTCGCCGGTGAAGGTCGCCGACTCAGAACTGCGCGCCCAGAGTGCCCGCCAAAAGTTGGAGGACGCGCCGGGTGGGCGAAGCGGGAGCCGCCGCGCCGCGTGATCAGTCCACCGGGTCCACCGGGTCCACCGGGTCCGCCGGGTCCGTCGGGTCCGTCGGGTCCGCGGGGTCCGTCAGGTCCGCCAGATCCGTCCCCAGCCGGGTCGCCGCGGCGGCCAGCACGTCCTGGCCGGCGACGAGCGCCGCGAGGTCACCGCGGACCCGAATCCGCCCCGCCGCCAGCGCATCGGCGGGGTCGAGCTCGCCGCGCGCCATGGCAGCCGCGTCCGTGTAGCCGAGCACGATCGTCGCCGTGCCGGTGAGGTCCCCGTTCGGGTCGAGCGCGAGCTGGGCTCGTCCGTCGGCCACGGTCAGGACCACGCGGACATCGGCCGTCGCCCCCGCCGCCTCGGCCGCCTCCGCCGACCCGGCGGGGGCGGCCGGGACGCCCGTGACCACCTGGACCACGCTGAACGTCCCGTCGGCCGCGGCCAGGGATCCCGCCCCGGCCGCGGCGACGACGTCGGAGAGGTCGAGCGCGCTGAGCGCGGCGTCGAAGGACTGCACCCATTCGGGTGAGAGGTAGCGGGCCATGGGGAGGATCCGATGTGCGGGGTGCGTTGTGGCGTCGAGCGTTCGAGGCGGTGCCGGCTGCACGGCCCCGAGCGCCGCGGCGCAGCCTACCGCTCAGCCCGCGGCAGCCTCTTTGGCGGTCTTCTTGGTGCGACCGGTGATCTTGCGCCCCAGCCAGGCGACCGGGTCGTAGCGCGCGTCGACCACCCGTTCTTTCATCGGGATGATGGCGTTGTCGGTGATCTTGATGTGCTCCGGGCAGACCTCGGTGCAGCATTTGGTGATGTTGCACATGCCGAGCCCCTTGTCATGGGCCAGCTCCCGGCGGTCGTTGACGTCGAGGGGGTGCATCTCGAGCTCGGCGAAGCGTATGAAGAAGCGCGGACCGGCGTAGCGTGGCTTGTTCTCCTCGTGGTCACGGATGACGTGACAGACGTCCTGGCACATGAAGCACTCGATGCACTTGCGGAACTCCTGGCCGCGCTCGACGTCGACCTGCATCATCCGGTAACCGCCCTCGGGCTCGGGTCCGGGTGCAAACGCCGGGATGGTCTTGGCCACCTCGTAGTTGAACGAGACGTCGGTCACCAGGTCCCGGACGATGGGAAACGTCTTCATTGGCGCCACCATGACCGGCTCGCCCTCGGGCAGGGTGTCCATCCGCGTCATGCACATGAGGCGGGGCAGCCCGTTGATCTCGGCCGAGCACGAGCCGCACTTGCCGGCCTTGCAGTTCCAGCGGCAGGCCAGGTCCGGTGCGTCGGAGGCCTGGATCCGGTGGATCACGTCGAGCACGACCTCGCCCTCGACGGCCGGCATCACGTAGTCGGTGAACTCGCCCCCCTCGTTGTCCCCGCGCCAGACCCGCATGGTGACCTTCTCGCCGTCGGCCATGGCTACGTTCCCTCCTCGAAGAGTGCGCGCAGCTCGGCCGGCATCTCGGGCAGTGGCTCGGGCGCGATGGCGATCGGCGCCAGGTAGCCGTGCTCGCCGGTCTGGCGCTGCACGAAGTTGACCTTGCCCATCTCGGGGTCGGGGCCCGGGTAGTCCTCCCGGGTGTGCCCGCCCCGCGACTCCTTGCGGTTGAGCGCACCCTGCGCGACGGCGATGGAGGTCGTGATCATGGACGGCAGGTCGGTGGCCAGGTTCCAGCCCGGGTTGTAGGCCCGCCCGCCCTTCACCTGCACCTTCGCCGTCTGCTGCTTGAGGTCCTCGAGCTTGGCCAGCGCCTCCTCGAGCTCGGGCCCGGTGCGGATGATGCCCACCAGCGACTGCATCGTCTCTTGCAGCTCGTCGTGCACGTCGTACGGGTTGTATCCGTCCTCACGCCCGAACGGGGCGAAGGCGTCGTCGATCACCGAGGCGACGTCCGCCGCGTCCACACCCGGTGCTCCGGTGCGGCCATCCGCGAAGTCGGCTGCTCCGATACCCGCCCGGCGGCCGAACACGATGAGGTCCGACAGCGAGTTGCCGCCGAGGCGGTTGGCTCCGTGCATGCCGCCCGAGACCTCGCCGATGGCGAAGAGGCCCGGAACGGTGGCGGCCTGGGTCTCGGCATCGACGCGCACCCCGCCCATCATGTAGTGACAGGTCGGGCCGACCTCCATGGCCTCGGCCGTGATGTCGACGCCGGCGAGCTCCATGAACTGGTGGTACATCGAGGGCAGGCGCCGCCGGATGTACTCGGCGGTGCGCCGCGTCGCGATGTCGAGATAGACGCCGCCGTGCGGGGTGCCCCGGCCGGCCTTCACCTCGGAGTTGATGGCCCTGGCCACCTCGTCACGGGGGAGCAGGTCGGGCGTGCGGCGGTTGTTGATGTGGTCGTCGTACCAGGCGTCGGCTTCCTCCTCGGTCTCTGCCGTCTCGGCCCGGAACATGTCGGCGACATAGTTGAACATGAAGCGGGTGCCCTCGGAATTGCGCAGCACGCCGCCGTCACCGCGCACCCCCTCGGTGACGAGGATGCCGCGCACCGACAGCGGCCACACCATCCCCGTCGGGTGGAACTGCACGCACTCCATGTCGATCACGTCGGCCCCGGCCCAGATGGCCATGGCGTGGCCGTCGCCGACGGACTCCCAGGAGTTCGAGGTGTACTTCCACGACTTGCCGATCGATCCGGTGGCGAGCACGAAGGCCTTTGCGGTGAAGAGCACCATCTCGCCGGTCGGGCGCATGTAGCCCACGGCGCCCGAGATGCGCCCGTCGGCGTCGGGCAGCAGGCGCAGGATCTTGCACTCCATGAAGACGTCGGTGCCCATGGAGACCACCTTCTGCTGCAGGGTGCGGATCAGCTCCAGCCCGGTGCGGTCGCCCACGTGGGCCAGGCGGGCGTAGCGGTGGCCACCGAAGTCGCGCTGGGTGATGCGGCCGTCCTCGGTGCGGTCGAACAGGGCACCCCAGCGCTCGAGCTCGAAGACTCGATCGGGCGCCTCCATGGCGTGGATCTGCGCCATGCGCCAGTTGTTGAGCATCTTGCCGCCACGCATGGTGTCGCGGAAGTGGACCTGCCAGTTGTCCTCGGGCCAGACGTGGCCCATGGCGGCGGCCATGCCGCCCTCGGCCATGACGGTGTGGGCCTTGCCGAGCAGCGACTTGCAGACGAGCGCGACCCGCAAGCCGCGCTCCTTGGCCTCGATGGCGGCGCGCAGGCCCGAGCCGCCGGCCCCGATGATGATGACGTCGTAGTCGTGCGTCTCGTAGTCGTGCTGGTTCCGGGTCTGGCTCTGGGTCAGGGTGTCGTCAGCCATGGTCGTCATCAGAAGTGGAAGGCCGGGTCGTGGATCGTCCCGCTGGCCACGAGGCGCACGTAGAGGTCGGCGATGGCGACGCCGAAGAGGCTGATCCAGGCGATACGCATGTGATTGGCGTTGAGCGGCGTCACGAACTTCCAGAGCTTGTGGCGAATCGGGTGCTTGGCGAAGGAGCGCACCTGGCCGCCGCAGAAGTGCCGGCAGGCGTGGCACGAAAGGCTGTAGAGCCAGAGGAACGCGGCGTTGAGGCAGAGAATCACCGTGCCCACCCCGATGCCGATGCCGATGCCCGGCTGGTCGAACGAGAGGATGGCGTCGTAGGTGAGGATGCAGTTGAAGATGAGGAGGATCCAGAAGAAGTAGCGGTGGATGTTCTGGAGGATGAGGGGGAACCTCGTCTCGCCGCTGTAACTGCGGTGGCCGTCTGCGACCGCGCACGCCGGCGGCGACCACCAGAACGACCGGTAGTAGGCCTTGCGGTAGTAGTAACAGGTGAGGCGGAAGCCGAGGGGGAAGATGAGGATGAGCAGGGCCGGCGAGTAGTTCCAGAATCCGAGCGTCCCGAAGGTGTGACTGCCCGGCACGCAGCTGTTGGCGATGCACGGGGAGTAGAAGGGCGAGATGTAGTTCCGGTGGAGCACGTCACCGGCGTAGTAGTTCTTCCCGACGAAGGCGGCCCACGTCGAGTAGGCGACGAAGGCCGTCAGGATCACGACCGTCACCACCGGCTCGACCCACCAGGTGTCCTCGCGCGAGCGTCGGCTGACCAGGCCCGCCCCTGGGTGCCCCGATGGCGACCGGGGTCGCGGTTGCGCTCTCGACGGTCGTCGTCACTCGCACCTCCTCAGTGCCGGGTCCGGCTCCACGCCGAGACCCTACGATCCGCCCCTCGGCACGTCAAAGACATAAAGAGCATGAAGTTCACAGCGATAGGCTATGGGCCATGCAGCTGCACCAGCTGGCCTACACCCTGGCCGTCGCCGAGGAGCGCAGCTTCACCCGGGCCGCCGAACGGCTCCACCTGGCCCAGCCCTCACTGTCCCGCCAGGTCCGGCTGCTCGAGCAAGAACTGGGGGTGATCCTCTTCAGCCGCGGACCGGGACAGGGGCCGGTGACCCTCACGCCCGACGGCAGTGCGCTCCTGCCTTTCATTCAGCGCGTGCTGGCCGACATCGAGGCCACCGGCGCCGAGGCCCGCGCCTTGTCGGGCATGGCCCGAGGCCGAATCGCCGTCGGCGCCACGCCCAGTCTGATCACCAGCGCGCTCGCCCCCGCCTTGGTGGAGTTCCACGCCAGCCATCCCGGGATCGACCTGTCGGTGGTCGAGGCCGGTTCGCACCAACTCGTGCCCCAGGTCGCATCGGGCGAGCTCGACCTCGCGCTCGTCGTGCTGCCGGTCACCGATCCCCTCGTGATGACGACGCCGCTCTTCGACGACCCCTTGGTGCTGGCCATCGCACCCGATCACCCCTTCGCCTCGCGGCCGCGGGTCAGGGTGAGCGACCTCGACGGCCTCGACCTGGTGATGTTCCGGGAGGGCTACGACCTCCGCGCCGCGACGCTGGCGGCGTGTGTCGACGCGGGGGTGGAGCCGCATCTCGTGTGCGAGGGGGGCGAGATGGCCGGCGTGTTGTCCTTCGTCGCCGCTGGTCTCGGCGCTGCCGTGGTGCCCGCCATCGCGCTTCCCGCCGACGGCTCACTCCGTGCCATTCCCTTCACGGCTCCGACGCTCGGCCGCACCGTCGTGTTGGCCCAGCGCGGCGACCGTGCGCTGGCACGTCCGGCGCGGCGCTGGCCGACCAGCTCCTGGCTCGGCACACTCCTGCAACCCCGAGGAGCGGGTTGGCGTAACCCCTTGGGGTGCCCACGGCGCCGCGCCGCCCTCACCGTTCCCGCCACAACCGCTCTTCCGCATGGACCTTCGAAAAACTCTCAACGAGATTGTGGACAGTTCCACGAGGATGTCCCCGGGCTCTCGGCCCCAACCGCGCCCACGCATTCTCTCTGAATACTCTCAACCAGATTGTGGAGAGTTCCGCGAGAACGTCCTGGCGCTCTCGCCTGCTCCAACGCTGTTCCATCCGCTCCCGGCAGGCCCGCGCCCGGCGCTCGGCGACCGCTCGAACTGACCGCGCTGGCCGCACCTCCGTGCGAGCACGGGGTTTAGGCTTCGTCCATGGACGGCCCCTCTCAGCACTTCGATCCTTCCGTGACGCCAGCCCCCGGGGAGCGAAAGCCTCCCGCCGACCTTCCGCGGTCACTGGCCGACCTGAGGGCGTCGGGCTGGGAGTCGGTGCCCGTGGCCGAGGAGATGCGGCGCAACACGGCCAAGGCCATCGCCACCGGCAACTCGCTCGTCCCGGGCGTGCTCGGCTTCGAAGAGACCGTCGTGCCCCAGCTGGAGAACGCGATCCTGGCCGGTCACGACATCATCTTGTTGGGCGAGCGCGGTCAGGCGAAGACGCGGGTGATCCGCTCCCTGGTCGGACTGCTCGACGAGTGGATGCCTGCCGTCGGCGGCTCCGAGATCAACGACGACCCCTACCGCCCCGTCTCGCGGTTCGCGCTCGACCTGGTCGACGAGCTCGGCGACGCCACGCCGATCGACTGGGTCCACCGCTCGCAGCGCTACGGCGAGAAATTGGCCACACCCGACACCTCCATCGCCGACCTCATCGGTGAGGTGGACCCGATCAAGATCGCGGAGGGCCGCTATCTCAGCGACGAGCTGGCGCTGCACTACGGGCTCATCCCCCGGGTCAACCGCGGCATCTTCGCCATCAACGAGTTGCCGGATCTCTCGGAGCGGATCCAGGTCGGGTTGCTCAACATCTTGGAGGAGCGCGACGTGCAGATC
>CAVSLS010000002.1:0-21421 GCA_963728845.1 uncultured Acidimicrobiaceae bacterium
GAACCGGTGCTGCCGCCGTGAAAGGGCGGTGTCCTGGGCCGCTAGACGATGGGGGCGGGGCCGTGCGCGCCCGCACGGTGATCCGAGCCTAATGGGCGCCGATGGGGACGCCCGGCGCCGACGTGTCGCGGGCCAGCGGGGCCGGCAGCACCTCGGGCGCGTGGTAGGTGCAGGCAAGGAAGGTCTGCACGGCGCCGATGACCAGTGCGGTGGCACCGATGATGTGGACCTCGACGAGCAGGGCCGGCAGGTGGGTGAAGTACTGCGTGTAGCCGACCGCGGCCTGCGCCACCATGACCGCCATGAGGATGCGCGCCGAGCGGCGGACCCGTTCGGGGACGTCGCCCATGTGGAGCGCCACGACGAGGCCGACGGTGACGCCGATCAGGAGCAGGGCCAGGCTCGAGTGGAGCTCGGCCATGTCGCGCAGCGCGATGGGGATCCGCTTGGCAACCTGCTGGCCCGACGCGTCGCCGGCGTGCGGGCCCGAGCCGGTCGTCGCGGTGCCGGCGCCGATCACCAGTGCCAGCAGCGCGAGGAGCCCGTAGTAGAGCCGGATGAGCGGGCCGCGGCACCAGCAGGCGGGCCGAACCCGGCGTGTAGTCGCGGCTGGAGCGGTGCACCAGGACCACGGCGTCGACCAGCAGGAGCATGGTGCGTAGAAGTGCACCATGACGACGTAGGGGTTGAGCTTGGTGTAGACGACGATCCCGCCGAGGACGGCCTGGGCCAGCACGCCGGCCACCAGGCCTCCGCTCAGCCAGACGAGGTCGCGCCGGCGAGGGGCACGGAAGATGGCGCCGAGAAAGGCGGCCGCCACGGCGACGGTGACGACGACGGTGACGAGGCGGTTGCCGAACTCGACCAGGCCGTGGAACTGCAGCGCCGGTGTCAGGTGCCCGACCGAGCACTCCGGCCAGTCGCTGCACCCCAGGCCCGATCCGGTCAGGCGGACCGCCGCGCCGGTGACCACGATGAGGGCGGTCAGGACCAGGGCCAGGACATTGAGCCGGTGGCTCAGCGAGGGCGAGACGGTGGGGGTACGGCGCCGCGACACTCGGCCCAAGCGTACCGGGGCTGCCGCTTGGTCCCGGGCGTGCCCCGGTCGTAGGCTGTCGTCCGCATGTCCATTGAGGCACCCGCCCTCCCAGTCCGGCGAGCCCGGTGGTCGTGGTCGACCGTCGGGGCCTATGTCGCCCTGACCAAGCCACGGATCATCGAGCTGCTGCTGGTCACGACGCTCCCCACCATGGTGGTGGCGCAGCGTGGGCTGCCCCCGGTCTGGCTGATGGCGGCCACGCTCGCCGGCGGGGCGCTGGCCGCCGGCGGCGCCAACGCCATCAACATGGTCGTCGACCGCGACATCGACCGCCTGATGAAGCGGACCAAGAACCGCCCGCTGGTGACGGGCGCCATGACGCCCACCGCGGCGCTGGTCTTCGCCCTGACCCTCGAGGTCGCCGCCTTCGTGGAGCTGTGGCTGGCCGTCAACCTGCTCTCGGCGGTCCTGGCCATCTCGGCCACCCTCTTCTACGTCTTCGTCTACACGCTGTGGCTCAAGCGCCGCTCCACGCAGAACATCGTCATCGGGGGCGCGGCGGGGGCGGTGCCCGTCCTGGTCGGGTGGGCCGCCGTCACCGACTCGCTTGGCGTGGGCGCCGGTGGTGATGTTCGCCATCATCTTCATCTGGACGCCGCCGCACTTCTGGTCCCTGGCGGTGCGCTACAAGGAGGACTACGCAGCGGCCGACGTGCCGATGCTGCCGGTGGTCGCATCCATGAAGCGGACGACGACCGAGATCGTGTACTACACGGTGGCGCTGGTCGCGGTGTCCTTCTTGTTGGGTCCGGTGGCCCACCTGGGCTGGATCTACATGCTCACCGCCGCCGTGCTCGGTGCGGGGTTCCTCTACCTCGCGACCCGGCTGTGGGGACTGGCCCAGAACGGCCAGGTGACCGGGCGCGACGCGATGAAGGTCTTCGGTTACTCCATCACCTACCTCACGGTGCTCTTCGTGGCCATGGCGGGCGACGTACTGATCAGGGCGTACCTTCACTAACCTCCCCGCGCGATGACCGACGCAGCACCCCCCGATCCGTCGGCGCCGCCTGCGCCGGGGTCCGGGCCGGCGCCGCGCAGGCCGCGCAAGATCTTCCTGGTGGTCGGCGTCGTCTTGGCTGTCGCCCTCGGCATCGGCCTGTTCACGAGCATCGGCTCCGGTCACGGCACGGGATCATCGGGGGGCTCGGGGGGCCAGCCGCAGCCGGGCGACCAGGTGCCGTCGTTCAGCGCGGCCAACATCGGACCGGTAGGGCCGAGCGACGTGGCCGTGGCGGCCGGCGGGGGAGGGCGAGGGACGCCCACCGTCGTGCTGTTCTTCGGCAACTGGTGCGCCAGCTGCCATCAGGAGCTGCCCCCGTTGGCGGCGGCCGTGCGCCAGCAGGACAGAGCGGGTGGCCAGCTGTCGAAGATCCGCGTCCTCGGGGTCGACAGCGAGGACTCCACGTCGGACGCCAAGTCGTTCATCAAGAGCTCGGGCGTGCGCTTCCCGGTGGCCTACGACCCCAACGTGACGATCACCGAGGGCACGTTCGACTTCCACGGCGATCCCTACACGGTCTTCGTCAAGGGCGACGGGACCATCAGCCAGGTCGTAGCCGGGGCGGTGCTCACGCCCTCGTCGTTCACCGCCGACGAGCGGGCCCTCATTCCCAGCGGAACGTGAGCGCGGCCGCCGCCGGGGCGGCGACGGCCCAGACCGCGAGCACGATCCACGACTCGGCGGGCACGGCACTGCCGGTGCCCAAGGTGGCGTGCAGCGCCGTCGAGAGCGCCGCGGCGGGGAGCAGCTTGGCGAACGAAGCCAGGCCGCCCGGCAGCTTGGCGAGCGGGACGATCATGCCGCCCAGGAGCAGGAGGACGAGGTAGAGGCCGTTGGCCGCGGCCAGGTTGACCTCGGCCCGCAGGGTCCCGGCCATGAGCAGGCCGATGCCGGCGAAGGCGGCCGAGCCGAGCAGGATGGCGCCGAGCGCGCCGGCCACCATGGCGGTGGCGTCCCCGCCGGGGTTCCAGCCCAGGGCGAGCCCGACCGGGAGGAGCACCGCCGCCTGCACGAGCTCGACGGCGACGATGGTGACGATCTTGGCGCCCAGCAGCCGGGGGCGGCCGAGGGGGGTCGAGCCGAGGCGCTTGAGCACGCCGTAGCCGCGCTCGAAGCCGGTGGCGATGCCGAGGGAGACCATGGCGGTCGACATGACGGCCAGGGAGAGGATGCCGGGCACGAAGAAGTCGGCGGGTGTCACCGTGGGCGTGGACACGACGGACACCTTCGAGAAGAACAGGAGGAACACGACGGGGATGCCGAGGGTCAGCAGCAGTGTCTCCCCGCGGCGCAGCGTCATGGAGATCTCCGCACCGGTCTGGGCGGTGAGCGGGCGCAGGGCGCCCGTGGCCGTGCTCACGGCCGCCGGCCCCCGTCCCGGCTCCGGCGTGGCCGCGTCGGCTCGGCCGGGTCGTCGCCGGTCAGGGCAGCGGCCGCGCCGACCGCCTCGAAGTAGACGTCCTCGAGGCTCCTGCCCGCCACGAGATCGGTGAGGGTGGTGTCGCGGTCGGCCAGGAACGTGGCGACGGCGGCCGTGACGGCGGGCGTCGGCCGGTCCGTGGCCTCGACGCGGTAGCGCCCGGGGGTGGTCTCGGTCACGACGGTCCCGGGACCGACGGCCTCGGCGAGCGCGCCCGTGTCGAGAGCCGGTCGCGCCCCGAAGGTGACGACCGGCCGAGCGGCGCCCGGTGCGCCGGCGCTCCCGGCGGTCAGGTCGTGCGGCGTCCCCTCGAGCACGATGCGGCCCGACGACAAGATGACGATGCGGTCGGCGATCCTCTCCGCCTCGGCGAGCTCGTGCGTGGTGAGGACGACGCACACGCCTCTGGCCCTGAGGCCGCCCACCACGCCGCGGACCGCGATGCGGCCCTCGGGGTCGACGCCCGCCGTGGGCTCGTCGAGGAACGCCACCTCGGGCCGCCCGACCAGCGCCAGGGCGAGGGAGAGGCGTTGCTGCTCGCCGCCCGAGAGGTGGCGCCAGGGCGTGGCGGCGACGGCACGCAGGCCGACGAGGTCGAGCAGCTCGTCGGGTGGCACGCGGGTCGGGGTAGTACCGCCCGAACAGGTCGATGACCCGGCGCGGACCGAGCATCGGGTAGACGCCGCCGCGCTGGAGCATGACGCCGATGCGGCCGGTGAGGGCGGCGTGGTCGCCGATCGGGTCGAGCCCGAGGACGCGCACCGCGCCGGCGGCGGGCCGCCGGTAGCCCTCGAGCGTCTCGATCGTCGACGTCTTGCCCGCCCCGTTGGGTCCGAGCACGACGAGCACCTCGCCGGGTGCGGCGGAGAGATCGATCCCGTCCACCGCGGGGGGCATCCCGGCTCCGTAGCGCACGGTGAGACCCCTGACCTCGACGGACGGCACGGCGTCGCAGGCTACTTTGAGCAGGGATGATCGATATCCGGGTGCTGCGTGAGGATCCCGACGGGGTGAAGGCTGCGCTGGCTCGGCGCGGCGTGCAGGCAGACCGAGGTGGACGCGGTGATCGAGGCCGACGTGGCGCGCCTGGACCGGCTGCGGGGCGCGGAGGCGATGCGGGCCGAGGTCAAGGAGCTGTCGCGTCAGGTCCGGCAGGCCAAGGAGGAGGGCGACGACGCCCGGGCCGCCGAGCTCAGCGCCCGCAGCCGCACCCTCGGTGAAGACGAGCGCGCCGCCGCCGCCGAGGCGGACGCGGCGGAGGAGCAGGTGCGCACCGGGTTGCTCTTCCTCCCCAACATCCCGGCCGAGGACGCGCCCGACGGGGAGGGCGAGGTCGACAACGTCGAGATCCGGCGGTGGTGGCCGGGGCGGGACCTCGGGCGCCCGGAACCCGGCCGGGCGGACCACCAACAGGTGCCGCACTGGGAGATCGGCGAGGCCCTGCAACTGCTCGACATGGAGCGCGGGCGCGGCTGGCCGGCTCCATGTTCCCGCTCTACCGCGGGCCGGGGGCGCGCCTGTTCCGCGCGCTGACGGCGTTCGCCATCGACCGCCACTCGCCCGACTACGAGGAGATCCGCCCGCCGACGGTGGTGCTCACCGAGACGATGACCTCGACCGGGCATCTGCCCAAGTTCGCCGACGACGCCTACCACGTCGAGCGCGACGACCTGTGGCTGATCCCGACGGCCGAGGTGCCGCTCACCTCCATGCACCGGGGCGAGATCCTGGAGGAGGCGCAGCTGCCGTTGCGCTTCACCGCGTCGACGGCCTGCTACCGCCGCGAGGCGGGTTCGGCCGGGCGCGACACCCGCGGGCTGCTGCGCGTGCACGAGTTCGACAAGGTGGAGCTGTTCGCCTACGCCACGCCCGAGGGTGCTCTGGAGGCGCAGCACGACATCTTGCGGCGGGCGGAGGCGATGCTCCAGGAGCTCGAGCTGCCCTACCGGGTGCTCGACCTGTGCACCGGGGACCTCAGCGGCTCGTCGGCGCGTACCTTCGACCTCGAGGCCTACGCGCCGGGGGTGGACCGCTGGCTCGAGGTCAGCTCGGTCAGCTGGTTCCGCGACTACCAGGCCCGGCGGGCCAACGTCCGCTTCCGCCCGGCCGGGGGGGGCCCGCTGCAGCTCGTCCACACGGTGAACGGCTCGGCGCTCGCCTGGCCGCGGATCTGGGCCGCCCTGGTGGAGAACGGCCGCCAGGCCGACGGGACGGTCATGCTCCCCGAGTGCCTGGCGCCGTACCTCGGCGGGGAGCTGTTGCTCAAGGCGCCATGACGGTGGCGGCTGCCCGAGGGGCGAGGGTTCTGAAAACTGTCAACGATCTCGTTTACAGTTTTGCGAGACACCGCCCTCCCCTCCCTGTCCGTGCGGAGGGGCGGGTCCGCGTGACCGGCTCCCGAGGGGTGAGGTCTCTGGAAACTATCAACGATCTCGTTTACGGTTTGGCGAGACACCCCCCCGCCGCGGAGGCTGGGTCCGGGTGACGGCCGCGGAGGGTCTGGGAACCGCTGCGAACCGCCTGGCCTGGGCCCTCGAGGCGATCCGGGAAGCGAGCGTGCGCTTCGCCGGCGCCATCGAACGCCGGGGTTCGGAGGGGCTCGATGCGACCGTGCCGAGCACCCCCGAGTGGAACCTGCGCGACCTGGCCCACCACGTCGGCAGGGTGCAGCGCTTCTGGGCCGAGAACGTGCGAGCGGGCAACCCCGACGGCCCGTGGCCCGGCGAGGTGGCCCCTCCGACCGACGACGTCCTGGCGGGATGGCTGCGCCAGGCCACCGCGTCCCTGTGCGACGCGCTGCAGGCAGCGGGGCCGGCCGCGCCGTGCTGGACCTGGTGGGGAGAGCCGGCGACGGCGGGAGCGGTGGCCCGACACCAGGTGCAGGAGATCGCGGTGCACACCTGGGACGCCGAAGCCGTCGCGGCGTCGCCCGACCCGCTCCGCCGGGACGTGGCGGACGACGGGGTGGCCGAGTTCCTCGAGGTCGTGCTCGGGTCCTCGGCCGACGCCGTGCCGGGCGTGGTGACGCTGCGGGCCACCGACACGGGAGGGAGCTGGCGGGTCGCCGGCGGTGGGCCGGGCCGGAGGCAGGCCGAGGTCAGCGGGACGGCGTCCGACCTGGTGCTGATGCTGTACCGACGCCTCCCGGTGGCGGACTGCATCGTCGAGGGGGACCCGCTCCTGGTCGCTTCCTTCCTGGCCCTGGTCGACACGTCGTGACCGAGCTCACCTTCTTGGGGACCGGCAATTTCCTGGCCCCCCCGGGGCGCTACTGGAACAGCTTCGTGATGGACGCATCCGTGCTGGTGGAGCCGTCTCCCATCGCGCTGCCGCACCTGCGGCGCTGCGGGTTCGAGGTCGACGGCATCGAGGTGATCGTCGTCTCGCACTTCCATGCCGACCATTGCTTCGGATGGCCGTTCTTCCTCCAGGCGGCGGCCGAACCCGGCGGTGGCCGCACGCTGTACGTGGCGGGGCCACCGGGTATCGAGGCGCACCTGGAGAACATGAACGTGGCCGGTGCCGTGCAATCGGTGACCGAGATGGCGCGGGCGAATTTGGACCTGCGTTTCATTGAGGTCGACGGGACCTGGCAGGAGGCCGGGCCGTTGCGCTTCCGGGCGGTCGAGGTGGATCACGTCCCGTACCTGCGCTGCTACGGCTACCTGTTCGACCGCGGCAACCAGGTCGTCGCCTACTCGGGCGACACCACGCCGTGCGACGGGCTGAGCGAGCTGGCGCGCGCGGCCGACGTGCTCGTGGTCGAGTGCAACGGGCGCCACGTACCGCCCGGGGCCCGGCCCAGCCACATGGACGAGGACGCCATTCGCGCGCTGCGGGCCGCCCACCCCGGCGTGCAGCTGATCCTCACCCATCTCGGCGAGCAGGTCGACACGGGCTCCATGGGGGGCGTGACCGTCCCGGAGGACTTCGAGCGCCTCACGGTCTGAGCGACCCGGAGCGACCCGGAGCGACCCGGAGCGGGACGCCGGGTGGACCTCAGCTGGCAGCAGCCGCGAAGCGATAGCCGACGCCGCGGACCGTGGTGATGAGCACCGGCGTCGAGGGGTCGGCCTCGATGCGGGAACGCAACCGCTTGATGTGGACGTCGAGCGTCTTGGTGTCGCCGATGTAGTCGGTGCCCCACACGCGGTCGATCAGGACGTCACGGGTCAACACCCGCCCGGAGTTCTCGACCAGCAGGCGCAGGAGCTCGAACTCCTTGCGGCGCAGGTGCACCTCCTCGCCGCGCACGAACACGCGCCGCTGGTCGAAATCGACCTTTATCCCGTTCGACTCCCAGGTGCCGTCGCTGCCGAACTCGATGGCACCGGACCCGTCGGAGGACTCGGGGCCGCCGGGGGTCCGCCGCAGCACGGCCCGCATGCGGGCCACCAGCTCGCGCAGGCGGTAGGGCTTGGTGACGTAGTCGTCTGCTCCGACCTCGAGCGCGACCACCGTGTCGATCTCGGTGCCCTTCGCCGTCACCATGATGATGGGGACCTGCGAGCGCGCCCGGATGGTGCGGCACACGTCGATCCCCGACAGCTTGGGCAACATGAGGTCGAGGAGGAGGATGTCAGGCGCCGTTTCCTCGAAGAGCTGCAGCGCCTCGCTGCCGTCACGGGCCACGGTGACCCGGAACCCCTCGTTGGACAGCCCGATCATGAGCGCCTCGATGAAGGACTCCTCGTCCTCGGCCAACAGGACCTTGACCGGGCCTTCGCCCGTCGTCGTGCGCCCGCCCTTGCGCCCGGTCGCCTTGCTGGTGCCGGCCTTGCTCACGCGACGCGCTCCGCCTGAATGGGCAGGACGAGGGTGAAGGTCGATCCCTCGCCCTCGCGGGACTCGACGTCGACCCAACCCTGGTGGTTGTTGGCGACGTGACGCACGATCGAGAGGCCGAGGCCGGTACCGCCGGTGTCGCGGCTGCGGCCGTGGTCGACCCGGTAGAAGCGCTCGAAGATGCGGTCGAGGTCCCGGGCGGGGATCCCGATGCCGTGGTCCTGCACGGACAGGCGCACGTTGTCGCGCTCCTCGATCCGCCAATTGGGCGGCGCCGCCGCCGGTGTCTCCGCCGGAACCGTCCCGGCGGCATCCCCTTCGAGGGGGACCGGGGGTGCCGGTGCCGTGGTGCCGGTCGCCGCCGCGCCCGAGGTCCCGGCCTCGTCGGGCGCCGTGTACTGATCGAGGATCTCGGGCGTGAAGACCGGCTCCACGATGCCGTCCCTGTCGGCCCGTGCCGCGCCCCGTGCCTCCGCCGCGTGTCTCCCGGAGCCCGGCGTTTCGCCTGCGGGCACCCCGGGCACCTCCCCGGTCGCGGGGGCGTCCCAGGCGCGGCCCTCGCCGCTCGTCACGGCCGAGGTCCCGACCAACGGGTGCTCGTGGTTGGGATGGGTGCGCTGCACCGTGCCCGTCACGACCACCTTGGAGTTGTCGTAGGAGTATGTGATCGCGTTCTCGAGCAGTGCGTGCATGGCCGAGACGAGCTGACGCCGGTCCCCCATGACGGCGACCGGCGGGGAGGGCTCGTGGAGGACGATCTCGAGGCCGCGCTGGTCGGCCGTGGCCCGCACCCGCTCGATGGCGTCCGCCATCACGAGGTTCACGAGCACCGGCTCGCGCGGCGGGGCCTCCTCCGACTCGATGCGCGACAGGTCGAGCAGGTCGTCGATGATGCGGCTCACCCGGAACGCCTCGTTGTGGATGCGGCCGGCGAGGCGCTGTGCCACGTCGGGGTCGGGCTCCGAGACGAGGGTCTCGGCGAGGAGGCCCAGCGCGCCCATCGGCGTCTTGAGCTCGTGGCTCACGTTGGCCACGAAGTCGCGCCGGATCTCCTCGAGCCGGCGGCGTTCCGAGACGTCCTCGATGAGCGCGATCACCCCGAGGGGCCGGCGGCCGTCGTCGATCTGGCGGGCGCGCACCTGCAGCGTGCGCCGGGGCGGTCCGTACAGGTCGAGGGTGCGCTCGGCCGATCCCTGGTGCCACGCGTCCTCGAGCACCTCGGTCACCGCCTGGGCGGCCAGGGCGTCGCCGTGGCGGCTGACCATCAGCGCGTTGGCGCGCCCGTTGCGGTAGATCACCGTGCCGTTCTCGTCGCACAGGACGACACCCTGGGTGAGGGTGTCGAGCGAGCGCCGCAGGCGGATGGCGTCGGAGCTGGACTCGGTGACCGCCTGGGCCGCCCCGCCGGTGACCTGCTCCAGGTAGGACAGGGAGGTCTCGATGTTGTACTCGTCCTCGGGGGGATCGAGCCCGAGCCGGGTCCCGAGTGAGGCGAGCCGTTGGGAGATGGCGCGACGCCCCGAACGCCGTCCGAGCAGGGCTGCCGCCAATCCCACCAGCAGGCAGACGGCCACGGCACCCGCGATGAAGACGATCTCCTGCGACTGGCTCAGATTGATCTCCGCGGGGGGGAACGGCGGCACGCCCCCAATATGACAGGGCTGGGGAGCGCGGGGCGACCTCCCCGCCGGGTGTCCGGGCGGCGCGGCGGGCGGGCGCCGGTTCCCCCGTCCCCGGGCAGGACGTTTCACCGGGGCCGGCCGGCCGAGGGGCGACGCACCCGCCACCGGTCGGGAACCCGAATTCGACCTTGGCCCTGTCACGCTGGCCCCGTCACGCTGGCTCTGGGGGAGGGGGGGACCCACGATGACGGCACAGATGATCCATGCGGGTGGCGACCCCTCCGGCCGCGACCGTCCCGGCGAGCCGCCGCCCACGGCGCCGGCCCAGGACCCGCCGGCCGGGACCGTGTCCGGGGGCATGCAGCTCTCCTACCGCCCCGATCCCGAAGAGAGCTCCCCGCGCTTCTACGTCGCGGTCAGGATCAAGTTCGCGGTGGCGGCCGCCTTCGCGGCACTGTGGGTGTCGTTCTCGGTGTGGCTGGCCCTCCCGTGGATCCGCGACACCGCCGGCTACATCGGGCTGCCCGCCTCCATCGTCCTCATCACGCTGCTGGCGTTCATCCCGGGTGCGCTCGTCTCGTTCCTGCTGGCCAGCCTCGTGCTCGACCGCCAGCCCCGGCTGACCGTCGAGCATCCGACCCTCGGGGTGACCGTGGTCGTCGCCGCCCGGAACGAGGCCGCGGGCATCGGGGAGACGGTGGACTACCTGGCGGAGCAGGATTACGACGGCCTCTACCGCGTGATCCTGGTCGACAACGGCTCCACCGACCACACCGCGGCCATCGCGCTGGCAGCGGGCCGAGGCCGTGGGGCTCGACCTGTCGGTGCTGACGGAGACGACGCCGGGCAAGAACAACGCCCTCAACACTGGTTTGGCGGCCGTCGAGACGCCGCTGGTCATCACGGTCGATGCGGACACGCTGCTGCACCGCTCCGCGGTGCGCCTGCTGGTCGCCCGCTACCAGTCGTCGCCGAGCGACGTCGTCGCCGTGGCGGGCAGTGTGCTGGTGCGCAACAGCCGATCGAGCTTCTGGGCGAGGGTCCAGGAGTGGGACTACTTCCTCGGCATCGCCTCGGTGAAGCGGATGCAGGGTCTCTACCAGGGGACGCTGGTGGCCCAGGGGGCATTCAGCCTGTACGAGACGCAGGCGGTGCGCGACCTCGGCGGGTGGCCCGACGCCATCGGCGAGGACATCGTGCTCACCTGGAAGCTGCTCCGCACGAACCGCCGGGTCTTTTTCGAGCCGCTCTCGGTGGCGTTCACCTCGGCGCCCGAGGACCTGCGGACGTTCGCCCGCCAGCGCTCGCGCTGGGCCCGGGGGATGATCGAGGGGCTGCGGACGGTGCCACCGTGGCACCAGCCGCGGCGCATGGCCCGTGTGCTCACCGGCATCGACCTGGCCATTCCCTTCCTCGACACGGCCTACGTGCTGGCCTGGGTGCCCGGCCTGGTCCTGGCCTGCTTCGGCTACTACTGGCTGGTGGGGCCGATGACCATCGCGGTGGTCCCGCTCACCGTGTTGGCGTATGCCTTCTTGTTCCGGCGGCAGTGGCGCGACGTGTTCAAGCCCCTGGGGCTGCGTGTGCGCAAGAATGTGCTGGCCCTGGTCGCCTTCCTCTTCGTGTACCAGATCCTGATGTCGGCGGTGTCGGTGCGCGGGTATGCGCAGGAGCTGTTCGGCCTCAGCCGGAAATGGAAGTGAGGCGAATCATCCTCCCTTCGTGAACCGTTCTCAGGGCAACGGCGGCACCGGAGGTCCCGGCGCCGGACCTCACCACGAGACTCGCCGCCGCCGCGGCTGACCCGACCATCGCCAGCTTGTACAGACCGAGTCGAAGGTAATGTACGAGCCGCACGAGCAGATGCAGGCCTCGACCAGCTGGCGAATCACCCGTCCCGTCCTCTGCGGCTGATGGCCGAGCATCAGGGGCCCGAAGGCGAGGGACGCCGGCCGTTTGTCGCCTCGCTGACGAGTGGAGACGCAACGTTGACCATAAGCGAGCAGAGCGAAGGGGTCGCCCAGGGGGAATCGGTCCTGGGCCCAAACCGCCTGCAGACGCAGGTCAACGACCGCTTCGGGAGCTGGGCGGTTACGGGCGTGGGTTTGATCGCCATGATCGGGTTGGTTCCTTGGCTCGGGGCCTCCATCTACCAAGACGAAGGTACGTCCCTCTACTCAGCCCAATTGCCGTGGTCCGACCTGTGGGCTCAATCCCAACATCAAGATCTGGTGCTGTTGCCTTACTACGTGCTGCTGCATTTCTGGCTGCTGGTCTCATTCAGCATCGAATGGGCACACGTCCCTTCGCTCCTTGCGTTTGGCGCCGTCGTCATTCTGGTCGGCCGAATAGGCCTGCAAATCGGCGGACGATGGTGCGGCATCATCGCCTCTGTCCTTGCCGCAACGAACACGCTCATGATCGAAAAAGCGTTGAGCGCGCGTCCCTACGAGCTGACAGCGCTGAGCGCCACGCTGTGCGCGGCGGTTCTCGTGAAGTGGCTGGAGGACGGTCGGCGCAGCCGGCTCTGGCTGTTCAGCCTGCTCGGCATCGCCACTGCACTGTTGCAGATCTTCGCGGTCCTCGCCCCCATCGCAATGGTGTTCGCCGTACTGCTTGCGCGGCCGCAGCGCCTTGCCGAACGCCTCCGAGCCATGGCCGGGCCGGTCGGCACGATGGTCCTTGTCACGGTGACATTCGCCGCTGTGACCGTCGGACAGCGGGGACAAGTGTCCTGGATCGCCTCGCTCCCGTTTGCGACTCGTCTTGAGAATGCAAGGGGCCCGGCCATAGGGAATCTCTACGACGTTGCATTGTTGATTGTCGCGATCATTGCGCTGCTGGTTCCCCGTTACCTCTGGTATCAGGGGGGTCGCGCAATGTGGTTGGAGCTTCTCGATCGCGATCGCGATTGGCTGGCGCTGTCCTTCGGGTGGGCCGTACTTCCCACGCTGCTCCTCGTCGCCATATCGGTCGTCCATCCGGTGTTCGTGGACCGCTACGCGACTGCGTCGTCTCCGGGTCTTGCCCTGCTCCTCGGCCTCGTCTCTGGCCGAATCGTCCAGCTCGTACATGGCCGACACCGCATCGCAACGCCCGGCGGGCAACGGCAGCCCCGCGGGAAAGGGTTGGCTGTCGTGGGAGCAGTGGTCATGGCGATTCTGTCGTTGAGTTATTGGACGAGTGCATCGACCGTCTACGCAGACCTTCCCGGCTTGGCGCTCTACGTGGCCGAGCACGCGCGACCTGGGGACGCGATCGTCCTGCACGACCACGATCTGACTACCGCCGTCGAGTACTACCTCGCCAGAGACGGACGGAGGGTCGCTCTGTGGCCCGAGGTCGGCGTGCAGCAGAGTGACCCCGACGGTGTTGATCTGGTCCTGAATCCCGGAGCTCTAAAAGTGCTGCCACGTCGTCTTTGGATCGTCGACGACGGGAACGGATTGACGGGCTTCAGCCGGTCGGTCCTCGACGGTCGCTATGGGTTGATCTCAACCCGCTGGTTCATCACGGTTTTACTCTCTTTGTACTCGCAGTGACCAGTCAACGTTTGTGGTCGCCGGCAGTTGAGGGGTTCCCCGCATCACACGAGGAGGAACTGCCACCCGCAGGAGTCACCGGCATCGAGTAGAACGTGACGACCACCCCAGTTGTTCCTGCACTGTCTCCCCCACCGATGATCGAGAATCGATCGATGGGCTGATAGGAGAACGGACAGGAGTAACCGAGGTCCTTCGGTTGGATCATCAGGTGCGGCTGGGCGGCAGTTGCGACGATGAAGCGATGGAGCACGACGTTGTCGTTGACCCGGATGTTCATTGAACTGGTCTTGAACAGGAACGACAATGGCGCTGTGATGAGTGGCAACGGGATCGACGTCACCCGGGCAATGATCGCCTCATCCGGTCGAGTCGGCTGTGGCACCCCGATGGTTTGACCGATCCGGCTGTGGACGACCGAGATCTGGTGCATCGAACCGCAACGGTCCGAGACCCTTCCGAGGACCTGCCACGACGACGAGGCACCAAGTTGCGAATAGTGGCAGATCACGGAGACCACCGCGTCGGGGGATTCGAACGCAGGAACTTGGGATCAATTGCACTGGACGGCGGACGCAGTATCCGCTCTGGACCATTGTTGGAGGCGATGAAGTCTGCGTTCAACCGATCCAAATAGGGTGTGTAGGTCGAATACTCCTGCAGGACCGGTAGCGGCTTCCATATCAACGAGGGATAGGCCCAGGAGACCCCGGCTTGCCCGTCTTGGATATAGGTGGTCTTGCCGCGGGCCAAGCCGACCGTCGTGGGGCCGAGTGCAAACCCAGGGAAGTAGCCTTGGTGGATCTGCTCGCGGACGGTCTGCATCTCCGCGACCCGACGAGCGGGCGACAGCATCGTCGCGGGAACTCGAACGCTCGTGTCCATCCCGCTTCTGAGGGCATTGAACGTTGAGTCGAACCCGTTCACGGCGACGAGTGCGACGCTCGTGAGAATCAAGGCCCAAACGACCGGTAGCCGGATGCTTGCCGTCACGGGAACGGCCAGCAGCGCAACGAGACAGGCAGCAAACGCAATGCCTTGATGGGCCGGACCGTGAATGACGAAAGTCTCTTTAAACGTGGAGAACAGAAAGACGGTGACAAGGATCATCGGAGCCCAGGTGAGGTGGAAGGTAGGCCTTGGTGAGGCGAAATAGACAATCGAACCGACCAAGATGGCGAGGGCGAAAGCCGCAAGGTACTGCCAGGTAGCGGCGTTCTCGACTGACATCGCTGCGGTGTACCCAGAAGTGATCTGTTCCGATCCATGGAGGTAGCTTCCGATGTTGGCGACCGCTTGACCGTCAATGATCCAGAAGACCACAAAGAGGATCACGCTGCTAGAGACGAAGGCGAACAAGCGAAACAGCCGCTGGCCTATTGCCACGAGCAGAGCGATCACCGAGAGCGCACCGACCAACACGGCCATGTTCGTCTCAACGAGAAACAGCAATGCGGTGCCGGCTCCCAAGAGGTAGGGCATGACCTTGTTTACGCGTTCGCTGAGGTCGCCTCGAACCAGCGCGCAACACCAGATCAGTACGGGACCGCCAACGAAGATGAGACCCGGAGAAGCGGGCACGACACCCTGCGGAGTGGCCAGAAGAGCAGCGGCGACACCCCACGTTCCCGCAGTGGCGAGAACTATGGCCCATCCCTTCCCGAACGAGCGAGAAAGGGACCAGTAGAGCGCGGCAAAGAAGAGGATATGGATCGCAATGACATACAGTTCGGCGAAGATGAACGTGGATGTGAAGTAGAGCTGCGGAAATTCGAGAAACCCCAAAGGTCCGTATGTGAAGATTGCGTCGGGACCGAACTGAACGTTTTGGTTGAACGCCATCGCCAGCGCAGCATGCCAACTGTTGTCTCCGCTTGGGATTGGTGCAATCGAACCAATCGGAGTAAGAACCACGACGAGCACGACGCTGGCAATGAGTGCGACGGTCAGCCTGTTGCGCGCAACGAATGCAGCGAGGAAATCTCCGTTCCTCGTGGCCGATGATGGGTCTTGCTCGGTCTTCAGCTCGCCCTGATCGGCATCCTCAGTCGATCTGGCCCCACGTGCACTCGTTGAGATGTCCATCACCTCCTCCGAGGGATCAGGCCAGCACCCCTGATGTTCAAGGCTTGTTCTCGGGTGCAAGTGATGACGACCGCTGCACTGGTGCTCAGTCGTTGTGGTAGCCGTTGGGGGTCTGTGACCAAAGATCCTTCACGCGGGGCGAATGAGAAATGTAGCAAAGTCTCCCGCTCGGTCAACGTGCGACCCAGACGGGCATGACATGCATTCCGTGAGCCTGAGCTGGCTGGTCAAAGACGCGGGAGATCCTGGCAAAGAGGGCGGGACAATTTCCCAATCTCTGAGCGGATCCGTTTGATGCGAACCGTGGACCAGGGAGTCTGGGGAAACGGGTGACATCACCCCGGCGCACGAACCGTTCTCAGGGCAACGGCGGCACCGGAGGTCCCGGCGCCGGACCTCACCACGGAGGACACCAATGGTCGTGTGGCACCTGGCCGATGTCTCGCTGAACCCGAGCGTGAATGCGCTGCCCGGTGGGGGGACCCTGCAGGAATTGACCAACGGGCTCGGTGCGTGGGCCCTCATCGCCGCGCTGGCCGGCCTGCTCGTCGGCGCCGCCGCCTGGGCCCTGGGGATCCACGCCCAGAACTACCAGCAGTCGCTCGTCGGGCGCCGGGCCGTGCTGGTGTCGGGTCTCGCCGCGCTGCTGATCGGTGCGGCACCGCCGATCGTCAACTTCTTCTTCCACACCGGCACCAACCTGCACTGATCGTCCGGCCCCCTCCCGGAGATGCTGGCCGCCGGCTGCACCGGTCTCGACGCTCTCAACCCCGTCTGCCAGGTCGGGAGCATCGGGGGCTCCATCGCGGCCTCGGGCTTCGAGTCGGTCCTCAACGGGATCAGCCAGTGGGTGGCGAGCGGCGCCGAGTGGCTGCTGGGCCAGATCGGCGACGTGCTCGTGTCGACCACGACGGTGGACGTCGGGGCCACCTGGTTCCGCGCCCACTACGGCCAGATGACGGCGCTGGCCGGCGTCGTCATCCTCCCCATGCTCCTCGCCTCGACGCTGCAGGCCGTGGTCCGCCAGGACGCGGGACAGCTCGTGCGAACCTTCCTCGTGCAGCTCCCGCTCGCGTTGTTGCTCGCGGCGGTGGCGATCCAGGTCGTCGTCTTGAGCCTGTCGGTCACCGACGCCATGAGCATGGCCATCGCGGGCGGCTCCGGTGCCGACGTGAGCTCGTTGCTGACCGGCGTCACGACGGGACTCGTCGCCGCCGCGACGGACCCGACCATCGCCAGCTTCGTCCTGTTGCTCGTCGCACTGCTCGTCGCCGTGGCCGCGTTCGTCCTGTGGATCGAGCTGCTGATCCGGGCGGCGGCGGTCTATGTCGCGGTGCTCTTCCTGCCGCTCGCGCTGGCCACGTTGGTGTGGCCCGCCGTGTCGCACTGGTGCCGCCGGCTCGTCGAGACGTTGGCGGCGCTGATCCTCTCCAAGTTCGTCATCGTGGCCACGCTGAGCCTGGCCGCCGGTGCCGTCTCGTCGGGCACCGCCGGCACGGGCGCCCATGGTGCCGGGTTCTCCGCCGTGCTGGCCGGGGGCGCGCTCCTGGTCATGGCCACCTTCGTCCCCTTCGCCATCCTGCGCCTCATTCCCGCGGTCGAGACCGGTGCCGTCGCCCATCTCGACGGGCTGCGATCGAGAGGGACGGCCGCCATGACGCGGCTGCCCCGTTCCGCCGTGGGCCACGTCCTCAACGAGGGACTCGAGGCGCTGGGTGACGCGCGCCTGCTCGCCCAGACCGCGCCGGCAGGACCGGCCGCCACCAGGGGCGCGGCCCTCGGTGGGGCGACGCAGACGCAGGGAGCCGGTTCGGCGGACGCCGAGGGCCCCGGGGCGGTCGGCCTCGCCGAGGGCGACTCCGACTCGATGCGTGCCTACGACGATGCCGTCGCGCGCGGGGTGGTCCCGACCCCCAAGGGACCCAAGCCGATCCTGTCGTCGGGACCCGACGACGGCGCGGCCGGTGGGACGGAGCACGGGGCGGCGGCGACGGGCCCGGCGACACCCGAGGATGCGTGGAAGTGGGAGGGTGTCCCGCCCGGCCGCAGCCTGATCGGGAAGGTCGAGGCGGGACAGCTGCGCTACTACATGGGCGACGACGGCCACGGCCCGCGCATCGTCTCGTTGCCGCCTGCGTGGCCGCCGGGCGAGGGCGGGGACGCCGGGTGAGCGCTGCGTCCGAAGACAGCGCGACGCGCTACCGTTTCGGCCCGCGCGAGCGCGGCGGCGCGCTGGCGGGATGGCGGGCGGGCCAGATCGTCAGCGTGGCGGTCGGCCTGGTCTTCGGCGTACTGGTGCTGCGCTGGGAGCCCAACGCGGCGGGCGTGGCGGCGGCCATCGGCATCCTGGTCCTCTACGGCGCGCTGGCGACGGTGCCCGTGTCGGGCCGCACGGGTGACGAATGGCTCCCGGTGACCGTGTGCTGGGGCGCCCGCAGGGTGGGCCCGCGCGGTGCCCGGCACATGGGCGCGCTGCGCGGCGTGCGGCTGCTGCGGGCCGACTGGCACGACATGGGTGTCGTGCACGATCGCGGCACGCGCACCCTCACCGCGGCGCTCTCGTTGCGCGGGCCGCGGCTTCGCCCTGCTCGGCGCGGACGAACAGGACCGCCGGGTGGGGGCGTGGGCTTCGGTCCTGACGTCGTTCGCCCGCGAGGGCTCCCCGGTGCACCGGGTGCAGTGGGTCGCGGCGTCGTTCCCCGACGACGGGCAGGATGTGCGCTCGTATGCCGTCACCGAGGCGGTGCCGGGCGCGGCCTCCGCCTGCACCGCCTCGTACGACGCACTGCTGAACGACATGGACTCACGCACCTGTGCGCACGACGTGGTCCTGGCCGTGCAGGTGCGGCTCACCAAGTCGGTCGAGGTCGGGTGCGCCACGCTGGCCCGCGAGGTGGGATCGCTGGTCCGCCTCCTCTCCGACGCCGATGTCGAGGTCGAGTCCCTGCTCACGGCGGACGACCTGGCCCGTCAGCTGCTCCGTACCTACGAGGCGCACGTCCGTTCCCCGGGCGATGCGTCGGCTCCCGAGGACCCGTGGCCCATGGCGATGGAGGAGAGCTGGTCGGTGGTCCGCGTCGACGGCATGCTCCATGTCACGTACTGGGTGGCGGAGTGGCCGCGGGTGGAGGTGCGCAGCGACTTCCTGGCTCCGCTCCTCTTGGGCTCGGCTCGATCGACCTTCTCCGTGGTGATGGAACCGCTCGGGCCCGATGCCGCGGTGCGCAAGGTGGAGGCATCGAGGACGGCCGACCTGGCGGATGCCGAGCTGCGCCGGCGGGGCGGCTTCGTGTCGACGGCCCGGCATGCCCGCGAGTCGGAGGTCCTGGCTCGCCGCGAGGCGGAGCTGGCCGAAGGTCATGCCTCGTTCCGGTACTCCGGCTACGTCACCGTGTCGGCGCCGAGCGAGGAGGAGCTGGCTGCGGCCTGCGAGGTCGTCCAGCACGCGGCAGGTCAGAGCCGGCTCGCGCTCCGCCGCCTCTACGGCGATCAGGCCGCCGCCTACACGTGCACCCTCCCGCTGTGCCGCGGGCTGCGCTGAGGGCCGGCCGACCGCGCCCTCCGCCTCTACCATGACCCGGTGGCTGCACGCACCGGCACCGGACCCGCGGGGAACGGCGACGCAGGGACGGTCGGCCCGGTGCGCAACGTGGTGGTGCTCCTCCTCGACAGCCTCAACCGGCACATGCTCGGGAGCTACGGCGGCGCGGAGTTCGACACGCCACATCTCGACCGTTTCGCCCGCGAGCAGGCGGTCCGGTTCACGTCGCACGTCACCGGTTCGCTGCCGTGTATGCCGGCGCGCCACGACATCCTCTGTGGGTCGCTCGACTTCCTGTGGCGGCCGTGGGGCTCGATCGAGATCTGGGAAGAGCCCATCACCCAGCAGTTGCGACGGGCCGGGGTGACCACCGTGCTCGTGTCGGACCACCCGCACCTCTTCGAGGTCGGGGGTGAGAACTACCACACCGACTTCAGCGCCTGGGACTACGTCCGCGGCCACGAGGGCGACCCGTGGCGGACCTACCGCGACCCCAGTTACATCGGTGCGCCCGCCCTGCCCGCCCGCGGCGGCGGGTGGTACTGGGAGCGTCTCGGCGGTCCGGCGGACGACCGGCCCTACGACCGGTCACGCACCTTCTTCCGGGCCGAGGAGGACTTCCCCGGCCCGCGCACGATGCGCGCCGCGGCCGACTGGCTGCGGCGCGGCGCCCCGGACGACGCGCCCTTCCTGCTGTTCGTCGACGAGTTCGACCCGCACGAACCGTTCGACACGCCGGAGCCGTGGCTCGGGCGCTACGACCCCGACTGGGAGGGCGAGATCCTCATCTGGCCCCCGTACGACGTCGGCGCGGTGGCCGCGGGACGCCTCAGCGAACGTGAGGGCCGGCACATCCGGGCCAACTACGGCGCCAAGCTCAGCATGATCGACCACTGGGTCGGCGAGGTCTTCGCGGCGTTGTCCCGCGCGGGCTGTGGGACAACACGGCCGTCATCGTGTGCACGGACCACGGGCACTACCTCGGCGAGAAGGACATCTGGGGCAAGCCGGGCGTCATGCAGTACGAGCCGCTGGGCCACATCCCCCTGCTCGTGCACTGGCCCGGCGTCGCCGGCGGCACCGAGTGCCCGGCGCTCACCACCAACGTGGACATCAACGCCACCATCGCCGACGTGTTCGGCGTCGCGCCGGCCGGCACCGCGCATGGGGTGTCCCTTGGTCCCCTCGTGGAGGGCCTGGCATCGCAGGTCCGGGAGTGGGCCATCGGCGGCGTGTACGGGAACTGGGTGCAGGTCACCGACAGCCGTCGCAAGTACGCCCGCGGCGCCGCCGGGGAGAATTTCCCCCTCTCCATGTGGTCGAACCGGTGGTCGACCATGCCCGTCCACGGCTTCGAGGATGCGGTCCGGCTGCCGCCGCCCGACCGGCGGGCCCGGCTCGACTTCATGCCCGGATCGGACATACCCGTCATCGTGCAGCCCTTCGAGCCCGGTGACCGCCTCCCGTTCTGGGTGGGCCGCAACGTCGTCGACGCGGACTTCCTCTTCGACGTGTCCGAGGACCCCGACGAGAACGAGAACCTCACGGGGACGGCCGCCGAGGCGGACATGGTCGAGCTGCTGCGGGTCGCCCTGCGGGCGGTCGCGGCCCCGAAGGAGCAGTTCGAGCGGCTGGGAGTGGCGTGACCGACGAGGTGCCCTTCGTCCTGCCGCGCGTCCCGCGTCGGCCGGCGCGCTCATCTTCGACGACGGCGGCCGGCTCCTCGTCGTCAACCCCACCTACAAGGCGCACTGGACCATCCCCGGGGGGATCATGGAGGCGGACGGCGAGACACCCTGGGAGGCCTGCCGCCGCGAGGTGCACGAAGAGGTGGGCCTCGTCGTCGAGCACGGCCGACTCGTCGCGGTCGACTTCCTCCGGCCCCGGCCCTCGAAGCCCGGTGGGCTGCGCTTCCTCTTCGACTGCGGCATCCTGCCCGAGCGACGCTGCGGTCGATCGTCCTGCAGGAGGAAGAGCTGTCCGAGCAGCGACTGGTCGAGCCTGCGGAGGCGCTGCGACTGCTGAGCGGCCCGCTCCGGCGCCGCGTCGGCGCCGCGCTCCAGGCGCGGGAACGCAACGAGTGCGTCTACCTCGAGGACGGGCGCCCGCACTGATCCGGGACCGAGCGCCCGCTCTTTGGCTACTTGGCGATGCCGAGCTCGAGGGGGGCCGCGCCGGCGAAGTACACGCGGTGCACACCACGATGCCGGCCGCGACGCCGAGCGCCCAGGCGGGATGGACGTGGATCACGAGGGCGGCTCCCGCGAGCGCACCGCCGAACATGCAGAAGGCCGATGCGACCCGGCGCCCGGCGTGGGGATTGG
>CAVSLS010000003.1:0-16468 GCA_963728845.1 uncultured Acidimicrobiaceae bacterium
CGCTCCAGCTCCCCCCTGATGGATCGAGGGTTGGAGCACTGCTCCACCATTACCCGGAGGATCGATCCTCCTCAGGCTGGTACGTCGATCACGGAGATGAACGAGATGGGCAAGCTGGTCGAGATCACACACGTCAGCCTCGGCGGACAGATCGACCCGCTGGACTGGGCGTTCCTGGTACCTCGACGACGAGCACTTGGCATACGCCGAAACGCAGCTTGCGGTGGCCGATGTACTTCTGCGAGGTCGCCGGACCTATGAGGGTCTCTCCGCGGCCTACCCGGCCATGCCGTCCAGCCTGTTCGTCGACAGGATGAACCTCATCCCGAAGTTCGTCGCGGTCGCGGACCTTACGAACGGCGAGTGGCTGTCGCGACCCGTGATCGATGGGCATGTCCTCGGCTTCGCCACCCAGCTCAAGGATCAGCGCGACCCTCAGCCTGGTCAAGTACGGCAACGGAACTGCCCGATGGCGCCCTTCTGGACCTCAACTTGATCGATGAGTTCCACCTGCTGCTCACGCCCGTCGCGGTCGGGGGAGGCGTGCACATGTTCGAGGAGCTCGACGGCATCCCGCAGCTGCGCCTGGTCGAGGTGCAGCAGTTCCGGAGCGGCGTCCTGGTTCTCGCCTACGAACCAACCGGTTCACGAATCGCGACGGACAGAGGCGCCTGACCAGCGGTTTCGCTTCCGGGCGGGCCCGGACCAAGGTCGCATGGAGGCGGCACGCCGGCGGTCCGGATCCCGAAGGACGGGAGAAGGAGTCCTCGGTTACCGTACGCCGATGACCGAGGACCCGAACCGGCAGACGCGTCGTGGACGCAGCGGCTCTCCCGCCGGTCGCTCCTCGCCGGCACGGTCGCTGGCGGACTCGCCGCAACCGGTCTCGCGGCCGCCGTCGGCAGCGAGAGCCTACGCGGCCACGACGGCGGCCAAAGGTCTCGGACCGAACGGATCGCTTCTCCAACCCGGATCGCGTCCGTATCCGCACCTTCCGCCCGGCGTCGACACGATGCCGCAGATAGAGCACATCGTCGTGCTCATGATGGAGAACCACTCGTTCGATGACCACCTGGGCACGTTGGGTCGCGGCGACGGGTTCACACTCGGGCCGGACGGAAAGCCTCGTCAACTACAACCCGGATCCCTCCGGTGGCTACGTGCGCTCGTTCCACAACCCGAACACGTGCGGGGAGATGGACTCGGGCATCTCGCAGTCATGGAACGCGTCGCACACTTCGTGGGACAACGGCACCAACATGGGCTTCGTCAAGGCGTGCAGCGGAGCGGCCATGGGGTACTGGGAGAGCGACGACCTCCCCTTCTACCACTCGATGGCCCGCCTGTTTCCCATCGGTGACCGCTACTTCTGCTCGGTGATGGCACAGACGTACCCGAATCGCCGGTTCCTGATTGCCGGCACCGCGCTCGGGAACATCCGCACCGACGTGACGGGTATCTCGAAGGTCGACGCCCCCAACGGCACCATCTTCGACCGCCTCAACGACCACGGCATCTCATGGAAGGACTACTACCCGGACCTACCGACCTGTGCGCTCTTCGAGCCCGTCCTCTTGAACAATCCGACCAAAGCCGTCCATGTGAGCGAGTTCTTCGCGGACGCGGCGTCGGGCAGCCTTCCCGCCTTCAGCCTGGTCGATCCCTACACGAACTTCTCCGAGGAGGACGGGGACATCACGGTCGGTGAGGGATATGCCGCCCTGGTGATCAACGCGGTGATGCAGGGGCCCGCGTGGGAGAAGACAGCATTGATCTGGGTCTACGACGAACACGGGGGCTGGTACGACCACGTTCCCCCGCAGCCGGCGGTGAAACCGGACAACGTGCCGCCCGAGCTCAAGCCGGGCGACGTGCCCGGGTGCATACGACTACACGGGCTTCCGGGTGCCCTGCTGCGTGGTCTCCGCCCGCTCGAAGAGGGACTACGTGTCACATCAGACGTTCGACCACACGTCCATCCTCAAGCTCGTCGAGACCAAGTGGAATCTCCCGGCCCTCACCTACCGCGACGCCAATGCGCACAACATGTTGGACTTCTTCGATCTCGAATGCGAAGAACCCGCCCTTCGCGGAGCCCCCGGTCCTGCAACGTGCCGAAGAACCCGTTCTCGGGACCCGACGCCCTTCCCGCCGGCTCGATCACAGCCGCGCAGCAGGCGGTGTTCCACACGATCTGTACGGAGCTGCCTGCCGGATCGCTCCCCCCGGCCGAGGCGAAGCTCGCCGCCATCCCGCCCCACGCGGACGCGCTCATGGCGGCGCAGCAGAGGCGGATCGAGGCGGAGATCCGGTCGTGACGGCCTCAGCCGGACGGGCACCCACCCGCGGTCACCGAGATGTAGACCTGCTCGGGGTGCCCGGTGGTCTGAACAGTCAAGCGGGTTGCCCCCGGCGGTGAGGTGATGCGGCCGCCCTTGACGGCCGCACACCAGCCGTTGGGGTAGTGCTCCGACGCCGGGATGACGATCCGTCGTCGCACCGCGTGCGGCGAGGGTCGGCGCGTACACCATGTTGAAGGCGCCCGTGAAGGGGTTGAACAGGATGGAGTTGGGAGTGCCCGCCACCGCCTGGGGGTACGTCCGCGACAGGACCGTCACGATCGGCGTGTAGTTGCCGTCGGGCTGGACGAGACCTTCGGCGGAGGATCCCGTGGGGTCGTCGTAGAACTTCCAGGCCCAGTAGGCCCAACCCACCTGGTCCAATCCCGCTCCCTCGGTGTCGAATCCGACCAGCGCCGTGCTCGTGGTCGCGCCGAATTCGCTCATGAAGATGGCGGGTCCGCTCGACTGGAACGCGGAGCTCATCGACAGGCGGGTGACGTCCTGCTCGGATGCCGCGGTCTGCTCGGACTGGAGGCACCGCAACAGGTTGGTCGGGTTGCCGGTGAGCGGGCTGCGGTCGCCGCAGTAGACGTGGAAATTGAAGACCAGCCGCTGGAAGGGCATCGGGCCCAGCTGGGACGGAATGTTCCCTCCGGTGACCCAGTAGATGTCCGGCTCCACGAAGATCAGGTGGTTGCGATCGACGGCCTGGATCGCCGGGATGACGCCGTTGTCCGGCACATCGGACGGGCACACGAGCGGGGTCGGCCCCGTTGGCCAGGAAGCCGGTGTGGCCCTTCCCCGTGTAGAAGCACTCCAACTGGCCCGTGAAGGTCGACTCGGACGCGACCTGCGTCTCGGTCGAGAAGGGCTCGTTGAAGGGGTCGTAGCCGACGACCCAGCGGTTGTTCTTGAAATAGTCCGCCACCGTCGCCCAGACGAGGTCGAAATTGCCCTGCAGGTCGCCGACCACGTCGTTGGACCAGAAGTGCTGCATGGCCATCTGCAGCTGCGGGTTGGCGTAGTTGTTCGACCAGCGGCCACTGCTCGGGCACGATCGGCATGTTGTCGGTGCACACGGCCCAGTCGGGCGCTCCCTCGCCGCGGAAGTTCGCGTTGTAGACGTCCTGGTGCATGTCGAGCAGGGTGTAGATGCCGTAGCGGCCGAGCAGGTTGACCGTCGCCGCGACATGTTGCAGGTAACGCTCGGCCACGGCGCTGGTCGAACTCGTGCGGGTTCCCGGGCGGGCCGGGCGTACAGATCTTGGCCTGGTTCGGACCGCCGGATCCCGGTTCGAGGGCCTGCCACTCAATCCCGAGCCGCACGACGTTGAAACCGAGGCTCTGCATCCTCGCGGCGTCCGCCGCACTGAAGTCCCACGGCTTGCCCGGATCCGGATAGGCGATGAACGGCGCGTGCTTGTAGACGACGTTCGTGCCGTGCAGGAGCACGATGCGCCCGTTGGCGTCGTAGAGGTACGGTCCGCCGGGCGAGTGCAAGAAGGTCGGCGGCCCGGCACCCGAACCTTGCGAGGACGGGCCGCTGCTCGACTGGTACTGGACCCCGGAGCCGCTGAGGGCCTCGATGTGCGGCGTGAGCGCGTCGAGGTTGGGCTGATTGACCACGTGCTGCGGCGCGCGTCGTCGTGGTGGTCGGGTGGTCACCGAAGGTCGTCGGTCGTCGGCGGCTGGGGGCGCCAACGTGGTCGTGGTGGTCGTCGACGGCAGCGTGGTGGTCGTCTGGGCAGCCGCGGCCGCACGCCGGCGGCCAGGAGGACAGGGCCGCACACCAGCGCCGCCACGGCCGCGGCGACGGCCGCCGATGCGAGTCCGGTTGGAGCAGCACCCCCTGAAACGCATCGAACCGGACCTCGCTGACGTCTGTCGATCGCTCTGCTGAGCGGCATCACTGTACCCAGCACCGGTCGTCGACAGGGGGAACTAAATCAGGATGCCCCGGCCTTTTCCCCGGACGAAGAGGTTCGCCGAATCCAGGAGGTCCGACTGCATCTGGCACTGGTTCTCCAGCAGCTCGTCCGCCCACAGCATCTGCAACGTCGTCTGCACCCGGTCACCGCGCTGCTGGCTCCGCACATCGTCGAAGGCGTCGCGCAGGACGTGATGGAGGAGCTCGTCACGGCGCTGGGGGAGATCGAGCTTGTCGCGCCGGTCAGCGAGAAGTCCGCGAATTCCTGGTACCAGCGGTGGCTCGATGCGTAGGAGTCCCGGAGCACGGCCTCGGCGACGCGACGGACTCGACCTCGGGTTGACCCGCCGCAGGTGGGTGGACGGGAAGGGTGGCCAACGTGTACGCCGCCAGCCGGAGGCGGTTCGATCCCGTGAAGAGGCCCGGCGATGGTCTCCACCGAGACGACCTTGGCCCCGCGCTCGGTGAAGAACTGGCGGAAGGCGTCGTCGAGGAGGAGGTAGGCCCGGTGCGACGCCTGCTGCCCGGCCTCGGTGTCCACCTGTCGGCTGGTCATGGTCAGCCGATCGACCGCGTCCGCCAGATAGCCCGAACTGGCCACGAACGCGTCGGAGAGTGCGCGGCCGAGCGCCGCCGTCGCGCCCCGGGGCCAGAACAGGAATCCGACCACGAGGCTGACGCCACAGCCGATGGCGACGTCCTCGATCCTCGTCAGCCCCACTCGCCACCCGACGGGCTGGAAGATGTTGAACAGGATGATCACCATCAAGGTGAAGGCGGCCTGACCGGCGACGAAGGAGATCATCGACGGGGCGATGCCCGAGACGAGCACCGCCAGCGGGAGGAGCGCCCAGAGCAGGACGATGTGGTCGCCGACGCCGAGCATGATGACCGAGCCGGCGACGACGCCGAGTGCGGTCCCACCGACGGCGCGCACGGCCGTCGCGCCGGTGCCGAGCGCGTTGGACCGCAGCACCGACAGCGTGCCGAGCACCACCCAGAAGCCGTGCGAGACATTGGTGATCTCGATGACCGCGACGGCGAGCGCCAGCCCGATGGCGCCGCGCACGGCGTTGCGGAACCAGACCGAGCGGAAGCGAGAGATGGGAGAGCAGCCGGTGCGCGTACGCGTGGGGGGTGGACTCGGCGGCCATCCCCATCCGCCGGTCCACGACCGGCTCGGCCCCTGCCGCCTCGAGCGCCGCGTCGGCCACCATCTCGGTGGCGATGCCGAGCGCCCGGGCGTGGAACCCGGGGTCGAGCGAGCCGGCGAGGCTCTCGTCCTCGACCGGTTCCGGCCGGGTGGCACCGGGCACTGCGCCCTCGGGACGCGACGCCGGTTCGGTCAGCGACGACACGTCGGCCTCGAGTGCCGCACCGATCAGCTGGTCGAGCCGGCGCGTCGAGTCCTGCACCGCTCGATATGCGCTCGGGGTCGTCGACCGGGTGGGCGTCGCCGTCGCAGATGAGGGCAGCCGTCCGGCGCAGCGTCTCCGCCACGCTTCTCGCGTGACCGCCCGCGCCGTGGGCGGCTCCGTCGACCAGTGCTCGTCGGCGATCAGGGCCGTGTTGCCGGCGACCCACTCGATCCGGCCCACCAGCTTGGAGAGCGCGACGCGCTCCCGACGCAGCGCCCGTCGGCGGGTAGGGCGTCCCCGAGAACTGCTCGCGCAGGCGCGCCAGCTCGGACGTGACGGCCGCCTCCGCCTCGGGATCGGACACGCCGCGTGCGCGGGCGTCGGCAAGCCGCGCCACGGCCGAGACGGCCGCGGCCAGCCGGCGCCGGAGGTTGTCGTGCCACGGGGCCGGCCAGACCACCAGGCAGGCGGTGATGCAGAAGACGCCGGCCAGCGTCCAACCCACCATGCGGGGACCAACGGCGGACGCCGGCTGCGGCCACGGACACCGGGAGGACGAACGTCAGCAACGCCGCCGTCGCGGCGGTCGCCGCCTGGGGGGCGACGATGCCCGCGAAGAGCACGGCGAACCCCACCAGGCCCATGGCCACCACCGCGGTGACCTTCTGGGTCGACACGACGGTGCCGAGCACGATGAAGCAGCTGCCGACGACGTAGAGGCCGGCATAGGCGACGACGCGGGTGCGGGGGCGGCCCGTGAACTCCACCAGGAGCAGGAGCGCGAACGACCCGAAGGCGCCGAACAGCGCGACCTGCGCGGTCCGCGAACAACTCGTAGGTCAGGGCGAACACGGACGGCATGACGACCGCGGCGCGGACCGAGCGCTTGACGACGAGGAGGTCGGGATCCTTGGACCGCAGCCAGCGGACGACCACCGGCCGCGTCGCTGCCGGGGCCGGCACCGACGGTGCGGCGGCGTCCGTCATGAGCCCATGCGCAGCATCCCGGAGACCGAGCTACCGCTTCGCCGGCAACGAGCGGGCAGAAGCCGGTGCCGAGGGCGACCCACTTGGCCAGCTGGCGCTTGGTCCGCAGGTCCTCGTGCGCCGACGCGCAGCCACCCGGCCATCGGCCTCCCCGCATGACGGCCACCGACGCCTCCGTCGTTGCCACGAGCTCGTCCGACTGTCGGGGTCGACCCGCACCAGAATGCCGCCCTGCCCGCTCGCGGCGATGGCCATGTTGCCGCCGACGAGAAAGGCGATGCCGCCGAACATCTTCTTCTCGCTCAGGCCGCGCTCGGTGGCGACCAGGGCCCGGATCCGCTCGGCGAGGTCCTCGTCGTAGGCCATCGAGCCAAGCGTAGACACCCGGTGCACGACGGGCCGGGCTCCTGGTGCGGGAGCCGTCAGTGCCGGCGTGCGCCTGGCGCTGGAACTAGTCCAGCTCGGCGAGGAGCTCGCGGCAGCGCCGGGCGTCGCCGAGGAGCTTGGTCCGGAAGCCGTCCATCCGGGCGAGCTTGGCGCTGATCTGCTGCGCCAGGGACTCGTTGAGCACCAGCGCCTCCTCCAGGGTGGCCTTCTGCTCGGCCCGCGCCTTCTTGGTGGTGGCGCCCTTGGCGGCCCGGTACGACGGCGCGCAGCTCGTCCAGCCTCGTCTCGAGCGCGAGGAACTCGCGGATCTCGTCGAGGTTCATGCCGAGCACCTCGCGCAGCTCGAGGATGCGCTGCAGGTGGTCCAGGTCGTCGGTCGTGTAGCGGCGCTCGCCTCCCGCGGTGTAGAGCGACGGCGTGAGCAGGCCGAGCTCCTCGTAGTAGCGCAGGGTCCGGGCCGAGACACCGGCGCGGGTGGCCGCATCGCTGATGCGGATGCCCGGCTCGGCGGCTTCCGTCACCCACCGGCCCCTCCTTGCGCTGCGCGGACACGACCATCTCAGTCCACCAGCAGCGGTTCGGTCTCGGCCACCGCCTCTTGGGCCGGCACCCAGTCGGCGGGCAGGCCCACCGCCACGTCGCGCTCGCCGTCCTCGTGGTGGTACTTGCCGCCCCGCAGGAGGGACGCCACGGCTCCGAGCAGGCAGACGGCGGCCGCGAAGGAGAAGGCCTCGGTGAGCCCCCGCGAGAAGGCCGACGAGATCAGGTGGGGGAAGAACTGCCGGCTGGTCAGGTAGGCGGCCGTCGCGTGCGGCAGCTGCGCCAGCTCGGCGTGGCCGAGCAGGATCTGCATCGGGTTGTAACCCAGGAACGCGGCGAAGAGGCTGCCGACCGGCGGCAGGTGCGAGACCCGCGTGGCCACCGCCGGGCTGACGCCCTGGGCCGTGAGGCCGTGGTACAGAGAGACGGGCAGCGTGGCGGCCAGGCCCAGGATCATGAGCGTGAAGAAGATGCCGATGGAAAGGACCTGGGCCGACGAGTTGAAGGTACCCGCCATGCCGGCGCCGGCGCCGCGCTGGTTGGCCGGCAGGCTGTTCATGATGCCCGTCTGGTTCGGCGCGATGAACATGCCCATCCCGACGGAGTTCAAGAAGATGAGCGCCGCGAACCCGCCGTAGGAGAAGTTGACCGGCAACTCGATGAGTGCGATGAACGTCAGTGCCACCAGCACCAGGCCGCCCGTTGCGAACGGCCGGGCGCCGTAGCGGTCGGCGAGAACTCCGCTGACGGGGCCGGCGGCCAGGAACCCGACGGTGAGCGGGATCATGTAGATGCCGGCCCACAGTGGCGTCTGGGCGAAGCTGTAGCCGTGCAGCGGGAGCCAGATCCCCTGCAGCCAGATGATGAGCATGAACATGAGCCCGCCCCGGCTGAGGGAGGCGAGGAAGCTGGCCACGTTGCCCGCGCTGAAGGCACGGATGCGGAACAGCGAGAGGCGGAACATCGGCTGGGGGACCTTGGTCTCGATGATCCCGAAGGCCACCAGGATGGCCAGGCCCCCGAAGATCTCCGCCATCACGATGGGGCTGCTCCACCCCATCGTGTGGCCCCCGTAGGGCAGGAGGCCGTAGGTGATCCCCACCAGGATGAGGATCAGGCCGACGGCAAAGGTGACGTTGCCCAGCCAGTCGATCTTGGCGGGGGTGCGCACGCCCCGGTCCTCGAGCTTCACGTAGGCCCACGCCGTACCGAGGACGCCGAAGGGCACCGAGAGCAGGAAGACGAGGTGCCACTCCACCGGGGCCAGCAACCCGCCGAGCACGAGCCCGATGAAGGAGCCCGAAATGGCCGCGACGTTGTTGATCCCGAGACCCAGACCGCGCTGGTCGGCCGGGAAGGCGTCGGTGATGATGGCCGACGAGTTGGCGAAGAGCATCGCCCCTCCGACGCCCTGGCCGATCCGCATCGTGATCAGCCAGATCGCGCCGGCCGTCCCGTCGAGCCACGTGACCGCGAGCAGCACGGAGAAGACGGTGAACACGGCGAAGCCGAGGTTGAAGATCTTCACCCGCCCGAACATGTCGCCGACCCGGCCCAGTGTCACGACCAGCACGGCCAGCACCACCATGAAGCCCATCAGCATCCAGAGCATGTAGCCGGTGTTGCCCGGGGTGAGCGGGTTGAGGTCGATCCCGCGGAAGATGTCGGGCAGCGAGATGAGCACGATCGACTGGTTGATGAAGACCATCAGCGTGCCGAGGGTCACCGTCGACAGTGCGATCCAGCGGTAGCCGGACGGGTCGGGCGCCGGCAGCGCCCCGGCCGTTTCCGTTGGGCAGGGTCGCGGTGGCCATCGGGTAGAAGTTTAACGTTAACGTCAGGGTCATGAATCGGGCGGCGCCGAGGTCGCCCCGGCTTCGGCCCGGCGGAGCGCGCCCGGCGGCCGCGGCTGCCACGCCCCGCTGCGTCGGCGGGAGAGGTCAGCGCCGCCTCGAACACGGCGGCGACGTCGTGCGAGTACGCCACCGCCGCCTCGCTGCCCAGCTGGGTGACCGACATCAGGACCGACAGCATCAGGGCGACGATGCCGTTGGCCGACGGCACGCCGGGTCGATGTCGGGCCGCACCGTCCCGGCGGCCTGACCCGCCCGCAGCATCTCGGTGCAGGCCTTGCGCAGCTCGGTCAGCGCGGGCATCTCCAGCACGCGGACGGTGACCTCGGGCTCCAGGCCGGCCAGGAGCCGGCGGGCCAGCGGGTGGCGTCCGACGGCGTCGACCAGGGTGAAGATCAAGGTGTTGTGCCAGCGCCGGATGTCGGGTGCGTCGAGGACGGTCGCCAAGCCCTCTTGGATCACCCCGGCGGCGTCCTCGTCCACCGCGGCCAGGAAGAGGGCCTCCTTGTTGGGGAAGTACGCATAGGCGACGGTGCCACCGACCGAGGCGTCCCGGGCGATGTCGGCCACGGAGGTGGCCCGGAAGCCGTCGCGGCCGAACCGGACGATGCCGCCTGCAGGATGGCCCGCCGCGTCTGGGCGCCCTTGGTCTCGCGGTGCCTCGTCCGTCTGTCGTGCTCACACCGCGTCTCACCTGCGCTCAAAATAGAGGATTTGAGTAAATCACTCAAATATTCTATCATGAGTCGCGTCAGCCGAGCGGGAGGCGAGATCACGACGGTCCAGACAGCGGCCGAGCCAGCACAGACCAGCAATCCGGAGCGGAAGGTCCCGACGAGGAGGATGTCCTTCGAGGCAGTCCATGCGCGACCTGCCCCGCCACTTCGCCGAGGACGGCGATCTGATCTCTGGGCACGTCATCGCGGCGCTGTCCTCGGTGTTCCCCGACGGCGAGGACTACTTCGTCCGCTCCGTCCGCCACTTCCGGGACCAGATCACCGACCCCGCGCTCAAGCGCCAGGTCGGCCGGCTTCATCGGCCAGGAGGCCGTGCACGGCAGGGAGCACCGTGTCTTCAACGACCGCCTCGCCGAGCTCGGGCTACCCGACGAAGCAGTACGAGACGTTCACCCGGGTCGGCCCTGCGCCTTCGGGAGCGCATCGCTCCCGCCAAGGCGAACCTGGCCGCCACCGCCGCGCTCGAGCACTTCACGGCGACGCTGGCCGAGCTGGTCCTGCGCAACGAGGAGATCCGCACCCTGATGGGTGCCGACGCGGTCCGCGACCTGTTCGTCTGGCACGCGCTCGAGGAGTCCGAGCACAAGGCCGTCGCCTTCGACGTCTACAGGGCGGTCGGCGGCAGCGAGCGCCTGCGGGTGTGGACAATGAACTTCTTCCGCTTCGGGTTCGTGCTCGGCATGGGACTGTCGGTTGTCATCTCGCTGCTGGGTGACCGGGCCACCTACCGCGGGGCAACCTGCGCCGGAGCTGGCGCCGGGTCAAGTCGTCTCCGATCATGGACCCCGCCATCTGGGCCCAGCTGAAGGACTACAACCGGCCCGACTTCCACCCCGACGACAGCGACACGACCGAATTGGTGCAAACCTGGAGGGCAGAGCTCTTCGGGGAGCACGGCACCCTGAACGACAAGCTCATCGGAGCCGCCTGATGACGCCAACGGGGATCACGGACGCGACCCACCTCGACGTCCTCATCGTCGGTGCCGGCCTGTCGGGCATCGGTGCCGGCCACTACCTCCAGACCGAGTGTCCCTGGGCCACCTACGCCATCTTCGAGGCCCGCGACGCCATCGGTGGGACCTGGGACCTGTTCCGTTATCCCGGCATCCGTTCGGACTCGGACATGCACACGCTCGGCTACTCGTTCCGTCCCTGGGACGGCGCGAAGTCCATCGCCGACGGTGACTCCATCCTGCAGTACATCAAGGACACGGCCGCCGAGTCCGGCGTGGACACCCGCATCCGATTCAGCCACCGCGTCACAGCGGCGGACTGGTCGACGTCCGAGTCGCGCTGGCACATCACCGCGGAGCGCACGGACACGAACGAGACCATCCATCTCACCGCCGGCTTCCTCTTCTCGTGCAGCGGCTACTACCGCTACGACCACGGCTATCTGCCCGACTTCAAGGGCATGGAGGACTTCGCCGGCACCATCGTGCACCCGCAGGCCTGGCCCGAGAATCTCGACGTCTCGGGAAAGAGGATCGTCGTCATCGGCAGCGGGGCAACGGCGGTCACCCTGGTTCCCGCGCTGGCCCGCTCCGCCGCCCACGTGACCATGCTGCAACGCTCGCCGACCTACATCGCCTCGCTGCCCGAGAAGAGCCCCGTGGTGGCGTTGCTGCGCAAGGTGCTGCCGGCCCAGACAGGCGGGCACGGCCGCCAAGTGGTTCCACGCCATGGTGACCCAGGCCTTCTACCAGGTGAGTCGTCGGTACCCCAAGCTGGTCCGGCGCATGCTGCTCAAGGGCCTGGAGCGCCAGCTCCCGCCCGGCTACGACATCGCCACGCACTTCATGCCCCGCTACGACCCGTGGGACCAACGGTTCTGTGCCGTGCCCGACGGCGACCTCTTCAAGTCGATCCGCGCCGGCACCGCGTCGGTGGTCACCGACTACATCGAGCGCTTCACCGAGCGGGGCCTCCTGCTCGTCTCGGGCACCGAGCTCGAGGCCGACATCATCGTGACCGCCACGGGTCTGGAGCTGCTCTTCCTCGGCGGCATCGCGCTCAGCGTGGACGGCGAGGCGGTCGACCCGGCGACCCGGCTCACCTACAAGGGGATGATGCTCGAGGGCGTGCCGAACATGGCGGTCGCCATCGGGTACATCAACGCCTCCTGGACGCTCAAGTGCGACCTCACCTGTGACTACGTGTGCCGCCTGCTGAACCACATGCACGAGCGCGGGTTGACCAAGTGCGTGCCGCGGAACAGGGATGCGACGGTCGGCTCGGGGCCGATCCTCGGGCTCACCTCGGGCTACATCCAGCGCTCGGCGCATCTCCTGCCCAAGCAGGGATCGACGGACCCGTGGAAGGTCCACCAGAGCTACCTGCGCGACTACCGCGCGCTGAAGATGAGCGACATCGACGACTCCATCATGGAGTTCACCGGTCCGGCCCTCCGCGCGGAGACCCCCGTGCCGGTCGCCACCTGAGCCGGCGGACTCGACGTCGACATGAAGGACTTCAACGGCCGGGTCGCGGCGATCACGGGGGCCGGCTCGGGCATCGGACGGACGCTGGCCGACGCGCTGGCCCGGCGAGGTGCTCACCTCGCCCTCAGCGACGTCGACGAGCGGGCTCGCGGAGACGGTGGCCCAAGCGAGAGGCCGCGGTGTCAAGATCACGTCGAAGCAGCTCGATGTCGCCGAGCGGGACGCCGTCTACGCGTGGGCCGACGAGGTCGTGGCCGACCACGGCAAGGTCAACCTCATCATCAACAACGCCGGCGTCGCCCTCGGCGCCACCGTCGAATGCATGAGCTACGAAGACTTCGAGTGGATCATGGGCATCAACTTCTGGGGCGTGGTGTACGGCACCAAGGCGTTCCTGCCGTATCTGCGTGCCTCGGGCGAGGGCACATCGTGAACCTCTCGAGCGTCTTCGGACTCGTCAGCGTCCCGGCAACGGCCTACAACGCGGCCAAGTTCGCCGTCCGCGGGTTCACCGAGGCCCTGCGCAAGGAGCTCGAGATGAGGGCGCCCATGTGTCCGTGACGACCATCCACCCCGGCGGGATCAAGACGAACATCGCGCGCAACGCCCGGATGCACGCGAGCGTCTCTGAGCTCGCCGGAAGCCGGGACAGGGCGGTCGGGACTTCGAACGCGCCTTCATCACCAGTCCCGAGAAAGCGGCGCAACAGATCCTCGCGGCAGTCCGCCGGGATCGCCGGCGCGCGCTCATCGGCCCGGACGCCAAGGTCATCGACCTCGTCTCGCGCCTGCCCGCGGCCTCTACCAGACGGTCCTGACCCGGGGTGCCTCCATCATGCGGCGCCGGGAGCACAACGGATCGGCCGGGAAGGCTGACGGACTAACCGCGCTGGGCCCCGAATCCGTTCAGCACCGTGCCGATGGCCAGCCTCCATCGCCGCTCCACCGACTCGGTGGAGGTCCCCAACCGCCGGCAGCCTCGGCGAACGCCATGCCCTGAATGAGCGCCACGAACACGTGCGCGACGTCGGTCTCGTCCCCTCGCAATCGACCGACCTCGATACATCGCCGCACCCGACCGACAAGGAGGATGCGGACCGATCCGGTGGCGGCGAGCTCCTCGGGGCCCGGCGAGAAGTCCGTGAAAGGACGGGAGAACATGACCTCGGCCAGCTCCCGGTTCGTGCGGACGAACCGGCGGTAGGCCGTGGCCAGCTCCCACAGGTCGGACACCGGGTCGGCGGTCTCGGGCGACGCCGCCAGCTGCGCCGGCCGAGCTGGCGGAAACCCTCGAAATAGAGCTCGCGGACGATGCCGGACTTGTCCCCGAACAGCTCGTAGAGCGCCGGGGCCGACGTCGCGGCCCGGGCGGCGAGCGACCTCGCTGTCAGCCCGGCCGCACCATCCTCCGCCAGCAATTCCAGGGCGGCGGCGAGCACCCGGTCCCGAAGCTCCGGGGTGCGCTGTTTCACCCGCGGCATCAGAAAAGCCGGGCGCGGCGCCGAATTTGACGGCGGGCCCGTTTAGAAACATTGTTTCGAAACATCGTTTCACCATACCGTGCCCGAACCCAATGGGAGGCGCCATGACCGGGCTCGTCACCTACGACAGAACCGACCTCGTCAGCACCATCACGATGGACGACGGCAAGGTCAACGTCTTCTCCATCCCGATGCTGCGCGCCCTGCACGAGGCGTTCGACGAAGCGGAGCGCGACGGGATGGTCGTCCTGGACCGGCCGGCCGGGTTACTTCTCGGCCGGGTTCGACCTGAAGGTCCTCGCCGGGCCGCCAGACGACGTCGTGACCCTGCTGCGGCTCGGAGCCACCCTGGCGGAGCGCATCCTCTCCTTCCCCGCACCGGTGGCTGTCGCGTGCACGGGCCACGCGTTTCTGCGGCGCGTTCCTGCTCATGGCAGCAGACACGCGTGTCGGCGCAGAAGGCCCGTTCAGCTCGGGCTCAACGAGGTGCGGATCGGCCTCACCCTGCCGTGGTTCGCCGTCGTGCTCGCCCGGCACCGCCTCACTCCTGCGCACTTCGACCACGCCGCGGTGACGGGCGCGATGTTCGACCCGCTCACGGCCCGGGAGGCGGGACTGCTCGACACGGTCGTCCCGCCCGACGAGCTCGATTCGGTCGCGCTGGCGGCCGCCCGGGACCTGACGGTGGACCGGCAGGCGCATGCGGCCACAAAGCTGCGGGCCCGCCGGCCCGTCCTCGAGGAGCTGCGCGACGCCATCGAGACCGAGCTCGCCTGATCGGCGAGGGTGCGGGTGGGCCGTACCGCAGCTGGACACCCGGCGCCATTCGGCCCATGATCATGTGTGGAGTCCCCGTCGCTGGCCGAGACGTGATCGTCTCCCGGGCGCGCTCCTCCGGCTCCCCTCCTCGGCGGTGGCGGCGCTCGACGCGATCAACGACACGGCCGAGCGCTTGGACCGCCTGATGACGATGCTCGAGCGGATGGAGGGTGGCGTCAACCGGGCGGGCACCGGCATCGACATCGCCGCACTGGGGATCTCGCGCGCCGTCTCGGGATTGGAGCTGGCCGTGGGCACGCTCGACTCCTCGTTGCCCTCCCTCTCCGAGTCGGCCTCCGCGCTGCGCACGCTGACCGAACGGCTCAGCGGCGTGGCGGTCGAGCTGGCGAACGAGCTCCCCAAGGCCACCCGGTCGCTCCAAGAGGTGTCGCCGGAGCTGGCAAGCGTCGTCGGCCTGCTCGACGACCGGTTCGCGCACCTCGACACTGTCGTGACGGAGCTGGCGCGGCTCATGGAGGCCGTCGTCGGCACCATTCCCGGCATGCGACGCGTCCTCCGCGTACGACGACCTCGACCCCTTCGAACCCAGCTGACGAAGGAGTCCCGATGGGTGCCAGACCAGGACGCCGCGCTCGACGTCGTCAAGGCGACCTCGGTCCCGATCCACGACATCGGTACCGCCATCTACCTCAGCCCGGACATCGTCGGGTGGGCCGCGGAGTGGGGCTGGTCCAACCCGTTCGCCTTCTACTTCGCGGGACGCGGCGGCATGCTCGGTGAGGTCGGCGCGGACGTCGTGACGTCCGCCTTCGGGTGGTTCGAGCCGAACGCGGTCAACGCCATGTTCCCGAGGGCATCGGGGTGCCGGCGCAACGGAGGCGGCGGCGCGCATGGCCGAGGCGCACGCGAAGTGGGGCAGAAGCACTACGCCGACGTCGAAGGGCTCGACGAGATCGTCGCCGTCACCGAAGAGCTCGTCGAGGGCTCGAGGGCTCGGCCATCCCACTCTTCGTCGGGTGGCGGGACGCCGCTCGGGGTGAGACGCCGCGGTCGGGCGGCCCAGCTGATGCAGATGCTCCGGGAATGCGCGGTGGGCTCCATCTCGTCGCCACCACCGCGGTCGGGCTCTCCCCCTGGAGGCCATCTTGACCAACGAGGGCCCGGGCCAGGCGAAATTCTTCGGGTGGTCCGAGCCCTTCGCCGACTGCAGCCGCCATCAAGGGCAAGCATGACGAAGCAGAGGAGATGACCGATCGCCTCTGCGCGTCGGCGCTGGCCGGGGCCCTCGACACCCGCAGTACGCGGCCTTCGAATCTGGCATCCGGGCCCTGCGGGCGGCCACGCCGTGGGCCGCGAGGCGCCAGGGACCGGCACAGGGCTCCACCGGCTACAGTGAAGGGCTGCTCAACGGGATGAAGTCCCCGACCGGGGAGCAGGACGGCTCTCGCCGCCAAGGACCTGTGGTGCAGCTCGGAGTGCACGCCGCCCTGTCAAGGCGGAGGTCGCGGGTTCAAATCCCGTCAGGTCCGCCACCAAGTTCAGGCCGCCCCGAGCGGGTCGAACCTGGTTACCCGGTCGGGTAGCTCAGTTGGTAGAGCGCGCACCTGAAAAGCGTGAGGTCACCGGATCGACGC
>CAVSLS010000004.1:0-15779 GCA_963728845.1 uncultured Acidimicrobiaceae bacterium
ACCTTGGCCGTCGCGATGTCCTTGCGGACCCGCTTGTAGTCGTTGTACTTGTCGATCTCCCACGCCGTGTAGAGGACGAAGAGCCGGAACTGGATCAACTGGGCGTAGGAGTCGGCGATGTAGCCCTGCACGAACTGCTTGTCGGCGAGGAGGCTGCCCGCAGTCTCCCGACTGAGGGCCCGCTCGCACATCATGTCGATCGCCTTCTGGGCCATGCCGATGGTGCGCATGGCGTGGTGGATTCGCCCGCCGCCGAGACGGGTCTGGGCGATCACGAAGGCCTGCCCCTCCCCACCGAGCAATGCCTCGGCGGGGACCCGCACGTCCTCGTAGTGGATGAGGGCGTGGGACCCCTCGTTCACATGCTCCCCGTAGAGGCCCACGTTGCGCTCGATGTGCACGCCGGGCGTGTCGGTCGGCACCAGGAACATCGACATCCCCTTGTACGGGCTCACGTCGGGGTTGGTGACCGCCATGACGATGAGGAAGGACGCCGTCTTGGCGTTGGAGGAGAAGTACTTCCACCCGTTGATCACCCACTCGTCCCCGTCCTCGACGGCACGTGTCTTGAAGAGCGTCGGGTCGGCGCCCGCATGCGGCTCGGTCATGGAGTAGCTCGAGAAGCACTCGCCGTCGAGCAGCGGCCGCAGGTAACGCTCCTTCTGCTCAGGGGTGCCGTAGTGGGCGATGATCTCGGCGTTGCCCGTATCGGGGGCCTGGCAGCCGAACACGACCGACGCCCACTGCGAGCGCCCGAGGATCTCGTTCAACAGCGCCAGCTTGAGCTGCCCGAAGCCCTGGCCGCCCAGCTCGGGCCCGAGGTGGGTGGCCCAGAGGCCCTGGCGCCGCACCTCCTCCTTCAGCGGGTCGATCGCCTCGCGCCGCTTCCCCTCGAGCGGGACGAATTGCTGGTGGGGGAACACCAGGTCGAGCGGCTCGACCTCTTCGCGGACGAACTCGTCCACCCAGTCCAGCTTCTTCTGGTACTCCGCATCGGTCTCGAAGTCCCACGCCATGTTGCGCCCTCCCTCGGTCGGGAACAGAATATGATTCTGGCTATCAAGAATGCAATACCGGAACCCGAGACGGGTGTGGCCGGACGGATCGTCCGCCGCACGCTGGCCAAACGGGAGAACGAGTACACCGGTGAAGTTCGCCGGTTGCTCGATGCCGCCCTCGAGGTGATGGGGCGCTGCGGCACGTCGTCGCGCCCGCGGGTCGCCGACATCGTGGCGGTGGCCGGCTTGTCCAACGAGGCTTTCTACCGGCACTTCCGGTCCAAGGACGCCCTCGTCACCGCCATCCTCGAGGACGGCGGTGAGCGCCTGCGGAGCTACCTGGCCCACCAGTTGGCGAAGGAGGCGACCCCCGAGGCGCGGGTCCGGCGCTGGGTCGAAGGCGTGCTGGCGCAGGCGAGCGGGGACATCGCCACGACCACGTTGGCCGTGCTGTGGAACGGGGGAAGCGTCGGCGGGGGCTTGGCGGCGGGACGGCACTTCGCCAGTGCGCCGCTGGCCTCCCTCCTGCACGAGCCGTTCGCCGCGCTGGGCAGCGACGCGCCCGAGTTCGATGCCGCGCTCGCCGCGCACGCCACCCTCGGCAAGCTCTCGGACTGCCTGTGGCAGGGCCACGAGCCGACACCGCTCGAGACCGGCCACGTCGCCGACTTCTGCCTCGCGGCCGTCCGGCGGTGAATGTCCTTTGACCGGGCGCTCGGCGACTGGTAGCACAACGCCGACGCCTGGTGCAGGCCGCGCCGCAGACCGGCGTGCGGAGGAGCCTTGGGGCGGGTGAGGAGCGGGGAATGAGCGTCGGCATCGTGACGGGAGCGGCACGGGGGATGGGCGCCGCCTGCGCGGCGCGGGTCGCCGACATGGTCGACGTGCTGCTTGCGGTCGACCGCGACGAGCGGAGCCTCACCGAAGCCGCCGCAGCGCTCTCGGCGAGCGGCGTCATGTCGAAGGTCGAGCCGTTCCCGGTCGACGTCAAGGACCGCGACGGCCTGGTCCGCCTGGCCGAGCGGGCGTCGGAGCTCGGCCCGCTGCGTGCCGTGGCGCACGCGGCCGGAGTCTCACCGACCATGGCCGACTGGCGCGAGGTCTTGACGGTCGACCTGGTGGGCACGGCCCACCTCATGGACGCCGTGCGGCCCCTCGCCACCGACGGAACCGCCATCGTCTGTTTTGCGTCGATCTCGGCGTCACTTGCCCTGCCCGACGTCGACCAACCCGCCGACGCGGTGCTCGACGACCCGCTCCACGCGGAGTTCCTCGAGCGCCTCCGGGAGTCCGTGGGGCCCGAGCTCGAAGACTCGGGCATGGCGTACACCTGGGCCAAGCGCGGCGTCCATCGTCTGGTCCGACGCGAAGCCGCCCAATTCGGGCGGCTCGGGGCCAGGATCTGCTCGGTGACGCCAGGCATCATCGACACTCCGATGGGGCGCCAGGAGGCGGACACCCACTCGGTCATGGAGAAGCTCGTCCGGGCCTCGGCGCTCGGGCGGGAAGGTCGGCCCGAAGAGGTGGCTGCGGGGGTGGCTTTCCTGCTCTCGGACGACGCTCGGTACGTGACGGGGGTTGACCTGACGATCGATGGCGGCGTCATCGCCGCGGTGAGGAACGGAGGTTTGTCGTCGCTGTGAGTCAACGGTCACCGGGACAGGGAAGTGTGGGCCGGGTCGACGTGCGAGGCTTGCTCGATCCCGAGTTAGGTCCTGTACTCGGCGCGTTCGAGTTGCCGTCAATCGACGCTGACGGCATCGCGGCCATCCGGTCGACGGCGTTCCCGGCCCTCGAGATGTCCGACGCCGTGGTGCGAACCGAGCACGCCGTGCCCGGCAACCCACCCGTCCCCGTGCGGGTCCATCGTCCAGCCGGGGTCGACGGCGCACTGCCGGCCATTTTCACCATCCACGGAGGCGGCTACGTCATCGGCTCCTACGTCATGGACGACCCCCTTCACGATGCGTGGGGCCCGCGGCTGGGCACGGTGGGAGTCTCGGTGGAGTACCGGCTCGCACCCGAGACGCCGTATCCGGGCCCGCTCGAGGATTGTTATGCCGCGTTGCGCTGGACCCACGAGCACGCGGACGAGCTGAGAATCGACCGGGCGCGACTCGGTACCTACGGGATCAGTGCAGGGGGAGGGTTGGCGGCGGCGCTCGCGCTGCTGGCCCGCGACCGGGGAGAGGTTCCACTCGCATTCCAGTTGCTCGATTGCCCGATGCTCGACGACCGTCAGGCCACACCGTCCTTGGGTTCCGAGGGCCTCTATGTGTGGGACGCGGCGTCCAATGAATTCGGTTGGCGGTCCTACCTGGGCCACCTCTACGAGTCCGACGACGTCCCGCCCTATGCCGCCGCGGCCCGGGCCTCCGACCTCACCGGCCTGCCACCCACGTGCATCGTGGTCGGATCGATCGACGGCTTCCGAGACGAGGACCTGGACTACGCCCGCCGACTGAACCAGGCCGGCGTACCGTGCGAGCTGCACGTGATCGCCGGTTTGCCCCACGCCTACCAGTTGGTCCCGGACGCGCAGGCCGTGCGGCTGGCGACTCACTGCAAGGACGACTGGCTGGCCCGGCAACTCGGCCGATCCGCGACCTGAGCCGCCCGCCCGCCGACCTCAAAGCCTGCCGGCGCCCCCCGAACGGGCGCGGATCATGGAGTCCTGCACGAACGAGGCGGCCAGCTCGCCGTCCGCCCGGAAGATCTCGCCGCGGCCATAGCTGCGACCGTGCCCCGCGTACGTCGAGCGTTGCTCCAAGAGGTGCCACTCGGCGGCCGGGCATCGTTCGTGGTAGGTCAGCGTGTGACTCAGCACGCCCGTCGAGAGTGTGCGGTGAGCCTGCGCCTGGCCGACACCCGCGTGCGGACGCATCGCCGTACCGATGAGGAAGCCGTCGGTCGAATACGCAACGAGCGCCTGGTCGGTCGAAGGGTCGTCCGGGGCGTCCGCAAAGCGGACCCACACGTCGAGTTCCGGCGGGCCCACAGGCTCGGGGTCGCTGAGGTCGACGTCGTCGACGATGCCGATCTCCCATGCCCCCTCGCCGCGGACGTGGCCGGCGATGTCGTCGGCTCCCGACGTGGAGCGGCGCGCGTCGGCGTGCCGAATTACGTCGTCCTCGACCGCGCTCAGAAGGATCAGAGAGCGGGTGCAGATCTGGTCGCCCTGTGTGATGGTCACCGTGCTGCTCGCCACCGAGCGTCCGGCGTGCATGCGCTCGACGGCGACCTCGAGGGGCGCCTCGTGCGACGCGCCACGGGCGAACACGGTGTGGATGGTCTTGACGGCCTTCCCATCCTGGCCGGCCAGCCCCGCCATGATCGATTGGGCCAGCAGCTGGCCGCCGAAGACGACACCGTGCGGCGACGGCAGGTTGGTGGCGCGGTACCGGTCGCTGCCGACGGGCTCGAGCGTGAGAGCCTCGAGGAAGGCAGCAATGGTCGACATCGGGACTCCTTCTCCTCGGCGGGTCGGGCGTGGTGGCCGTTACCTTGGGACCTGGACGGGCATCTCGTCAATTTTGACGGCGACGTCAAAGTCAGATACCCTGCCGAAGAGGGGCTTCCCAGGCATGCGCCGGCGGCGGCGTACGTGCCGCGGCTCGGCGACACGCCCCGTGACCCGATGTGAGCGACGAGAGGAAGAGTGCCGTGGCCGATGCAGTGAAGGTCAACCCGGAGCCGAGGATGTTGATCGACGGCAAGCTGGTCGAGGCGGACTCGGGCCGCAGCTTCGACAACGTCAATCCGGCGACCGAGGAGGTCCTTGGACAGGTTGCCGATGCCTCGCCGGCAGAGATGCAGCGGGCGATCGACGCCGCCCGGCGCGCCTTCGACGAGACCGATTGGTCGACGAACCACGCGTTCCGCACGCACTGCCTCGAGCAGCTGCACGCGGCGCTCCAGGCTGAGCAGGAGGAGCTGCGCGAGCAGCTGATTCTCGAGGTCGGCTGCCCCCGGATGACGACGAACGGCCCCCAGCTCGACGCACCGCTCTCCGAGGCACTGGCCTACCCGGCAAAGCTCATCGAGGAGTTCGAATGGGAGACGGTGCTGCCCGACGCCACGAGCATCCAGGGAACCCTCGACTCCCGGCGGATCTGGCGCGAGCCGGTCGGGGTGGTGGGGGCCATCGTCCCGTGGAACTTCCCGGTGGAGGTGACGCTGCACAAGCTGGGCCAGGCGCTCGCCACCGGCAACACGGTGATCGTCAAGCCGGCGCCCGACACGCCGTGGAACGCGACGTTCCTGGGCCGCCTGATCGCCGAGCAGACGGACATCCCCGCCGGTGTCGTCAACATCGTGACGTCGTCGGACCACCTGGTCGGTGAGGAGCTCACGCTCTCGCCGAAGGTGGACATGATCTCGTTCACGGGCTCGACCGCCGTCGGGCAGCGCATCATGGAGAAGGGCGCCGCCACCATGAAGCGCGTCTTCCTCGAGCTGGGCGGCAAGTCGGCCACGGTCGTACTCGAGGACGCCGACCTCGGCACGGCGACACTCATGGGCATGGGCGCGTGCTTCCACGCCGGGCAGGGGTGTGCCATCCAGACCCGGATGCTCCTGCCCCGGTCGCGCTACGAAGAGGGAGTGGAGCTGCTGAAGAGCCTTTTTGCGGTGGTGCCCTACGGCAACCCGCAGCGTGCCGACGTCATCATGGGTCCGCTCGTCTCGGCCAAGCAGCGCGAGCGCGTGCTCGGCTTGATTGAGAAGGGCAAGGCAGAGGGCGCCACGTTGGCCGTCGGCGGCGGCCGTCCCACGGGAGACGAGTTCGCCAAGGGGTGGTGGGTCGAGCCGACGCTCTTCACCGACGTCGACAACTCCATGACCATCGCGGAGGAGGAGATCTTCGGGCCGGTGCTCGTCGTGATCCCCTACGGGACAGAGGACGACGCCGTCCGCATCGCGAACGACAGCAAGTACGGGTTGTCGGGCGGTGTGTTCTCCGAGTCGGTCGAGCACTCGCTCGCCGTGGCCCGGCGGATCCGGACCGGCGGCCTCAGCATCAACGGCGGCGCCCCCTACGGCGCGGACCTGCCGTTCGGCGGGTACAAGCACAGCGGCATCGGCCGCCAGAACGGCATCGCCGGGTTCGAGCAGTACCTGGAGATCAAGTCGCTGGCGTGGCCCGCCGCCTAGGCGAAGAGGAGCGCGCGTGACCGTCACCAGCCACCCGGACCTCTACTACGACCCGTACGACTTCGAGATCGACGCGGACCCGTACCCGCTGTGGAAGCGGATGCGCGACGAGGCGCCGCTCTACTGGAACGAGAAATACGAGTTCTTCGCGCTGAGCCGTTGGGCCGACGTCGAGGCGGTCATGCTCGACTGGGACACCTACCGTTCCGGCCGCGGCTCCATCCTCGAGATGATCCGGGCCAACGTCGAGATCCCTTCGGGCGTGATCCTCATGGAGGACCCGCCGGCGCACACCGGCCATCGCTCGCTGCTCTCGCGGGTCTTCACGCCTAAGAAGATGCTGGCGCTCGAGCCCCAGGTGCGTGCCTTCTGCGCCGAGGTCCTCGACCCGCTCGTCGGCGCCGGCGGCTTCGACTTCATCGAGGACCTGGGCAAGTTCATGCCCATGCGCGTCATCGGCATGCTGCTCGGCATCCCCGAGCAGGACCAGGTGGCCATCCGCGAGCAGCTCGATGAAAGCCTGCGCCTCGAGGAGGGCACCGAGCCCGAGTCCGACTACGACGCCGTCGAGTCGGCGCAGGTGTTCTCCGACTACATCACCTGGCGCGCCGAGCATCCCTCGGACGACCTGATGACGGAGCTGATCAGGGCCGAGTTCGAGGACGAGAAGGGGACGACGCGCACCCTGGCCCACGACGAGATCCTCACCTACGTCGGGCTGTTGGCGGGGGCGGGGAACGAGACGACGGCACGGCTCATCGGCTTCACGGGCGAGGTCCTGGGCCGCCATCCCGACCAACGCCGCGAGCTGGCGGCGGATCCTTCGCTCATCCCCAACGCCATTGAGGAGCTCTTGCGTTACGAGGCGCCATCGCCCGTGCAGGCCCGCTACGTCCAACATGATGTCGAGCTCCACGGCCACAAGGTGCTGGAGGGCAGCATCATGGTCATCCTGAACGGCTCGGCCAACCGAGATGAGCGCCACTACCCCGACGGGGACACATTCGACATCCACCGTGAGGTCGGCCGGCACCTCTCCTTCGGGTACGGCATCCACCTCTGCCTGGGCGCCGCACTGGCGAGGCTCGAGGGCCGCATCGCGCTCGACGAGGTGCTCCGCCGCTTCCCCGATTGGGAGGTCGACTACGACAGGGCCCAGCGCGCCCACGCCTCGACCGTGCGCGGCTGGGAGACACTGCCGGTGCGCACATCGTGACTCATCCATCGGGAGAGGAGCACCCCATGAACATGGACGACATGATCCTGGTCAGCATCGACGACCACATGATTGAGCCTCCGGACATGTTCGAGAACCACGTGCCCAAGAAGTGGCGCCGCGAGGCGCCCAGGGTCGTCCACGATCGAGGCATCGACCAGTGGGTCTTCCAGGGCGAGAAGACCAGCACGTCGTTCGGGATGGCCGCCACCGTGGGCTGGCCATCGGCGGAGTGGGGATTCAATCCGGGCACCTACACCGAGCTTCGGCCCGGATGCTTCGACGTGCACGAGCGCGTCCGGGACATGAACGCGAACGGCGTGCTCGGCTCCATGTGCTTCCCGACGATGGCCGGGTGGAACGCACGGACGTTCGCCGAGTCACGCGACAAGGACGTCGCCCTGGTCATGCTCCAGGCGTACAACGACTGGGCCATTGACGAATGGTGTGGCGCGTACCCGGGCCGCTTCATCCCCCTCGGGATCGTCCCCATGTGGGACGTCGCCGCGGCGGCGGCCGAGGTCCGCCGCATCGCCGGCAAGGGCTGCCGGTCGATCAGCTTCCTCGAGACGCCGCACGTGCAGGGGTTCCCGAGCTTCCTCTCCGGCTACTGGGACCCGATGCTCGCCGCGCTGAGCGAGGAGAACATGGTGCTCTCCCTCCACATCGGTGCCGGTTTCGAGGTCATCAAGCGGCCCGAGGAGGCGCCGGTCGACCACCTCATGGTCCTCGCCTGTCAGATCAGCGCCATCACCGCGCAAGATCTCCTGTTCGGCCCCACGCTGCGTCGGTTCCCCGACCTCAAGGTCGCGCTGTCCGAGGGTGGGATCGGCTGGATCCCCTTCTACTTCGACCGGATCGACCGCCATTTCCGCAACCAGGAGTGGCTGCACGGCGACTTCGGCGGCAAAGTTCCCTCGGAGGTGTTCCGCGACCACATCCTGGCCTGTTACATCACCGACCCCTCGGGCCTCCTGCTGCGGGAGCGCATCGGCCTCGACAACATCGCCTGGGAGTGCGACTACCCGCACACCGACACGACCTGGCCCGAGTCGCCCGAGTTCTCCTGGGAGGAGTTCCGGGACGCCGGCGTCACCGACGAGGAGATCCACAAGATCACGTGGGAGAACGCCTGCCGGTTCTACGGCTGGGACCCGTTCGCCCGGACGCCCAGGGACCAGGCGACGGTCGGCGCCCTGCGGGCGGCCGCGCGGGACGTCGACGTCACGCGCATGCCGCGAGAGGAGTGGCGCAAGAGGAACGAGGCCGCCGGCATCGGTGTCGTCGCCTCCGTCTGACCCGAAATTGCCACACCAGGCTGATGCACGACACACTCGGCGCCATGCGATGCACGCACACGGAGCCCGCGCGTCGGGTGGGGACCCCATGCTGCTCGGTCTGAGCGACGATCAGGAGTTCTTCCGCGCCACCACCGAGCGCTTCTTGGTGGAACAGGTGCCGCCCGACGTTCTCCGCGCCTTGCGCGGCGACCCGGCCGGATTCGGCCGGGACTACTGGCGCCGCGGCGCCGAGCTCGGGTGGACGTCGTTGCTGGTGAGCGAGGAACACGGCGGCGGGACGATCAGCGGCGCGGGCCTGGTCGACCTCGGCCTCGTGGCGTACGAGTTCGGCCGCCACGCCGCGCCCGGACCGCTCCTGGCCGCCAACGTGGTCGCTTCCACGCTGAGCGCGCACGGCGCCGCCCCGGACCTGCTGGCCGGCGTGCTGTCCGGGGAGGTCGTCGCTCGTGGTGCGCCCCCGCCGTGGGGCCCGACGGGTGGCGGCCGACGGTACAGGCCCGCGGGGAGGGGTCCGGCGTCGTCCTGCGCGGGGAGGCCCACCTGGTGGAGTCGGGACAACAGGCCGACCACCTCCTGGTCACGTGTCGCGACGAGGCCGGTGTCACCCAGGTGCTCGTCCCGGCGGCCACGCCCGGTGTGAGCCGCACCGCCATGCAGACCGCCGACGTGACCCGGCGCTTCGGCATCGTCACGTTCGACGGCGCCACGCTCCCTGCCGCGGCCGTCGTCGGAACCGCCGGGGGGGCGGCGGCGGACGTCGACCGCCAGTTCCAGCTCTCGCTGGTGGTGCTCAACGCGGAGTCGGTGGGGGCGATGCAGGCGGGATTCGACATGACGGTCGAATGGGCTTTCGACCGGTACACCTTCGGCCGTCCGCTGGCGTCGTACCAGGCGCTCAAGCACCGGTTCGCCGACATGTTCATGTGGCTCGAGGCGAGCCACGCGATCGGCGACGCCGCTTGTGCCGCCACCGGGGAGGGCGCGGACAACGCCGCGGAGCTGCTGAGCGCCGCCAAGGCATACATCGGCCACTACGGCGCCGAGCTCTTGCAGGACTGCGTCCAGATGCACGGGGGCATCGGCGTCACCTTCGAGCACGACCTCCATCTCTACCTGCGGCGCTTCACCGTCGACCGCGCCCTCGCCGGGACGCCGGCCGAACATCGCCAGCGCCTCGCGGTGCTGCTCGAGGCTCGTGACGGGGAAGCGGCATGAGCGCGCTGCGGGCCGAGCCGGTGGAGGGCGCGGACGAGGTGGAGGATCTCGAGAGCTTCCGGCAGCGGGCGCGGGCCTTCATTCGGGCCAACCTGGCGCGGGTCGCGCCCGACCACGTGATCTGGCACGGGACGGGGGACGAGGAGGCCGAGCTGGCCGGCATCGCACGCGAGCGGGAGATGCAGCGCATGCTCTTCGACGCCGGCCTGGCCGGAATCTGCTTCCCGCGCGCCTACGGGGGCCAGGGCCTGACGCCGGCGCACCAGAAGGTGTTGAACGAGGAGCTCGCGGGGCACGAGTATCCGGCGCGGCTGCAGGTACCGACCCTGTCGCCGTGCGCGGCCGTCCTGCTGGACTTCGGCAGCGAGGAGCAGAAGCTGCGGCACCTCCCCGCCATCCTGCGGGGCGAGGAGCTCTGGATGCAGTTCCTGTCCGAGCCGAGCGGCGGTTCGGACGTGGCCGGCGCCCTGACCACGGCGGTGCGCGACGGCGACCAGTGGGTGCTGAACGGGTCGAAGGTGTGGACGTCGGGCGCCTGGTGGTCGGACTGGGGGCTGTGCCTGGCGCGGACCAACTGGGACGTCCCGAAGCACCGCGGCCTGACCGTGTTCATGCTGCCGATCCACCAGCCCGGGGTCGAGGTGCACCGGATTGAGATGCTCAACGGCTCGCGGGAATTCTGCCAGGAGTTCATCACCGACGTGATCGTCCCCGACTCCGACCGTGTCGGCGACGTCGACGACGGTTGGACCGTGGGGACCCGCTGGATGTTCCACGAGCGCATGCTCTACACGTCGTCGTACGTGACCGAGCCCGCGGGAACGACCCACGGCAGGAGCGACACCGCGGCGGTGCTCGGCATCGTCCGGGAGCAGGGCCGCATGGACGACCCGGCGATGCGCGAGCTGGTCGGTGAGGCGCGGATGCTCGAGCTCGTCGGCCAGGAACTGATGAAGCGGGTGAGCGAGACCATCCGGTCGGGACGCCTGTCCGATCAGGTGGCCGCGGTGGCCCGACTGTTCAAAGGCACCATGCAGGCTCGCATCGCCACCATCGCCTTCGAGGCGGCGGGCGCGGCGGGGGCGGCATGGACGGACGACAGCGCCGCCTCCATGAGTGCGGTCAACTTCCTCATGCGCCAGGCGGGGAGTATCGGAGGCGGCACGGTGGAGATGGCGCGAACGTGATCAGCGAGCGAGTGCTCGACATGCCCCGTGAACGAACGCTCGACCGCGACGTCCCGTTCCGCGACGTCCCGCGCAGCCGGTCCGCCGGCACCTAGTCTGCGGCCGTCGTCACGGGAGGGCGCGAGGAGTGGCGCGAGGAGTGAGGGACCGGACATGGCGATAGCAAGGGTCAACGGGCTGTCCCTGGCCTACGAGACGATCGGCGCGGGACGCCCCTGGGTCATCACTCCCGGGGGGCGATTCACCAAGGAATCGCCCGGGGTGCGCGAGCTCGCCGTCGTGCTTGCCGACCAGGGCAATCGGGTGCTCATCTGGGACCGGCCCAACTGCGGTGCGTCCGATGTCTGCTTCGAAGGGCCGTCGGAGTCCGCGATGCAGGCCGATGCGCTCGCGGCGCTGCTCGAACACCTCGACATGGTTCCGGCCGTGATCGCCGGGGGTTCAGGTGGCGCCCGGGTCTCACTGCTCACCGCGTCGCGCCACCGAGCGGACGCAGCGGGCCTGGCCATCTGGTGGATCAGTGGCGGCGTGTACGGCCTCTTGACGTTGGCCACGCACTACTGCGGCGGCTCGCTCGCCGCGGCCTGGACGGACGGGATGGAAGCGGTGGCCGCCTTGCCCGAGTGGGAGGAGGTGCTCGAGCGGAATCCGTCCAACCGGCAGCGGTTCCTGGACCAGCAGCCGGCGGAGTTCATCGCGACCATGGAGCGGTGGATGCTGGCCTACTGCCCACGCGGCGACGAGCACGTGCCGGGCCTCCCCGACGCCGACGCGCGTGCACTGGACATCCCGGCGCTGGTCTTCCGCAGCGGCGCCAGCGACGTCCACCACACCCGCGCCACCTCGGAGGCACTCGCCGGGTTGCTGCCGCAAGCCCGGCTCGTCGAGCCGCCGTGGGGCGATCGCGAGTGGCTCGAACGCCAGGGAGCGAGAGAGGAAGGCCTGTTCGCCCACTGGCCGCTGCTGGCGCCGACCCTGCTCGAGTGGCAGGGCGACGTCCTGGGGTGAACCCCGACTCGGAGTCCGGCTAGGCGACGTTCTCGGGCGGGTCGGGTAGCCCCAGCGCGTTCACGAACAGCCTCGTCAACTGATCGACCCCCTCGTCGAAATCACAGTCGAGGAAACCCTGCACGAACCACAGCTCGGGGAAGCGGTAGGTCATTGCCCCGAGACCGTCGGCGGCGATGGACGGATTGAGTCGTCGGTCCGCGAGCCCATGACGCTGCAGGCGACTGATGGAATCCGCGATCTGGGCGGTGTAGAGGCGATGCCGTTCGGCGTGTATCGTGTTGAACTGCTCGTCGAAGCGCCAGACCTGCTCAATCACGCCCATGATCCGAGCCTCGTCGCGGTAGCTCTCTAAGTGGAGGCGGATCGCCTCGTGGATCCGCTCATACGGGGTCGCCGACGACGTCGGGTCGAGGATGACATTGTTCAGCGGAGCGCTCAGTCGTTCGTCGACCTCTGCCGCGACCTCGCGAAAGACCTCCTCCTTGGACTCGAAGTAATGGTAGAAGGAACCGTGCGACAGCCCGGCTCGCTCTGCGATGTCGGAGATGCGGGCGTCCAGGAAGCCGTCCCGCTCGAAGATCTCCTTCGCCGCGCTCACGAGGCGCGACCGCGTCTCGACCCCTTTGCGCGGCGCGGCCCGCTTGGCTTTTCGCTCGTGAGCGGCGGGGTGGTCGGCACGTCGTTCTCTTTCCGTGCGGAATGCGGGTTCGGTTGCGTCACAAATGTACCTTTGTTCGGTTGGGGAAGAGGCGGACGTTGCGCGGCGCGACCATCGGAGTCATGCCCCGGCTCGCTGGAGAAGCAGCACGCCCGAGGGGGTGCCACCACCGGAGGTGACCACCGCCGTCGTGGCGGCAGCGACCTGACGCTCGCCGGCGTCGCGTCGCAACTGGATCACGGCCTCGTAGACGAACCCGAACCCGTGCGTGCGTCCTTCCGAGAGTTGTCCGCCGTGCGGGTTTAACGGGAGCTCGCCGTCGAGGGCGATGCGACGCCCACCATCGAGCCAGTCCCACGACTCGCCGAACCCGCAGAACCCCAGGCCCTCGATCCACGAGATGGCGTTGAAGGTGAACCCGTCGTAGACGAGCGCCAGGTCGACCTCGGAGGGGCGCACGTCGGTTCTCGTCCACAGGTGCGCCGCCTGGCCCAGGACCTGGGGCTCGTGGGTGAGCGTGCCCTGGTCCCACGAGACCCGCTCCAGAATCTGGGTGCCGACAGCTTCGATCCGCACCGCCGGCCGGGGGAGGTCGCCGGCCACGGACGCATCCGAGACGATCACGGCAATGGATCCGTCGCAGGGCACGTCACAGTCGTAGAGCCCGAACGGGGAGGTGATGGGACGTGCGGACAGGTAGTCGTCCATCGTCATGGGCTCGCGATAGATGGCCGCCGGGTTCAACGCGGCGTTCGCCCGTGCATTGACCGCGATGAGCCCGAGCATTTCGCGTGGCGCACCGTAGCGGTGCATGTACTGGTTGGCGTTCATGCCGATCCAATGCGCCGCCGACATGGCACCAAAAGGCGCACGCCACCGGCAGCGGGCCTGAGACACGGTTTCCTTGCCCGCTCCCGGCGCCGCCCGGGCGACGGGCCGGAGCGTCGCGTAGGTGGACTCCCACACTGTGCGGAAGCACAGCACGTGGCGGCAGAGGCCGGAAGCGACTGCCATGGCGGCTGCGATGACCGCCCCTCCGGGCCCGGGCAGGTCTCCGCCCCCGTTGATCCAGGTCGGACGGATCCGGAGGGCCTCCTCGACGGCCGTGGGGCCGCCCTCGCTCATCCCCAGGCCGACGGCACCGGGATACGTCGACAGTCCGTCGACGTCCTCCAGCGTGAGCCCGGCGTCCGCGACCGCCTCGAGGCACGCGTCGACGGTCAACGAGAGGGGATCGACCAAAGCCGCCGCCCGATCTGCGACCGCCCGATGCCGCTGAGAACAGCGCGATGCTCGAACGCTCGCGGCCAAGCAGCAGGCGGGAACAGGACGTTCCGGAGGCGCAACGAGGTCGACCGGGTCGAGGGACCCGGTCGGCTCGAACAGGGGCAGCCAGACGTCTTCTCTGCTCGAAGAGGACGGTGACCTCCTGGCCAACCCGGACATCCGAGGGGTCGCACCCGACGAGAATGAAATCAGATGGCCGGGGAATGTTTCAGCCAACACAACATTAGCGAGACATAGGGCCAATGAAAGTCAGGATGCGGGTGGGAGTTCACCGTGAAGCCGACGACCGTGACCCGCCCCGACACCGCAACCGGCTTCGCGGACCGGCTCCGGCAGTGGGGAGATCGGCACCGGAGGATGCGGCGGTTCGCCGCGTCGCTGCAGCCCTCGATGCGCAGGACACCGTCGGCCCCGAGGTCCAGAACCGCTCGTTCGCCGGTGTGAGCTCGGGGAGCGGTCCGTGCCGGCAGCGAGGCGACCGTCGGGGCGGCGAGGATCCGCAGCCCAGCGCCATCGGCGACGCCTCGCCCGGTATTGCTTCGACGTCGTTGTCGAACGCTCCGGCCCATGTTACGCGTTCGGCCGGGCCTGCCAGGACCCCGTGCGGACCGCACTCGCCGGCAGATTTGTGCGAACTCTCGACCGAGATCGTTGATAGTGTCGGGAGAATGCCCCCCTGGGTCGGCCGACGAGGGGCATACAGACCGACAGCTTCCGGGCCCCGGACGTAACGGGACAACGGCTCGTTCCCAGGTCCCGGCGACCATTCTAACATCGACGTCAATGTTGAACGACACGCTGGTCGTCGACGCCGACTCGCATGGTGCGAGCCGCCCGACCTCTTCACCAACGGGCTCCTGCCGGGTACCGGGATCGGGTGCCACGGGTCGAAGAGGTCGACGGGGTGCCGATGTGGGTGTTCGACGGCCATCCGGTCGGAGCCAGTGCGGGCGGCGTCATCGGGCGGGACGGGAAAAGGAGAGCGCCGACCTCGGGCTCAACCAGTGGACCATCGAGGACATCCACCTCGGTGCGTAGGACCCCGTGGTCCGCCTCTGCGTGCTCGACGAGTGCGGCATCGACGCGCAGATCATCTTCCCGAGCACGATCGGGCTCGGTGGCCAGGACCTCGGGCAGTCGACGACCCCGCCCTCTGCCGGCTCGCCATCGAGATCTACAACGACCAGATGGCGGAGATCCAGGCCGATTCGGGCAACCGCCTCCTGCCCATGCCGCTCATGCCGGCGTGGGACGTGGACACGTGCATCGCGGAGGCCAAGCGGGTCGACGCACTCGGCGCACGCGGCGTCAACATGACGTCCGATCCGCAGGACATCGGCGCTCCCGACCTCGCCAACCGGGCATGGGATCCGTTCTGGGAGACCTGCGCGAGCCTCCAGCTGCCGGTGCACTTCCACATCGGCGCCAGCGTGACCGCCATGTCGTTCTACGGGAAGTACCCGTGGGAGTCGCATCCCAACAACACGAAGCTCGCCATCGGCGGCACGCTGCTGTTCATCGGCAACGCGCGCGTCGTGACGAACCTGATCCTGTCGGGGATGTTCGACCGTCATCCCGACCTGAAGATGGTCTCGGTGGAGAGCGGCGTCGGATGGATCCCGTTCATCCTCGAGACGCTCGACTACGAGATGTCGGAGAACGCCCCGCAGGAGCTCTCCCAGATGGGCAAGCTGCCCTCCGAGTACTTCAAGAGCAACCTGTACGCGACGTTCTGGTTCGAGAACAATCAGAACA
>CAVSLS010000005.1:0-150115 GCA_963728845.1 uncultured Acidimicrobiaceae bacterium
GATGACACCCCGTTCGGGTTCGCCCGAAACCGTGACACCGCGGCCTCGGCGAAACGCTCGAGTACGCCCTCATCTCGGAGGGTGCGAAGTGCGTGTAGCACCGTGTTGGAGTGGACGCCGAGGATGGCTGCCATGTCATGAGCAGGAGGCAGGCGCTCACCGGGACGAACATCGCCGTTGGCGATGTCACGACGGATCTCTGCGGCGACCTGGTCATGTAAGGGCATGCTGTCGTTTCGGTCAACCTTGACATGACGCATGGTGACAAGCATAGTGTCACCATAGTGACCGGTACCAGAACCGCCCCGAAAGACGTTCCGGCTCCCGACCTCGTCGATCACGAGCTGGTCATCCGCGAGGCACGGCGGCGTCAGCGCCAGCGATGGCTCGTGATTGCCCTCGTCATCGTGGCGATGGCCGGTCTCGCGGCGGCGATCGTTGGCTTCACCAGCGAAGGCACGACCGCTCGACACCCCTCCGCTCGACCCGCTCGGACCCACAAGGTCACGCCGGTTAGGCCGCCGCCGACAGCCGGCATCGTTCCTCAGCGCCCAGGTTCACTGGCCATCGGTCCGAACGGCAACGGCACAACATCGCCGATGACTTGCGCAACGAGGTCCTCGAGCGACTCCCGGACGGAACCTTCGAGCCCGTAGCCGGCAGCGGCACTGGTGGGTTCTCCGGCGATGGCGGTCCGGCTACGAGTGCTCAGCTGAACTATCCATCTGGGATCACCTTTGGAGCTGACGGAACCTTGTACATCGCCGATTACGGCAATGGGCGCATCCGGGCCGTCTCGTCGGCGGGCATCATCACGACGATCGCCGGCAATGGCGGTCAAGGTGCATGGGTGGCTGACGGAACGCCGGCGCTCGAAGCGACGCTCACTCCTACGGCCATGGCGTTCGGACGGGACGGGCTGATGTACGTGTCAACCGGTCAAGAAGTGCTCAGACTCGACGCGAACGGAACGTTCACAAAGGTGCTCGGCGAGAATACGAACGAATACGCCGGTGTCTATGGCATCGGCTGGAAAAGGAGTGGATGCCTCGGCAGACGGCGCCAGCGGGCTGGCGTTCGACTCCGCGGGGAACCTCTATGTTTTCGGGTTCAACACCAAGGCCATCCTGATGGTCGACCCCCACGGCGTCCTGAGCTTCCTCAAAAGCTCGTACCCGAGGGGTCCCAGTGGCCTCGTCACGGCTCCGGATGGTTCGGTGCTGGCGATGGATGAGTTGGGGGTCGCCAAGCTGTCACCAGCGGGCATCGAGACCTTCCTCAGATTCCCGCAGACGGACAAGGTCAGTTATCTCGGAATCACCGGATTCTCACCCGACGGCATCGCGGTAGGTCCGACGGTTCTCTCTATCTCGATACGTTCTATGCAACGGGTTCGCCGATAAGTCCGCAACCATCAGGATTCCTGCGCAGGGGTCGGGTCCTCCGTCATTGCTGTGGGACCAGCATTCGCCCTAGCAACGCCATCTAGACCTGAACTCTGAAGAGACTCCTTCCCGGCGGCGGCGGCAACTCGGGCAGTTAGAGCCAAGCACAGCGAGTGGCCCACCGTCTACGGGCCCAGCGAGTTGACCACGACTACGGGGGTACGTGCCGGGACCCTGGGGCCAGCCGAGGGGGATGTTCGGATGATGTGGCCTGCCGGGACTGACTTGGAGTACTCGTTCTCCACGTTTGCCATGACCCCAGCCTGTTGAAGCGCCACCACTCCGGCGGGCGTGTCCATCCCGACCACGTTGGGCACGGTCTCCGTGACACTGGGGCACGGAATGGTGCTGGTCGTGCTGCTCCCGTAAGTGGAGATGGGTTGGCAGACCTCAGAGGTGACGCTCTTTCCGAGCGGGATGAAGCCGACCCCGGGGTAGATGTGGCCGACCAGCTTCTTCAGATCCAGTCCGTAGACCGGGGCGACCTGACCTAGCCGCTGGTTCACCGGAGTATTCACCGGAGACGGTAGGACGTAGCTCCGCGGCACGTACCCGACGATCCTGCCGTGGGCGACGACGCTAATGAAGTCCGGTGCGTGCTGGATGTCCAGGGTGTAGACCGTCCCGGCCGCCGCCCCTCCCGCGACGGCAAGGCCCAACCCGAGGCCCAAGACGACTGCGGGCGCCGCCAGCGCTGGACGATGCGCTCGCGCCGACTGGTGGCATAGCGCTCGAGCTGTGCCCTTGCCGCAGCGTGGCGCTGATGGGGAAGCGGCCGCTCTGGCGGCAGATCCAACACGGTGCTCATTCCGAGGTCACCTCCATGTCGACATCGGGGTCCGGTTCAGGCTTCACATCGGCGTAGATTTCGCGAAGCTGTGACCGAGCCCGCGCCAGACGGGACTTGACGGTGCCGGTCGGGATCCCGAGCGCTGTGCTCGCCTCGGCGATCGAAAGCCCCGACCAGTCGCAGAGGGCGATAACGTCTTGCTCCTCTTGGCGGAGGGCTGTCAGGCGGTTGATAATCGCCTTCATCGCTCGCTCGTCGTCGAGCCTGACTGTGATCTCGGTGTCCTCGGTCGGGAGATCGGTGACTTTGGGGAGCTTGTTCAAGAGCCTGCGATACCGGCGACGGGACCGTTCCGCGTTGCGTATGGCGTTGTTGGCCACTCCGAGCAGCCACGGGAGCAGAGAAGACTCTGAGAGGCGAACATCACGGCGGGGGCGTCAGGCCTCGAGGAAGACGACGCTGGTCAGGTCCTCGGCGAGCGACCAGTCCGCCGTGCGCCAGAAGCAGTGGTTGTAGACCCGCCGAGCGTACCGGTCGAAGAGTCGGCCAAAGGCCTGGCCGTCGTGGGCAGCCACACGCTCCCAGAGTTCGGCGTCGAGAGGCTCCTCAGGTCGCACATACTCACTATGTCCGGCAGGTGGCAATCGGTTCTGTGGGGCACCACGAATCCCGAGCGGAGCCGGTCAACCCCGGTCACACCCCGTCCCGGTGAACCGGGGCACTTTTCCATTGCGACGGGAGCTGTCCTTTTCTTGGATGTGCACTTCCGCTACGGCGCGGGTCTACTTGAGCAGCCGAAGATGAGTTTCGGTCGTTCCCGGTGATCGGACGAACACACGACGAAGGAATCTTGACCAGAGCTGGAGGTCGGCTCGGACCTATGTCGGAATCGGGCCGCTGACCCGGGATCGCCTCAGTCATTCCATAGGCCAGGGTCGAGATGAGCCGTGCCGCATCCTTGGCGGGCATCCGAAAGGTGCCGGTGCAGATGTCGCCTTGCCACAGCGAAATGACAACGGTGGAATCTGCCGGGTGAGTTGAGACTCCCATCCTGCGAACCTGGCCCCGTGCGTCGTAGAACCAAACTCGCTCGCCATAGAGATGGCCCTCCACCGGCACCTGTCGATTATCACATCGGCCATTCGTTCTTGCTACTGGGGTTCGGAATAGCCAGCTTGGCTGTACTTCCTGGCCTGCACCGGGCCCCGGCGTCCTGGCCTCTGCATCCAGCAGACCCGGATCCAGGCCACGCTGTGGGAAATGCCATTGGGATGAATCGAGCGACGAGGCCAAGTCCTTTTCGGTGCGGAGTTGCGGTTCAATGGTGCCAGTGGCGAATCGATCAGTACTACGGGCGGCTCTCGAGAGCACGAGCGGCACCGTGACCAACTTCTTGGAGCAGCTTGTCGGTGAAAGCATCGATGCTCAGGCTCATCACCACGACCTGATCGGAGCTCCTCCTTCGAACAATCTGGGGGTTGCAGAGGGCGAGCCATTGCTTCAGCGGGCCGCCACGCTTCGCGGTCGCATATCCGGATCCTCGTATGTCTACGCGGAGAGCGTCATTGTCACGAGACGCCTGCCGACGAGGTTCTGTCTCCGGCTCGAGTCCAGCATCGATCCGATTGGTCGGATTCTCGACGAGATGGGGATCGCGGTCACTCGGGAGAACCTGGTCGAGCCACATGGATTCGACGTCTCTCCATCCAATGGAGCCATGAAGGTCGGTGACTACCTGCTTGCCCGGACCTACCGCATTGACTCCGAACAGACCCCTGTCATGGTCATCACTGAATGGTTCCTGAGGACACTGAAACCATTTCTTGCGTCGGCATAGTGATTCTCGAGGGCTGACGCCACAGGATGACTGAACTCACACGGTGCGCACAGTCTCCGCATCAAGCGAGGGTTACGCACCGATGGACGATCGGAGCGTCGCTGCCTGCGGACATATCGTTGAGCCAGCCCGAAACTCTGGGGTTCTGTTGTCCCGCCATTCGCGAAGGAACGATGTCATGGCATCGGCATCGACGGGCGGAGCGAAGATGTATCCCTGAGCGTCGTGGCAGTGCAGTCGCCGCAAGAGATCGAGCTGTGGCACCGACTCCACACCCTCGGCGACGACCTCGAGCTTGAGCCGCCGGCCCAACTGGGTCATGGTACGCACCATAGTCATGGCTTTCGGAGAGTCGATCATCGAGGCAACGAATGACTGGTCGATCTTGAGGACGTCGAATGGAAACCGTCCTAGGTAGCTGAGCGACGAGTATCCGGTACCGAAATCGTCGATGGCCAGGCGCACCCCGAGTTCCTTGAGTGCTCTCAATCGTCTGAGCGCGGTCTCCGGATTGTTGATCAATATGCTCTCGGTCACTTCGAGGACCAGGCTTCCGGGATCGAGACCATTGCATTCGAGGGCGTCGCGGACATCGGATATGAACTCGTCCGATCGCAGCTGGAAGACACTGACATTGACGGCGACCGTGAGCTTCTTCTGTGCACCCTGCCACGCCTTCGCCTGCTCGCACGCCTGGCGGATCACAAACGCGCCGATCTCTCCGATCATGCCGGTCTCTTCGGCCAGCGAGATGAACCGTGCCGGGGGAACCAGTCCGAGCGCAGGGTGGCGCCAGCGGACCAGCGCCTCCACCCCGACCACGCTGAGATCTCTCAGTCTGACCACAGGCTGATAGAAGTTCTCGAATTGGCTGGTGCCGAGCGATGCACGCAGACCGATCATCAACTGGTTCCGCTCATCGACGGCAGCCTGCATTTCATGGGTGAACACGACGTGGCGATTCCCGCCTTCCGCCTTGGCCAGGTTCAGAGCGGTGCCGGCGTGATCGACGAGCTCCTCGCCGCCATCGGAAGTCCCAGCAACGATCCCGACGCTGGGGTTGACGCTCAACTTGTGCCCCTCCACGTCGAACGGTTCGGACCCGACGAGATCGAGGACGCGCTCGGCAGTCGTTGCGGGCGACGTGTCGAGCAGCGCAGCAACGCCCAAAATGACGAATTCGTGCCCACCGATGCGTCCAACGGTGTCGGCCTCTGGGACCGAATCGACCAGACGTTCTCCGACGCGACGAATGAGGGTGTCACCGACGTCGTGGCCATAGGTCTCGTTGATCAGCTTGAAGTTGTCAAGGTCGAGACGCAGCACCATCACCTCGGTCCCCGACCGCTTGGCCTGTGAGTTCAGGCGCTCGGCGCGGTCGAGGAGCAGTGAGCGGTTGGCCAGTCCGGTCAGGGGGTCGTGCAACGCGTGGTCTCGAAGCTGGCGCTCGAGTCGGACACGTTCGGTAACGTCTTGGGCCATCACGAGCCCTCCCCGGCGACCACGGAACTCGAGCGTGTGCGTCGCGACCTCCACGTCAATGATCTCTCCGGACTTGGTCCGATGACGCCAGATGCCGGCGTAGCTCAGGTTGGGGCGCTCGACGCGCAGGTAGTTCATCAACCTGCGGGCAGCTTCTTCCGGTCGGATGTCGGCGATCGTCATGGAGAGGAACTCGTCCCGCGTGTACCCATAGCGTTCGGTGGCGCACTGGTTGACCTCCAGGAAGCGGAGCGTCTCGAGGTCGTAGACCCACATGGGGTGAGGGTGCTGTTCGAAGAGGACCCGAAAGCTCTCTCGGGAGCGTTGGAGTTCCCGGGCGGCCTTCGTTCGTTCCGTGATGTCGCGGATATTGGCCACCAAACCCCCCACCGAGGAGCGGTCGCGCTGGTCCGCCACCACGGCCTCGACGAGACGGAACGTGCCATCCTTGGCGAGCATGCGGAATTGCACGGCGACGCCTTCCGAGGTGGCCGACGAGTCCGATCTGATCCGGGCACTGACGCGCTCCTGGTCCTCGTCGTGGACGAACTGGCGTGTGGGTCGCCCGACCAGGTGCGCGGCTCGAACCCGAGCATCGGAGTGACCGACGGGCTCACATAGGTAAAGATCCCCTCGTCGACCACCATCGTGACATCAGTCGAGTTCTGGATCAGCGACCGGAACCGATCCTCGTTCTGGCTCACGAGGGACTCGGCGATCTCCTTCTTCTCCATGACGGCTCCCGCCATGCGGATGACGAAGAACAGGACGAACGCTGCCATGAACGCCAAGGCGTTGGCTTGTGAGGTCGACAGCATCGATGGCGCCCATCCGGCCCAGATGGCGGCCTGGCCGGCTGCGATACCGAGCAGGCTCCACCGCGCGGTGGCTCGCCAGAGCCGCGATCCGTCGCGCGAGATATTCTCCAGCGCCACGAAGGCAAAGGCCAGCACCAAGACAGGTCCCCAGCCGCTGAGGTAGATGACGATCGTCACCGCCGCCACATTCTGGGCGACTCGAATGTTCAGCACCGTCTCTGAGGGTTGGCGTCGGTAGAGGTGGTCGACCATGAGGCTCGTGGCGGGTACAAGGGCAAAGACGACGATCCAGAGCCACGTGGGCTGACGAACGACCAAGCCAAAGTGCATCAGCACAAGGATCGCCACGAGGGCGATGGGGCCGATGAGGTAGCCCAGCGCCACGGGACTGACCCGGGGCAACCACTTCAGCCGTCCCTCTCTCGGACCCACCTTGCCTGCAAGCGGGCTCACCAACGTTGCCTGAGGCGTGGGTGCAGCGCTCGGCTCGGAGATTGCCGGGCTTTCACTCATGAAGCCTCGGACGCAGAGCACGGGCACTATACGAGTTACCGCCCAGATTGCCGTCCGCGAAGAGCGTCACACCATGCTCGCCCAGCCGCTTTGATTCGTACATCGCATTGTCGGCCCGGGCTATCAAGGTGTCGGTGTCGAGAGTCTCTATGGTCCACACGACGCCGATACTGGCCCTCAGTTCGACGGTGTCCGCACCGATGTTCACTGATGCCGTGAGGGCGGATGAGATTCTCCTGGCGATCTCCACGGCCCGAGCCGCACCAAGGACTCTCGGGCAGATCACGAGGAACTCGTCGCCGCCCAGGCGACCGACGAAGTCTCCGCTTCGTAGAGCAGTCCTGATTCGGTCGGCCGCGGCTACGATGAGCACGTCGCCCGCAGCATGACCGAATTGGTCGTTGACCGCCTTCAGCCCATCAAGGTCGACGAAGATGACGGCCCTACCTAATCCGTCGTGTTGTGCGTTGATCGTCCGGTCGACGAGCTCGATGGTCGCCGCTCTGTTGAAGCACGACGTCAGGTTGTCGATCGACGCCCTGATTTCGAGCTCTCTGTGCAAACGGGCTCGATCGGTCACGTTGCTGAGACACCCCACGGCCCCACTGACCACACCAGAGACGTCGGTGAGCGGGCGAAGACTGAGCAGGCACACCCGGTCCTGCATGGTCGCCGGGGGGGACTCTCCCGTCGGCACACGAAGGCGAAGCTCTGCACCATCAACCGACTGGCCCGCAAATGCATTGGACAAAGCCGCATCCAGGGACGGTCGGTCGTCGAAGACGACGGTCGACATCTGCGCCGTGAAGGAGTCTTTCGGGGGGATACCCACGATCAGGTGGAGACTGTTGTTGGTCAAGGTGATGCGCCCGTCGAGATCGACCTGAAAGACGCCGACGGGCAGTGCATCAGAGAGCTGGGTGAGTAGCTGTTCACGAGCCTGGAACTGCTCCTCGAGACTTACTTCGTCTGGGCCGACCTCCTTCATGAAGCTGATGACCTCCGAGTCGTCACCATCGTCGAATCGATTTTCGGTCTCGACCCACTTCCAGGAGCCTGCTGCTGTCTTGTAGCGCCCGCGCCACATGCCGGTGCGGCCCGGCGAGGTGATCATGTCCATCCATGCGGCCACCGCACCCGGCTGGTCAGCGGGGTGGATCAGGCTGGTGGAAGGCGATCCGACCAACTGTTCGGGCAGCAAGCCGAGCAACTCGACGATCGTGTCATCCACCGAGGTGATCACGCCGGCAGCGTCGCGTGTCATCTGCACGATGGGACTCTCCCGGCCAACAGCGCCCACGGATGCCTCTCCTACATCGGGTCTCTTCAACACAACCTGGCCCCCCCTGCCCTGCCATCGCCAGGACGTGGTGCCGGGGCGTCGTGAAGGCTCCAGCGTTCAGTCCTGAAGAATCATCGGAAGGGCTGGAGGGCGGAATTAGGGACTTTGGTCAGATCAGTGGGACATCGACAGGCAAGCCACCGATTGGCAACGCCCTTGCCCCCTGAACGAACGACGGCGACGGGAATTGTTCGGGAGTGGTTACAGCTTGAGGCTCCCAGGTCCCGAGGAGGTGCCGTCGACGATCTCCGCCAGGCTGGTGGCGGCAGCTCAGCCGCCCACGCTCGACTGTGCCGCCACCTGGTCGAGGGTCTGGGCGTCGGCCGGCAGCAGGTAACCCTGCGCACCCACCACGCCCTTCGACACATTTGGGTTGTCCGCGATCACGTCGATCCGGCGTCCCGGCATGGTCGGGTCGACCGCTGGGGTTTGTGCGGTGAACGTCGATCGGGCCGCCGGCGAAGCGGAATGCATGCGATCCCAGTGGACGAGCGTCGTCACTGGGACCTCTCTCGGTCCTCGGCCCCATGGAGTCGACTCGGCTCGGGTGCCGACGAGCGCGCCGGGATGGGCCGGGCCACCGGGATCGCTGACGTCGTGGCTGTCGTACGCCTCGGTTCCCGGCGTCAGCACGTCGGCTCCTCCGTCCCAAGGTGCCGGAATCGAGACCCGTCCGGCCCCACCGGGGAACCGCATTGGTCGGCCTGGTCTCGGGCGCAAGCGCCCGTTCTCCGGCCCCACCGCGCCGAGCCTGGGAAGGCTGTTCGTTTGCCTCCGCGCCCGGCGCGGCGGAGATGGCGGCCTGTAGCGTGAGGCGTCTCGTGTCTTCCCGAGGGAGGGAAAATGGAAACCGAAGCCGCCGTCCTGTGGGAGCGCCACGCCGGCTGGAGCGTCGAGCCCATCGAGCTCGACCCGCCGAAGAACGGCGAGGTCCTCATCCGGCTCGCCGCGTCGGGCATGTGCCACTCCGACGAGCACCTCGTGACAGGCGACATGCCGGTCCCCCTTCCCATCATCGGCGGCCACGAGGGCGCCGGGGTGGTCGAGGAGGTCGGGCCCGGTGTGACCGGGCTGGCGCCAGGGGACCACGTGGTCCTCGGCTTCGTACCGGCCTGCGGGAAGTGCCCTTCGTGCGCCACCGGGCACTCCAATCTCTGTGACGTGGGCGGCGTGCTCATGGCCGGGCGGCAGATGGACGGCACCCTGCGCCATCACGCACGCGGGCAGGACGTTGCCACCATGGTCTGCCTCGGCACGTTCGCGCCCTACACGGTGGTGAACGAGGCGTCGTGCGTGAAGATCCTGCCGGACATCCCGCTCGACAAGGCCTGCCTCGTGGGGTGTGGCGTGACGACCGGCTGGGGTTCCGCCGTCTACGCGGCCGAGGTTCGCCCGGGGGACAACGTCGCCGTGATCGGTGTCGGTGGGATCGGCGCATCGGCGATCCAGGGCGCGCGTCTCGCCGGCGCCGAGATGATCTTCGCCATCGACCCGGTCGAGCTCAAGCGCACCCTGGCCCCGACCTTCGGGGCCACCCACGTCGCCGCCTCGGTCGACGAGGCGTTCGCGCTCGTCCAGCAGGAGACCTGGGGTCGGATGTGCGACAAGGTCATCTGCGCCATGGGCGTCGGTTCGGGGGCGATGATGGAGTCCATCCTGGGTCTGACCGCCAAGCGAGGGCGCGTCGTCGTCACCAACATCCACCCCATGGAGGAGCGAGATGTGACGATGAACCTCATGTACCTGACGATCCTCGAGAAGCAGGTCGTGGGGAGCATCTTCGGGTCGGCCAACATCCACTCCGACATCCCGAAGCTGCTCAAGCTCTACCGCGAAGGGCACCTCGATCTCGACTCCATGATCACGAGCACCTACAAGCTCGGTGACATCAACCAGGGCTACCAGGACATGCGCGACGGCAAGAACATCCGCGGTGTCCTGCTCTACGACAGCTAGGAGAATAGGCGCAGAGGCTCACGCGGCCGCGCCGGGGTGCGCGGCCCAGATGTCGTTGCAGCGCTCGCAGACCTCCTCCGGTATCACGCCCGCGCGCATCAAGATCGCGAACACCTTGCAGCCCAGGCACAGACCGAACGCCGACTCCAAGAAGGCGGCGCTCGCCAGCAGGCCCAGCATGACCTCGGCCCCGGTCCAGTAGCCCAGGCCGGTGAGCACGAGGGCGGTCAGCGAGAAGGCGACACCCATCGCCTGGGCGAAGCGCTTGGGCGGGCCCGGCACCGGCCGCTCCGGGACGCCGAGCCTCGGCGTGACCACCCGCGTCACCAGCTGGCCGAGAGGGCTGAGCGTCGGTCCCGTGAGCACCCGGGCCACGAAGCCGTAGGCGATGACGACGGTGGCCCATTCGAGGTTGAAGGCAACCGTCAGCACGCACATGACGACGACGCCCGCGGCCACCAGGCGGGCCGAGACCTCGTTCACCGGGTCGGGGAACGAGAAGAGCACGCGCACCCGGCTTTGCTCCCTGCTGGGTGGTGGCACTGGGCCCATGGTGCCCATGACCTGCTCCTTCTTGGAGGCGGCGAACCCTGACCAGATTAGTCGGGTTTTGAGCGGACGTGGCAGGGCGGGCCCGCGCGCACCCGGGCCCACTCGGGTCAGGGCAACGGCACCGACCGGGGCGGTCAGGCCGGAGCGGGCGGCACGGGCTGCGGAGGCGGTGGCCCGACGTAGCGCGCCGCGGGACGGATCAGGCGGTTGTGCGAGGCCTGCTCCATGACGTGGGTGCACCACCCGATGGTGCGCCCGGCCGCGAAGGTCGGGGTGAACATCTCGCGGGGGATGCCGCAGGAGTGCATGACCACGCCGGCGTAGAACTCGACGTTCGTGTAGAGCTGGCGACCGGGCTTCAGCTCGGCCAGCACGTCGACCGTCGTGCGCTCGACCGACTGCGAGAACTCCACGAGCGGGCCGCCGAGCCGCTCGGTCACCGAACGGAGCAGGAGTGACCGCGGGTCGTCGGTCTTGTAGACCCGATGGCCGAAGCCCATGATGCGCTCGCCGTTCTCGACGGCCGCACGGATGTACGGCTCCGCCCGGTCGGGCGTGCCGATGGCGTCGAGCATGTCGAGCGCCCGGCTCGGCGCCCCGCCGTGCAGAGGTCCCGAGAGCGCTCCGATCGCGGCGACGATGGCCGCACCGAGGTCGGCACCGGTCGACGTCACGACGCGCGCCGTGAACGTCGACGCGTTGAAGCCGTGGTCGATCGTCAGCATCATGTACTGCTCAATGGCCCGGGCATGCAACGGGGTCGGTTCCTCACCCGTCAACATGTTCAGGTAGTTGGCGGCGAACCCCAGGTCGTCCCTCGGCTCCACGGGATCGTGACCCTGGCGCAGCCGGTACACCGCGGCGAGGATCGTCGGAACGACCGCGCACAGGCCGACCGCCTGGTCGGCGAGCTCGTCGGCGTCGATGTCGTGCGTCGGGCGCCAGCCGAGCTCGGCGCCGAGCAGCGAGACCGCGGTTCGGAGCACGTCGAGCGGTGCGCCCCGCCGGGAGAGCGCGGGCAGCAGTGTGCTCAGGCCCGGCGGCAGGGAGCGCCGGCGGCGCACCTCCTCGGCGAAGGCAGCCGAGGTCGGCCCGTCGGGGAGTTCGCCGCGGAACAAGAGGTGCCACACGTCTTCCAACGAGCGGGTCTCGGCCAGGTCGACGGCCGAGTACTGCCGGTAGTGGAAGAAGCCCTCCTGCCCGCGCACGTCGCCGATGGTGGTCTCGGCCACCACCACGCCCTCCAGGCCGGCCGGCACGTCCCCGCTGGTCTCGGTGGCGGGTCGGATGCGGGCCACGCCCATGAGGTCGCGGAACGAGACGACACCTATGCAGCGGTCCCCTTCGACCACCGGCAGGTGGCGGTAGTGGTGCGAGGTCAGGCTCGCCCAGGCCGCGTCGACCCGCTCGTCGGGCCCGAGCACGTCGGGCCGCGAGGTCATCCACAGCCGTACCGGTTCGCGGTCGGGCCCGCCCGCACCCGCGGCGGCCCGCAGGAGGTCACGCTCCGTGAGGATGCCGACGACCTTGCCGTCGTCGGTGACGACGACCGAGCCGGTGTCGGCCTCCTGCATCGTCCGGGCCGCGACCGCCAGGCTGTCGTCGGCGGCGCACGTCACGGCAGGGGAAGTCATGAGATCGCGCACGATGGTTTCCATGATCCCCACTATGACGCTGGTTCCCTGCTCTTGTAAACGTTGATCAAGTCAATATAAAATCCATGTGGATGGATCGGATGCTCACGACCGAGGAGGCGGCCCGCCGGCTCGGCGTGAAGGTGCCGACCCTGTACGCCTACGTCAGCCGTGGCCTCCTCGAGTCCCATCGCGACCCGTCCAAACGGGGCAGCCTCTTCGAGCTGGCCGACGTCGAGGGATTGGCCGCACGCAGCCGGGGCGGGCGCCAGACGGCGACGCGCTTCGCCACCATCACGACCGGGGTCACCCAGCTCGACCAGCATCTCGGCCCCATCTACCGCGGGCGGCTCGCCACCGAACTGGCCGCCGACTCGAGCTTCGAGGAGGTCGCCGACCTCTTGTGGCAGCAGGAGGACGGCGCCGACTGGTCCGCGCCCGACCTGGGCGCCTGCCCGCTCACCGACACCCTCGACCGGATGCGTTGGTCCCTGGTCCTGTGCGGGGCCACCGACCCTCTCCGCTCCGACCTGCGCCCGGCGGCCATCACCCGTGCCGCCCGCCGCTGCGCCGCTGCGCTCACCGATGTCGTCGGGGAGGCGCCGTCGGCCGGAGAAGGCGGTGGCGACCCCATCGCGACGCGCCTCGCCGCCCGTCTCAGCCGCCGCAGTCGTCCCGGCCGCCGCCGTCAACGCCGCCCTCGTCCTCCTGGCCGACCACGAGCTCGCCACCTCGACCATGGCCGTGCGCGTGGCGGCTTCGGTGCGGGCCGATCTCTATGACGCCCTGGCGGCCGGGCTGGCCACGCTGGCCGGCCCGCTGCACGGCGGAGCCAGCCAGCAGGCGTACGAGATGCTCGTGGTCGCCGAACGCGACGGCGCGGCGCGTGCGCTCAACGACGCCCTCCGCGAGCAGGGTCGGCTGCCGGGGTTCGGCCACTCGGTCTACAAGAGCGGCGACCCGCGTTTCACCGCGCTCATGGCGCTCGCGGAGCCGCTGCTGCCCGACGAGCGGCACGCCCTCGTGCGCGAGGTCATGGCGCTGGCGGCGGCTCATGACGTGCCCCTGCCCAACTGCGACCTCGCGCTGGCCGCGCTGAGCTGGGGCACGGGCATGCCCCCCGACACGGGGCGCACGATCTTCGCCGTGGCCCGGGTGGCGGGGTGGTGCGCCCACTACCTCGAGGAGCTGACGGAGCGCCCCCTGCGCTTCCGCGCCCGGGCGGTGTACACCGTCTGATCGCAGTGGCGCTCGGGGGGGGTGTCACCGCTGCGGCCAGCGTCCCGCCCTCGAGCCCCGGGGCGGATCGCCCTTGGCGTAATCCTGTAATCTCGTAACTATGGCCGCTCAGATTACGCAGTTCTTCACCGAGAAGGTGCCCGATGGCTGGTTCGAGGGCGAACCGGCGGTGGAGTGGGACGACGAGGAGATCCTCTGCACCGGCGCGCTCCCGCCACCCGGCGACGCCGACGCCTTCCGCCAGGCCACCCGCACCGAGCGCATGGCGATCGCCGCCGAGGCCGAAGCGCGCTTCGGCCGCAGGGTGTCCTGGGGCGTGACCCGCGAGGGCGCCACGACACTGTTCACGACCCAGAGCACCCCTGTCATGTCACGCCTGCGCCTGCGCGAACGGGCCGTGCTCGACACCCTGATCGATGCCGGCGTGGCGCGCAGCCGCAGCGAAGCCCTCTCCTGGTGCGTCACGTTGGTGGCCCGCCACGAGCGCGAGTGGCTGGACGAGCTGCGCGAGGCGCTGACCGGCGTCGAGCAGGTCCGGAGCGGGGGGCCGACGCTCGTATGACCGGCGTGCTCGTGGACACGGACCAGCAGGGCAGCGCGAGACGACGCGGCCGCGCTCGATGCGTACTCGACGACGGTGGTGACGGTGGCCGAGCGCGTCGTGCCATCAGTCGCCGCATTGAGCGTCGCGGCGCGAGGTCGCCAAGGGGCGGGGAGCGGTGTCGTGCTCACCGCGGACGGCTACGTGCTGACGTCGGCCCACGTCGTGGCGGGAGCGGGGCGGGGCCGGGCGACCTTCCCCGACGGGAGGGAGGTGAAGTTCGAAGTCGTCGGTCGCGACCCGCTCTCGGATCTGGCCGTCCTGCGGGCCAGCGCGACGGACCTGGTCCAGGTCGACCTGGGCGATGCCGACCAGCTGCGGGTGGGGCAACTCGTCGTCGCGGTCGGCAACCCCCACGGCTTCGCCGGCTCCGTCACCGCCGGCGTCGTGAGCGCCCTGGGCCGATCGTTGCCGTCGGGTGGACGGCTCGTCGAGAACGTGATCCAGACCGACGCCGCGCTCAACCCGGGGAACTCGGGCGGTGCGCTGGTGGACTCGCGAGGCCGTCTCGTCGGCGTCAACACGGCCTTGGCCGGTGTCGGGCTCGGCCTGGCCGTCCCGGTCAACGCCACCACGCTCGAGCTCGTCGCCACGCTCATCCGCGACGGGCGTGTACGCCGTGCCTATCTGGGCGTCGTCGGCGGCGGACGCCCGCTGGCGCCCCGGCGCTCCGAAGAGCTCGGCCAGCGGCGCGGTGTCGGCGTGGTGGAGATCGCACCGGGCAGCCCCGCAGAGCGCGCCGGCCTGCGGCCGACCGACACCATCCTCGCCGTGGACGACGCGGCCACCGAGGACGCCGGCGACCTGCAGCGCGCCCTCGTCTCGGACATGATCGGGCGCACCGTTCGCCTGCGCGTGCTGCGCGGTGGCGCCGTGCTCGACGTCGACGTCGTCCCGGCGGAGCTCGGCTAGCCGTCGGCCTGTTGGCGAGCGAGCTCAGCCGGCCCCGACGACGATGGCGGACGGGTGTCCGCCGAGATGGATCGGGGTCGCCCACCGTGCCGGTCGACAGCGTGACCGGGACCAACGACCCGGCCTGCTGCGTGACCCATGCCGTCGCACCGTCGGCGCTGAGTGCGATCCCCTGCGCCACGTCGGGCAAGACGATCGGTGCGCCGAGGACGAGCCCGAGGGTCGTGACCGACACGACAGCCACGACAGCCTGACCGCCGCACACGTAGGTGGTGTTCCCCGACGGCGCCACCGCGATGCCGGTCGGGTTGAGCGGGAGGGGGATGGTAGCGCCGGCACGCAAGGTCACCGGGTTGATCGCGGTGAGCGAGCGGTTGGAGAAGTTGCCCACGAGCACCTCTCCGGCTGCCACGGCGATCGCCTGCGGACCCGGACCGACCGGGATGGCAGTGCCCGCCTGCATGGTCGAGACGTCGATCGGTGTGACGGCGTCGCTCCCGAAGTCGGCCACGAACGCCGTCGCAACCCCCGTCGTCCCCACGAAGACCGTGATGGCCACGGGCTCGTTGCCCACCGTCACCGCGGGCCCGGCCCGCCACGAACCCAGGTCGACCGGGGTGACGGTGTTCGAATCGAGGTTGGCCACCAGTGCGATGCCCTTGCCCTTGGTCCCGCCCGGTGCCACAGCCACCGCGTCGGGCTCGAGGCCCACCGCTGCGCTGTGCACCACGGCGTGGGTCGCCGTGTCGACCTCCCGCAATCGGTCGTCCCCCCGGGTCACGACTAGCAGGCCGGCTCCGCCCGCCGTGTAGGCCAGCGCCGAGGGAAGGCTGCCCACCGCGGACGCCGGCGCCGACGTGGCGCCGGGCCAGGATGACCGGGGTGACCTCCATGCCCGGCATGGTCACCGACGCGCCAGTCGTGACCCAGGCGACGTTGCGCACGGAGGTGCTTCCGACAGGCTTGGAACACGCTGCGAGTATCGGCAGTACGGCGACGAGCGCGAGGGGCAGGGCACGGCGGATCCTCACCCCCGTGCTCAGCCTCGCGCGCAGGCGGCGCCTGCCGGTCGGTCGGCGGCGCTCCACCCGCCGGCATCGCCCTCGGGCCAGAAGTCGCCGGTGACATCGTCCTGCACGTAGGGAACCGGCGCGGGCTCCCCGGCGGCGAGCAGGCGAAGCGCGTCCAGCAGAGCATCGACGTCGTTCGCGGTGGTGCCGAGCCCGCAGCTGGCCCGGACTGCGCCGGGGATGGCGCCGCGCTCGCCGCGGCGTACGGCCGCGCGTGCCCGGGCGACGCCCTCGCGGCCGACACCGAGCAGCCGGATCAGGTAGGGGTGGGCGCAGAAGCACCCGTGTCGGACGCCGATGCCGAATTCCGCGCTCAGGCGGGCCGCCACCAGCGCATGGTGCATGCCCTCGACGGTGAACGCCGACGACGGCGAGCCCGTCGCCCGCATCAGGCCCGTCGCGACGGCCGCGCGGTCCCAGCACACGGACACCGCCGATGGCACGGAGTCCGTCGTGCAACCGTGAGGCGAGCGCGCGCTCGTGGGCCCCGATGGCGTCCCAGCCGATCCGCTCCAGCTCGACCATGGCCGTGCCGAAGGCGACGGCGCCGACGACGTTGGGGGACCCGGCCTCCTCCCGCTCGGGAGGCTCGGTCCAGATGACCTCGTCGAGGTCGACCAGGTCGACCGCCCCGCCGCCGGCGAGGAAGGGGTCGCCGGTCTCGAACGTCCGCCTCGGTGCGATCAACGCGCCGGCTCCGAAGGGCGCGTAGAGCTTGTGGCCGCTGAAGGCCACGAAGTCCGGTCCCGCCGGAAGCGGTCGGTGCGGTGCGAGCTGGGCGGCGTCGAGCAGGACCGGGATGCCGCGCGCGTGCGCCTCCTCACAGATCTCGTCGACCGGGGGCAGCCACCCGGTCACGTTCGACGCCCCCGTGAGGGCCAGCAGCACCGGGGGTCGACCGTCGGTGAGCACGCGGACGACGTCGTCGGTGCCGAAGGTGCCGTCGGTGCCACATTCGACCCAGCGCCGTGACGCCACCCTGGCCCAGGGGAGCAGGTTGGCATGGTGCTCGACGACGGTGGTGGCGACCACGTCGTCGGGTCCCAGCCGCAGGCGGTAGGCCAGGTGGTTGATCGCCTCGGTGGTGTTGCGCACCAGGACGACCACGTCGTCGCCACCCGAGGCTCTCCCGGCGAAGCGGTACACGGCGGCGCGGGCCGCCTCGTACTCCGCGGTGGCTCGGCGCGACTTGTAGCCAGCCCCTCGGTGCACACTCGAGTACCAGGGCAGGAACTCGTGGACGCGGTCTGCCACCGACTGCAGCGCCGGGGTCGACGCGGCGCAGTCGAGATCGCGATAGGGCCGGTCGACACCGTCGAGACAGGGCACCGGGCGTGCGCACCGACGAGGGGCGCGAGTTCGGCCTCCGTTGTCACGCCGTCACATTAGGAGTGCGGGGACCCCCGGTCGCGGGCTCCGGCCCCGGCATCCGCGGACGAACCGGGACCTCGCCACGGGGCCTGGGCGTGCACCCGGAGGCCCGGTCCCGGCGCTACCCTGCCCTTCGTGGAGGAGCGCTACGAGTCCGAATTGGCCCGCTCGGCCGCCGTGCTCGACGGCGTCGACCGCGCGTTGGAGCTCCTGAGCGAGGGCGCCTACGGGCAGTGCGAGACGTGCGGCGCGCCGGTCCTCGATACCGACCTCGAGCGGGATCCGACCCGCCGGGTCTGCGAGCAGCACCTGGTGCTCGGGTAGGTCACCCCCCGCACCCGGCCGCCGGCCCGTCCCGGCTGTCAGCCGGCGACCTTCAGCCCCTTGGCCGAGTCCAGCCGGGCGGCCACGTCGGACCAGTTGACGACGTTCCACAAGGCGGCGAAGAAGTCGGCCTTGACGTTCTTGTACTGCAGGTAGAAGGCGTGCTCCCAGGCGTCGAAGACGAGCAGAGGGATCGACCCGTTGCCGACGTTGCCCTGGTGGTCGTAGACCTGCTCCACGATGAGCCGGCCGGCCAGCGGCTCGTAGGCCAGCACACCCCAGCCCGAGCCCTGAATGGTGGAGGTGGCTTGGGTGAAGTGCGCCCTGAACTTGTCGAAGGAACCGAAGTTCTCGTCGATCGCCGAGCCCGAGCGCGCCGTCGGGCTTGTCGCCGCCGTCGGGGCTCTGGTTCTTCCAGAAGATGGAGTGCAGCACGTGGCCCGAGATGTGGAAGGCGAGCGTCTTCTCGAGCCCGACGATGGCGCCGAAGTCGTCCTTGTCGCGGGCGGCGGCCAGCTTCTCGAGCGTCTGGTTGGCGCCGGTGACGTAGGCGGCATGGTGCTTGTCGTGGTGGAGCTCCATGATCTGGGCCGACACGTGGGGCTCCAGGGCGGCGTAGTCGTAGGGCAGGTCGGGGAGGCTGTACTCGGCCATGGCGGTCTCCTCAGTCGTCGGCGTGGGGTGGTGCGTGCTGGACCATACCCGAAGGGGGGAGGATCCCAACCGGGTCCAACGTGCATGCACGCCGGGCGCGCGGCGGTGGCAACGTCGGCCCGACCACCCCGTACGGCGGTACGCTTGCAAGAGTGAGCACCGACCCGAAGGATCGCTGGCACGACCTCGGGTCCTTCATCCGTGAGCAGCGGGGATCGGCCCGCCTGTCCTTGCGGCGCCTGTCCGAGCTGGCCGGGATCTCCAACCCCTACCTGAGCCAGATAGAGCGCGGATTGCGCCGGCCCTCTGCCGAGATCCTCCAGCAGATCGCCAAGGCGCTGCGCATCTCCGCCGAGACGCTCTACGTGCAGGCCGGGATCCTCGAGGCGCCGACCGGATCGCCCGATCTCACCCGCGCCATCCTGGCCGACCAGGCGATCAGCGAGGAGCAGAAGCAGGCCCTCGTCCGCATCTACCTCTCCTTCCGCCGCGAGTACGAGGACGAGCGGGGCCGGCACGGCCCGGGCGGCCCGGACGCCCCGCCCGCGTCCCGCCACGGGGCGCAGGCGGCGGTGACCCCCACCGCCGCACCTTCCGGGGCGGTGGGCCCGTCGGGTCCGCCCGGCCGCGTCGCCAGCGCCTGAGTGCCCCCGGCGCTCCGTCCCGGAGGCAGTTTGCCCGCCCCCGGTAGGATCTGAGCGCCATGCGCCGGCTCGCCGTCCTTTCGCTGCACACGTCTCCGTTGGCCCAGCCCGGCACGGGTGACGGCGGCGGCATGAACGTGTACGTGCGCGAGCTGACGGCCGCGCTGGCCCGCACCGGCGTCGCCTGCGACGTGTTCACGAGGGCATGGTCGGCCGACCTCCCCTCCGTCGTCGACGTCGAACCGGGCCTTCGTGTGCACCACGTCCCGGCCGGACCGCTCGACGTCCTGCCCAAGGAGTCCCTGCCGGCGGTGGTCGAGCAGTTCACGGCCGGCGTGCTGGAGCGGATGGCCGCCGCGCCGATGTCCGGCGGGGACGGGATCGGCGGCCTGCCCTACACGTCGGTGCACGCCAACTACTGGTTGTCCGGGCTGTCCGGCCACGTGATCAAGCACGAGCTGAACCTGCCGCTCGTCTGCACGTTCCACACGCTCGACCGGGTGAAGGCCGAGTCGATGCCCGAGGAGGTTGAGGCGGACATGCCCCACCGGCGGGCCGAGGCCGAGGCGTCCATCATCGACTGCTCCGATGCGGTGCTCGCCTCGTGCACGGTCGAGGCGGAGCAGATCGCGTCGCTCTACGGCGGCGAGCCGACGCGCATCCGGATCGTGCCGCCCGGGGTCGACCACGCGTTCTTCGGCCCCGGCCACCGGCCCCAGGCCCGGCGCGCCCTCGGCCTGCCGCTCGATGGCCGCCTCCTGCTGTTCGTCGGTCGGATCCAGCCGCTCAAGTGCGCCGACGTGGCCATCGAGACCCTGGCCGAGCTGCTCGAGTCCGGGCGCGAGCCCTACCGCCTCGTCGTGGTGGGGGGCCCCAGCGGCCCCTACGGGGAGAAGTCCCTCCAGCGGCTCTCCGACGTGGCCGACGGCCGGGGCGTGCGCGACCACGTCCACTTCGTCGAGCCCCAGCCTCACGAGCTGCTGTCGTCGTACTACCGGGCCGCCGACGTCTGTCTGGTCCCGAGCCGCTCCGAGTCCTTCGGTCTGGTCGCGCTCGAAGCGGCGGCCTGCGGGACGCCGGTGGTCGCGTCGGCGGTCGGTGGGCTGACGACCCTGGTCGACCACGGCCACACCGGCTTCCTCGTCGAGGAGCCCGACCCGGCCGCGTACGCCGACGCCGTGCGCCGGGTCTTCGCCCGGCCGCTGGCGGCCGAGCGTCTCTCCACCGCCGCGGTGCTGCGGGCCCGCCGCTACACCTGGCGCGCCGCGGCACGGACGCTGGTGGAGCTGCACGACGAGCTGGCCGCGGGCTGCCTCGTCGAGTGCGGCTGAGCCGGCACCGGCCCTCACCTCGAGCATGCCCATCGTCGATCTCCCCGAGGAGGAGGAGATGGCGGCCGCGGTCGGCTGCATCGACGCCTGGGCCGAGCGCGAGCTGGCCGCCGGCGGCTTCCTCGTGGCGGCCGAGCGGCAGGAGGTCACCGACCGCACGGCGTCGTACCGCTGGTACCTGCGCTTCAAGGGGGACGAGAAGGACTTCATCACCGTCTGGTTCACGCTCAAGCAGCGGACGCTGCACTTCGAGGCCCAGTTCATGCCGGCGCCCGAGACCAACCACGCCGACGTGTACGCCTACCTGCTGCGCCGCAACGCCCACCTCTTCGGCATGTGGTTCGCGCTCGGCCCCGAGGACGCCGTCTACCTGGTGGGCCGGGTGCCGGCACGGCTGGTCGACGACGACGAGCTCGATCGCATCGCCGGCTCCTCCGTGCACTACACCGACGAGCACTTCCCGACCGCCATGACCATGGCCCATCCCTCGACGTACCGCCGGCGCCCCCGGCGCTAGAGGTCCCCGGCGGGGGCAGACCTGCGCCGCGCTCTGTATCGTCGTGCGGGTGTCGAGCCTGCTCATCGTCGGCGGCGGGAAGATGGGAGGCGCCCTGCTGGGTGGGCTGCTGCGCTCGGGGTGGGCCGGCGTCGACGACGTCACGGTGGTCGAGCCGGTCGCCGAGCGCCGGGACGAGCTGGCGGCGGAGCACCCCGGTCTGCGCGCCGTGGCGGCCCCCGAGCCGGGACTGCTCGACGGCGCCGGGGAGCGGATCGGCGGCGCGGTGCTGGCCGTCAAGCCCGACGCGGCGGAGGGGGCGTGCCGCGCCCTCGGCGTGACCGGGGTGATCCGGCTGCTGTCCGTCGTGGCCGGGGTGCCCTGCGCCCGCCTCGAGGCCGCACTGGGCGGCGAGCCCGCCGTGGTGCGGGCCATGCCCAACACGCCGGCCCTGGTCGGGGCCGGCGTGACGGCGATCTCGGGTGGGTCCTTCGCCACCTCCCACGACCTGGCGTGGGCCGAGGACGTGCTGTCGGCCGTGGGCACGGTCGTCCGTCTGCCCGAGCGGCTGCTCGATGCGGTCACCGGGCTCTCGGGGTCCGGCCCGGCCTACTTCTTCCTCGTCGCCGAGGCGCTCCTCGAAGCAGGCGTGCAGATGGGCCTCACCCGCGAGGTCAGCCGGACCCTCGTGATCGAGACCATGGCGGGCTCGGCGGCGCTCTTGAAGGAGACCGGCAGGGACCCCGAGGCGCTGCGGGCCATGGTGACCTCGCCGGCCGGCACGACGGCAGCGGGCATCCGGACGCTCGAGGCGCGGGCCGTGCGCTCGGCCTTCATGGAGGCGGTGGCGGCCGCGACGGAGCGGTCACGCAACCTGCAGCGCTGACGTCCGTGCCATGACGAGCGAACCCGTCCGCACCGTCTTCTTCCTCTCTGACTTCGGGTCGCAGGACGAGTTCGCCGGCGTGGTCCACGCGGTGATCGCGGCGCGTGCCCCCGGCACCACGATCATCGACCTCACGCACCACATTCCCGCCTTCGACGTCCGGGCGGGGAGCCACACGCTGATGCGGGCGGTGCCGCATCTCGGCAGCGGCGTCGTGCTCGGCGTGGTCGACCCCGGGGTCGGCACGGCGCGCCGGGGCATCTGCCTCGAGGTGGGCCTCCCGTCCGGCGGGACCATGTACTTCGTGGGGCCCGACAACGGGCTCTTGGTGGCGGCGGCCGAGGCGGCCGGCGAGGCGCCCGTCACCCGCGTGGTCGAGCTGGCCCGCGACCCGACGCCCCCCGACCGCGGCGCCACTTTCGACGGGCGCGACCTGTTCGCGCCGGTGGCGGCCGCGCTGTGCACGGGCACACCCCTCGAGCAGCTCGGGGAGCTCATTGACGCGGGGTCCCTGGCGCGGCTCGTGGGTGGCGTCGTCGAGCAGGGCCGGTTGCACGACGGGCGCACGTGCCTGCGCGCGGAGGTGACCTGGGTCGACCATTTCGGCAATCTGCAGCTGGCGGCGACCGTGGCCGACGCGCGGGTGGCGGGCATCCCCACGGTGGGCAGCATCGAGCTGGCGGCCCGCATCGAGTCGGGTCACGAGTACCTCGACGGGCTGCCGCAGTCCCTCGTTCCCGAGGGGGTGCGGCTCCACTGCGTCGAGGCCTTCGGCGAGCTGAAGCAGGGGGAGTTCGGTCTCATGGCCGACGCCAACGGGCACCTGGCCGTCGTCGCGGGCGCGGCATCGGCCGCGCACTGGCTCAATGTGGTCGCGGGTGAGCTCCTCGTCCTGGCCTGGTGAGCGAGCGGCCGGTTTGGTGCCGCCGATGGCCTCCTCGGTACCATCCGACCCGGTGAGCGACCACCAACCCGAAGGGCCGAGCCCGAACACGGCCGTGCCGCCCAGGCGGATCCCCGAAGCCACCGTCCTGCGCCTGCCGGTGTACCAGCGCATCCTGGCCGAGCTGGTGCGCGCCGGGTGCCCGGACCGTCTCGTCGGAGCAGCTGGCCGAGCTGGCACGCGTCAACGCGGCAAAGGTGCGCAAGGACCTCTCGCTGCTGGGCTCGTTCGGCACCCGTGGCTCCGGCTACGACCCGGGCTTCCTCATCGCGCAGATCGACCGCGCCCTGGGTGTGGACGAGAACTGGTCGGTGGCCATCGTGGGTATCGGGAACCTGGGCCGCGCCCTGACCAACTCGGCCGCGTTCGCCTCGCGGGGCTGCCAGGTGACGGCGCTCTTCGATGTCGACCCGGCCGTCGTGGGCGAGGAGATCCGCGGCATGAAGGTGCGCCACATGGACGAGATCGCCAAGCTGCACGCCGCGGATCGCCCCGATATCGGTGTGATCACGACGCCGGGATGGGCCGCCCAGGGGGTGGCCGACCTGCTGGTGCGGGCCGGGGTGACCTCGCTGCTCAACTTTGCGCCGCGCGTCCTCACCGTCCCGACCACGGTCCACCTGCGCTACGTCGACCTTTCGATTGAGCTGCAGGTCCTCGGCTTCTACCGGGCCCGTCAAGAGGACCTCGAGGGCGCTGGCGGCGCGGGCGGTGAACGTGGTGCCGTCATCCGCTCGGTGGGGCTCTCCCAGGGTTCGGACCTGGACTGACGGTCCAGCGCGGACCGCACACGGCGCCGCGACTGGCAGGCTGTGCGGCGGGACCGGCACAATTGTGAGCCGACCCAGGAGGGAACCGAGTGTCCGTCGTCGTCGTAGGTCTCCAGCACACGCAGGCCCCGCTGCCGTTGCTCGAGGCGACCGCCGTGGCCGACGGCGACCTGCACAAGATGCTCGGCGAGCTGCGCCACTGCCGCAACATCCAGGAGACGGTGGTGCTCTCCACCTGCCTGCGGACCGAGGTCTACACGGTGGTGGACCGCTTCCACGACGCCGTGGCGGAGATCTACGACGTCCTGTCGGAGCATTCGGAACGCTCCGTGGAGGAGCTGTCGGCCCACGCGACCATCCGCTTCGATGACGACGTCACGTCCCACCTCTTCTCGGTGACGTCGGGCCTCGAGTCGATGGTCACCGGGGAGACCGAGGTCGTCGGCCAGGTCCGACGGGCCTTCGAGCGGGCACAGGAGGAAGGGGCCTGCGGCCCGGTGCTCTCGGCGCTCTTCCGCCACGCCTTGCAGACAGGAAAGCGGGTGCGGACCGAGACGGGGATCTCCAAGGGGACGACGTCCTTCGCCTACGCCGCGGTCACCGTGGCCCGCGGGGAGGACATGGCCGGGCTGCGCGGTGCACGGGTCGTCGTCGTCGGCGCGGGTGAGATGGGCCTCGGCGTATGCCGCGCCCTGTCCGACATCGAGCCGAGCGACGCACCCCGGCGCGTGGTCGTGGTCAACCGGTCCGCGGCGCGGGCGCACGACCTCGTGGTGACGCCGCAGGCGGGCCCTTCGAGATGCGGTCGGCACCGCTGGAGCGGGTGGCGGCGGAGCTCGGCGACGCCGACGTCGTCTTGAGCGCCGTGGCGGCCGAGTCCCACGTGCTGGCGGTGGCCGACTTCGCCAAGGTCGTCGGCCCCCTGCTGGTGATCGACCTCGGTGTCCCGCGCAACGTCGACCCGGCGGTGGCCTCGCAGGCCGGCGTCACACTGCTCGACATGGACAGGCTGAGCGCGTCGGTGGCCCGTGCCCTCGGTGATCGCGAGAAGGAGTCCGTGGCGGCCCGGGGCATCATCGCGGACGAGGTCGAGCGCTACCGAACCGCCAGCCGCCAGCGCGGCGCGGCGCCGATCATCTCCTCGTTGCGGGCGCGGCTGGAGTCCCTGCGCGTCGCCGAGCTCGAGCGCCGCCGGGCGCAGCTGGCCGACCTGAGCGAGGAGGAGTGGGACCACGTGGACGCCGCCACGAAGGCCGCCCTCTCCAAGATGCTGCACGAGCCCACGGTGCTCCTCAAGGAGACAGCCGGGACGCCGCGGGGCGAGCGACTCGTCGAGGCGCTGCGGATCCTCTTCGACCTGTAGTCGCGGCAAATGGGCTTGTAGTCGCGGCAAAGGGGCCTGTAGTCGCGGCAAATGGGCCTGTCAGTCGCGGCAGATGGGATAGTCGGGCCATGGGAACCCTCCGCCTGGCCACACGCGGCTCGCCCCTCGCGCTGCGCCAGACCGAGGTGGTGGCCGAGCTCCTCCGCCGCGCGCACCCCGACCTCGAGGTCGAGCCGGTCGTCGTCCGCACGCAGGGCGACCGGGACGCGTCCACCCCACTCGACCAGATCGGCGGCCAGGGAGTCTTCGTCACCGAGGTGGAGGCGGCGGTGACCGACGGGCGGGCCGACGCCGCGGTGCATTCCGCCAAGGACATGCCCTCGACCATGGCCGAGCACCTCGCGCTCGCCGCGGTGCCCCCGAGGGGCGACGCGCGCGACGGCCTGGTCGGGTGCACGCTGGCCGCGCTCCCCGCCGGCGGGCTCGTCGCGACCGGGTCGGCCCGGCGCCGGGCCCAGCTGGCCTACCTCCGGCCCGACCTCGTCTTCACCGACCTGCGGGGCAACATGGCCCGGCGGGTGGCCGTCGGCGAGGACGGGGGCGCCTCCGCGGTGGTCGTCGCCGTCGCCGCCATGGAGCGACTGGGCTGGGAGGGCCGGCTGAGCGACGTGCTCAGCCCGATGGACGTGCTGCCCCAGGCCGGGCAGGGCGCCATCGCCGTCCAGTGCCGGGCCGCCGACGACGGCACGCGCCGGCTGCTGACGGCGATCGACCACGAAGCCAGCCACCGAGCCGTGCGCGCCGAGCGGGCCGTGCTCGCCGCACTGGGCGGGAGCTGCACCGTGCCGGTCGGAGCCTTCGCCGAGCCGGATGAGGGCTCGCCGAGCCGGAGGACTTCGCAGGCGACGGGGCGCTGCGGGTGTCGGGCCTGGTGGCCAGCGGCGACGGGCGCAACGTTGATCCGCCTGGCGCGTCGCGGTGACGACCCCGAGGCGGTGGGCGCAGCCGTCGCACGCGCGCTGCTCACCGGGGGCGGGGCGGCGATCGAGGGGTTCGACGTCGGCGCAGCGGCGGCGGCCGGCGACGCCGCGCCGTGACGGTCTACCTGGTGGGGGCCGGTCCCGGGAGATCCGGGGCTGCTCACCCGCCGCGGCGCCGAGCTCCTCGCCCGGGCCGACGTCGTCCTGCACGACCGTCTGGTCAGCCCCGCGGTCCTCGAATCTGGTGCCCCCGACGGCCCAGCTGATCGACGTCGGCAAGGGCCCCGGCACGGCGGACGAGAGGCGGCGGGCGCCAGGACGAGATCGCCCGGCTGCTCGTCGAGCACGGGCGCGCGTCCGCGGTGGTGGTCCGGCTCAAGGGGGGTGACCCGTTCCTCTTCGGGCGCGGGGGCGAGGAGGTCGACGTGCTCGAGCAGGCCGGCATCGCCTGGGAGGTCGTCCCGGGGGTCACGTCGGCCTTCGGTGTCCCCGCCGCGGTCGGCATCCCGGTCACCCAGCGCGGGCTGGCCTCGTCGGTCACCGTGGTGACGGGCCGGGTGGGCGACGCCGGCGGGGTCGGTGGTCCCGACTGGGAGGCGCTGGCCCGGGCCGGCGGGACGCTCGTGATCCTCATGGGCATGACCACGCGGGCCGCCGTCGTCGACGCCCTGGTGCGCGGCGGCCGGGCGCCGGACACGCCGGTCGCCGTCATCGCACGCGGGACCACCGCCGCGCAGCAGGTGGTGCGCACGTCGTTGGCCGGGCTGGCCGGGGTCGACCTGGGCCCGCCGGCCGTCATCGTGGTCGGCCCGGTGGCGGCGCTGGGTGCCGGTGCACCCACCGGCGGCGGGCCCCTGGCGGGACGCACGGTGGTGGTGACGCGTTCGGGCCGAAGCGCCCGGGCCTTGGTCGGCGCGCTCGAGGCGGCCGGCGCGGCCACGCTCGAGCTCCCCTTGACCCACCAGATCGACCCGTCGGACGGCGGGGCCGCGCTGCGGGCCGCCGCCGCGGGCGTGCGGGGAAACCGCTGGGTCGTGCTGACCTCGGTCAACGCCGCCGAGCGTTTCATGGCCGAACTGCGCGACGCCCGTGCCCTGGGCGACGTGCTGGTGGCAGCAGTCGGCCCGGCCACGGCCGACGCGCTCCGGCGGGCGGGCGTCGAGCCCGACCTCGTGCCCGCCCGGCACAGCGCGCAGGGGCTCGTCGACGAGTTCCCGGCTCCGGGCGGATCCGGGGCGCCGCTGGTCCTCTTCCCCAGCGCCGACCTGGCGGCGGACACCGTCACCGAGGGCCTCGGCCGGCAGGGCTGGGACGTGCGCCGGGTGGAGGCGTACCGCACGGTGCCTCTCGGCGCGCCCGATCCGGAGCTGGTCGCCCGCGTGACGGCGGCCGACGCGCTGACGTTCAGCGCGACCTCGTCGGTGCGGGCGTTCCTGGCGCTGCGCACCCAGGAGGGCGCGCCGGTGCCGCCTCCCGCCCACGTGGTCTGCATCGGGCCGACGACGGCCGCCGCGGCGCGGGCGGCCGGACTCGGCGGCGTGCACGAGGCCCCGGACGCGTCGCCCGGTGCCATCGTCGCCGAGCTGGTGGACCTCCTCGGCCCCGGCGCGGACGACGAGTCGTCGGCTGACGCCCCGTAGGCTGGCGTCCATGGCCGAGGCCCTCACCACGCCCGACGCGGCGGCCTTCGCCACCCGCCGGCTCCGCCGGCTCCGCCGCACGCCCGCGTTGCGGCGCCTCGTCGCCGAGGCGCGCCTCGGGGTCGACGACCTCGTGGCGCCGCTGTTCGTGCGCGAAGGGACGAAAGAGCCGACGCCCATCGCGTCCATGCCCGGCGAGGTGCAGCACACCGTCGACTCGGTGGTGGTCGAGGCCAAGCGGCTGGTCTCGCTCGGTCTTCCCGGGCTCATCCTCTTCGGCGTGCCCGCCCGCAAGGATGCGCAGGGGAGCGGTGCCTGGAATCCCGAGGGCGTGGTGCAGGTCGCGCTGCGTGCGGTGCGCGACGCGGTCGGGGACGAGCTCGTCCTGATGGCGGACCTCTGCCTCGACGAGTACACGGACCACGGACACTGCGGTGTGCTCTCCCCTTCGGGCGAGGTGCTCAACGACCAGACGCTCGAGCTCTACCAGCGCATCGCCCTGGCGCAGGCCGAAGCCGGAGCCGACGTCGTCGCGCCGAGCGGGATGATGGACGGCCAGGTGGGGGCGATCCGCACCGCGCTGGACGGGGCGGGCCACGACCAGATCGCCATCCTGGCCTACGCCGCCAAGTACGCCTCCGCCCTCTACGGGCCCTTCCGGGACGCGGTCGACGTCACCATCGCCGGGGGTGGCGACCGCCGGGGCTACCAGCAGGACCCGCGCAACGGGCGCGAGGCGCTGGCCGAGATCGCCCTCGACCTGCGCGAGGGCGCCGACATGATCATGGTCAAGCCCGCCATGACCTCGCTCGACGTCCTGGCGGCTGCCCGCAGCCGCGTGGACGTCCCGCTCGCCGCTTATCACGTGAGCGGCGAGTTCGCCATGGTCAAGGCCGCCGCAGCGGCAGGATGGATCGACGGGCCGGCGGTGGCCCTGGAACAGCTGACCGTCCTCAAGCGGGCGGGCGCCGACTTCGTCCTCACGTACTTCGCCGCAGAGGTGGCCGAGGCGCTCGGTGGCTGACGCGACCTCGGCGTCGAACGCCGAGTGGTTCGCCCGGGCCGAGCGCGTCATCCCGGGCGGGGTGGACTCGCCAGTGCGGTCCTTCGCCTCGGTGGGAGGCACGCCCTACACCGTCGCCTCGGGAGAGGGCCCCTATGTGCGCGACGTCGAGGGCAACCGGTACATCGACCTCGTGCAGTCCTACGGCGCGGTGCTGCTCGGCCACGCGCACCCGGCCGTCACCTCCGCCGTCGCGGCAGGCGGCGGCGCACGGGACGACGTTCGGCGCGCCGACGCCCGGCGAGGTCCTCCTGGCCGAGGCGATCTGCGTGCGGGTGCCGGGCTGCGAGCAGGTACGTCTGGTCTCCTCGGGGACCGAGGCGGCGATGAGCGCAATGCGCCTGGCTCGCGGTGCGACCGGGCGCGACCGTGTCGTCAAGTTCGACGGCTGTTATCACGGTCACTCCGACGGCCTGCTGGCCGGCGGGGGCAGCGGCGTGGCCATGCTCGGCCTGCCGGGTTCGGTCGGCGTCTCCGCCGGCGCGGTGGCCGACACCGAGGTCGTCCCCTACAACGAGGTGCCGGCCCTCGACGAGCGGGTGGCCTGTGTCATCGTCGAGCCGGTGGCGGCGAACATGAACCTGGTCGCACCGGCACCGGGGTTTCTCGAAGGTCTGCGGGCCGCGTGCGATGCCGCGGGCGCCCTCCTCGTCTTCGACGAGGTCATCACGGGCTTCCGTCTGGGCGAGTCCGGCGCGACCGGATGGTCGGGCGTGACGCCCGAGCTGTGGTGCTTCGGCAAGGTGATCGGCGGTGGGCTGCCCGTCGGTGCGTTCGGCGGCAGCCGCGACCTGATGGGCGAGCTGGCGCCGGCCGGTCCGGTGTACCAGGCCGGCACCTTGTCGGGGAACCCGCTCGCCACTGCGGCGGGGCTGGCCGTGCTCGGCGAGGTGGCCCCGGCGGACTACGAGGCGCTGGGCGGCCGCGCCGCCGTGTTCGCCAAGGATCTCGAGTCGGTGCTCTGCGCGGCCGGCCTGGCCGCGTCGGTGCCGACGGTCGGACCGCTGATCGGCCTGTTCGTCGGCCCCGGGGACGCGGCACCGATCGTCCCGCCGACCGACTACGAGGGGGCGCGGGCGCTCGCCGGCAACGGCGTCTACGGGCGCTTCTTCCACGCCATGCTCCGGCGGGGCGTGGCTCTCGCCCCCGGCCCCTACGAGGTGATGTTCCCGGGCATGGCCCACGACGACGCCGTCCTGGCCCGGGTGCTCGAGGCGGCGGCCGAGGCGGCGGGCGAGGTCGCTGGTGAGGTCAGCCGGGCGCCAGGCTGACCGGGTCCACCGCCTGATGCGGGCGGGCAGGAGAGTCTTCGGGCGGTCTTGGGTCCATGTGCCCTAGGGGGGTTGCCGCTCGCTCCAGATACTGGGTGGGATGGAGCAGCGGGAAGAGGAGGAAGGTCGAGGGCGCCGGCGCCGGCGCCGGCGGTGGCCCTGGGTGGTCGGCGGCCTGGTTGTCCTCGTGGGCGTGGGGGCGGTCGTCATCGAGCTGACCACGAGCCGCGCACACGAGGTGAGCATGGCCCAGGCCGAGCAGCGCCTGGGCCACCAGGGACAGCGGTCTGCGGGCGGTCGACCCGCCCGCGGGGTCTACCGGTACACCGGATCGGGTACCGAACATCTCACGCTCCCGCCTCTCTCCCAGAGCGAGGGGCCGACGATTCCGGGGACGGTGACCCTCCAGGGGACGAACTGCTGGATCTTCCGGGTCGACTACAGCTCGCACCACTGGCAGACGTGGCAGCTACTGCCGCCACGGCGGCGACACCTGGGAGGCCGGCGGCCAGACATGGCAGCTGTGGGCGATCGGACCGCTGGACGAGACAAACCTCAGCGCCTTCTCCTGCGCGCCCCGCACGATGTCGCTGCCGGCCACGGCCGTGCCCGGCCAACAGTGGGAGGGCAGCTGCACCGGGACCAACACGTCGGTCAAGGGGACGACGCTCAGCCGAGGCCCCTACCGCTTTGTCGGTCTGACGACGCTGTCGGTCGGCGGCCGCCCGGTGCGGGCCGCCGAGTTCGTCCGGCAACGGACCGACACCGGTGCCCAGCACGGCACCGAGCGCGCCGAGGTGTGGCTCGACGCCGCCACCGGCTTGCCCCTCCGGCTGCGTCAGGACCTCGAGATCAAGACGGACACCCCCTTCGGGAGCTCGACCTACACGCAGTCCGGCGTCTTCACGCTGGCGTCGTTGGTGGCGTACCCGTGAGCATCGCGGTCGCGCGTCTGTCTCAGAACGACCGGATGACGGCGTCGGGTCCCATGACGACAACGGGATGCAGCGCGGCGTTGAGCCACCGCAGGACGGCGTCGAGGTCCGCCAGAGGGAGGGAGACGCAGCCCACGGTGGGGGAACCGGTGTCGGCGTGCAGGAAGATGCCCGATCCGAAGGACCCTGCCGGCGGCGTGTTGAAGTCGATCACCGCGAAGGACGGGTAGGCCACGGGGTTGGCCCACAACGCCTCGGAGTCGCCACCGAAGGGCGGGGTGGCACCGCAGGCGACGTGCTGGAAGGTGTTGTAGGTGGGGCTGGCCGGGTCCTCGTCCCACCAGTCGCCGCAGACCAGCTGGTGGTAGGCGAACTGCGTGCCCGGATCCGGGCTCGTCCCGTACATGGTCGGCCCGATGGCGTACAAGCCCTCCGGTGTCGTGCCGTCCCCCTCGGTCCGGCTGGACCCCGGAACGAATCCGTTGACGCCGTCGACGGCAGGCATGGGCGCGAAGACCTGGTACCACCCCGCCCCGTCGTCTTCGTAGGCGGTGAGCGTCGCCGTCGTGCTGGCTGCACTGGGCGCGTCGACGATCAGGACCTGCTGCGCGCCGCCGGTGCTGGCGAGCTGGTCGACCAGTGGCAGGTTGATGTCCGCGGTGGCCGACCCCTCGAAGGGGGCGCTGCCGAAGGTGAAGACCCCGCCGTCGGACGCCACGAGCCAGTACCCACCCGCCGACGGGGCGGCTGCCATGCCGTCGACCGGCTGGTTGAGTCGGATGGCGCCGGTCGAGCCCCAGAACGGCGCCCCCCCGTAGTCAAAGATGCCGCCGTCGGCCGCGACGAGCCAGTAGCCCTCGCCAGAGGGCGTGGCCGCCATGCCGACCACGGGCTGGTTCAGGCGGATGGAGCCGGTCGAACCCCAGAAGCGCGCGTCGCCGTAGCTGAACACGCCGCCGTCGGCGGCGACGAGCCAGTACCCGCGCCCCGACGGCGTCGCCGCCATGCCCACGACGGGCTGGTTGAGACGGAGGGAGCCGGCAGAACCCCAGAAACGCGCGTCGCCGTAGCTGAAGACGCCGCCGTCGGACGCGACGAGCCAGTAGCCCTGTCCCGATGGCGTTGCCGCCATGGCGACGACCGGTGCGTTGAGCCGGAGGGCTCCCGTCGAGCCCCAGAACCCGGCGTCCCCGAAAGTGAAGATCCCGCCGTCCGAGGCGGCCAGCCAGTATCCGCGGCCCGACGGCGTGGGCGCTAGGCCGACGATCGGCGCGTTGAGGGCCTGCCCGCTCATGCTCCCGTACGAGCTCGCGTCTCCGAAGGGGTAGACGCCACCGGCCGAAGACGCGACCCAGTACCCGCCTCCGTCGGGCGTCGATGCCACGGCGACGGCGCGCGCCGCCGGGGTCGGCGCTGCGGCCGCGGCGGTCCCAGCGGCCGCGGCAGGTGCGGGGAGCGCTGGAGCGTGGGAGCAGCGCGCCCGTGAGCGATGTCAGCAGGACCGCGGCGGGGACGAGAACGGACGGACGGCGAGCGCGGGCCGGGAATGCCAAGAGCGCCAGACTACGAGGACACGCCCTGCCGCTCACGAGCCGAGCGTTGCTCGACCTTGACAGACTGGGTGCGTGACGTCCGAGAACGGGTGGCCAGAGAACTATGCCGCCCTGCGCCGCGGCGATGGCTGCCCAATGTGCGGGGGAGGGGCCGACGAGACGCCCCATGGCGTTCGGATCTTCGAGGGCCGATGGGCGGATGCCTACCTCGGGCGCCACCCCGTCCGGACTGGCTATGCCTATGTGATCTGGAAGGGGCAGCACGTCGCGGAGCCGGGTGAGTTGTCAGCCGAGGAGGCGGCCGGGTTCTGGTCGGAGGTCGCGCGCGTCGCGGGAGCGGTGGAGCACCGCTACGAGCCGGCCAAGATGAATTGGCTGCATCTCGGCAACGGCGTGCCGCACCTGCACGTGCATCTGGTGCCGCGACCGTACGACGACGCGCGGGCTGGTATCCCGCTGGAGTCGGAGGCCTTCGACGTGTCGATCACGCCTGCCATCGGGGACGCCGAGCTGAGGGCGGAGGCCGCCGCGCTACGCGACCGGTTGGGGCGCTGAGCCGGCACACGCCGGGGTGGAAGGACGGGCCGTTGTTACGCTCCGAGAGTGGAGCTGCTGGCCGAGGGGCGCACCGCTGAGGTCTTCGCGTACGGCGAGGGCCGGGTGCTCAAGCTCGACCGGCCCGACTGGAACGGCCTGTCCGTCTTCGAGGCGACGGTGCTCGAGGAACTGGCCGACACGGGGATCGGGGTCGCCCGCCCGCACGGCACCGTCACCGTGGACGGGCGCAGCGGGGTCGTGCTCAGCCGGGTCGACGGTCCCTCGCTCCTGGAGGTGCTCAGCGCGTCCAGCCCGCCCGAGGCCGAGGAGCTGGCGCGGCACTTCGCCGCCTTGCAGCTGCGATTGAACACGGTCAGAGTCAGCGGTCTCCCCGATCTGGTGCCGCGGCTGCGCGGTGAGATCGAGGCGAGCGTCACCGACGTGCCGTTGCGCACCGAGCTCCTGGGGCTGTTGGCCGAGCTCGACGACGACGGCCACGGCGTCTGCCACTACGACTTCCATCCCCTCAACGTGCTGGTCGGACGGGACGGCTGGGTGGTCATCGACTGGATCACGGTCGCGGCGGGGCCGCCGGCGGCCGACCTGGCCCGCACGCTCGTCCTCTTCGGACAGTGGTCGACCGAACCAGTGCTGACCTTTCTGCGCGCCGTGCGCCGGATCGGCCAGGCCGACCGCGGACTGAGCGACGACACCCTCGACGCCTGGATCCGCGTCGCCGCCGCGGCGCGCCTCGCCGAGGGTTTTCGCGGTGCGGAGGCGGCGTGGCTCCTGGGGGTGGCTCGGGGGTCGAAATCGCTCTTCGGCTGACGGGGGGGGCGGCTGACCCGGTCCGAGACTGGCGGCAGGGAGCGCTGTTCTGAAATCGGCGGACTGGATAGATCGATCCATTCACTCACGAAAAATGAAGAGGTTCTGCGGTCGGCGGAGCCGAAAGGAAATCGGGCTCAGGCGGCCGTATTTTCGAGCCGCTCAGCGTCGGGGAGGAGGCGGGACACCAGCTCCATGGCCCGGAAGCCCAGCTCCGCCGGGCCGGCGCTGTCGGGCCGCATGAGGTTCGCCATGATCCGCAGCAGCTGGTTCATGAGCAGCTCCGAGCGCAGGCCGAGGCCGACGCAGAGACGCATCGCCTCGGGGTTCGAGATGAGGTGCACGAAGGCACGTGCCACCTTGAAGTACGGGCCGTAGGCCGCCGTCAGCTCTCGGTCGTAGGTGGCCAGGGCCGACGCGCCCTCTCCGGTCAACGCGTGGCCGAGCGCGGCGGCGGCCAGGCGCCCGGTCTCGTAGGCGTAGGCGATCCCCTCGCCGTTGAAGGGGTTGATCACCCCGCAGGCGTCGCCGGCGATCAGCACGTTTCCACCGGCCCGAGGCCCCACCGAGAGCCCCATCGGCAGCTTGCCGCCGGTTGGCGGACCAAGGCATGTCTGCGGGCTGAGTCCCCACGACGCCGGCGCAAAGTCGACGAAGGCGTCCATGAGGCGCGTTGTGTTCATGCCCTTCCAGCGCTGCTCGGTCGAGAGTAGGCCGACACCCACGTTCACCCGCCCGTCGCCCATGGGGAAGATCCACCCGTAGCCGGGCACCACGTTGCCTTCCGTGTCGCGGATGTCGAGATGCGACTCAATGAAGGGATCGTCGTGCCGCTCCGAGCGGTAGTAGCCGCGCAGGGCCATGCCGAGCGGCAGGTCGCGGCGCCTCGAGGTGCCGAGCATCCGGCCCAGCCGGGAGTTGGACCCGTCGGCCACCACGACGTAGCGAGCCCTGAGGTCACGGGAAGCGCCCGACCCAGTCTCCTTGACGGTGACGCCGGCGAGGGTCGCCAGTGGCGCCGTCGCCGCAGCCGATTCGTCGACGATCGGTGCCATCACCTCGGTGCCCTGGAGCAGGGTCGCCCCGGCATCCGCGGCGCCGGATGCCACAAGACCGTCGAGGTCGTGCCGGGTGATGGTGTAGCCGTAGTTCGGAAAGTGCGGGTGCTCGGGCCACTGCATCTCAACGGAGTGGCCGAAACCGAAGGCGCGCAGGCCCGTGTAACGGTGGGAGCCCGCCAAGGCGCCCTCGAGGCCCATGTCGGCCAGCTGGCGTACGGCCCGCGGTGTGAGCCCGTCGCCGCAGGTCTTCTCCCGCGGGAACTCCTTCTTCTCCACCATCACGACGTCCCACCCCGCGTCGGCCAGCCAGTAGCCGCACGAGGCTCCCGCGGGCCCCGCGCCGACGACCACCACATCGTGCACGCGCTCTGACCTGCTGCGCCGCGGTGCTGCGGTCGCCGCGGTCCTGCGGGCCGCACGGGCGCCCGGGGCGCCCGGGGCGCCTTGGCCGTCTCCGGCACTGGGGGGGTCGCCGTGACGGACTTCTTGGCGGCCGACTTCGTGGGCGACGCCTCCTTGGCTGTCGCCTTCTTCGATGCAGCCGGCGCGGCGGCCGTCTTCTTGGCTTTCTTGGCTCCCGCCGCCTGCTTCTTCGCCGGTGCATCCCGTGAGGCCTTCGCCGGCGCCTTCTGCGGGGCCTTCGCCGGGCCCTTCGCCGGGCCCTTCGCCGTCCTCGCCGCCTTCTTCGCGGCGTCGTCCGGGGGGGTCGCGTCGGGAGGGGTCACGAGCGCATCGTAGGTCCGCTGCCGGGCCCTCTGACCAGCGCCGTCGGATGTGCCTGGCGAAGGGGTCGCATGGTAGAAACGGATCACCGTGGACCAGTACCTCCCGATCCTGATCCTGGGGCTGCTCGGCCTCGCCTTTACCGTCTTCTCGCTCCTCTCCTCGGCCATGCTCGCGCCGAGGAAGAAGCCCACCGCGGCCAAGTTGGCCCCCTACGAGTGCGGCATCGTCCCCAACGTCGAGCCGCCGCAGCGCTTCCCGGTGCGCTTCTACCTGGTCTCCATGATCTTCATCATCTTCGACATCGAGATCGTCTTCCTCTACCCCTGGGCGGTCGTGTTCCACCAGATCGCGACGTTCGGGCTGATAGAGGTCATCGTGTTCGCCGCCGTGGTCTTCGTGTCGTTCGTCTACCTGATCTCGAACGGCGCACTGACCTGGGGGCCGCCCAAGACGCTGCAGCCGGGCATGCCGAGCCGCACCTCGGAGTCGACCATCACGCGCATCAGCGCGGCGCGCCCGACCCCGGGTGAGGCGGCCTGAGGCATGGGGTTCGAGGACCTCCAGCACAACTTCCTGACCGGCCGCATCGAGGACCTGGTCAAGTGGGCCCGCCGCAACAGCGTGTGGCCGGCCACGTTCGGGCTCGCCTGTTGCGCCATTGAGATGATGTCGGTCGGCGCGGCCGACTACGACATCAGCCGCCTCGGCATGGAGGTGTTCCGGGCCTCACCGCGCCAGGCGGACCTCATGATCGTGGCCGGGCGGGTCTCGCAGAAGATGGCCCCGGTCCTGCGGCAGGTCTACGACCAGATGATGGAGCCCAAGTGGGTCATCTCTATGGGCGTCTGCGCGTCGACCGGTGGCATGTTCAACAACTACGCCATCGTGCAGGGAGTCGATCAGATCGTCCCGGTCGACGTCTACGCCCCGGGCTGCCCCCCGTCGCCCGAGACACTCCTGCACGCCATCCTCACGCTGCACGAGAAGATCCGCACCGGCGAGATCACGCACCGCCCCGGGAGCTCGGTCCCCGCGGGCGAACAGGCGACGGGCGGCTGGGTGCCCACCATGCCGGACGCCGTGCGGGTGGCCACGCCGCGGTGAGCGAGACCACCACGAGCGCGCCGACGCCGGCGACCGTCGTCCTCCCCGAGGTGCCGCGCCTGAGCGACCGGCTGGTGGACCAGATCGCCTTTCCCTCACGCGACACGTACAAGCGCATGGCTGCCGCCTTCCGTGACACGGGTTTCGAGACCTGTTCGGACCTCTGTGCGGTCGACTACCTCACCCACCCCGGGCGGACGCTGCCCGAGGGCGTTGGCCCCGAGCGCTTCGAGGTCGTCGTCAACCTGCTGTCCCTCTCCAAGCGCCAGCGCGTGCGCATCCGGGTGCAGGTGCCCGAGTCCGACCCCGTGCTGGACAGTCTGGTCGACGTCTATCCGGGAGTCGACGCCATGGAGCGCGAGGCCTACGACCTCGTGGGCATCGTCTTCGGCGGCCACCCCGACATGACCCGCATCCTGATGCCCGAGGACTGGGAGGGACACCCGCTGCGCAAGGACTACGGCGTGGGGCGGGTGCCGGTGCAATTCAAGGAAGCACCCGGGCCGCGATGACACGAGCGCGAGCACGAACACGAGGGCGAGCCGGCAGTCGACCCCGCCGGGTCCGAGGCGCCGCCCGTGGACCAGGAGCTCGGGCTCGAGTCGACCGAGGCCGGCCACCTGCTGGCCGAGCAGCGGGCGTTCGTCGCCGAGACCTCGGAGGGCGCTCAGGAGCTCATGCCCCGAGGCACCACGACGGCGGGGGAGCTCCGCCAGGAGGTCGGCGCGGTCCTGCGCCTACCGGAGGGCGGCTTCGTCGACCCGGGCGACATCGACATCGAGCGCCGCGACGACCAGACGATGATCATCAACATGGGGCCCCAGCACCCCTCCACCCACGGCGTACTGCGGCTCATGCTCGAGCTGGACGGGGAGACGGTGCTGCGCACCAAGCCGATCATCGGCTACCTCCACACCGGCATGGAGAAGACGGGGGAGGAACTCACCTACGTCCAGGGGTCCACCAACGTCACGCGCATGGACTACCTCTCCCCGCTGCACAACGAGTTGGTCTTCTCGTTGGCCACCGAGGCCCTGCTCGACGTGGAGCTGCCGCCGCGCGCCACCTGGATCCGCATGTTGATGGCCGAGCTCAACCGGGTGTCGTCACACCTGATGTGGATGGCCACCAACGGCATGGACCTCGGATCGACGTCCATGATGATCTACGGCTTCCGCGAGCGCGAGATGGTGCTGACGTTCTTCGAGAAGACCACGGGCCTGCGCATGAACCACAACTTCATCCGGCCGGGTGGCGTGGCGGCCGACCTGCCCGACGGGTGGGAGGACGACATCGACATCATCTGCGAGACGATCCTCGCCCGCAGTTACGAGTACGACGAGCTGCTGACCGGGCAGCCCATCTTCCGGGAGCGCACGGAGGCCGTGGGCAACATCTCGGCCGAGGAGGCGCTGGCCCTCTCGGTGACCGGCCCCATCCTGCGCTCGACCGGCGTGCCGTGGGATCTGCGACGGAGCATGCCGTACCTGGCCTACGACAAGCTCGACTTCGACGTCATCGTCGGGAGCTACGGCGACAACTTCGACCGCTACTCCGTCCGGCTCAACGAGATCCGCGAGTCGATCAAGATGATCCGCCAGATCGCCGAGATGATGCCGTCCGGCGACTACCGCGTGCAGGACCGCAAGGTCACGCCGCCGCCGCGGGCGCGCATCGACGAGAGCATGGAAGCGCTCATCCACCACTTCAAGATCTTCACCGAGGGCTTTCGGGTGCCCGAAGGCGAGGTCTACGTGGCGATCGAGTCCCCGCGGGGCGAGCTCGGGTGCTACCTCGTCTCGGACGGGACGTCGAAGCCCTATCGCATGCACATCCGCGGGCCGAGCTTCGTCAACCTGCAGGCCCTGCCGCTGCTCCTGCGGGGCGGCCTCATGGCCGACGCCGTCGCCGTGATCTCCTCCGTCGACCCCGTCATGGGCGAAGTGGACCGGTGAGCCACCTCGGCGCCGACATCCGCCAGCGCGCCCAGGAACTCGTCGCGCTCTACCCCGAGCCGCGCTCGGCGCTGATCCCGCTGTGCCACCTGGCCCAGGAGCAGGACGGCTGGCTGCACCCCGAGGCCATGGCCGACATCGCCGAGCTGTGCGGGGTGACCGCGGCAGAGGTGCGCGGAACGGCCAGCTTCTACGACATGTTGCACACCGAACCCGTCGGCACCTACGTGCTGTCGGTGTGCACCAACATCGCCTGCCTGCTCGGCGGCGCCCTCGAGCTGCTCGAGCACGCCGAGTCCGTCCTCGGGCTGCGCGCCGGGGGGACGACGCCCGACGGCGTCTTCACCCTCCACGAGGCCGAGTGCCTGGCCGACTGCGACCGCACACCCTGCGTGCAGGTCAACCACCGCTACGTCGGCGCGCAGACGCCCGAGACCTTCGACGCGCTGCTCGGTGACCTGCGCTCCGGCGCACTGTCCGAGACCGTGCCTGCGCATGGCACCCTGGTGCGGGTACGGCGCAGTGTCGGCCTGCAGGCCGACCGGTCCGCCATCGTCGCCGAGCGGGCACAGATGGCCGAGGCCCAGGCAGCGCGCTGCCGCGGCGGGCGCGTCCGGGGAGGCGAAGGCCTGATGGCCATCACGGACGCCCCCAAGATCCTCACCTCGCGCCTGGGCTTCGAGGACTCGCACACACTGGAGCGCTACCTCGCCACCGGCGGCTACGAGGGTCTGCGCAAGGCACTGACCATGACGCCCGAGGCGGTCGCGGCCGAGGTCGACGCGGCCAGCCTGCTCGGGCGGGGCGGCGCCGGCTTCCCGGCCGGGCGGAAGTGGTCGATGCTGCGCAAGAACCCGGTCACCTACCTCGTGGTCAACGGCGACGAGTCCGAGCCGGCGACCTTCAAGGACCACATGCTCATTGAGCGCGACCCGCACCAGATCCTCGAAGGCGTGCTCATCTCGGCCTACGCCCTGCAGGTGAGCCAGGCCTTCGTCTATCTGCGCGGCGAGTTCGCGCTCGGGCTGGAGCGCCTGCAGGCCGCCCTGAACGAGGCCTACGCCCACGGTGCGGTGGGCGCCGACATCTTCGGCTCGGGGTTCTCCGTTGACGTCGTCGTCCACCCCGGCGCCGGTGCCTACATCTGCGGCGAGGAGACGGCGCTGCTCGAGTCGCTCGAGGGCAAGCGCGGCTTCCCCCGCATCAAGCCGCCCTACTTCCCCGCCGCCATCGGCCTCTACGGCGAGCCCACCGTGGTCAACAACGTCGAGACGATGGCCAACATCCCATGGATCGTCACCAACGGCGGCGCCGCCTTCGCCGCCCTGGGCGCGGGCCGCTCGACCGGGACGCGGCTGTTCGCGCTGGCCGGCCACGTGCGCAAGCCGGGCAACTACGAGCTCGAGATGGTGAAGACGACCTTCCGCGACCTCATCTACGCGCCGGTGCTCGGCGGGGGCATCCGCGGCTCCAACACGCTCAAGGCCTTCATCCCCGGCGGCGTGTCCGCCCCGTGGTTCGGCCCCGACCAGGTGGACCTGCCCCTCGGCCAGGACGAGGTGGGCGACGCCGGCTCCATGCTCGGCTCCGGTTCGGTCGTCGTGATGGACTCGGCCACCTGCATGGTGCGCGCCGCCTGGCGCATCACCAAGTTCTTCTCCCGCGAGTCGTGCGGGCAGTGCACGCCGTGCCGGGAGGGCTCGGGCTGGCTCGAGCGCATCATGTACCGAATTGAGAACGGCGCCGGGCGCGAGGAAGATCTGGACCTCCTCATGGACCTGTGCGACAACATCTCCCCCGGCGTGGCCTGGCCGCCCCAGCAGACCACCATCTGCGTGCTCGGGCCCTCCATCCCGTCGTCCATCGCCTCGGGCATCCGCATGTTCCGCGACGAGTTCCTCGTCCACGTGAAGGAAGGGGGGTGTCCCTTTGACTGACACGGCGAAGACCGGACAGGACACGGCGGAGCTCACCTTCACCCTCGACGGGCGCCCGGCGACGGCGAAGCAGGGCGAGCTGCTCATCGCGGCGGCCGAGCGCGCCGGCACCTACATCCCGCGCTTCTGCTACCACCCACGCATGGAGCCCGTCGGCATGTGCCGCATGTGCCTGGTCGACGTCGAGGGCCCTCGCGGCGCGACCCTGACCCCGGCCTGCTTCGTCGCGGTCACCGACGGCATGGTCGTCGACACCGCCAACGAGCGGGTCAAGAAGGCCCAGGACGGCGTGCTCGAGTTCCTGCTGGCCAACCACCCGCTGGACTGCCCCGTCTGCGACAAGGGCGGCGAGTGCCCGCTGCAGGACCAGACGCTGGCCTACGGCCCGGGCGAGAGCCGATTCGTCGAGGAGAAGCGGCACTTCGAGAAGCCCATCGCCATCTCCGACCTCGTGCTGCTCGACCGCGAGCGCTGTATCCAGTGCGCCCGCTGCACCCGCTTCGCGGCCGAGGTGGCCGGCGAGGCGCAGATCGACTTCGCGGGCCGCGGCGAGGCGGTCGAGGTCGCCACCTTCCCCACCCAGCCCTTCGAGTCCTACTTCAGCGGCAACACGGTGCAGATCTGCCCGGTGGGCGCGCTGACCGCGACGCCCTATCGCTTCACGGCGCGGCCCTGGGACCTCGATCAGGTCGAGTCGACCTGCACCGCCTGCTCGGTCGGGTGCCGGGTCGCCGTGCAGTCGTCGCAGAACCGCCTCACCCGGCTGCTCGGCATCGACTCGGATCCGGTCAACCACGGTTGGCTCTGCGACAAGGGCCGTTTCACCTACGAGTCGGTCAACGGCGACGAGATCGACGCCGGCCCGCTGCCGAGCGAGTTGGCGGACGAGGCCGTCGACGTCGCGCCCGCCACCGCCTCCCAGGTCGTCGGCCTCGGCGTGAGCCGCGGCCAGTTCCTCGGCGAGGCCCGCGAGACGGGGCGCTTCGAGCACGGGCGCCTCGTCGAGCCCCGCATCCGCAAGGAGGGCGAGCTCGTCCCGGTCAGCTGGGGCGAGGCCATCGCCGCCGCGGCGGCCGGCATCGGCGCCGCCAAGGACTCCGCCGGCGCCGGCGCCGTCGCGCTGATCGGCGGCGCCCGCCTCACCAACGAATCGGCCTACGCCTGGGCGAAGCTGGCCAAGGGCATCATCGGCACGGACTCCGTCGACGCGCAGCTCGGCGACGGCCTGCCCGCCGATGTGGTGCTCGGTCTGCCCCGGGCCACCATCGACGAGGCCTGCGCGGCGCCCGTCCTCGTCACGCTGGCCGGTGACCTGCGCGAGGAGCTCCCGGTCCTGTTCCTCCGCCTGCGCGAGGCGGTGACCGGCGGCGCGACCGCGCTGATCGAGATCGCCGCCGCCCCGACCGCGCTGAGCGCGCTGGCGACCGCGACCCTGCGCATCCGCCCGGGCGACGCGCCGGCGATGGCCCGGGCACTGACCGGTGACGACGCCGCGGTGGCTGCTCTCGGCACCCACCACGACGGTGCCGCGCTGACCGAGGGGACGCTGGAGACGGCTCGCCGGCTGCTGGCCGATCACCCCGGCGGCGATGGCGTGGTGATCGTGGCCGGCCGGCCCTCCTACGCCGAGTCCGGCGAGGTGGCCGCCGACGCGTTGTGCACCCTCGCAGTCGCGCTGCCCAAGGCGACGTTCCTCCCGGCGCTGCGCCGGGGCAACGTGTTCGGCGCCCTCGACATGGGGCTGGCGCCGGGGATCCTGCCGGGCCGGGTCGGCCTCGGTGCTGGGCGGGACCGCTTCACGGCGGCCTGGGGGTCGGTGCCCTCGGAAGCCGGGCTCTCGACGGCCGACATCCTGGCCTCCATGGCGGGCGAGCGCGAGGCCGGCGCACAGGTGCGCGCCCTGGTGTTGCTGGGGGCGGATCCGCTGAGCGACTTCCCCGATCGCGCCGTGGCCGAGAAGGCGCTCTCGGCCGGGCACTTCGTCGTCGCCGTGACGGGCCACCCGTCCGAGTCGGTCGACGTGTACGCCGATGTGGTGCTGCCCTGCGCCGTGTCCCACGAGCGGCCCGGCACCACGACCAACCTCGAGGGACGGGTGACCCGCCTCGGCCCCAAGATCACGGCACCGGGCTTCGCCTGGCCGGACTGGATGATCGCCACCGAGCTCGCCGCCGCCCTCGGCGCCGACCTGGGGGTGACCCGCTTGAGCGACCTCGTCGACGAGGTCGCGCTGACCGCGCCGGCCTACGCCGGGCTGAACCAGGAGATGCTGCACCACCACGTCGCCCACGACGGGGTGGTGGTGCCCGCTCGCCGGTGCCGACGACCACGACGAGGAGGTGGAGCCGATCGACCCCATGGCGCTGCCCGGCGTCGAGTCGGTGGAGCGCCAGGGCGCGCCGCCCCGCGTCGGCACCGGCCGCCGCACGCCCGCCATCGCGCGCACCACCGAGTTGGGCCCGCCGCCACCCCTGCTCTCGGGGCCCGGCTCCGGCGGCACCGAGCCGTTGCGCGTCCCCAAGGCCGACAACTACACGCTGCGCCTCGTGGCGGGGCGCCGCCTCTACGACGCCGGCAGCTCCATGACCGGCTCGCCCTCGCTCACGCCCCTCGTCCCCGCGCTGGTGGCCCGCGCCAATCCCCACGACCTCGATCGCCTGGGCGCGTCGACCGGCGACCGCGTGAAGGTGCGCTCGGCCAGGGGCGAGCTGATCCTGCCCGCCGAGGGCGACGAGGGCATGGCCCGGGGCGTCGTCGCCATCGACTTCAACGTCCCCGGCGACGAGAGTGCGCCCGGCAACGCCGTGGCCACGCTCATCGACAGTCGCCAGTTGGTGACCGACGTGCGACTGGAGTCGGTGTGATCGCCCATCTCCTCGCAATCGCCGGCGCGCCGGTGCTGACGCACAGCGCCGACAGCGGGAACGGCGACCCGCTCTACTACTTCGGCCTCAACTGGCAGGTCTGGCTCATCACGATCGTCAAGTGCCTGGTCGCGTTCGTCGCGCTGCTGGTCGCCACGGCCGATGATGATCTGGTTCGAGCGCAAGGTCATCTCGGACATGCAGAGCCGGGTCGGGCCGAACCGGGCCGGTCCGTGGGGTCTCCTGCAGACGCTGGCCGACGGGACCAAGCTGGTCTTCAAGGAGGACCTGCTACCCAACCGCGCAGACAGCTTCGTGTTCAAGCTGGCGCCGTACCTGTCGGTCATCCCGGCCGTGCTGATCTTCACCGTGGTCCCCGTCGGCGGCGTCATCACCATCGGCAGCCACACCTTCGAGCTCCAGGTGGCGGACCCGCCCATGGGGATCCTGCTCGTGCTGGCCATGTCGGGCATCGCCGTCTACGGCGTCATGCTCGCCGGGTGGTCCTCGGGTTCGAAGTACCCCCTCTTGGGTTCGGTGCGCGCCTCGGCCCAGGTGATCTCCTACGAGGCCGCGCTCGGGATGACCACGGTGATGGTCGTGCTGGTCAGCCACTCGCTCTCCACCCGGGCCATCGTGGCATCGCAGTCCGACGGCTTCTGGAACTGGAACCTGATCCGGCTCGGGTTCCTCCCCTTCATCTTCTTCATGATCGCCATCACGGCCGAGCTCACCCGCCCGCCCTTCGACCTGACCGAGGCGGAGCAGGAGCTGGTCGGCGGGTTCCACACCGAGTACTCCTCCATCCGCTTCGGCCTCTTCTTCCTGGCCGAGTTCATGAACACCATCACGATGTCCGCCATCGTCGTGACGCTGTTCTTCGGCGGCCCCAACGGCTACATCTTCCACATCCCGGGGGCCACCATCTACATGCCGATCATCTACTTCCTCCTCAAGACGGTGGCGTTCTGCTTCATCTACGTCTGGTTCCGGGCCGCCTTGCCGCGGCTGCGCTACGACCAGCTGATGGACCTGGGCTGGAAGCGCCTGATCCCGCTGACGCTGGGGTGGCTCCTGCTGGTGGCCGCCATCATCGCCTGGGGCTGGGCCGGCCTGATCCTGGTGCCGGTGGTCCTGCTCGCCACCACCCTGCTCCTGCGGGCCAACCACCTCGGCCTGGGCCGCAGCGAAGAGGACGTCATCATCCCGGTGATCGGGAGCCGGGTGACGCGGGCGCCCCGGCTGGCGCCGGCCGAGCCGACGCCGGGAGGGGGGGCGTCGTGAGCGCCGGCGACGAGGTCAAGGACCAGCTCTCGTTCCTCGGCGGGTTCAAGCTGACCTTCCAGCACCTGACCCGCCCCCGGGTCACCACCCAGTACCCCGAGGAGAAGAAGCCCAAGTTCCCGCGTCAGCACGGCCGCCACGTCCTCAACCGCTACGAGGACGGCATGGAGAAGTGCATCGGCTGCGAGCTCTGCGCCGGCGTGTGCCCGGCCGACTGCATCTACGTGCGCGGGCTGGACAACCCGCCCGACCATCCCGTCTCCCCGGGGGAGCGGTACGGCTTCGTCTACGAGATCAACTTCCTGCGCTGCATCCACTGCGACATGTGCGTCGAGGCCTGCCCCACCGAGGCCATCACCGAGTCCAAGCTCTTCGAGTTCTCCTTCACCAACCGCTCCGACGCCATCTACACGAAGGACGAGTTGCTCGTCGGCGACGACGGCCACCCCAAGAAGCTCCCCTGGGAGGACTGGCGGGAGGGCGACGACCTCATGACGAGTGGCTGGATGCGCGCCACGTCGCCGTCCGGCAGCGCCGCCTACGAGGGCGAGGTGCAGTGGTCGGGCGAGCTCGGCTATGGCGTGCGCGCGCCCGAGGGCGGCCAGTCCGGCCGGCGTGACGACGACGCCACGGGGACCAAGCCGCTGCGCGAGGTGCTCGAGCGCCATCTGCTCGACGAGGACATCCCGCTGGCCCACCGCGGCATGCAGGGACGCATCTGGCGGGCCAAGGAGGGTGCGGCGCGCAACCGCAAGAAGATGGAGGCGACACGTGCCCGCATGAAGGAGCTGCGGGCTTCGCGCAAGGCGGCCAAGGCCGAGGCCAAGGCGGCCGACGCCGACGCCCATTTGCAGGAAGCAGAGGCCAAGGCCCATGACGCTGACGAGGAGTTCTACCGGGGGAGCGACTGACCCATGCTGCACGCCTCCCTGCACCTGGCTTCCACGCGCCCGACCTGGCCCGACATCCTGGTCTTCGCCGCCGCGGCGGCGGTGATCCTGGTCGGCGCCGTGGGCGTCGTCACCTCCCGCAACCCCGTGCACGCCGCCCTGAGCCTCGTCATGACGCTCTTCGGCGTCGCCGTGCTCTTCATTGAGCAGCAGGCGGACTTCCTGGCCGCCGTCCAGATCATCGTCTACGCGGGCGCCATCGTCGTCCTCTTCCTCTTCGTCATCATGTTCCTCGGCGTCGACCGGGCGGAGGACATCAACGTCGAGCCGCTGATCGGCCAGCGCCCGCTGGCCTTCGTCTTCTCGGTCATCACCCTGGGCGGTGTGCTGGCCATGGCCGCCACCGCGCACTGGGTCACCGGGGCCCAGCAGGTGGTCGGGCCGATCCAAGGGCACGTCGCCGGGCCCAATTCACCGGCGGGCGAGCCGGCCCAGCTGGGCAAGCAGCTCTTCACCACCTACCTGTTCGCCTTCGAGGCCACCGCCGCCCTCCTCGTCATCGCGGTGGTGGGCGCCGTCGTGCTGGCGCGCCGCCCGCCGACCGTCCAGGCGGAGCAGGAAGACACCACCGAGAGCGAGCTGTCGGCGTGAGCCTCTCGGGCGCCTGGTACCTGGGCCTCGCCGCCATCGTCTTCACCATCGGGGCGATCGGCCTCCTGGTGCGGCGCAACGTCCTCATCATGTTCATGTGCATCGAGCTGATGCTCAACGCGGCGAACCTCACCTTCGTCACCTTCGCCCGCATGCTCCACGACATCGGGGGGCAGGCCGTCGTCTTCTTCGTGCTCGTGGTGGCGGCGGCCGAGGTCGTGGTCGGCCTCGGCATCGTGGTGACGAACTTCCGCCGCCGCGCCACCACGGTGGCGGACGACCTGGACTCGCTGAAGGGCTGATCCGTGGTCCATGCCGCGTACCTCATGCTGCTGTTCCCCCTCGCGGGCTTCCTCTTCCTCGTCGCCTTCGGCCGCCGCATCGGCGACCCGGTGGCGGGTTGGATCGGCACCATGGCCATCGGCGGCGCGTTCGTCGTGGCCTGCATCGTGCTGGCCGGCCTTCTCGGCCTGCCCGACAACGGCCGGGTGGTGGTGGACAACTACTTCACCTGGTTCAGCTCCGGCGGCCTGTCGGTTCCCGTCGGCACCCTGGTGGACCCGCTGTCGATGACGATGTGCATGTTCATCACGTTCGTCAGCGCCTTCATCCACCTGTACTCCGTCGGCTACATGAAGGGCGACCGGGACTACTCGAAGTTCTTCATCTACATGAACCTGTTCGTCTTCTCCATGCTCCTGCTGGTGCTGGCGGACAACCTCCTGCTCACCTTCGTGGGCTGGGAAGGCGTGGGCGTCTGCTCCTACTGGTTGGTCGCCTTCTGGTTCCAGCGCGAGTCGGCCGCCTCGGCGGGCAAGAAGGCCTTCATCTACAACCGCATCGGCGACGCCGGCTTCCTGCTGGCCATCTTCCTCATCTTCGAGAAGACGGGGACGGTCCAGTACGAGAGCGGGCCGGGCGGGGGGATCTTCGGGCAGCTGTCGCACCTTCACGGGCGGTGCCGGCCTCGCCGCCGTGCTGCTCCTGTTCCTGGCCGCCGCCGGCAAGTCGGCCCAGATCCCGCTGTTCAACTGGCTGCCCGACGCCATGGAGGGCCCGACCCCGGTCTCGGCGCTCATCCACGCCGCCACCATGGTCACGGCCGGGGTCTACCTGCTGTGCCGGATGAACCCGTTGCTGCACGTGACGGCGACGGGGTCCGAGATCATCGCCACCATCGGGGCCGTGACCGCCTTCACGGCGGCCACCATCGCCTGCGCGCAGCAGGACATCAAGAAGGTGCTGGCCTTCTCGACCGTCTCGCAGATCGGCTACATGATCCTCGCCGTGGGCACCGGTGCCTACATCGCCGCCGTCTTCCTCATGGTGGCCCACGCCTTCTTCAAGGGCCTGCTCTTCCTGGGCGCCGGCTCGGTGATCCACGGGCTCGAGGACGAGCAGGACCTCAAGCGCATGGGCGCGCTGCGCCGCTACATGAAGTGGACCACGGTCACCTTCACCATCGGGTTCCTGGCCATCGCCGGCATCCCGCCGCTCTCGGGCTTCTGGGCCAAGGGCGACGTGCTCGACAACACGTTCGCCCACTTCAAGTGGCTGTGGGTCATCGGCCTGATCACCGCCGTGCTGACGGCGTACTACATGAGCCGGCTCGAGATCCTCGCCTTCGGGGGCAAGGAGCGCTTCGACAAGGTCGGCCCGCACGGGGAGCCGGCCCTGCACACGCCGCACGAGTCGCCCTGGGTCATGCGCCTCCCGCTCGTCGTCCTCGCCTTCTTCGCCTTCTTCGCCGGCGCGCTCGACCTGCCCTGGGTGCACACCGACAACCTGTCGAGCTTCCTGGCCCCGGTGTTCGCCGGCACGCTCTACAACGATCAGCTGCGGAGCGGGGCCGGAATGGGCGCTGGCCCTGGCCGACATCGCGGCCGCGTTCATCGGGGTGATCGTCGCGGCGTGGCTGTGGCGGGGCGCCGAGGTGGACAAGCCCGCCCTGGAGCCGGCGTTCCTGCAGCGGGTCTGGTACTGGGACGACTTCTACGACACGATCATCGGGCGGCCGAGCCAGCGGCTGGCCACGTTCTGCGCCTGGGTGGTCGACGCCCGGGTCATCGACGGGGCAGTCAACGGCACGGCTCACCTGGCCAAGGTGACCGGCACCGCCGCCCGCAAGCTGCAGACCGGCTATGCCCGCAACTACGCGCTCGGGATCGCTCTCGGGATGGCGCTCATCATCGCCTTCATGCTGAGCCGGACGTGGTGGGGATGACGCACACCGTTCCCTTCCTGACGCTGCTCGTCCTGGTGCCCGCGGTGGGCGCAGGCGTGCTGGGACTGCTCGGGCTCGACCGCAACCTGCAGCCGCGAGATCCCCTACGCGCTGGCCGTCATCGTCTCCCTCGTCACCCTGGTCATCGCCGTGTCGGCCATGGTGGCGATGAAGGTGCACGACGGCGGGTTCCAGCTCGTCTCGGACCACGAGTACACCGGCACCAGCCTGGGCGTGCACTGGTACCTCGGGGTGGACGGCATCTCCGTCTTCTTGGTGCTGCTCACCGCTGTGCTCTTCCCGCTGGCCATCGTCCTCGGGCGCAACCGCGAGAACAGCCGGGTCTACTTCGCCTGGATCCTCCTGCTCGAGGCCGCCGTGATGGGGAGCTTCCTGTCGCTCGACCTCATCGTGTTCTTCTTCATGTTCGAGCTGACGCTCGTGCCCTCCTACTTCATCATCGCGGGTTGGGGGCACCAGCGGCGGGCCTACGCCGCGATCAAGTTCTTCCTCTACACGTTCCTCGGCTCGGCCTTCCTGCTCGTCGGGATCCTTGCCCTCGCCTTCATCCACCAGTCGCAGTTCCACTACCTCACCTTCTCGCTCGGCCCGCTGATGCAGACGCACCTGTCGTCGTCGACGGAGATCCTTCTCTTCCTGGCCTTCACGGCGGCCTTCGCGGTCAAGGCGCCGCTCTTCCCGCTCGCACACCTGGTCACCCGACGCCTACACGGAGGCGCCCGAGGAGGGCTCGGTGCTGCTGTCGGGCGTGCTGGCCAAGCTGGGGACCTACGGGATCATCCGCTTCGACCTCAGCCTGTTCCCCCAGGCCACGAAGACGCTGGCGCCGCTGCTGCTCACCTTGGCCGTCATCGGGATCGTCTACGGTGCCGTCGTCGCCTGCGCCCAACGTGACTTGAAGCGGCTGGTGACCTACTCCTCGCTGGCCCAGATCGGCTTCATCGCGCTCGGCACCATCGCCCTCAGCACCCAGGGCCTGGCCGGTGGCGTGCTCCTGATGCTCAACCATGGGCTGATCGTGGCGGCCCTGTTCATCCTCATCGGCTTCATCTACCAACGGCGGGGGACGTGGCAGGCGGGCGAGATGCGCGGGTTGCAGAAGGCGGCGCCCGTCCTGGCCGGCGTGTTCACCGTCGTGATGATGGCTTCCATCGGCGTGCCCGGGCTCAACGGGTTCGTGAGCGAGTTCCTCGTGCTCTCGGGCACGTTCATCACCCACCGCTGGTGGGCCGTCGTGGCCGTGCTGGGGGTGATCGTGGCCGCCGTCTACCTGCTGTGGGCCTACCAGCAGGTGTTCCACGGCACGCCACGCGAGGCCGACGAGAAGACGCCTGACCTGGCGCTGCTGGAGCGCCTCGTGATGGCGCCGCTGATCATTCTCATCGTCTTCCTGGGGGTGTACCCCAAGCCGGTGCTGGACCGCATCAACCCCTCGGTGAACGAGCTCATCGCGCACGTCGAGTCTCACACGGGGCAGTACCAGCCGTCGGTGGCCGTCAAGGGTGTGGAGGGAGTGAGGTGATCGCCCTCCTCGCCGCCGCCCACGCCGCCTCGCAGGGTATCCCCGTGCCCTCCATCCGCTGGCTCGCCATCCTGCCGCCCATCATCATGATCGGCGGCGCGGTCGTGCTCCTCGGCGTTGCCTCGCTGGTCAGCCGGCCGTTGCGCGTGCCGGTCAGCACCATCGCCACCGTCGTCATCTCGGGCGGCGCGCTCGGCGTCGCCCTCTGGCAGTGGTCCGACGTGCAGGACCACGGGCCGCACACCTACATCAAGCAGGCGGTCGTGATGGACGGCTTCAGCGTCCTCGTCACGATGCTCGTGGCGATCGCCATGTTGCTGAGCGCCCTGGTGGCCGACGGCTACCTGCGCCGGGAGGGCGTGCACGGGTCGGAGTTCCACGTCCTCGCCATGGTGTCCGCATCGGGCGCCATGTTGATGGCGATGGCGAACGACCTCATCATCGTCTTCCTCGGCCTCGAGATCCTCTCCATCGCCCTCTATGTCCTCACCGCCTTCAACTACCGCCGGGCGGCGTCCGGCGAAGCGGCCCTCAAGTACTTCATCCTCGGCGGCTTCTCCTCGGCCATCTTCGTCTACGGCATCGCGCTCGACCTACGGGGCGACCGGCTCGACCAACCTGACCCAGATCTCCGACTTCCTGTCCAAGAACGTGGTGCTGTCCAACGGCCTGTTGCTGGCCGGGCTCTCCCTCATGCTGGTCGGCTTCGCGTTCAAGATCGCCGCCGTGCCATTCCACATGTGGACACCCGACGTGTACCAAGGGGCCCCCTCGCCGGTCACCGGCTTCATGTCCGCCGTCGCCAAGGCGGGTGCGTTTGCCGCCCTGCTGCGGGTGCTCTTCTCGTCCTTCGGCGTCGTGTCGAGCGACTGGCGGCCGATCGTCTACGGCCTGGCGGTGCTCTCCCTCCTGCTCGGCGCCTTCGTGGCGCTGCGCCAGCGCGACGTCAAGCGGATGCTGGCCTACTCGTCCATCAACCACGCGGGGTTCATCTTGCTCGGCGTCGTGGCCGGCACGGCCCGGGGTGCCAGCGCGTCGCTCTACTACCTCTTCGTGTACATGTTCATGGCCATCGGCAGTTTCGCCGTCGTCACCGTGCTCGGAGGGGAGGGCGACGCCGACCACGACCTGGCTCGCTACCGCGGCCTGGCCGGCCGCCAGCCCGTGTTGGCGCTGGCCTTCGCGGTGCTGCTGCTCGCCCAGGCGGGTGCGCCCTTCACGACCGGCCTGTGGGCCAAGGTGCAGGTGGTCTTCGCGGCCGTCGAGGCGGGCGCCGTGCCCCTCGGCGTGATCGCCATGGTGAGCGCCGTCGTGGCGGCCTACTTCTATCTGCGGGTGGCGGTGCTGATGTACGCCGGGGGCGGGCTGGGCGAGGCCGAAGGGGGCACGGGCGGCTCCGCCGCGCTCGGGGCGGGCGGCGGCATGGTGGCTGGCGGCACCATCGAGGCGGCGACCGCGACCGCGGCCACGTCTGCGGATGGCTCGGCCGGTGCACTCGAGTGGGCCACACCGGCGTCGGAGGCGGGCATCGTGACCACCCTCAACGAGCAGATCCTGCTCACCGACGAGGAGCGCGCGAGGCTCCCGAGGCGGCCCCGGTCCCGGTGCTCGGCGGCGTGGCCATCGCCGTGTGCACGGCCGTGACGGTGCTCTTCGGCGTCTGGCCTCAGCCGCTGATCGATTTCGCCAACCACGCCACCCTGCTGTTCCTGCCCAAGTAGGGATTCAGTCGGTGGCTGCCTCCACCGCCCCCTTCGCGATGGCGGACACGAGCCGGGCGTGGTCCCGCTCGTTCTGGAGGGCGTAGCGGCGAGCGAACCGGCGCATGGCCTTGGTGAACTCCTCGCTCTTGCCCATGTAGGCGTCGATGGCGGCGGGGTCGCCTGATCGGGCGTGGGCCCGGGCCAGCGAGGTGCCGCACGCCGTGGCGAACTGGACCAGGACGGGTGCGATCAGATCGGTGCTCGGGATCAGCTTCATGTCGCGGAACTGGCGCACGTAGAAGTCGAGGTCACCCAGCGATCCCCAGCCGACGAAGATATCCGTGGCGCTCTGGACCATCCGTTTGCCGGAGATCACCCGGGCGCCGTGGTTGTCGTGCCCGCTCGGGTAGGTGTGCGACTCGTAGACCGAGGGGCCGGCCTGCTTGCACTGCAAGAAGAGCGGATCGCCGCGGGCGCTGCCTTCGAACAACGCGAGGTACACCACCATGCCGACGCTGCCCACCCCGACGACCTGGCGTACGACGTCGACGAGGACGAAGCGGTCGAACAGCTTCCGGCGGTCGTCCTGGAGCGTGTGGCGATAGCCGGCGATCAGGTGGTCGACGATGTCGCCCTGTTCGGCGTCGTCGAGCGTCACGCGCAGCGGCGGCTGCGGAGTGATGCGTGGGCGCCCGCGCCGCTCCGTGGTCAACTTGGCGAACGCCCCGCGACTCGTCCGCTTGTGCTTGCCCTTCTCGATCTGCACCTTCACCTGGCCGCGGTCAGCGGGTTCGAAGAAATCGATGAAGCGGTCGACCCGGGTGCCCTCGTACCAGATGTCGAGCAGGGGCAGCCTGGCGTAGCGCCGCATCTCGCGCCGGTAGGCGTCGACCGCCGCGGTCACCGCCGCGTCGGCCCGGGACGGCTTCACCGAGTTCTGCTGGGCGGCCACGACGAGGCTGGCGGCGAGGCGCGCCACGTCCCACTCGAAGGGGCCGGGCAAGGTCTCGTCGAAGTCGCGCAGGTCGAAGTTGAGGTTGCGCTCGGGGGTGGCCCACAAACCGAAGTTCAGCACGTGGGCGTCGCCACAGAGCTGCACTTCGAGCCGGCTGTGCGGTCGCGACGCCAGGTCGGCCGCCATCACCGCCGCCGCACCCCGGTAGTAGTTCCACGGGGAGATCGCCATGCGTTGATAGCGCAACGGGAGGAGCTCGGGCAGGCGGATGGCGTCCTGGGCCATCAGGGTCCCCAGCGCCTCATGGCCCCGGGCCCGCTCGTCCCACTCGCCGACGTGGGCCCGGGGGGCCAGAACCCGCGCCTGGCGTCCCGCTCCGCGGCGTTCCGCGGCGGTGGCGGCCAGGTCGTGCTTGGCGGCGACGGGTGACGATGCCGCGAGGCGGGTTTGGCTCACCGGTCTTTCCTCTCTGGATCCGGGACGTGACTCTATCGGCGCAGAAGAGTGAGGAGGCCTGGCGGGTGTCCGACTGGCTCGTGAGCGGGACGACGGCTCGGATCGCAAGCTTCCAGGCGACGAGGCCGGTTTCCTGGGTGGGAGGCACCGGCGTCGCGGGTGCACCGGAACGGACAGCCGATGGATGAGGAAGGGGCCGGGAACGACCCCGACGCGGGCGACCGCCGAAGACCTGGTGCAGGAGGAATTCGCCGACCCGGCGTCCGGACCCGCGCTCCGGGTCACACCGCGTCCTCGGCGTTGGCGGCCAGATAGAGATCGTCGAGCTCGGCTCCGAGGTAGCGGTACGCCAGGGAGCGTGGCTCGTCGGGCCCCGTGACGCTCCACCGCGACGACCGTCACTACCACGCTCACGTAGGAGTAGGGAGGCTCCTCGGTCTGGGCGCACAGCGAGAAGCGTCCGGCGGCGCGGAGGCGGTGTGCCGTGAGGCCGCACGCGCCGGTGATGACATCCAGCGTGCCGCCGGGCGCGTAGGCGTACCAGACGGGGACCGTCAGTGGCCCACGGCCGGGGTCGTCCACTGCATCCTCATCCTGTGCGACTGATCCGCGGTTCGCCCGGTGGGTCCCGCGGTGCCCATCCGGAGCACAGCGAGCCGAACTGTTCGGCGCGGTGCGGCGTCGCTGCGGCCTCAGCGCCCCTCCGCCGCATGGTGCGGAGGACGATCGCGGCGCTGTAGCTCGGCCCAGCACCGGTCGCAGCCCTCACAGGGTGCCGCCGTCGCTTCACCGGTGGTGGGGTGGAGGCCAGGATGCCCGCAGCGCGGGCAGGTGTGGTCGCTCACGACCTGGGTCCGGCCGTTTCGGTCTCGTGCCGGCCCGCGGCGCCGTTCTCCGTCTGCTCCATGGCGGCGAGGACCTCGTCGGGCACCGCCGGTCCTGCCCGCTTGGCCACGCCCGTCGTCAGGAGGCGGCCGATGACGGGCACTTCGGTCAACGACTCGGCCCGCATGATCTGCACGGCCACCGGGACGAACTGCTCGGCCGAGTCGAAGACGATGTAACGGGGCAGCCACAGGGGCTCGTACTTCGCGTTGAACCGCCACAGCGTCTCTATCTGCAGGACGCCGGACAGGCGGCGCAGGGCCCAGCGCTCCACACGTTGGGTGACACCGTCGCCCGACTCACCCTCGAGGATGGAGCGCATGGCGGCGAAGTTCAGGCTGAGCCCCTTCATGCCCATCTCCTTGAGGTGGGTGATGGTCGAGCAGAGCGCGAAGTCGAGGAGGCCGTTGGGGTGCTCGCCCGGGTCGCGGCGCATCAGGTCGAGCGAGTACCCGCCGATGGCGGGTGACGGGACGAACTGGCACATGGCCACGGGCGTCCCGTCCGGTCCCTCGACGAGCGTGAGCAGCAGGCCGGTGTCGCGCGGGTCGAACAGGCGGCCGAGCATCATGGAGAAGCCCCGTTCCTGCTCCCCCCGGCGGCTCTTCGCCATGAGCTCGGCCATGCACGCGGCGTCGGCGGGGTCCAGGTGGGCCGGGTCCAAGAAGCGCACCGTGTAGCCGTAGCGAGCCACGCGGTTGACCGCTTGGCGCAGCCCCTTCATCTTGCCGCCCTCGAGCGAGAACTCCCGCGGGTCGACCACGGCCTCGTCCCCGATGTAGAGGAACCGCATGCCCGACGCCTGGTACGTCGGAAGCCACTCCTCGCCCGCACCCATGACACCGAGACCCCACCCGTTGCGGTCCACGTAGCGGCGGAACGAGTCCCAGACGTGGGCCCGTTCCGAGAACGGGCCGATGGGGTCCGGGGAGACCAGGCAGACACCACCGAAGACGGCGTAGGCGACGAGCGAGTCGCGATGGAAGAACCACTGCTTGTCGTCGCGCAGCGCGAAGTAGTCGAGGGTCCCCGTCCCGTGCCGGCGCACGATGTCACGCGCCCGCAGCTCGGCGGCGCGCCGGCCGATGGCGGCGCGCCCCGACGACAAGCGCCGGTCGACCACCGGGCGGGTCAGGAGATAGAGCGCCACCACGATGAGGCTGATGCCGACGGCCAACAGGCTGATGGAGACGTAGCGGTCGATGGTGGCGGGGAACGCCACCCATTGCACGCCGACGAGCCGTTCGGCCGAGCCGAGCAGCACGTGCGGCCAGCCGGGGAGCGGGTGGTGGTGGACCCGGCCCGCCACCTCCACCGTGATGAAGCCGCCGAGGGTGGCGATGAACCCGCCGATGGCAAGGATCACGAACGCCGTGACGAGTGTGGCGGACTCGGTCTGGGCCCGGAAGAGCTCGCGCTGGACGATCAGCAGGGTGAGGACCCCGGCGCAGATGAGCAGTGAGCCGAGTGCGGCGGCATGGACCAGGTGCAGGGCGAGCGAGGCGACGAGCAGCGCGACGGCGACCAGCCAGGAGCGCCGCTGGCCCTTGAGAATGCCGCGGGAGAGCATGATCATGCCGATGCCCGCGAGGGCGGTCAGCGCGCCAGCGGCCTGCACGACGGCGACGGGCAGGTAGGTCGCAATGAGATGGAGATGGATCCGCAGCGGGCTCGTCACCGAGGAGAGCAGGTCGATCGCTCCCGCCACGAACAGCGAGACGGCGGCCAGGCGCCGGATCCTTCGCACGCGGATGCGGTCCGCCGCCACCTCGGGCGCGGGTGGCCACGACGCCCCGGTCGGCCACCCGGCCGCCATCTCGGCGTGGACGTCGGCCGCCTTGGAGCGGCCCTTGATCACGACGTCGGAGGTGACCAGCCGCTCGCCCATGGTCGCCATCGGCAGGTCGGCCTCGGCCAGGAGCAGGCGGACGTGCAGGTCCGCACCCGTCTCTATCTCGAGGGTGGCTTCCTGACGGTGGTGCAGGAACGTCGGCGGGAGCCCCAGCCGTCCCCGGTGCTCGTGCACCACCTCGGAGGTGGCGCCCGGGCAGGCGAAGAACCCGGCGTCGAGATGCGTCAGCTCGGGGACGAGCGCCCCGCCGGCGATGACGCCCGAGGCGCCGGCCTCGACGGCCGCCCGGGTCGCGTCGAGAGCGTCCTTCCCGTCGATCTCGATCTGGGCGTGGGCGATGGGGCGGGTGCCGGACGGGCCCCCGGCCCAGGGGGCCGGCAGGCCTTCGCCGCCGAGCGCCCGCCAGATGCCACGCGAGGTCACGGCCACCACCAGGGCCAGCACCGCGAGCAGCGCGAGCGCGACGACCACCGTGACGAGGAACCGGGAGAACCAGGTGGCGGCATACGCCCGCTGCAGCGCGTTCTGCTGGCGGGGCGAGCGGAAGACGCGGCCCAGCGCGTCGACCACGAAGTCGACCCGCAGCAGGAGCGCGATCACGGCCAGCAGCAACGGGGGGGCCCACAGATAGCGGCGCAGCCGGCGGTAGAGCAGGCGCGAGGTCACGAAGCGCCGGGCCAACCGCGGATCGTCGAGGCGCTCCATCCCGGCCAGCCATGGCCGGTCCTCGGTCGGTGCCGCGTCGACGGGAGGGCTGGCGTCGGGACGCATGGAGCCGGCCCGCACCAGGACCATCCGCGTGCCCGCGCCCGTCTCGCACGCGAGGTCGACCGCATCGCGCACCGTGACGCCACAGCGCTCGAGCGCCCGCTCGAGTTCGGGGTCCTTGCTCGGCGGCGCTCATGACGACGATGACCTGTGAGTCGGCACGGGCCGCGAACGCGCTCAGGGCCCCGGCAAGCTCCGGGTGGCTCCGCAGCGCGTCGGCCGATCCCTCGCGCGATCGCCGCGCCGGCCCGGCAGCTGGGCGCGACGAGGCGGCCGCAGAGGATGACGATGCCCGGGCCCTGCCACTCATCGAGCCGGCGGGCGACGTCGCGGCAGGCCGCACGCGAGCAGTCGGTGGGCTCGGACGGCAGCAGGAGGTCGCCGATGACCTCGACCCGGCGGCCCAGGGCCACGAGGAGGGTGCCCTCGCCGACGGGCCGGCTGGCGGGCCCGGTGGCCCGCGCCCTCACCACCCCCGTGTCGACGTCGCTTCCCATTCCGCGTCCCATCGTGTCACCTTCGGCAAGGCGGCCCCCTCCTCCGATGGGAGGAACTGGTCCCCCGAAGGGAGGAGCAGGCGCCGATAGCCTCGGTTTTCGTGCCCGGAGCCCCCCCAGACGCCGATCGGACGAACTGGACGTGGCGCTCAGGCGACGGCGCGCCGCGCCCCCGCGGCCCCGCCGTGGTCTTCGACATCGACGGCGTGCTCTCCGATGCGGCCGGCCGCCAGCACTTTCTCGAGCGGGGGCGGCGGGACTGGACCGCCTTCTTCGAGGCCTGCGGCGACGACCCCGTGATTGAGGAGATCGCCCGGCTCCTCGAGCTCCTCGACGCCTCGCTCGCCGTGATCCTGCTCACGGGCAGGCCCCAACGCGTCCAGCCCCAGACACTGGCCTGGTTGAAGCGCTACGGCCTGCGCTGGGACCTCCTGGTCATGCGTTCGCGGGGCGACTACGCGCAGGTCACCGAGTTCAAGCAGACGGTCGTGGAGGACCTCCGGGCCCGCGGGTTCGACCTGCGGCTGGCGTTCGAGGACGACCCGTCCAACCACGCGATGTACGTGGCGGCCGGCGTCCCCTGCGTCTACATCCACTCGGGTTACTACGAGTAGCGCAGCTGGCGGGCCCACCCGGCGCCCAGCGCGACCACCGCCAGGAGCAGCACCGGCAGGTCGCCCCAGTGGTCGTAGGGGGTCATGCCGCGACGGAGCGCGACGTTGGCCACGAGCACCTGTCTCCTGCCGAGGACGCTGCGCGCGACGACGACGCCCCGCGGGGTCACCACCGCGCTGTAGCCCGTGGGGGCGGCCTGCACGAGGTCGCGGCCCGTCTCGACGGCCTGGACGACCGCGGCCGCCATCTCCTGCGACGGCACCTGGGAGGTGCTGTACGACGACGTGTTGGTGGGCACCGCCAGCAGCTCGGCACCCGCCCGCACCGAGGCACGGCTGCGCCCGGCGTAGAAGATCTCGAACGACACCAGGAGGCCGAGCGGACCGGCAGGGGTGCGCATCAGGCCCGTGCCGTGTCCGGGGACGGCGTCGGTCGGCACGCCGGACACGTCGGCGAGATGGGAGAAGAAGGAGCGGTCGGGCACGTACTCGCCGAAGGGCACGCGGTGCACCTTCTCGAAGACGCCCACGACGTGCCCGCGGGGGCCCCAGGCCACGATCTGGTTGCGGAAGGTGGTGGCCGACGCCGGCTCGGTGACGCCGACGACGAGCGTCGAGCCGAGCTCGGCGGCCAGGCGGCCGAGCTGCGCCGCCTCGGGGGAGCCGGCCAGCGGGCGGTCGAGGGCCACCACGTCTTCGGGCCAGAGCACGAGCGCCGGGGAGGAGCGGGCACCGAGCACCTGGTCGGTTGCCGCGAGCTGGGCCTCGTACACGGAGGCGGGCGAGACCTGCTCCTTGCTCAACCCGCGCTGCCCGCCCCCTTGGACCAGCGCCACCCGCACCGACCCGACGGCGGGGCCGCCGTCGGGCGCCACGGTGCCGGCCAGGGCCAGCGCGACGATCCCGGCGGCGACGGCGCTCGCGCCGACGACGGACGGCCCGGCACGGCCCGCGCGTCGCGCCGCGAGCCGGGAGCCGAACGTCGCGATGGCGACGCCGCCGGCCCAGACCCCCGCGGTCATGAGGAGGGGACCGCCGAGCCGGGCCAGCTCGACGAGCGGCCCGTCCGCCTGGCCCAGGAACACGCCTCCGAGGGGAAGCCCGCCGAAGGGCCAGGTCATGCGGAGTGCCTCGGCCAGCGTGCACGCCCCCACGAAGGCAGGGGCACGACCGTGATCGGGTGGGGTCGCGGTCGCGGCACCGGCGAAGAAGAGTGCCTCGACGAGCACGAGGACGACGGCGCCGTACCAGTTGAACGAGCGCGCCCACGCCAGACCGATGCCGAAGCAGCCGAGCCCGGCCAACCACCCCGACCACAGCCGCGTGCGCAGGGGGAGCCCGCCCAGCCGCCAGTAGAGCAACGCGGCTCCCGACAGGCCGAGGGGCCACCATCCCCAGGGTGGCAGCGAGAGCGCGAGCAGGACACCGGCCCCGAGCGAGGCGGCGGCCACCCGGCCGCGGCGGGGCGGGCGGATCACAACGAGCGCGCGTGCCGCGGCCCGGCCGCTGGCGATGCAGGCGGGGATGCCCACGCCGTGGTACGCCGCGCCGGCGAGGGCCACGCCACCGAGGCGGGCCACGGCGGCCTCGACCCCGGCCATCCGCAGCAGGTGGTGCACCCGGTACTGCGGGAGGGCGGCAGGGTGGCGCACCACGGCGGCCGCCCTCGGCTGCCCGGTGAGACCCATGAGCGCGCCGAGCTCCGCCCAGGCGCGGCCCGTGACCTCCTCGTCGCTCCACCCGCCCGGGCGGCCGTCGTCGATGCGGCCGAGCGAGGCCCGCAGGAGCACCTCTCCCTGGCGGGCCAGGTGGGGCCACTTGCGGTCCAGGAACGTGCAGGCGGTCACCGCCCACGCGTCGCGGCCGTTGTGGGGGCTGCGACGGGGCACGAGGAAACCCGTGCCGTGACAAGGGTGCACGGGACGTCGTCGGCCCCGACGCAGAACGTGGCCAGGACGACCGAGGCGTAGTCGATCGCCTGCAGCTGGGCCGCCGCTTCGTCGTCGTGGGGATGCAAGAGCGTCGCGGTGGCGGGTGCGGGCGTGGCGAGGACGACGGCGTCCGCCCCGACCGTCTCGGCCGGCGGACGAGACGTCCCACCCTCCACCGGCACGCTCGAGCCGGCCGGCCGGAGCCGAGAGCCGCACGTCGACCCCCCGCTCGCCGCAGGCCCGACGCGAGCGCCTGCACCAGTGACGCCATGCCGCCCTCGAGCGACCAGAAGAGTGGCGGCCCGTCGGGGTCCGGTGGGGGGACCTCGGCGCGGAGCGCCCGCATGAGACCGCCGCGGCGCTGCGCCGCCGCCAGGAGCGGTGGGAAGGTCGCCGCGGCGGACATGTCGTCGACCGAACCGGCATGGATGCCGCCGATGAGGGGGTCGACGAGCGACGTCGACGACCTGGTGGCCCAGCTTGCGCGCCACGAGGGGGCCGATGGAGCGGTCACCGATCGGCCCCCGGACGTCGGGCCGGGGCAACACGGCATCGCGCGCCAGGCCGACCAGTCCTCGCCAGCCGAGGACGCCGCTGCGAGCGGTCGGCCAGAACCGGGTGGGGATGCCCATCGCGTGCCCCTCGGGGAGGGCGCGGAGACGCCCCCGGGCCCACACGGACGCGCCCCGGGCCCCGATGGGCACCAGTGCGTCGGCAAGGCCCACTTCGCGGCAGAGCTCGATCGCCTCGGGCCGCCGTCCGAGGAACCCGTCGGGCCCCATGTCGACGGCGCGTCCCGCGAGGGGATCACTGCGCAGCGGGCCGCCGAGGCTCGACGACGCCTCGAGCATCACGACGGTCGGCGCGTCGCTGCGGTGCTCGGGCCCTCCGGTCAGGGCCCAGGCCGCCGCCAGGCCGCTGATGCCGCCACCGACGACGACCACCCGACTCGGCGTCATGTCACGGAGCGCCGTCCGTGGCGATGATCACGTCGGCGAGCACCGAGATGAAGGCGGGGTCGTCGTTGAGGGAGGTCGGTGCGCGACGTACGCCACGCCGCAGGACGCGGCGACCGCCGCCAGCTCGACGTCGAGGTCGTAGAGCACCTCGAGGTGGTCGGCCACGAAACCGATGGGGCAGACGACGACGGCACCGGCGCCTCCCTCGCCGGCGAGACGGCGCACCACGTCGCGCACGTCGGGCCCCAACCAGGGCTCGGGGGTGCGCCCCGCGCTCTGCCAGGCCACGGTCCACTCGTCGAGGCCCACCGCCTCGGCCACGAGCCGGGCTGACTCGGCGACCTGCTCGGGGTAGGTGTCGCCCGTCTGCCGGATGCGCGCGGGGAGTGAGTGCGCGGTGAAGATCACACGGGCGCGACCCGGCGCCGTCCCGAGCGCGGCCTGGACGCGTGCGGCGAGCAGGGTGACGAGCGCGGGCTCGGCGTACCAAGGAGGCACCGCCACGAGACGCGTCTCTCGCAGCGCCGCCGCGGCCCGGTCGAGATACTCCTGGGAGCCCAAGGACGAACCGTGCGGTGTGAGGACGAGGCCGACGACCCGCTCGAGGCCCGCGCTGTCCAGCTCGGCCGCTGCGGTTTCGATGAGGGGGACCGTGTGCTTGGCCCCGAACGCCACGACGAAGTGGCCCGGTGCCCTGGCGTCGAGCGCGCGGCGAACCGCGTCGACCTGCGCGGCGGTGCGCTCGGCGAGCGGCGACACGCCGCCGATGGCGCGGTACCGGCCCTCGAGCTCGGCCAGCTGCGCCGGCTCGGGAGGGCGACCGCGGCGAATGCGCGTGTAGAAGGGGGCGATCTCCTCGGTGCTCGACGGCGTGCCGTGGGCCATGACCAGGACCCCGGAAGTCATGCGGCCGCGGTCTCCGGCGTGCACCAGGTCGACGACGGCGGCCAGGATGCCCGGGTCCGTCTCGGGCAGGACGCCGTGGCCGAGGTTGAAGACATGGCCCGTGCCGGTGCCGTCGGCGGCGTCCGCGAGCACGGCGCGCGCGGCCGTCTCGACCACGGGCCATGGTGCCAAGCACAGCGCGGGATCGAGATTGCCCTGGAGCGCGCGTCCCGTCCCCACGCGACGGCGTGCCTGGTCGAGGGGGACCCGCCAATCGACGCCGACCACGTCGGAGCCTGCCGAGCCCATCAGCCCGAGCAGCTCGCCGGTGCCGACTCCGAAGAGGATCGACGGCACCCCGAGGTCGGCGATCCCCGCCAACACCGCACGGGTGGCCGGGAGGGCGAAGCGCGCGTACTCCGCGGGGGAGAGCGAGCCGGCCCAGCTGTCGAAGAGCTGCACCGCCTGGGCTCCCGCACGCGATCTGGGCCCGCAGCGATGCGACCGCCATGGAGACCAGTCGGTCCGTCAGCTGCTCCCAGAGTGCGGGGTCCCCGTGCATCAGCGCCTTGACCCGGGCGAAGGTGCGCGTCGGGCCGCCCTCCACGAGATAGCTGGCCACCGTGAACGGCGCGCCCGCGAAGCCGATGAGGGCCACCCCCGACCCCTCGAGCTCCTTGGCGCACGAGGCGTACCGTCTCGGCGACGTAGGGGGCATCGGCCCCGGGCTCGAACGGGCGGAGCCGGGCCAGGTCGGCGCCGCTGCGGAACGGCTCGGCCACCACGGGGCCCCGGCCGGGCTCGACCTCGACCCCGAAGCCGATGGCCTGCACGGGCACCACGATGTCGGAGAACAAGATGGCGGCATCGACGCCGTAGCGCCGCACCGGCTGCAGCGTCAGCTCGGCGGCCAACGGGGCGTCCGCAATGGCCCCGAGGATGGAGCCGTCGCCCCGCGCCGCCCGGTATTCGGGCAACGACCGACCGGCCTGGCGCATGAACCACACCGGCGTGCGGGTCACCGGTTCCCGGAAGCAGGCGCGCACGAGGTCCGTGCGGGCATCTGCCGCCGGGCTCACTCGATCGGCTCTATGACGACGGCCGTGCCGTACGCGCAGATCTCCGTCCAGTTCCCCCCCATCTCCGACGTGTCGAACCGCATGGCCAGCACGGCGTTGCCGCCGCGGGCCTCGGCCTCGGCCACCATGCGGTTCACGACGTCCTCCCGGCTCAGCTGCAGGTTCTTCGTCATCCCCTTGAGCTCACCCCCCGCCAGCGACTTGAACGCGGCGCCGAATTGGGAGCCGACGTTGCGCGAGCGGACGGTGAGGCCGAAGACCTCGCCGAGCACCGACGTCACCTTGCAACCCGGCACGTCGTTCATGGTCGAAATGAGCATGGCAATCCTTTCGGTCGGGCTCATCGTAGGCGTCGCCACCCCGGCCTCCCGGGCGTGCGAGGGGCGTCTAGACTGGACCGTTTCCCCGTGGGCAAGGGGAGAAAGGGGAGCGGTGCCCGGACATCCGGATCTGCAGGATGAGCAGGAATTCCTCAACCGTGCCTACGACGGGTTGGAGTTCATGCGGGGCGAGGCGCGCCAGATGCTGCAGGGCGTGCTCGACCTCGGCCGCGGCGGCACGTTCCAGTCGCGCACCGAGCGCGACATCGTGGTCCGCACCAGCCTGGCCCGGTTGGAACAGCTCGACGTCGGCGACCAGGCCCTCTACTTCGGCCGCATCGACCGCCTCCCCGAACCGGCGGCCGAGGCCGCGGACGGCTCCGGCGGCCCGGCGCTCGGCGAGTCGTTCCACATCGGCCGCCTCGCCGTCTCGGGCCCGGACCACGAGCCGCTGGTGGTCGACTGGCGCGCCCCGGTCGCCGAGCCCTTCTACCGGGCGACCGGCCTCGATCCCCAGGGGCTGGCGCGGCGCCGGCATCTGGCGGTGCGTGGCCGGACCGTGCTCGGGCTGGAGGACGAGTACTTCGTGGACCCCGACGGGCATGCCGTGGCGCTGCCCGGCGCGGGTGGGCAGTCGGGCGACGGCGGCGAACGCCTGCTCTCCGACGGGCTGGTCCTCGGTGGCCCGGGTGCGCTCCTCTCCGCTCTGGGCCAGGCCCGGACAGGCCACATGGGCGACATCATCGGCACCATCCAGCGCGAGCAGGACGAGATCATCCGCTCGCCGCTGGCCGGGGTCCTCGTGGTCCAGGGCGGTCCCGGAACCGGCAAGACGGCGGTGGCGCTGCACCGCGCCGCCTACCTCCTCTACACGCACCGCTTCCCGCTCGAGCGCCAAGGCGTGCTGGTCGTCGGGCCGAACCCGCTGTTCCTGCGCTACATCGAGCAGGTCCTCCCGTCCCTGGGCGAGACCGGGGTGAGCCTCTCGACGGTGGCGGGTCTGGTGCCCGAGGTGCGCGTGCGCGGCGTCGACGACCCTGCCGTCGCCAAATTGAAGGGCGACGTGCGGATGGTCAAGGTGCTGGCGCGGGCCGTGCGCACCCGCCAGCGGCCGTTGCGGGACGACGCCGAGGTCCCGTTCGGCGCGGGTGTGCTGCGGCTGCGCGCGCAGACGACCGAGGACATCGTCACGCTGGCGCGCCGCAGGCCGGGCACGCACAACGCTCGTCGGCGCTTCGTGGAGACGCAGGTACTGCGCGCCCTCGCCGACGAGTACCGGGCGCGGCTCAGCCGGAGCGGCATGGCCGCGTCGGAGGCGGCGACCGCCGACGAGGCGCCGACACCCGAAGAGCAGCACGACCTGGCGCAGCGGCTGCGCCGGGTGCCCGAGGTGGCCGAGATGCTGGACCGGATGTGGCCGCGCCTCTCGCCGCACGAGTTCCTGCACGATCTCTTCGGGGCGCGGCCCCTGCTGGCGGCCGCCGGCAAGGGGGTCCTCACCACGGCGGAGGTGCAGCGCCTCCACCGGCACCGCAGCGCCTCGCTCGACGCGGTGCAGTGGACCGTGGCCGACACGGCGCTCATCGACGAGGCCCGCACCCTGTTGGGCCCCCGTCGGGGTGGCAGGCCGGGACGCGCCAGGGCGCAGAGGAACGAGGAGGCGCTCGCACAAGACGTCGGCTTCTGGCCCCAGGGGTTGGCGGCCTCACCGGCCCCGGCGACCAGTCCGGGCACCGGCGGCGACGAGGAGATCCGTTCCTTCGGCCACATCGTGGTCGACGAGGTGCAGGACCTGTCCCCGATGCAACTGCGCATGCTGGCGCGCCGATCGCTCTCCGGCTCCATGACGGTCGTGGGCGACATCGCGCAGGCCACCGGCCCGTGGGCGCCGGCGGGATGGGACGACATCACGCGCCACCTGAGCCCACAGCGCCCGCCGCACCTGGTGGAACTCACCGTGAGCTACCGCACGCCGGCCGAGGTCGTGGCGCTGGCGGCCCAGGTCCTCGCGGTGGCGGCACCTGGCGTCGCCCCGCCTCGACCGGTCCGCCAGTCGGGCTCGACGCCCAGGCTCGTCGCGGTCACGCGCGCCGGGTTGCCGAGCACGTTGGTCGAGCTCGCCCGCGAGGAGACGGCTGCGGTCGCACCCGGGCGCGTGGCGGTGCTCGGTCCGGCCGTCATGCTCCCCGAGCTCACGCGGGCGCTCGACGAGGCGGGCCTCGACCCCATCGATCCGCGCGATCCGTCGGGCGACGGCCTGGCGGCCGGACTGGTCGTGCTGCCGGCGGACGAGACCAACGGTCTCGAGTTCGACTCGGTGATCGTCGTGGAGCCGTCGCTCGTGGCAGCCGTGGGCGAGGACACCGGGGGCGAGGGCCCCCCGGTCGCCACGACACGGGGCTTGCGGACCCTCTACGTCGCCTTCACCAGGCCCACCAAACGGCTCGCCGTCCTGCACGCGGAACCACTCCCGATCGACCTGCACTGACCAGGGCGTTCAGCCCCCCCACCAGGGGCGCGACCCCCTACCTGCTGGTTGGCGCTTCCGGCACCCGGTCGACTAGAAATTGCGCTGTGACCCAGGCTGTTTCGGCGGAGGTCCCCGCGCCGCAGGGAAAGATCGTCCACGACCGCCCGCCGATGTTGGCGATCGGCGTCATGATCTGGCTGGGGTCCGAGCTGATGTTCTTCAGCGGGCTCTTCGCGGCCTTCTTCACCATCCGGGCCAACACCGTCGGGCCCTGGCCGCCCGCTGGTACCCAGCTCGACGTGGTGCGGGCCGGCATCTTCACGCTCGTCCTGGTGTCGTCGAGCTTCACCATGCAGTACGCCGTCTACCAGGCCGAATGGCGGCGACGGCGCTCTGCCCGCCTCTGGGTCGTCGCCACCATCATCCTCGGGACGGCCTTCCTCGGCAACCAGTTGTTCGAGTGGCTCTTCAGCCCCACCCGCTGGTACACGAATTCATACGGCTCGCTCTTCTACATCATGTCCGGCCTGCACGGCCTCCACGTCTTCATCGGACTGCTGGCCATGACCTTCTTCCTCGGTCGCATGCGCGGCGACAAGGGCGGTGACCCCGGCGAGCTGTCGGCCATGCAGGGCATCTCGTACTACTGGCACTTCGTCGACATCGTCTGGGTCGGGCTCTACAGTTGCCTGTTCCTGCTCAAGTAGGCATGCGAGGCGTGCGCACACCACATCGAGGAACGCTCCGCAGCCGGTTCCTGTTGCCGGCCGGCCTCCTCTCCGTTGCGACGCTGGCGTCGTTGGCGATGTTCTTCCCCGGCACCGAGGCAGGCGCCAGCGGGCACGCGGACACCGCGCAGTCGCCACCGATCCCCAACGTGCACGTCACGACGCGGTCGTGTGGCACGCTCAACGTCAAGGGCGTCACCGCGACGGTCCACAACGCGGGAAACCCGTTCAAGAGCAGCTCGCGGTTCTGCCTCAACGGCCACCTCATCTCCTACGGCAACCGCTACATCACCTACTCCAACCCGCCCCAGTCGTTCATCGACGCCGGCCGCCTCCTCTTCGCGCAGACCTGCTCGAGCTGCCACGGCAACGAAGCCAACGGGGTCGGTCAGAACGGCCTGGCCGCCATCGGGCCGAACCTGCAAGGGGTCGGCGCCGCCACGATCGACTTCTGGGTCAGCTCGGGGCGCATGCCGGCCGCGGACGTGAAGGCGGTCGAGGCGGAGCGGCGCCCGACACGGCTGACGCCCCTGCAGGCGCTGGAGCTCGCCGCCTGGGTCAACTCGCTCGACCCGGCCGTGCCCGCCGTGCCCTATCCGCACCTGGCCGGAGCCGACCAGTCGGTGGGTGCCGACCTCTTCTCCCTCAATTGCGCCGCGTGCCACACGATCACCGGTGCGGGTGACGCGCTCGCCTTCGGCACCAATGCGCCGTCGCTGCAGGTCCGTTCCATCACCGCCCAGCAGGTGGCCGAGGCGATCCGCACCGGACCGGCCAACATGCCCCGCTTCTCGGGCAACCTGACCGACCAGCAGGTGGCCGACCTGACCTCGTACGTCACCGGGCGCATCCAGCACCCGACCAACCCCGGCGGCTTCGGCCTCGGCGGCGTCGGGCCGGTGGCCGAGGGCTTCGTCGCCCTGCTCATCGGCGTCGGCGGCCTCGCCCTCATCTGCTTCTGGATCGGAGAGCGCTCGTGAGCGACCCGGACCACCAGCCCTCGCGCACCAGGGTGCCGATGCCGATCGCCGCCCTGAGCGACCCGCACATGGGCGACGCCGCGAAGCACCCGGCGCGGGTCGAGAGGATCATCGCGGTCATCTTCCTCTTGGCCATCGTGTTCCTGGCTCTCTTCGGTGCCGCCTACTGGCAGAACTGGAGCCCGTGGGAGCTCGGCGGCGCCGTCGGCGTCGGCCTGTTCCTGCTCGGCTTCGGGCTCACCGCCTGGGGCAAGTACCTGATGCCACAGGGTCCCTTCGTCGAGGAGCGCCACCCGCTGGCCTCGACCACGGAGGAGCGGGACGCCATGTCCGCCGCACTGGTGGAGCGCTCGGCGGTCGTGGTCAAGCGGCGCAAGATGCTGGGCGGCCTCTTCGCCCTGGGGGCCGGGATCTTCGGGATCGTCGCCGCCTTTCCCCTGATCCGTTCGCTCGGGCCGTTGCCCGGGAACTCCTTCGAGGTCACCGACTGGCGGGACGGGACGGTGCTGGTCGACTCCAACGGCCGGCCGATCCGCAAGGACACTCTGGTGGTCGGCGGGGTCATGACGGTGTACCCGCGGGCGACGGTCAACCCGGTCACCGGCTTCATCACGGAGAACGGGCAGGCCATCGACCAGACGATCCTGATCAGGCTGTCCGATCAGCCCTTCACGACGATGCCCGGCCGCGAGAGCTGGACCCCGGACGGGTACGTGGCCTACTCGAAGCTGTGCACCCACCTCGGGTGCCCGGTCGGCCTCTACGAGCAGGAGCTCGAGCTCCTGGTGTGCCCGTGCCACCAGTCGATGTTCAACGTCCGCAACGGCGCCGTGCCGCAGTTCGGCCCGGCGCCCCGGCCGCTGCCCCAGATGCAGCTCGGCTACAACGACCAGGGCTACCTCATCGCCTTGGCGCCCTATGATCAGGCCGTCGGGCCCGGCTTCTGGGAGCGGACCACATGAGTGCCACTGCGGCCAAGACCAAGCGCAGCACGAGGGCGGCGATGGGCCCCTACGGCCAGGTCGGCAAGATCGTCGGGGAGCTCGACGACCGCCTCGGGGTGGCCAAGGGCGGGCGCGTCTTCCTCGACAAGATCTTCCCGGACCACTGGTCCTTCATGCTGGGCGAGATCTCGCTCTACTCGTTCGTGGTGTTGCTGGCCACCGGTGTCTTCCTGTCGCTCTTCTTCGTGCCGTCGACCGCGCAGTCCATCTACCACGGCAGCTACACACCGCTCGACGGCCAGTGGGTCTCGGACGCCTACAAGTCCACGGTGAGCATCTCCTTCGACGTGCGGGGCGGCCTGCTCGTCCGCCAGATGCACCACTGGGCGGCCGACATCTTCACCGCGTCGATCGTGGTGCACATGGGCCGCATCTTCCTCACCGGGGCGTTCCGCAAGCCGCGCGAGCTGAACTGGCTCATCGGCATCACCATGCTGATCCTGGCCATCTTCGAAGGCTTCATCGGGTACTCGCTGCCGGACGACCTGATCTCGGGCACCGGCCTGCGCATCGGCTACTCCATCGCGGAGTCGATCCCCTTCGTCGGCAGCTACCTCGTGTCGTTCCTGTGGGGAGGGCGCTTCCCGGGCGACATCATCATTCCCCGCTTCTACATCATCCACGTCCTGATCATCCCGCTCGTGCTGATCGGGCTGCTCTCGGCGCACCTCGGTCTGCTCGTCCGCCAGAAGCACACCCAGTTCGCCGGGGAGGGGCGTACCGAGGACAACGTGGTGGGGTCGCCGATGTTCCCGACCTTCATGGCCAAGACCACCGGTTTCCTCTTCATGGTGACGGCGGCGACGGCGCTCCTGGGGGCCTTCGCCCAGATCAACCCCATCTGGCAGTTCGGGTCCTACAACGCGTCGAAGATCTCCTATGCCGTCCAGCCGGACTGGTACATGGGCTGGCTCGACGGCGCGCTGCGCATCATGCCGTCCTGGGAGCTCACCGGCTTCGGCCATACCGTCCCGCTCGAGGTCTTCCTGCCGGCGGTGGTCTTCCCGGGCTTGATCTTCACCATCGCCATGCTGTGGCCGGCGATCGAACGACGATTGACCGGGGACGACGAGCTGCACAACCTGCTGGACCGGCCGCGGGACAGGCCCAAGCGCACGGCCGCCGGCGTGGCCATGTTCGCGCTCCTCTTCACGCTGTTCGCGGCGAGCTCGACCGACGTCCTCGCCAACTTCTTCCACGTCTCGCTCAACGCGGTGCTCTGGTTCTTCCGGATCGCGGTCTTCGTGATCCCGGTCATCGCCGGGCTGGTCGCCTACCAGCTGTGCCGGGAGATGCAGGGCGTCCACGGCATCGGCAAGCGCAAGCGGGCCGTGATCGTGGAGCGTTCGGCCGAGGGCGAGTACCGGACGGTCCCGTCGCCCCCGCGCCCCGACGACGAGCGCGTCGAGATGGAGCCCGAGCCCGTGCCGGTGCGCATCGACATCGAGCCGTTGAGCAACGGGGGCACCCCTGAGCCCGTGAGCTCGCCGACGGGCGTGCGCCAGGTCACCCGCTGAGCCAGCGACCCGGACGGGTCACCACCCGCGACCTGTGGGTCGCTGTCGAATCGGTCCACGCCGTCACCTACTTCGCCCCCGGCTGCCGCACCGCGTTGCGGGAGGCGGGGCTGCGCGGGTTCTGGTCCGGCTACTTCGCCGCCCGCGCCGCCCCGCTCGGACGTGTCGGCTCCGGGCCGGTGACCGCCGCGTTCTACAACTTCCACCCGCGCATGGTCGCCGCGTCCGTCCCGGGGTGCTGGGACGTGGTGGCGCCCGAGACGCTGTGGCGCGTGCGCGCCATCGCGGCGGCGGAGGCGCTCAACGAGGTCTGCAGCACGGAGGCCCGATCGGCGCTCGTGGCCGCCCTGCCGCTGCTGCGGCGGGCCGTGGCGTGCTGCGACGGCGCCGGGCGGATCATGGCGGCCGCCAACCGGCCGCTGTGGCCGGTCATCGCGCCGGCCCTCGGCACAGGCGGGTTGGGCGAGTCCTGGCAGGCCTGCACGACGTTGCGCGAGCACCGCGGGGACGGGCACGTGGCCGCACTCCTGACCCACGGGGTCGGTGGGATCGAGGCCCACCTGCTCGCGGCCGGCACCAAGGGGATTCCCGCCGAGGTGCTGCGGGACAGCCGGGGCTGGAGCGAGGGGGAATGGGACGCGGCCGCGGCGGCGCTGGCGGCCCGGGGCCTACTGCACGCCGACGGGCGCGCCACCGACAGCGGCCGCACGCTGCACGCCAGGGTGGAGGCCCTGACCGACCGGTTGGCCGAGCCGGCCTGCGCCGGCCTGAGCGACGGAGCTCTCGAGGAGCTCCACGGTGCCCTCTCGGCGTGTGCCGCCGACGTGGCCGCCTCGGGCCTGGTGCCGTTCCCCAACCCGATGGGGCTGCCCCGCGTGCGGTAGGCGACCGCGTGCGGCCGTGGATCGGGATGCGCGGCCCTGGCGGCATCCGGATCGACGCGTGGTTCCGAATACCCGGCGCTATGCGTACCACCATTGAGTCCTACAAGCAGCGTGCGGGCCGACTCAGCCTGGACGGCATCGAATTCGACGACTTCAAGGACTGCCCGCTGGCGCCCGAGGCACTCCGGTCGCTGCGCTACATGCACGACGTGGAGCACCACACGGTCTGCTACCTGCGCGATCTGCTCCTGACCCCCGCGCACCGCGACCCCGACATCACCTCCTTCCTCGCGTGCTGGGTGTTCGAGGAGATGTGGCACGGGGAGGCCATCGGCCAGGTGCTCGAGGCGCACGGCGAGCAGGCAGGCGCTCCGCGCATCGCCACGCTCCGCCGGAGGCGTCGTCGCAAGGAGGCGATCTCGACGTTCAGCACGATCGGTTCGGCCGCCTTCGCCGGCAGCGCCTTCACCGCCCTGCACATGGCGTGGGGGGCGATCAACGAATGGACGACGCAGGCCGGCTACGCCCGGCTGTCGGACAAGGCGGGCCACCCGACCCTGCGCGAGCTGCTCAAGCGGATCATGAAGCAAGAGGGTGGGCACATCGACTTCTATGCCTCGGAGGCGACCCGCCGGCTCTCGGAGAGCCCGAGAGCGCAGCGGCTCACGCGGTTCGCCCTCAAGCACCTCTGGCGCCCGGTCGGCTCGGGGGTGATGCCACAAGAGGAGGTCGGGTTCTTGGTGAAGTACCTCTTCGCCGGGGACGAGGGCCACCAGTTCACCTCGCGTATCGACCGGCGCGTGGACCGGCTCCCGGGCCAGGCCCACCTCCACCTGCTCGACACGGCGGTGTCGAGACTCTCAGGCCTCGAGGTGGCTGCGTAGGGCCACGGAGGGCCTCGCAGCGCCGCGGACTGTCACATGCGCCGGCTCGCTGATCGCACCATGGGGTGGTTGGCCCGCCTCTTGGTCCGCGTCTTCTTTCGCAGCATCGAGGTCCAGCACGGCGACAACCTGCCGTCGACGGGTCCGGTGGTCGTCGTGGCGAACCACGTCAACGGACTGGTCGACGGGCTCCTCCTCATGGCGACACTGGGCCGGTTCCCACGCTTCTTGGGCAAGTCGACGCTCTTCCGGATCACGCCCCTGTGGCCCTTCTTGAAGCTGGCGGGCGTGATCCCGGTGTACCGGGCCATCGACGGGGCCCGAGGAGACCACAACATCTCCGCCTTCGCGGTCTCGCGCCTGATCTTGTCCCGCAATGGCGTCGTTGCGATCTTCCCGGAGGGGATCAGCCACGACGAAGTGTCGTTGCAACCGCTGCGGACCGGCGCGGCGCGCATCGGGCTCGAGGCGGCCTTCGATGCCGGCGTCGAAGGCGTGGTGACGCTGGCCGTGGGTCTCGTCTACGACGCGAAGGCCCGGTTCCGGTCGCGGGCCCTCGTCCGAGTGGGTCAGCCCGCGCCCGTCGCCCGCTGGGCCGAGGCCTACGAGGCCGACAGCCACGAGGCCGTGCGGCAACTCACGCGCGATCTGGCCGCGCAGCTCGCCCGGGTGAGCCCCTCGTACTCGTCGTGGGCCAAGGCCGACCTGCTGGCACGGATCGCCGAGATCGCCGTCCGCACGCCCGAGGAACGGCTGCCCTCACCCGTCGCCATGGCGGACCAGGTGGCGATGGCAGAGCGGCTGTCCTTGGCCGAGCACGACGTTGCGGCCACGCCGAGCGTCGAGACCCTTCTGGAGGACTTCGCCGCCTACGAGAGGGACCTCGAGCTCCTGGGTCTCGACGACGCCCAAGTCGCGGCCGCCTACCCGCCGGCGCGACTGCGCAGATCCCTCGTGTGGTCCTTGTGCAAGGTCACGTGTGCCATCCCCGTCGCCGTCGTGGGGGTCATCGTGCACGTGGTGCCGTTCGAGATCGTCAAGCGGCTGTCCGGCGGCCGTCCCGAGGTGCTGGCGTGCCTCGACGAGGTCGCCGTCGGGTGATGTCGAGCGGGGCGCGGGCGCGTCACCCGGGGCGGGGCGGCGGCCAGCCCGCCACCAGCCCGAGCTCCTTGCACAGCGGGCGCGACGAGACCATCTGCCCGGCGTAGCGGCCGGCCCCGGGGTCGTCGCCGAGCCAGGCGGCCACCTCGCCCGCCACCTCCGGCGGCGCAGGCACGTGCCCGGCGCCCACGAGCACCTTGTCGGTCCCCGACGCCCGCATCGACTCGGTGAGGGTGAGCCCGGGGGCGATGGAGAAGGACCAGACGCCGCGCGCCGCGAACTCCACGTGGCACATGTCGGTCACCCGATGGAAGGCCGCCTTGGCGGCGGCGTAGGCCACGCCCCACCCACCGGCACCGGCCGGCGCCGGTGGCGTGGTGAAGGCGGCCTCCGAGAGCATGTTGACCAGTCGGCCCTGCCCGCGTTCGAGCATGCCGGGCAGCACGAGCTGGGTCAGGAGCAACGGATGGAGGTAGTCGCCGACCAGGCAGCGCTCGGCCAACTCGAGGGGCAGGTCCAAGATCCGGTCCATCGTGCCCGGCCCCTGGTAGATGGCGTTGTTGACGAGCACGTCGACCCGGCCCAGGGTGGCCAGGGTCACCGCGGCGGCCTGCTCGACCGAGGAACGGTCCATGAGGTCCATCGGCACCGCCAGGCAGGTGCGACCGAGCGCCTCGATCTCGGCCGCCGTGGCGTCGAGGCTCCCCGCAATGGGCAGGGGCTCGTCGCGCACCAGCGCGCTCGAGGAGTGGGCGCGGCCGTCGCCCTCGTGCACGGTGCGCGCCGTGATGGCGACGTCGAAGCCGCGCCGGGCCAGGGCCACCGCGGCACAGCGCCCGATGCCGCGGCTCGCGCCGGTGACGAGTGCGACCCGGCGCGTCTCAGCCATGGTGCACCTACATCATCCCGGCGATCTGGTGCCCACCGTCGACGTGGAGGACCTGGCCGTTGACATAGGCCGAGGCGTCGCTGCACAAGAAGACCACCACCCGGGCGATGTCGTCGGGGGTCCCGAGGCGGCGCATCGGGTTGGCCTCGGCCAGGCGCCGTTGGACGTCGGTGGGCACGTTGGCGATCGCCGTCTCGGTGAGGATGAAGCCCGGCGCGATCGCGTTGGCCCTGATGCCGTCCCGGCCGTAACGGACCGCCAGGTGGCGTGTGAGCTGGTTGAGGGCCGCCTTGGACACGCCGTAGGCCACGCGGGTCGACTCGCCGATCGTGCTCGTCCCCGACGAGATGGTGACGATGGACCCGCCCCGGCGCGCCGCCATCACGGGGATGACGTGGCGGGCCAGGAGCAGCGCGCCCCGGGTGATCGTCTCGAGTGCCCGCTCCCACACCCCGAGGTCCACCCCGACGGCGTCGGTATCGAGGCGGGGGTGGCTCCAGGCCGCGTTGTGGTCCACGGCGTCGACGCCGCCGAACTCGGCCACGGCGCGTTCGACGAACGCGGCCACCGACTCCTCGCGGCGGACGTCACAGCCGAGACCGACGGCGCGACCCCCCGCTGCGGCGACTTCGCGGGCGACCGTCTCGGCCGCCTCCGCCGCCACGTCGCCGACCACCACCGCGGCGCCCTCACCGCTGAGCCGAAGGGCGGTGGCGCGACCGATCGGGGAGGCCCCACCGCTCAAGAGCACCACCTTGCCGTCGAGTTGTGCCACGTCAGTCGTCGCGGCCCGAGACGGGCGCGCCGTGGGTGCCCGAACGTCATCGGGACATCGTAGGAGCGGCGGGTGAGGCCCACCACCTGGGATTCTCCTCCCACCGCTGGTCCGCCCGATTGGGACCGCGGTCAGGGGGCATGGCAGCATCTTCGCGTGAGAGTCCATCGCAGCTTCGCCTTCGTGGACGTGTCCGGGTTCACGGCGCTGACGGAGCTCGAAGGGGACGAACGCGCCGTCGACGTGTTGACCGCCTTCCGCACCCTGCTGCGTGACATCTGTGCCCGCCGCGGCGTCCGGATCGCCAAGTGGCTCGGCGACGGCGTGATGCTGGTGTGCGTCAACACCCGACCGCTGCTCGAGACCATCCTGGAGCTGCACCACGTGGTGGGCGAGGTCTCCGGCCCCGTGGCGACCGTCTCCATCCGCTCCGGTGTCACCGCGGGCGAGGTCATCCTGATGGAGGGGGACGACTACGTCGGCCACTGTGTGAACGTGGCCGCACGCCTGTGCGACCAGGCAGTGGCGGGTGAGGCTCTGGCGGCGCCGGCGGTGGTCGAGCACCTGCCCAGCTGGGGCGTCACGGTGGCCGAGGCCCACGTCACGCTGAAGGGGGTCGAGAAGCCGGTGCCGGCCTCGAGCATCCGGATGGTACTGGGCGGCCCCGACGCCTCCCGTGACCCCATCTGTGGACTGCCCCTGACCCACGACACCGCCGAGGAGATCGCCCACGACGTGCGGGGTTCGGTCGTGCTGTTCTGCTCCCCGGGTTGTGTCGACACCTGGCGTCGGCGGCCCGCCGGGACGAGTCCCCGCTGACACCCCGTTCCCCGAAATTGGCGCTCAACGATCGTTCGAAACCTGCCGATACTCGGTGCGCCGACAGAAGGGGAGTTTCGAACCTGGCATGCCTTCCCCAGCGCAGACCATGTCTTCCAACTTGGCGAACTTCTGGCGGAGTTACGTCCACATAGGCGTCCTGACCTACAGCATGGGGGCTCTGGCCGTCCTGGTGTACGCGCTGACGACCCCTGGCCCGCACCGGCAGGCGATGGTGGTCCTCGGCTTCTCAAGCCTCGCCGCGTCCATTGGGCCGTTCCGATGGGCCGGGTTGCGCCTGGTGTCGACTCGGTGGTCCAAGGCCTTCTTCACGTCGTGGGCCGCGTCCACCTTCGTCTTCATCGCCATGGGCGCCGTGCTCGACGGCGGCGTCCGTAGCCCCATCTCCTACTTCCTGGTGTTGCCGATGCTCTTCGCCGGTCTGGCCTACTCGGCGGGGACGGTCTCGCTGCTGGCCGCGTTCGGCGTGCTGACGACGCTGGTCGTCGGGATCCTGACGCCTCATCGCAGCTGGTCCACGACGGCGTTCCTGGCCGTGGCCATGGTCATCGCCGGCGTGATCACCGCGGCGGCCGCGCTGACCCGCGATCGCCTGATGGGCCAGCTCATGGATGCAGCAAGCAAGGACGCCCTGACGGGATGCCTCAGTCGCGGCGCCTTCCAGGAGCTGCTCGAACACGAGGCGAAACGGGCCCGGCGGCACCATTCGAGCTTCAGCCTCGTCGTGGCCGACGTCGACAATCTCAAGGCACTCAACGACTCCAGAGGCCATCATTCGGGGGATCACGCGCTGCGTCTGCTGGCCGGCGTCCTCTGCGGAGCGGCCCGGGAAACCGATGTGGTGGGACGTCTGGGTGGCGACGAATTCGCCATGCTGCTGCCCGACACCGACGAGGGCGCGGTGCTCATTGCGGCCACCCGGCTGAGCGAGGCCCTGCAGGCGGTGACAGGCTCGGACCCGGTCACGGCCAGCCTGGGGGTGAGCACCTGGTTGGGGGCGCACGACGGGCCCGACGCACTGCTCCGCCGGGCCGACGAGGCGCTCTACGTGGCCAAGCGGGCCGGCGGCAACCGCGCCGCGATCTGGGAGCCGTCGCTGCCGGAGGCCCAGACGGGTCTGCAGCGGCTGGGCCGACGGCCCCGCCGGCACGCGACGGCCCGCCAGCTCTGACGCACGGAGGGGCCGGCGGCGGGTTCAGACGAAGGTCTGGCCCGGGGGCGAGACGAGCACGATGCGGAGGCGACCGCTCCCGGGCTCCTCCCAGGTGCGGAGCTCGATGAATGCACCCTCGTGCCATTCGAACCGGCCCGGGGCGTCGCGGGCCAAAGCGCTGCGCAGCGCGGCCAGGATGGCGGCGTCGATGGCGGGCGGCAGGGCGTCGAGCACGGCCAGGGTCTCGGTGGTCTCGGCCGGGGTAAAGCCGTCGAGGATGGCCGTCCTCTCGACGGCGTCGCGCACCGAGGCGGCCGCCGAAACCGCCTGCTGCGCGTTGCGGTAGGCATCGGGGTCTTCGCGGTCGAGCAGCTCGTTGAACCGCGTCGTCACCATCAAGCCGACCATGTCCCCGACCCTACCCAAAGGGCATGTCACGTGCTCGTGAGAGCCCGTCCGAGGCAGCGGCCATTTCGCCCGCCGCGGCACAGGTGTCACACTGCACGGATGGGCCGGCACGCTCGGGTCGAAGCCAGCTGACGCAGTGCTCGCCTCGCCCCGCATCAAGTTCGCCGTGCGGAACGGGACCCACCTGGCCTACCAGGCCGAAGGTCAGGGACCGCCCGACATGGTGTTCGTCGGTGGATCCATGGCCACCACGCTCGGTTGGGACGACCCCGTCACTGCGAAGGGGTTCCGGCGGTTGGCCAGCTTCTCGCGGCTGGTCACCTACGACCAGTGGGGCACCGGGAGCTCGGACCGCTTCGATCCGTCCGACGCGCCGAACCTGACCGACCTCGTCGGCGACCTCGCCGCCGTGATCGATGCGGCGGGCGTCACCGATCCCGTCCTCTTCGGGACCCACAACGGCGGCGCGGTCGCCGCCCTCTACGCCGCCGCGCACCCGGTGCGCCAGTTGCTCCTGTGCAACACGTGGGCCCGCCTGCAGGTGGCTGACGACTTCCCGATCGGGTTCAGCGACCGCGTCCTGGACCGCCTCGAAGAGCGCTACCGGACCGAGTGGGGGCAGGGACGCATCTACAACCAGTTCGCCCCGCGCTACGACGATGCGCCGCCCGGGCGCGTCGAGTTGGCGTCGACCAGCCAGAACCAGCTCGTGACCATCTTCCGCATCAACCGGACGTACGACATCCGCTCCGTGCTGCCGACCATCTCGGCCCCCACGCTGGTCATCCACCTGGAGGGAAACGCGAACATCCCGCCGGACCACGGCCGCTTCATCGCGGATTCCATCCCGGGCGCCCGCCTGGTGCTCCTCCCCGGGACCGACCAGGTCTTCCTGCGCAACTACGCCACACCCGTGATCGACGAGGTGGAGCGGTTCGTCACGGGCGGTATCTCGCCCTTCATCGATCGCGTCCGGGCCGCCATCATGTTCACCGACATCGTCGACTCCACCCCCATGGCCGCCTCCCTGGGCGACGAGGCCTGGAGCGCGCTGCCTCGACGAGCACAACGCGCTGGTGAAGCGCCAGGCGTTGGCATTCGGCGGTCGGATCCTCAAGAGCACAGGGGACGGCTTCCTGGTGGCGTTCGAGGAATCCGACGCCGACGCCGCCGTGCGCTGCGCCAGGGCGTCCATGGTGGCCGTGGCGGGCCTCGAGCTCGAGCTTCGGGCGGGGATCCACGTCGGGGAGGTGTTCCCCATGGGCAAGGACGACGTGTCGGGTTTGGCCGTGCACTTCGCCCAGCGGCTCTGTGCCCGGGCGCGCGGCGGCCAGGTGCTCGCCTCGGCCGCGACACGGGATGCCTGCGCGGGGTCGGGGATTACCTTCGAGGACCGGGGCTCGGCGGAGCTGAAGGGGATCCCCGGCGAGTGGGAGATCTTCGAGGCGCAGCAGGGAGGACGCCCGCTTGACATGTGACCAAAAGGTCACATAAAATGTCGTCGTGGATGAGGTGTTCAAGGCCCTGGCCGACCCGACCCGGCGCAGCTTGCTCGACGAGTTGTTCCAGGAGGACGGGCAGACCCTGAGCGTGTTGGAAGAGCGGTTCTCCATGTCCCGCTTCGGCGTCATGAAGCACCTCAAGCATCTCGAAGAGGCCGGACTGGTGGTGTCGAGGCGGCGGGGGCGCGAGAAGCTCCACTTCCTCAACCCCGTGCCGATCCGGCTCATCCACGACCGCTGGGTCAGCAAGTATTCCGAGCCCTGGGTGGCAGGGCTGAGCGAGATCAAGGACAGATTGGAGAGGCAGATGGAAAAGGTGTACGAGATCTTCATCAAGACGACGCCCGAGCAGCTGTGGGAAGCCATCGTCAACCCCGAGATCCGGGCGAAGTACAACTTCGGCGCCGCGGTCAACTCGGAGTGGAAGGTGGGCTCGCCCCTCAGCGTGGACGTCGAGAAGCACGGGGTGCATCTCGGCGAGGGCGAGGTGCTCGAGGTCGAGCCGCCGCGGCGGCTGGTGCACACCATGGCCTGCCTGTGGGACGACGACGTGCGGGCCGAGGGATCGACGCGGGTGACCTGGGAGATAGAGCAGGTGGGCGACTCGTGCCACCTGACCCTCACCCACGACCAGATGCGCGAGGGCGCCAACTCGCAGATCTTCGGCGGCTGGCCGATGATCCTCTCGGGGCTCAAGACCTGGCTCGAGTCGGGCGAGCTGCTCACCACGCCCGGCTCGCTCCTGTACGCCTGAGCCGTCCGGCCACTTGACGAAACGACCGAGAGAAACAACCAGAGGAGATGGCATGAGTGTCACCGCCACAAGGACGAGTATCAGTGACGTCGGCGGGGTCGCCATCCCCGTCTCCGACCAGGAGCGGGCCGTCCGCTTCTACGTCGACCGGCTCGGGTTCGAGGTCCGCCTTGACGTGCCCCTGGGCGACGGCGGGCGCTGGGTGCAGGTGTCGCCCCGCGGGGGCCGCGTGCCGGTCGCGCTCGTCGCCGCCGGCGACGGTGCCCCGGTCGGAGTCGATACGGGGGTCACCTTCGCCACGCACGACGCCGAGGCCGCCCATTCGGCTCTGGTCGGAACCGGAGTCGACGTCGACGAGCTGCTGCACTGGCCGGGCGTTCCCGCCATGTTCATCGTCCGCGACCCCGACGGGAACCAGCTCAAGATCATGGAGGACGCCCCGCAGTGAGGTTGAAACCACCCGCGAGAAGAACCCGGGTCAAGGCTTCGCACCGATTCGAGCGCCGTGTTTGGCCTTGAAATGACTCGATGATGCGATCGGCGCTGCCGGAACGAGAGTCTGGACTGGTCAAAGGTAAAAGAAAAATAGGGCTAAGATAAGAGAATGTGTGACTACGAGATACTCTAGACAAGAAAAAGACGCGAGGCAGAGGGCTATGGCTGGGTCTGAGCGCACAGTGGTGATCGGATCGACGGTCGGCTCGTTCCGCCAGCACTCGCTTCAAGTGGCGAAGGATCAGAGCGATCCCGACGTAGACGTCTCCGCAGAACTCGTCGACTGATAGGTATGGGACTAGCACAAGCTCACCTCAGAGATCAGAGAAAGATAGATCTCGAAGACTACTGCAGCGAACACAACGAGGAACTAGCTAACACAACTAAAGGACTCCCTAAGGAATAGGACGGGGGGGGGGGGTTGAAAGGGTCGTGAGGGTCAAGGGGTGCGCGGTTCGGAAGGATTTGGTGAGGAGGCCGTCATCTGTTGCAGGAGCGATGGTGACAAGCGGTTCACCGCGAGGATCAAGAAAGAACCCAGATCGGAAGGGACGTCGGGGACGAGGTCGCCATCGTGCTGCGAGAGCGCCTGCCGTCCTGAGCCGGCGACCCGCGGATTCAGGCCGGCTCTCCCAAGGAGTCCGCGGGCTGGGGCCGCCCCTGAGCCGGTGAACGGCGCTTGTGGGCCGCGTTCCTCTGCCAGGATCGGAGGGCGCCGGAGGCCGATACGGACAAGGTGAGGGCGCCGAAGCCGACGCCCAGGAGGCAGACGCCGCCCCAGCCGTGACTGGCATAGAGCGTGCCGGCCGCGAGGGAGCCGACGGCACCGCCGACGAAGTAGCAGACCATGTACGCGCTGTTGATCCTGCTCCGGGCGTCAGGGCGCAGCGCGTAGATGACGGCCTGATTGGTGATCTGCATGCCCTGGGTCCCCATGTCGAGCACGACGATGCCGGCGATGAGGGCGGCGAGCGAGGTGCGGCCGGCCCACAACAGTGCGAAGGACCCGGCCAGGAGCACTCCGGCGCCGATCGTCGTCGCCGGCACCCGGGCGGAGTCGGCCAGCTTGCCGGCGAGATTGGCGGCGACGATGCCGCCCGCACCGACGAGGCCGAAGAGCCCGATCACCGCGTTGGAGTAGCGGTAGGGGCTCCCCGAGAGAAGGAAGGCGATGGTGGTCCACAGCGCGCTGAAGGCAGCGAAGGCACAGGCCCCGTGCCAGGCTCTTCTCCGTAACACGGGCTCCTCGGCGAGGAGGCGGAGCGACGAGCCGACGAGTTCGGCGTAGCTACGGTGCGGACGCTGCCGCTCGGCCGGCAGCAGCCGCCACAAGACGGCGGCGAAGCCCACCATGAGCGCGGCCGACAGCCAGTACACGGCCCGCCAGCCCGCCGCCTGGGCCACGAGCCCCGACACCGTGCGGGCGAGGAGGATGCCGAGCAGCAGCCCCGTCATGATGCGGGCGACGACCCGCCCCCGCCGCTCCTCGGGCGCCAGGTCGGCCGCGAACGGGATCATGACCTGCCCGGCCACCGAGGCACCGCCCACGGCCACCGAGGCCACGGCGAAGAACCACAGGCTGGGAGCGAGCGCGCAGGCCACGAGGGCGGCGGCGGCGATGCAGAACAACCGGGCCACCAGTCCACGGCGCGGATGGAGGTCGCCGAGAGGGACGACGAGCAACAGGCCGGCCGCGTAGCCGATCTGGGTGGCGGTGATGATCGAGGACGTGGCGGCCGGCCCGCTGTGAAAGGCGCGCGCCACCTGGTGCAGGACGGGCTGCGCGTAGTAGAGGTTGGCGACGACGGCGCCGGTGGCCACCGCGATGAGGACGACGAGGCCCCGTGACAGCCGCGCCGGCGCGCCTGGTCCGCTGTTCGTGCTCGCCCCTGCCACCCGGGTCAGGGTACCGGGTGCACCTCAGGAAGGCTCAGACGTTCCCGCCGCGTCGGCTCTCGGCCGTGACGCCCGTGAGGGCGGTCAGGATCAGGGGGACGCCGATGAACGCGAGCCAGACGCCGAAGACCAGGGCCAGCACCGTCGTGAAGGCGCCCATGCCCAGGACGAAGGGCCAGATGGAGGAGCCGGGGAACGCGTCGACGATCCCGGCGCCGTCGGCCATCTCGGCGTCCTCGCGATCCGACGGGCGGTCACCCACCGCGGGGACCTTGCCCCAGAAGAAGTACTTGTGCCCGTGGAAGCGCCGGTACCAGAAGAAGTAGTACAGGCCGGGCAAGAAGCCGAGCAGCGTGACGCCGAGCAGCATCATGCCGCCGCCGTCCTCGTAGCTCCAGAACCAGTAGACGAGGCCGACGATCCCGAAGAACACCCCGAGGAAGATCAAGAAGACCGCCGAGACCTTCATACCGTGGCCGTGACCTTTCCGTTGGACTTCCCGTTCGTGTGGACACCCTTGCCGTGGGGCACCGTCAACGCGTCGGGGTGGTTGTAGTCCCAGGTCGGACGCTCCGAGCGGATCGGCGGCAGGTGCGTGTAGTTGTGGTGCGGCGGCGGCGACGTGGTGAACCACTCGAGGGTGTGGGCATCCCAGGGGTTGTCCCCCGCCGGGATCGGGTTGCGCCACGACACGAAGAAGTTCACCAGTAAGAAAGCGAAGGACACCCCGATGATGAAGGCGCCGACCGTCGACACGATGTTGTAGCTCTGCCATCCGAGGTCGGACGGGTAGCTGGCCACGCGCCGGGGCATCCCGAGGAGGCCGACCACGTACTGGGGCATGAAGGTGATCCAGAACCCGATGAACATGAGCCAGAAGTGCCACTTGCCCAGGCTCTCCCGCAGCATGCGCCCGAACATCTTGGGATACCAGTAGTAGACGCCGGCGAACCCGGCGAACACCGCCGTCCCGAAGAGGACCTGGTGGAAGTGGGCCACCACGAAGTAGGTGTCGTGGACGGCGAAGTCGATCGGGGGTGAGGCCAGCATGATCCCGGTCACACCGCCCATGAGGAAGGCGAAGAGGAAACCGATCGAGAACAGCATGGGCGTCGTGAACGTCAGCTGCCCGTGCCACATGGTCCCGATCCAATTGAAGAACTTGATGCCCGTCGGCACGGCGATCAACAGGCTCAAGAAGGAGAAGAAGGGCAGCAGCACGGCGCCGGTGGTGAACATGTGGTGCGCCCACACGCCGGTGGACAGCGCCGCGATGGCCATCGTGGCGAAGACCATGCCCTTGTAGCCGAAGACCGGGCGTCGCGAGAAGACGGGGAGGATCTCGGTCACGATGCCGAAGAAGGGCAGGGCGAGGATGTAGACCTCGGGATGGCCGAAGAACCAGAACAGGTTCTGCCAGAGCAACGGTGAGCCGCACGACACCATGGCATGGCCGTTGACCAGATGGCATCCGGTCGCGGTGTAGATGTGGGTGCCGAAGTGGCGGTCGCAGAACAGCATCACCACCGCTGCAGTGAGGACCGGGAACGCGATCAGGATCAGGATCCCGGTCACCAGCATGTTCCAGGTGAAGATGGGCATGCGGAACATGGTCATCCCGGGGGCGCGCAGGTAGAAGATGGTCCCGCACAGGTTGACGCCGGTGAAGATGGCGGAGAACCCGGTGAGGGCGATCCCCATCAGCCAGAGGTCTGGCCCCGCTCCGGGCGAACTGGTGACACTCGAGAGGGGGGCGTAGGCGACCCACCCGAACTGCGCGGCGCCGCCGGCGACCAGGAAGCCCATCATCATGGTGACGGAGCCGGTGAGATAGAGCCAGTAGCTCAGGGCGTTGAGGCGGGGGAACGCCATGTCGGGCGCGCCCACCTGCAGCGGCACGATGAAGTTGGCCAGGCCGCCGAACGCGAAGGGCCCGGCGAACAGGTACAGCATGAGGCTGCCGTGCATGGTGAACAGCGCGTTGAACTGCGAGAAGCTGAGCAGCGACGAATGCGGCGAGGCCAGCTGCAGCCGCATGAAGAGCGCCATGATCCCCGAGATGTAGAAGATCACGATCGCGGTGATCATGTAGCTGAGCCCGATGACCTTGTGGTCGGTGGACGTGAGCCACTTGAGGATGCCGGTGGGGCCGTGCTCCTCGTGGCTGCCGTGGGGCTCGTGGCCGTCGCCGCCGGGAACCTCCGGGGGCAGGTGCAGCTCTGTCGGCTCGTGTGTGCCCGGTGGGGCGATGACGTCAGTCACCGGAGAGCGCACCTCCTGTGTTTCCCGTGTTCCCGCTGCCCGAATTTCCCGAGTTGCCCGAATTCCCAGAGTAGCTGGGCACGGTTCCGTTGATGTTGGCGTGCAGGTCGGCCGGGAGCTGCCCGATGGAGTTGGGGTGCGTCCGCTGGTAGGCACCCGTCACCCGCAACCACGTCCGGTAGGCGGACGGCGACACGGAACGGACGTTGAAGAACATCAACGAGTGGTAGAGGCCGCAGAGCTGGGTGCACTGGCCCCGGTAGACGCCGTCGTGCAGGACGTTGAAGTCGAACTGGGTGTAGTAGCCGGGGCTGGCGTACCGGCTGAAGTTGAACTCGGGCACGTAGAAGCCGTGCAACACGTCGTACGAGCGCAGCGTGATCCGCACCGTCTGGCCGGTCGGGACCATCATGGTCGGGGCGTCGGTGGTCTGGCCGATGATCTTGACCCCGTTGGGATAGGAGAACTCCCAGCCCCACTGGAAGGCGTAGACGTCGATTCTTGGCGGCGGGGTTGGGCTCGACCGCCGTGACCTTGTTCTCCACCACCACGGTCGCCACGAACAGCCCGATCACGATCAGGATCGGCACCACCGTGTAGAAGATCTCGGTCAAGGTGTGGTACTGGGTCTGGCGCGGCATCTCGTCGGACCGGCGTCGGTAGCGGAGGATGACCCACGTGATGAGCAAAAGCGTGAAGCCCCCCACGATGATGCCGGCGATGAAGAAGCCCTGCCACAGGTGGAAGGTTGACCGGGCCTGGGAGGTGGCGCCCTTGTAGGCGCCGAAGGTCGGGAGCTGGCATCCGGTGAGGAGGAGGGCGCCCAGGGCCACCGCGGCGACGGCCAGCCGGCGTGGACTCTTGTGCCTGGGAGCTGGGGTTTCGGGCAGATCAGGAGGGGGGCTGGTCAGCGACGAGTCCACGCCGCCGACACTATCGAACCCGGCAAAAAAACTGGAATTGGCAGCACAGCGGCGTGCCCCCCGGCGTCAGTGCCGGTGCGGCGGCGCCACCGACTCGTTCGAGGCCCAGGTGAAGACCCCCCGGGCCATGGTGGAGGTGGCGCGGGCGGCGCGAGCGGCGAAGACCTGCTGGCGCGCGCGCTGGACGCCCTCGTCCCCCGGGTCGGCCAGCCAGGCGTGCTCGGCCAGGTGGCCCGCGATGCGCAGCGCCCGCTCGGCGGCGTCGGACTCGGATTCGGGCGCGTCCGTCGCCACGCTCAGGAGCTCGAGGGCGCGGTCGGCCAGGACGCCGGGTCCGCCGGCCAGCGCGGCCAGCTCGGCCGCCAGGGCGCGTTCGGCGGCCGGCTTCAGCGTGGCGGGATTGCCGTCCCACCACCCGCCGTAGAGGCGCCACACGGTGTGGACGATGAACTCGGGCTCGTCGTAGACCGGCCGCAGATAGGGCCGGGCCTCGAGCTCGGCCGGTGGGCGCACGGTGTGGATGGCGTCGTCCAGGCGGCCACCGGCGTTCATGACGGCCAGGGTCTGGTCGACCAGGGAGTCGAGCAGGTCCGCCGTGTCGGTGAGGGCCTGGCGCACCCGGTCGGCTCCCATGACGGGAAACCCGTGTCCGGGCAGGAGGAACTCGGCGTCGAGGTGGAGCATGCGGCGGAGCGCGGCGGCCCACTCCCTCGGGTAGCGCTGCACCTTCTGTGGGTTGCCGGCATTGGGCGAGGCCCAGATGAACAGGTCGCCGCAGCAGAGCACCCGCTTCTCCGCCTGCCAGGTGACGGTGTGATCGTCGGTCTCACCCTTCTCGTGGCGGAGCGCGAACCCGACGCCGCCGACCGAGACGTCCAGGGATTCGTGGTAGGTCCGGTCGGGGTAGCGGTACTCGGTGGGCCAGTTCAGGTCGGTGAAGCCGAACTGGCGGCGGTTGATGATCGTGTTGTACCCGGCGGTGAAGATGTAGCGGTCGAAGCGGGCCGGCAGGGCGTGATGGGCGATGACCTCGGGGGCAGCCCAGCCCTGCGCTGCCGCCTCTTCCTCCCACACCGGCACGCCGAAGACGTGGTCGATGTGCCCGTGGGAGTACACGGCGGTGTTGAGGCGGGCGGGGCTCCAGGTGCGGATGTCGTCGTGGACGACCTTGGCCAAGGGCGCGCTGCCGGTGTCGACGAGGACGAGCCCGTCCTCGGTGGAGAACGCGGAGACGTTGGCGAAGGAGGGGCAGAAGCCGACGCCGTCGGTGATCTCGACGAAGCCGCCCATGTGGTCGACGGGGTGGAAGGTGGAGGTCGAGATCTCGCCGTTCCACAGACGGTCGGCGACGGAGAGGACGTCAGATGGCAATGGCCCCCCTAGGGCAGATCGGGATCGCCCCGTTCGGCGATGCCGGCGGTCGAAGCGTCGACGCGGCGTCCGGGCTCACCGCGTGGTTCAGGAGCCCGGTGACTTCTCCTGGGCCGGAGGCGCCGGGGTGTCGGCCGCCGCCGAGGTGCCCGAAGTGCCGTTCTGGGTGGCGCCCTCGGCCTTCCCCTCCTCGAGTCCCTTCTCGAACTGGTTCTTGGCGGAGCCGAGGTTGCGGGCGAGCTTGGGGATGGCCGCGCCGCCGAAGAGGAGCACGACGAGAATGATGGCGACGATGAGCAGGTCGGGACCGAAAAGTCAGCCAGCATGAGGTTCTCCTTCACCCGGGTCCACGTGGCGGTGAACGGGACCCCAGGTTAGACCCATTCCCCTGCCGCATATCCGCACGGCGCGGCGCGCCGGGGTATTCGGAGTCAGCCGGCCAAGAGGATGCCCATGACCAGCGCAGCCACGCTGGCCAGGCCACCGACGGAGCCCCAGAGGGCGAGCTGGGCCTTCCCGGTGGCCCGCTGGTGCAGGTAGACGGCCACGCCGGCCACGATCACGACGGCGATCTTCGCCATCAGCACGGCCTTCCAGGCCGAGCTCTGGGAGGAGTAGTGGACCGCGGTGACGTTCCAGATGCCCGTCACGAGGAGCAGGACGTAGGCCGGCCAGGCCAGGCGGGCGAACGCCCGGGCCAGCGTCTTGGGCGCGTCGGCGCCGAGCGCCCGGGAGGGGCCGACGAGGCCCGTCATCACGATCTGCCCGCCGACCCACACCGTGGCGCCCAGCACGTGGAGGGTGAGACGGACGGTATCGAGCGCCGGGGCGAGCACGTGGTTACTTGCCCTGCCAGTTCGGGGGGCGCTTCTCGGCGAAGGCGACGGGACCCTCCATGGCGTCGGCCGAGGAGAACACGACGCGCACGGCCTCCGAGTTGATCGCCCATCCCTCCGACTCGGGCACCTCGGCGGCGCGCTTCATGACGTCCTTCGAGTAGCGCACGGCCAGCGGCGCGTTGGCCGCGATCCGCTCCGCCAGCGCGACGGTCTCGGCCAGCAGCGCCGCGGCGGGCACGACCTTGTTGACGAGGCCGAGGGCATAGGCCCGCTCGGCGTCGATGGGGTCGCCGGTCATGGCCAGCTCGAGCGCGACGGCCATCGGCAGCCGCTTGGGCATCCGGATCAGGCCACCGGCGCCGGCGATCAGGCCTCGCTTGGCCTCGGGGATGCCGAAGGTGGCGTGCTCGGCGGCGACCACCAGGTCGCACGAGAGCATGATCTCGAAGCCCCCGGCCAGCGCGGAGCCGTTGACGGCGGCGATGGTCGGCTTGGGGAAGTCGCGCTGGGTCAGCCCGCCGAAGCCGCCGCTCGCCCCCATGATGTCCCCGCCCTCGCCGCTGCTGAAGGCCTTGAGGTCCATACCCGCGCTGAACGCCTTGTCGCCGCTGCCGGTGACGACGACGACCCAGCAGCCGGGGTCCTCGGTCAGCTCGTCCATGGCGGCGGACATCGCCTTGCTCACCGCGCCGTTGATGGCGTTGCGCGCCTCGGGGCGGTTGATGGTCAGGATCTCCACGTTCCCGCGGCGTTCCCGCAGCACTACGTCTGCCATGGTGTTTCCTTTCCCTGGTTCCGCCGTCGGCCGGCGCCGTTGCGTCGCCGAGGCTATCGGCGGCCGTACGGGGTCCGTCAGGGGCAGGGAACCTGGGTAGCGCCGTGGCTCTGGGGGACCGAGGCTACCGCCGGCAATTGACGCTTTCCGCCCACGTAGGATGACGGACATGACCTTCGTGGCCCACGTCGTCGAGTTCCTGCTGATCGCGGGTCTGGTGGCGGCGCTCGCGTTGGCTGCCGCCTTCGTGATCGCGCGCAGCTACGTGCGGCGGCACTGGCATCTCGTGCGCGGGCACGTCGCCACCCGCGGCGTGCTCGCCACGCTCACCGTGCTCTCGGCCGGCCGTGAACGCTACGGGGCGCGGGCCACGCCGGAAGAGCTGAGCCGGGGCACGGCGGCGCGGGTCCGCCGTCGCATGTGGGTGGCCGTCGAGGACGCCGAGGCCGCCGTCGCCCACGCCGATTCCCACGACGCCCCGGTGGCCGAGCTGCCGGCGGTCTGCCGCTCGCTGCGGGCGGTTGCGGGGGAGCTGGACGGGCTGATGCGCCTGGAGCGGCGTCTGCCGAAGGGCGCGAGCCGGACGGACTCGGTCCGGCTCCAAGTGTCCGAGGTCATCGGCGCCGCTCGGGACGCCCAGTCGGCGGCGCTGCGCGCCGGGAGCGACGCCACCGAGCCGCAGGTGCGCTCCCTGGTCCGCCAGGCGCGCGACGAGGTCGACATCGTGTCGGCCGCCTTGTCGCGCATGCGCTCGGTGGCGCAGCCGCACTGAGGCCGGGCCCGGGCGGCACCTGGCGCCCGCTGCGCCTGCCAAGCTTGGCGAATGCCCGCAGCCACGCCGCCCCGGAAGGCCGCGTCGCCCCGGAAGGCCGCGCCCGGCCCGGACGCAGGCGCGCGCTCTCGGCGCGCGGCAGCGGCGAGCCTGCTCGGCGAGGACTTCTCCGTCGGGGTGGCGACCTCGGGCTACCAGGTGGAGGGCGGGTTCAACGGGGACGGTGAACCGCACAACAACTGGTCGGACTGGGAGAACACGGGCCGCGTGGCCCGTTCGGGGGTGGCGTGCGACTTCTGGCGCCATCCCGAGGAAGCGTTGGACCGCGCCGCCGCACTCGGGTGCAACGCCTTCCGGCTCTCGGTGGAGTGGGCGAGGCTGGAGCCCGCCCCCGGCAGCTACGACGCCGCTGCGCTCGAGCGTTACGCCGAGATCCTCTCGCTGTGTGCGGCGCGGGGGATGGAGCCGATGGTGACGTTGCACCACTTCACCCATCCGTGGTGGCTGGGCGAGGAGTTCTGGCTGCGTCCTGGCTCGCCCGACGTGTTCGCCCGCCACGTTGCCCGCGTGGTGCCGGCCCTCGCGCCCCACTGCCGGCGCTGGGTGACTCTCAACGAACCCAACATCGTGATGCTCATGGGCTGGATTGAGGGGGCGTGCCCGCCCGGCCGGCGCATGGCCGTCTCCGACGCCTTCTGCGTCCTCGACAATCTCCTGACGGCGCACGTCCTGGCCGCGGAGGCCGTCGCTGCCGTGCAAGCCGGCGCCGAGGTCACCATCAACACCAGCTCGTCGTCGGTCTACGAGCTGGATCGCATGCTGGTCGACCTGCTCGGGCTTCACGCGACCGGGGTGGACCCGAGTGACGTCGACGGCTACGTGGACGAACGCCGTGCGGTGCACGACGCCGCCTTCCCTCCACGCCATGCCGGCGAGGCGGCCATCCGCCGCTTCTTCGCCGCGGTGTCGCCGTACGGCACGGTGCGCGAGCCCGGCCGCGGACCCGCCTGGGCCCGGCTGCGCGGCCTCGCCCGCCGCCGTGCCCCGCGCCGCGTGGTCTCGGCGGTGCATGCGTCGTCGCGGGCCCGCTCGCTCGATGCGGTCGGCTTCGACTGGTACGACCCCGTCGCCAGTCACGCCATCCGCGTCCCGGGGCGCCGGAGGCCCGACGGCGGATACGACTGGTCCTTCGGGCGCGCCCTGTGGGACGTGGAGTCGCATCCCGAGGCCCTGCGCTCGTGGTGCGCCACCGAGGCGGCCCTGCGGCCCGGGCTCCCCCTGTGGATCGTCGAGAACGGGATGTCGACGCAGGTGCGCGACGGGCGCCCGGTGGCCCGCGAGGACGGCATGGACCGCCCCCGCTACGTGCGGGAGCACCTGGGGGCGGTGGTCGATGCCGTGGCGGCGGGGATCCCCCTGCGCGCCTACCTCCACTGGTCGCTGGCCGACAACTACGAGTGGGGCTCCTACGAGCCCCGTTTCGGCCTCTACGGAATGGACCGCAGCGACCCGTCCGCGGTGCGCTGGATGGACACCGACGCCCAGGGGAACGACGCCGCCGGGGAGTTCGCCCGGGTGCTGGCGGGCCTGCGCGCGGGGGACCGCTCGGTCACCGACCCGCCGTCCTGAGTCGGGACGCTCAGCCCGCCCCGTCGCTCCCGGCCGCCGGCTCGTCGGCGGGCCCCTCGAACTCCTCCTTGCTCCGACGCCGGCGGCGCACGTAGACGACGACGAGGACCAGGGCGATGAGCGCGAGAAGGACGTAGGACGCGATGCCGCTCGCCTGCTCCACCTGCTGGCCGACGAAGTAGCCGAGGAGGACGTAGAGGATCCCCCAGCAGATGCCGCCGGCGGCGTTGGAGGCGAGGAAGAGCGGATAGGGCATGTCGGACATGCCGGCGAGTCCGGGGACCATGGCGCGCAGGAACGCGGAGAAGCGGGCGACGAAGACCGCGATCGGGCCACGGCGGTTCAGCATGTCCAGCGCGGTCTGCACACCCTTCTCCCGTTTGCGCAGCTGGGCCGAGGCGCAGGAGCCTGCGGCCCCAGCGCGCCCCCACCTCGTAGCCCACGGAGTCGCCGACGATGGCGCACAGCACCACGGTGATGACGATGCCGGTCAGGCTGACGCCACCGCGGGAGGCGATCACGCCGCCCAGGATGGCCGCAGTCTCGCCCGGGAACACGAAACCGAGCATCACGGCGTCCTCGGCAAAGACGAGCAGGCCGACCAGCGTGTAGGCCTGCCACCCGTGGAGCGAGAGCAACGGTTGCAGCAGCCGGCCGATCACGGGGTGACCTCGTTCCCCGGTGACGGCGCGCGGAGCGGCTGGCCCGTCACACGGCGATCGTCAGTTGACGGCGCGCAGCGTGTACTCGCGCGGGCTGAGCTGCCGCCAGCGGGCTTCCACCTGCGCCATGAATGCCTGTCCACGGGCGAGGTGCGTGAGGATGTCGGCCTGGCCTTGGGGACGGGCCAACATCCAGCTGTGGCCGCCCGGCACCCACAGCACCGGTGAGCGCGCGATGGCGGCGAATTCCGAGGCCGTGTGCCCGGGTGTGATGCGGTCGAAGCATCCCCATTCGTTGAGAATGGGGATCTGCTGGGCGACGAGGTGGCGTACCTCGCTGCGCTGGTCCACACCCATGAGCATGCTGCCGATGGGCAGCGTCTGGGACATCGTGCGGATGTTCTGACGCATGTCGGGGAGCACCGCCCGCACGGTGGAGTACATCCGCCCGATGGCGAGGTCGGGCAGGTCGAACACGACGGCAGCGATCATGTCGACCATGGGAGCGACGTCAGGGAGGAGGGGCGACAGCATGGCCGCGATGACGCCGTTGCGTTCCTTCCAGGCCGGCGTGCTCACGCCGTCGCGGTAGATCACGCCGATGGTGCGCCGCGGGTGGTCGTGCGCGAACTGCACGGCGACTGCGCCACCCATCGAGTGGCCGAGCAGGACGGCCGGGCCGGCATCGACCTTGTGCGCGATGGCCATGATCTGGTTGGCCAGGCTCTCCATGGAGACGTCCTGCCACTCCAGCGGGTCGCTGCCGCCGAACCCGGGCAGGCTCGGATTGATGACGCGCCACCCCATTTGTTCCGCCAGGCGCGCGCTCTCACGCCAGTACATGCCGCCGCCGGCGAAGTAGCCGTGGATGTTGACCGCCCAGACGGGCGGTGACCCGGGGCCGTCGGGCCCGTGGGCGTCGGCGTTGTCAGAGACGGCAAAGCGCAGGCGCCGGCCCTCCACCATCACAGAGCTCGGGACCATCCTGATGGTCGGGGACTTGCGGACCTTGCGGGCGTACTGGTCCCGCACGACCCCCAGCCCGTGGGCGGCGTGGCCGGCGTCGACCAGCTGGACGGGGGACGGACCGTCCGAGGGGGCGATGATGGCGCCGGAGATCTGCAGGGTGTCGTCGGGCTCGGGCGGCGGCGCATCCTTGGACCTGAAAAACCGAACCGCCATACGACACTCCTCCCGCGCTCACCTGGCGCGTTGCTCACCGCGACCCCTGAGCGGCCGGGCCCGTCCCAGCCCACGGTATCCGACTCCGGCCGCAGGCCGGCAACTCGCGCGTGCACGGGGCGGCCGGGGCTGCGACGATGGTTGCATGACCGCCGACATCGTGATTCGGGGGGGCACCGTGGTGGACGGCACGGGCGCCCCCGGCAGGCCCGGAGACGTCGCTGTCACCGGCGGACGGATCAGTGACATCGGGAAGCAGCTCGAAGGTGAGCGCGTGCTCGACGCAGGGGGCCAGGTCGTGTCCCCCGGCTTCGTCGACATCCACACCCACTACGACGCGCAGGTGTTCTGGGATCCGGACCTGACGCCGTCCTCGTTCCACGGGGTCACCACGGTGATCGCGGGGAACTGCGGCTTCTCCATCGCACCCGTCCGCGCCGACGGCGTGCCGCTTCTGGCGCGGACGCTGCAGCACGTCGAGGACATGAGCTTCGACACGCTGGCGGCCGGCGTGCCCTGGAGCGAGTTCGAGACCTTCCCCCAGTACCTCGACGCGGTGGCGTCGCGGGGGACGGCACTCAACTACGGGTGCTATGTCGGTCACACGGCCGTACGGCTCTACGTCATGGGCGACGACGCCTACGAGCGTGCCGCCACGGCGGACGAGATCGCCCTCATGCAATCGGTGGTCGCCGATGCCATGGCGGGCGGCGCGGCGGGGTTCGCCTCGAGCGCGTCGCCCACCCACAACGGCGACAGCGGCCGGCCGGTGCCGTCCCGGGTGGCCGATCTGGCCGAGCTGCGCGCCCTGCTCGAGCCGGTGAAGCAGTGCGGGCGCGGAGTGGTGGCGCTACTGCCCGGGGGCGTGTTCCCCAACGAGGAGGTCTTCCGCCTCCAACGCGAGGTGGGGCGCCCGTTCACCTGGACGGCGCTGCTCACGGTGAAGGGCTACCCCTACCACGAGAAGGTGATCGCCGAGCACGACGCCGCCTGGGCCGACGGGGTCGAGGTGTGGCCGCAGGTGTCGTGTCGGCCGCTCGTGTTCCAGATGAACCTGTCCGAGCCGTTCACGCTCAACATGCGCCCCACGTTCGCCAAGCTGATGGGCAAGTCGAAGGAGGAGCGCGTCGCCGCCTACCGGGACCCGGCCTGGCGCGCGTCGGCCTGGGAGGACGTCAGCGGCAAGGCGGGTGGGTTCCCGCTCAACTGGGCCGCCATCTCGGTGGCCGAGTCGCGCTCGCACCCGGAGCTCGCCGACCACCCGGTGGCGGTACTGGCCGAGGAGCGGGGCTGCACGCCCCTCGACGTGATGCTCGACGTCTCGCTCGACGACGACCTCGAGGCGCGCTTCTGGTCGGTCCTGGCCAACGACGACCCCGACGCCATCGCCTGGCTGCTGCCGCGTGACAACGTGCTGCTCGGCCTGGCGGACTCCGGGGCGCACGTGTCCCAGCTCTGTGACGCCTGCTTCTCGACGGACCTGCTGGGCAATTGGGTGCGCGAGCGCGGCGTCATGCCGCTCGAGCGCGCCATCTACAAGCTGACCGGGGAGCCCGCGGCCGTCTACGGCCTGGCCGGCCGGGGGACGATCGAGGTGGGCAACGCGGCCGACCTGTGCGTCTTCGACCCCGAGACGGTGGCCCCCGGGCCGCTGCGCCGCCTGCGCGACTTCCCCGCCGACGGCGAGCGCCTCACCGCGGACGCGCCCGTGGGCATGACGCACACGCTGGTGAACGGGGTCCCCATCCGGGTCGACGGCGCGCCGGCCCGGGAGGGCCTGGACGAGCGTCCGGGCGTCGTGCTGCGGGGCTGACGCCTGGCGCTTGCCGCCTGGAGGTTGGCGCCGGGAGGTTGGTGAGGATGGGAGCGGGCCGAGTCGCGGTCCGGGGAGCGGGCGGATGCAAGGGGTCCGCCCGCTGTGTCCGGGGACTGTAAAGGCGTTCGTTTCGAGTTAGGTGACGTCGCGGCGGAACGTGGTGTAGTAGCCGGCGGTGAGCGGGATCAGACCCCACAGGAGCATCACGAGGCCGCCCTGCCACCAGGTGAGGAGCCGGAACCCCTCGCCCCGCCCGCCGCCGCCGCCGGCGAAGCCGCGGGCGATGTCACCGGCCAGCGCCGCGCCGGCGGCGTTGGGGAGCCAGTTCAGGTCGTAGTGGAAGATGGCCCGGGCGAGGGCGATGAGCAGTCCCTCCAGGATGAGCGTGCCACCGATGGTGAGCAGGATCGCCGCCACCTGGTTCTTGACCAGGGTGCCGAAGCCGAGCCCGAACAGGCCCAACAGGACGGCGGACGCCAGCAGCCCGGGCACGACGGCGCCGATCTGGTCGGTCACCTGTGACGTATCCCCGCCGAGGGCGGCGTTCCAGGGCAGGCCCACGGCGGCCACGGCCACGAAGGTCAGCAGCGCGATGAGGACGGCCCAGGCCGCAGTGACGAGGACCTTGGCCCCGAGCACGCGGGCCCGGTTCGGGGTCAGCACGAGCGTCGTCGTGATCGTCTGGTGCCGGTACTCGCCGGTGACGCAGAGCACACCCATATGGGAGCGAGGATCTCAATCCCGAAGTAGCCCGCGCCGAGGAGCTGGCGGCGCTGGTGCAGCGTCTGCACGTAGTAGAAGGTGTGGCCCGGGAAGCCGCCGGCGGAGGCGAGGACCCCGATGCAGACGAGCACCGACAGTGGGAAGGCCAGCGCGAAAGTCACCCAGACTCCGGGCATGGAGCGCATCTTGATCAGCTCGGCGCGGACGGCGTTCATCATGCGTGCGCGGCCACCTCCCCGAACCCGAGGCCGGCGGTGAGGGAGAGGAAGACCGACTCGAGGTCGCCGCCCTCCTGGACGAGCTCGTAGAGGACGATCCGGTTCTCGGCGAGCAGGGGCCCCACCTGCTGGGGCGTCACGCCGTCCATCGTCACCTCGTCGCTCGTGATGCGGCTGAAGGCGATGCCGGCCCCTGTCAGCACGGCGCAGAGCCGGTCGGCCTCCGGCGTGCGGGCCCGCATGACGATCCCCGTCATGCCGGCGGTGATCTGCTCCAGCGTGCCCCTCGCCTTCAACTGGCCGAAGGAGACGATCACGGCGTCGTCGATGGTCTGGGCCATCTCGGCGAGCAGGTGCGACGACACCAGCACGGTGCGGCCCTCCCCGGCGAGGTAGCGCATGAAGTCGCGCAGCCACGCGATCCCCTGGGGGTCGAGGCCATTGGACGGCTCGTCGAGGATGAGGACGTCGGGATCGCCGATGAGGGCGGTGGCGAGCTCGAGCCGCTGCCGCATGCCCATGGAGAAGCCGCCCACCTTGCGCTTGGCGTCCGCCGTGAGGCCGACCAGACCGAGCACTTCGTCGGCCCGTTTCTCGTCGTGACCGCCGGCGCGGGCGGCCATGCGCAGATGGGTGCGCGCCCGACGTGCCGGGTGGAAGCTGGTCGCCTCCAAGACGGCGCCGACGGTGCCGACGGGTTCTCGAGCTCTCGATAGTCGCGCCCGCCGATGGTGGCGGTGCCGTCCGAAGGATGGACCAGGCCGAGCAGCATGCGCAGGGTCGTCGTCTTCCCCGATCCGTTGGGCCCGAGGAACCCGGTGACGCGGCCGGGCTCGACGGTGAAGGACAGGTTGTCGACCGCGCGTACCGTGCCGAAATTCTTGGACAGCCCGTTGATCTCGATGGGAAGGCCGCGGGTGGGAGCGCCGACGGTCATTGTGGCGAGGTCCCTCGCCCGGAGCCCCAGACGGTCCTGCCCCAGGTCATGCGGTCGTGCGCTTCTCGACGAGCTCGTCGGGCAGGAGGAGCCGCACCGAGACGGCCAACTCGTCGTAGACCCGCGCCATGGTGGACCACCCGTTGATCCACCCGATGAGCGCCGAGTACCAGACGTGACCGATCATGCGTGCCCGGTCCGACATGTCGGGGATGTCGGGCTCGCCCATCGCCCGCGAGATGATCCCCTCCATCAGCAGCGTGATCTGTTGCTGGCAGCCGACCGCGGCGGGGTCGGGCGAGGAGAGCGAGGCGAAGACGGCGGCGACGAGCTTGGGCTGGCGTCCCATCGCCCGCAGCGCTCGGTCGAGGACGTCGAGCACACGGTCGGCGGCGTGTTCCTCGCGGGGAGGGTGCTGGACCATGCGGGTGTCGAGCATCTCGACCCAGTGCACGAGCGTGGCCGCCAGAAGGTGGTCCTTGCTCGTGAAGTAGCGGTACACCGTGCCCATGGCCACGTCGGCGCGGGCGGCGACGTCGCGCATCTGGACCGCCTCGTAGCCGCCTTCGAGCCCCAGCGCCATCGCGGCGTCGATCACGCGCTGGCGCCGGGCCTGTTGCGCGCGGGTGAGCGGGCGGGCCACCGTCTGCTCCATCCCGACAGCGTATCCGCACCGTCACCTGGGTCTTCGGGGACGGGGCCACTACGCTGGCCTTCCATGCCAGGACAGCGCCCCGGGCGAGCGGCCGCCGTCGTGCCCCTCGACGCCGGTGCCGGGTCGGTGGCGACAACCGACGGGCGGGTCCCCGGGGAACGGGGTCGGCAGACCCGCGAGCGGCTGCTCAATGCCACCGTCGAGCTCTTGACGACCACCTCGTGGCGGTCGGTGAAGGTCACCGACATCGCGCGGCGGGCGCGGACGTCGCCCGCGACCTTCTACCAGTACTTCGGCAACGTGGAGCACGCCATCAACGTGCTCGCCGAAGGGATGGTCGATCAGGCTGCGCAGCTGGCCGAGTTGGTGGGGGGCGACTGGTCCGAGGAACGGAGCTGGGACACCGCGCTGGCGGTCACCGAGGGCTTCCTCGCCTACTGGGAGGACAACCGCACCGTCTTCCGCGTGGTGGACCTGGCCACCGAGGAGGGCGATGCGCAGCTGCGTGGCGTTCGTGTCCGGGCGCTGAACGCCGTCACCGTCGCCCTGGCCCAAGTCATCTGCGCCGCCTCCCCCTCAGCCGAGGGAGGACCGGGCGGCGCGACGTGCTCGCCGGCGGGCTCCGACCCCATGGCCGTGGCGGGGACGCTGGTGGCCATGTTCGCCAGCGTGTCGGCCCACCGCTACGGCTTCGAATTCTGGGGCATCCGCACCGGGCATCTCATCGACTCCCAGGCCCGCATGCTGCACTGGGCCGTCACCGGCCGGCCGGCGCCCACGGCCCAGATCCCGCCGCGGGAGACGACGAGGCCGCGCACCGGGCCGGTGCTCGGTGGCGCCACGCTGCCACGGCGGCACGGCGCTACTTGAGGGCGACCGGGTTGAGCGGCGAGCCGAGCCCTCCGGTCAGGGGCAGCGGCGTGGCGTCGAGCAGGAACGTGTAGCGGCCGTCCGACGCGCAGTCCTCCGCCAGCGGATCGAGCACCCAGTTCTGTCCCTGTGTCATGCCCATCTCCACCAGGTGCAGGAGATGGACGGGGAGGTACAGGTCCTCGTGCGGGCTCGGGAAGACCTCGAAGACGAGCGTGTCGGTGGCGACCGCCGCCACGTCGTGCGCGTGGAACCACTCGGCCGTCTCGACGGTCAGCCCGGGCGACGGCCAGGTATAGGCGACCAGGTCGCGGGACCCGGGCGCGAGGTGCACCATCTGGCCCGTGCGTACCAGCAGGATGTCGCCGGGCTCGACCCTGACCCGGGCCAGGTCGCATGCCGGCATCGAGGTCATCCGGGGAGATGGGATGGCCGGGCTCGAGCACGTCGCGGCCGAGGGCGCGGGCCACATCGAGGAGGACGCCGCGGCTCACCACGGTGGCGAGCCGGTGGATGGCGCCGCGCGCGGCGCCGTCGGCCGTGACGGCCGCGGCCGGGTAGCCGTTGTAGATCACCCCGTCGTAGCTGCAGTGGGCCAGCGCGTCCCAGTGGGTCGCGCACTGGGTGGCCATGGTCACGATGTCCTCGCTCGTGCAGATCCAGTCGGGGTCGGGGCTCAACGGGTGGTTGATCTGGACCATCGTGCGGCTCGGATTGACCCGACCCTCCACGAAGCCCATCTGGATGCCCTCGGCCTGCGACAGGGGCAGCCCGAGGGGGAAGGCCCGGCCCGACTCGACCGAGGCGGCGGCGCGGCGGCGGGCCTCGGCGTCTACGAAGTTGAGCGTCCCGAGCTCGTCGTCGGGGCCCCATCGTCCCCAGTTGCGCACCCGGGCGGCCACCTCGGTGAACGTGGCGGAGACGGACATCGCGCGCACACTACCGCCGACCATCGTCCGTCATGGAGGGGCCGACGGTCCTCGCGTCGGGTTGTCGGCCCCGTGCCGGGGGGACGATACTGAGGGCGGAGAGGTTCGCGTACCCGGGGAGGGATCGCCATGACGACAGTGCGTGCGGTGGTGTGCACGGGGCTCCACGAGCCTTGGAAGACCGAAGAGATCGAGATCGACCCTCCGGGCAACCGCGAGGTCCGGGTGCAGATGGCCTGGTCCGGCATGTGCCACTCGGACGAGCATCTGCGCACCGGTGACATCAGCGCACCCCCCGAGGTCCTCGAGATGATCGGGGTCAAGTCCATGTTCCCGATCGTGGGCGGCCACGAGGGCTCGGGCATCGTCACCGAGGTGGGGCCCAACGTGACCCAGGTGGCCGAGGGTGACCACGTCGCCGTCGCCTTCATCCCCTCGTGCGGCACGTGCTTCTGGTGTGCGTCGGGGCGGCAGAACCTCTGTGACCTCGGGATGACGACGCTGGCCGGCGGGATGATCAGCGACGGCACGTACCGCTACCACCTGGGGGGCGAGAACCTCAACCGCATGACGCAGCTGGGGACGTTCGCGGAGGAAATGGTGGTGCACGAGAACTCGCTCGTGCGCATCAACCCCTGGGAGAACATGAAGGCGGCTGCCCTCATCAGCTGCGGCCTCGCCACGGGGTTCGGCTCGGCGGTCGACCGGGCCAAGGTGAAGCCCGGTGAGACCGTGGTCGTCGCCGGGTGTGGCGGCGTGGGCTCGGGCGCCATCCAGGGCGCCCGCCTCGCCGGGGCGCGCCACATCATCGCGGTGGACCCCGTGCCCTTCAAGCTCGAGCGGGCCACGGAGATCGGTGCCACCCACACCGCCGCCTCGCTCTTCGACGCGCAGATGATGTTGCCCGAGCTGACGATGGGCCGCAACGCCGACGTGGTCATCCTCACGCCGGGCGTGCTCAAGGGAGAGATGATCGCCGAGGCTTGCGCGTGCGGGTCGAAGGACGCTCGCATCGTGGTCACCGCCATCGCGCCGTTCAGCCAGATGGACGTCCAGCTCAACCTGTTCAACCTCGCGATGTTCAACCAGTCGGTCCTGGGGACGGTCTTCGGGTCCCAGAGTCCGCGGGTGCAGGTGCCCAACATGCTCAATCTGTACGCGGCGGGCCAGCTCCAGATCGACGAGCTGATCACCCAGGAGTACACGCTCGACCAGGTGCAGCAGGGCTACGAGGACCAGGCGGCCGGGACGATCATCCGCGGCGTGGTCAAGTTCGACGGCTGACGTCGCCGCCGCCGCCCTCGACGCCGGGCTGGCAGGAGCGTCCCGGCAGCGCTACCGGCCGAGGTGCCGGGCGAACCCGTCGGGGATCACGAGGTCGTCGGGGTTCAGCTGGTGGATGGAGGCGTGCCCGAGCCCCAGCAGCGCGGACTCCATGCCTCCGCGCATGATGTCGAGGACGTTCTCCACCCCGGCTTGCCCGTTGGCGGCCAGGCCCCACAGGTAGGCGCGGCCGATCATCACCGCCTTGGCGCCGAGCGCGACGGCCTTGACGGCGTCGCTGCCGCGGCGAATGCCCCCGTCCAGGAGGACCTCGACCTGGTCGCCGACCGCCTCGGCGATGGACGGGAGAGCCCGGATGGTCGCCGGGGTCCCGTCGAGGTTGTTGCCACCGTGGTTCGACACCGAGATGGCGCTCACGCCCGCGTCGACCGCCCGCTTGGCGTCGTCGACACGGGTCACCCCCTTGAGCATGAAGGGGCCGCCCCACTGCTCGCGCAACCAGGCGACGTCGTCCCAACTCGGCGGCGGGGTCTGCATCCACTCGCCGTAGGCACCGAAGAAGGTCGGCCCCTTCGCACCCCTCTCCACCATGTTGGGTGTCGTCAGGTCCGGCCGCTTCCCGGTGCGGGCGAAGGAGAGGAACCAGCGCGGGTTGCCCAGCGCCTCCGGGGCGAACCGCAACATCGCCCGTAGGTTCACCGTCTCGGGGATGGTCGGGCTACCCCAGTCCCGACCGTGGGAGAACGACCAGTCCAAGGTCGCGATGAGACCGACCGCCCCCGCCGCGCGCGCCCGCTCGACGCGGGCGAGGATCTGGTCCCTCGTGCCGATCCAGTAGATCTGGAAGAACGTTTGGGGGCAGGCCGCCACGACCTCCTCGATCGGCATGCTGGCGAACGAGCTCAGGCCCATGGCCGTGCCCCGGGCGGCGGCGGCCCGGGCGACGGCGACCTCGCCCTCGGGGTGGACGGCCTGGACACCGGTCGGGGAGAGCGAGGACGGGGAAGGAGATCTCCTGCCCCATGACCTTGGTGGCCAGGTCCCTGCTGTCGGCCAACCCGGCCACGTGCGGGGCGAAGCCGAGCTCCGCGAACGCGGCGACGTTGTCCTCGACGGTGATGCCGCGCTCGGAGCCGGCGACCAGCGCCCCGTACACCGACTTGGGCAGGCGCTTCCTGGCCCGCCGCTGTGCCTCGGCCACTGTCTCGAACCACTTGTTAGCCATACGCCCAGCGTGGCATAACACGTGCCAGGGGAGCCGTTCCGCGGCGACCACTCCCTAACATGACCCGATGCACATGGATCTGCGCCCGGCGGAGTCGGCAGACATCCCCGGAGTGCTGGCGCTGTGGCGTGAGTCGGCGGCACCCACCTCGACCGACACGACCGCCGCTCTGACCGGCCTGCTCCAGCGCGACCCGGGCGCGCTCATCGTGGCCGGACCGGCAGGAGCGATCGTCGGGTCCGTGATCGCAGGCTGGGACGGTTGGCGAGGGTCCGTCTACCGGCTCGCGGTGGCGCCCGCCCACCGCCGCCGCGGGATCGGGGGGAGGCTGCTGCACGCGGCCGAGGAGCGCCTGGTCGCCCTCGGGGCGCGCCGGCTGCACGCGATCGTCGTGGGGACCGACGCCGTCGCGGTCGGCTTCTGGGACGCGACGAACTGGGAGCACCAGCTTGAGCAGCGTCGCTACACCTGGGGCTAGTGCCGCGACGGGACCGTTGCCGCCCCGGGCTCCAGTCCCTCGCGCAAGGCACGTGACGACCAGACGCGGGAGCGCCACGAGATGCGCGGCACCAGCGGTGTGACCGTGCGCTCTCGCGCGCAACCGGCCCAGACGCCCGCGCCGTAGGCGGCGTCGTCGGCGAGGTGGAGAGCGGCGAAGCGCAGCGGGTCGAGTGCAGCGCGGTTGGGGACCCAGTCGCCCAGCGCCGGGAGCACCAGGGCGAGTGCCGACGCCGTGCGGGTGCGCCGGAAGGCCAGCCCGAGCAGCAGCGCCGGGGACCAGGCCCGTGCCAGGCCGGCGAGCGAGGGCAGCGCGCCGCGCGCCGTGCCGCCGCCGGCGATGCGGGTCGCCACCGAGACGGGATCCCCCACGAGGCCCGCGAGCCGCTCGGCCAGGATGCCGATGGACGCCGCCAGCGTCGCCAGCGCGAGCACCGGTCGCCGCGCCAGCACCAGTGTCCACACGGCCAGCGACCACCCCGAGACATGGACGGGTGCCAGCGAGCCCTTGTGGCGTCGGGCCAGGGGCGCCGCCGTCGTCCCGTAGAAGGCGCGGCGCGCCAGGAAGGATCCCAGCGTCGACGGCCCGTCGTGTTCGACGGTGCTCGCCGGCACGTAGCGGACGTCCCATCCCGCCTCGTCGAGGCGCCACACGAGGTCCACGTCCTCACCGCCCCGCAGGCCGGCGTCGAAGAGCTCGGCGCCCGTCACCACGTCTCGCCGGACGACGAGCGCCGCGCTCGGCACGAACGGGATCGGGCTCCCCGGCCGCACGGGTCCCTCCCGGGGGCCTCGGTCGAGCGACGAACGGGCCGCCTGGTAGCGGGCGAGCGCGCCCGCCGGCCGCACGGCACGCCGGCATGATCCGTGGTGCCACGGCGGCCACCAGCGGGTCGTCGAAGTGGCCCAGCAGCGGCCCGAGCCATCCCTCGGAGGGCACGCAGTCGGAGTCGACGAATGCCACGAGCGCGCTGTGCACGCGCTCCAGCCCCGCGTTGCGCGCGCCCGACGGCCCCACGTTCGACGGCAACCCGACGAACCGGGCGCCGTGGCGCTCGGCGACCGCCTTGGTGGCGCTCGCGTCGGCGGACGCGTCGTCGACCACGACGCATGCCAGGCCGCCCAGCGCGCCGAGCAGCCGGTCGAGCTGCACCGGCCGGTCCCGCACCGGCACCACGACGGTGACGTCTTCGGGACCCAACGTGGGCGCCACCGGTCGCGGCACGAACGCGCCCGCCGACACCATGCGCCGCGCCAGCAGCTGTGTCGCCCGGTTCGAGCCCACGGGGGCGCCGGTCCGCCAGCGGGTCGTGATCTCCCGGGCCCGCGCCGATATCCGGAACAGGCGCAGGGGGCTGCCTCCGAGGAGCACGGTCCCACCGTCGAAGCCCCGTGTCGACGGGTCTTCGATCAGCACGAACGAGCCGGGGAGCGGCGTCGAAGCCCGCGGCGGCGCCTGGCGGAGCGGCGCCGGGGTCCCGGGTGCGCGGGTGTGAGGCACCACGCAATCTTGGCAGTCCGGGGCCGGCGATAGGCTGGGCCCTTGCCCAGAGGAGGTCGGGATGCTGGCTGAGGACCAAGACACCCAGGACGTCGAGGAGCTGTCCGAGGAGGACGTCGACGAGCTGCTGGTGGAGGAGGTCTCCATCGACGGGATGTGCGGCGTCTATTGAGCGTCACCGAGGCGCGCCGGGCGCAGAGCGCGTTCGCATCCGAGAAGGCGTGGCAGCTCAACCCCCAGGTCGCGCTGCGCGACGAGGCGTTCGGCGCGCTCGCCTACCACTACGGAAACCGGCGGCTCGTGTTCCTCAAGTCGCGCCCGCTGGTCGAGCTGGTGTCCTCGCTGCGGGAGTACCCGAGCGCGGCCGAGGCCATCGATGCGCTCGTCCCCCGGACGCAGCGCGCCGCCTACCGGCGCGCCCTGGCCCGGCTGGCCGACTCCGAGGTGATCGGTGCCCGCTGACCCGGCACCGCTGCCGCTCAAGGAGCAATTCACCCGAGGCCTGGACGCGCCGATCTGCCTCACCTGGGAGCTGACGTACGCCTGCAACCTGGCCTGCGTGCACTGCCTCAGCTCGTCGGGCCGGCGCGACCCGGCCGAGCTGACGCCCGCCGAGGCCCGCCGCATCGTGGACGACCTGGTGGACATGAAGGTCTTCTACGTCAACATCGGCGGGGGAGAGCCCATGCTGCGGCCGGACTTCTTCGACCTCGTCTCCTACGCCGTCGAGCGCCGGGTCGGGGTGAAGTTCTCGACCAACGGGACCAGGCTCACACCCGAGCGGGCCCGGCAGCTGGCGGTCCTCGACTACCTCGACGTGCAGGTCAGCATGGACGGCGCGACCGCCGCCACCAACGACGCCGTCCGCGGCGAGGGCTCCTACGCAGCGGCGCGTCGCGCCATGGACAATCTCGCCGCCGCCGGCTTCGGCCCCTTCAAGATCAGCGTCGTGGTGACCCGCCAGAACATGGAGGAGCTCGACGCGTTGGCGGCGATCGCCGACTCCTACGGCGCCCAGCTGCGGCTGACGCGGCTCCGCCCCTCGGGCCGCGCCGTCGACACCTGGGATCTGCTGCACCCGACGGCGGCGCAGCAGCGCTCGCTCTACCACTGGCTCGTCGCGCGGCCCGGCGTCCTGACCGGCGACTCCTTCTTCCACCTCTCCGCCCTGGGTGAGCCGCTCGACGGGTTGAACCTGTGCGGGGCCGGACGGGTGGTCTGTCTCATCGACCCCGTCGGCGACGTGTACGCCTGCCCCTTCGTCATCGACCGCCAGTTCCTGGCCGGCAACGTCCGTGGCCCCGGGGGCTTCCCTGTCGTCTGGCGCGAGTCTGCGCTCTTCAGGTCGCTGCGCGAACCTCAGAGCGCAGGGGCCTGCGCCTCCTGCGGCTCGTTCGACGCCTGCCGCGGCGGCTGCATGGCGGCCAAGTTCTTCACCGGCCTGCCGCTCGACGGCCCGGACCCCGAATGCGTGCACGGCCACGGTGAGGCGGCGCTGGCCGCGCGGGACGGCCGGCCACGCTCGGTCCTCGGCCACTCGAAGGTCGGCCGGGACGGCGTGCCGTTGCCCGTGCCCACGCCCGTTCGCTTTCGCTCGCCGGCGCGCACCTGAGGTCGTGGAGCTCGCCGGTGCCACCTGGCCCCAGGTGGAGGCGACCGGGGGGCGGAGCGTCCTGGCGGTGCCGCTCGGATCGCTCGAACAGCACGGGCCCCACCTCCCACTCGACACGGACACGCGGATCGCGGTGGCGGTGGCGTCGGGGCTCGCGGCCCGCCGTCGGGACGTCGCGGTGGCGCCGGCCGTCGCCTACGGGGCCAGCGGCGAGCACGCCGGCTTCCCCGGCACGCTCCTGGTCGGCCACGAGGTCCTCGGCCGGCTCCTCGTCGAGCTGGTTCGGTCGGCCCGCCGCTCCTTCGCCGGCGTCGTGCTGGTCAGCGCGCACGGGGGGAACGAGGACGCGCTGGCAGCGGCGAGTCGCCGCTGCGCGGCCGACGGCGACGACGTGCTGGTGTGGCGTGCCGTCACGCCCGGAGGCGACGCGCACGCGGGACGGACGGAGACCTCGCTGATGCTGGCCCTCGATCCCGGCGCCGTGCGCAGCGAGTTGGCCGAGCCCGGGTGCACCGAGCCCCTCGGCACCATGCTGCCTCGCCTGCGCGCGGAAGGGGTGCGGCCGGTATCGTCCAACGGCGTGCTGGGTGACCCCGCGGGTGCGAGCGCCGAGGAGGGCGCGGCGCTCCTCGGCGCCCTGGTCACGGACCTGGTCGCCGCCGTGGACTCGCGCTGGTCCGCCCGGTGAGCCCCTGTGCCGTCGTCACGGGGGCCGCGCGCGGCATCGGCGCGGCGAGCGTGGACGCCCTCGTGGCGGCCGGCTGGCAGGTCGTGGCCGTCGACCGCTGTGCCGACGATCCCGCACTCGACTACCCCCTCGCCTCCAAGTCCGACCTCGAGGCGGTGGCCGGCCGTCACGGTGCTGCCGTGCGCCCGATGGTGGGCGACGTCCGTAGCCCATCGGACATGCGGGCCGCGGTGGAGGAGGCCGTGGTCCACTTCGGGGGCCTGCAGGCGGCCGTCGCCGTGGCCGGCGTCATCAGCGGCGGCCCGGCGCTGTGGGAGACGCCCGACGCGCAGTGGGACGCGCTCTTCGACGTCAACGTCAACGGGGTGCGCCATCTCGCCACGGCCGCGGTGCCGGCACTGCTCGACGTGCCTCCACCACGCCAGGGCCGGGTGGTGGCGGTGGCGTCGGCGGCGGGCCTGCTGGGGTTGCGGCGCCTGAGCGCCTACAGCGCGTCGAAGCACGCCGTCATCGGCCTGATGCGGTCCTTGGCCGCCGACCTGGCCGGCACCGGCATCACCGCCAACGCGGTGTGCCCCGGCTCCACCCGGGGCGCGATGCTCGATGCGTCCGCCGACGTCTACGGACTCTCCTCGGCCGAGGAGTTCGCCGCCCACCAGCTGGTCGAGCGCCTGCTCGAGCCCGCGGAGCCGGCGGCCCTCATCGCGTGGCTGTGCGGCCCGGACTCGGGTGCGGTGACCGGGGCGGCGCTCCCCGTCGACGGCGGCATGACGTCGTAAGAGAGAAGAGGAGGCGGCCATGGCCGAGTGCACACATCTGGACGAGATCGCGGACGTCGAGCCGCAGACGCCGCAGGGCTGCGGTGCGTGCATGGCCATGGGCGCCACCTGGGTGCACCTCCGGCTGTGCCTGTCCTGCGGCGAGGTGAATTGCTGTGACTCGTCGCCCAACAAGCACGCCACGAAGCACTTCCACGCGTCGGGTCACCCGCTGGTGCAGTCCTTCCAGCCCGGTGAGGACTGGATCTGGTGCTACATCGACGAGATGGTCATGGAGCCGGGCTGATCGCCCATCAGGAGCCTTGCCCGTAGGTCGTGTCGCGCCGCTCGGCGCGGGTCGTGCCGACGGCGGCGACGGCACGTCGGAGATCACGCACGAGCATCGGCACCGTGGCGGCGTTGCCGGCGTGCACGGTGGCGTGGAGCGAATCGGGACGGTTCTGCCGGTCCAGGTACCAGCCGTCGGCGCCCAGGCGCTCGCCGACGGCGAAGATGTCGAGGTGTCCGGGGTCGCGGGCGCCGAACGCCATCACCGTGGCCGGCGGGTCGCCGCGCAGCGCGAGGCCGTCGATGGACTCGATGCCGGCGCGCAGCCGGCGCGCCGCGTCGTGCGCCGTGCGGGTCAGCTCCAGGTAGCCGTGGCGGCCGAGGTGCATCATGGCCGCCCACGCGGCCGCGACGGGTCCGGCCGGCCGCGTCCCGGCCATGGCCGTCGAGGCGTAGAAGCCGCCCAGCCAGTCGGTGGTCACGAAGAGTTGCTTGCGGGCGAGCTCGTGGGTCCGGTACAGGATCACCGAGACCCCCTTGGACGCGTAGCCGTACTTGTGCGCGTCCGCCGACATGGAGGTCACGCCCGGGACGCGGAAGTCGAACGGCTCGTCGAGCCGGCCCAGCTGGGCGAGGAACGGGAGGAGGAACCCGCCCATGCAGGCGTCGACGTGGCACAGGATGCCCCGATCCTTCGCGATCGACGCCAGGTCGGTGATGGGGTCGATCACCCCTTGCGGGTAGGTCGGCGCCGAGCCCACCACCATGATCGTGTCGTCCGAACAGGCGTCCGCCACTGCGTCTGCGCTGACCTTGAAGTCGGCTTCGACCGGTACGCGGACCAGGTCGACGTCGAAGTAGTCCGCCGCCTTCGTGAAGGCGGCGTGCGCGGACTCGGCGGCGACGACGGCGGGTCGGGCGATCCCGCGCTCGCGTCCGACGTCGCGTGCCGTCTTGACCGCCTGCAGGAGGCTCTCGGTGCCGCCGGAGGTGAGGTAACCCTCCACCGCCCCGCCCGAGGCGGGGTCGTCGGCGCCGAGCAGCGTGGCGGTGTTGCACACGATGTCGTGCTGCATGGTGCCGATGCTCGGGAAGGCCAGGACGTTCAGGCCGTTCTCGGCGCTGTAGAGCGCGAGCGCGTCGGACAACAGCTCGTGCACGTCGTCCCCGGCCGAATAGACCAGGCTGAAGACACGACCGCCCCGCCAGTCCTGGTCGTCCTGCTTCATGGCGATCAGCCGTTGCATGACCTCGTTGCGGGGCAGGCCCTGCTCGGGCATCGGCGTGTGCGGGAAGGCGTCCACATCGAGTTCTTACTCCAGGCGGGCGGCGCCCGGGTGGGCGCCTCGTCGATGCGAGCACCCGAGGCGTACCGTGGGCGGCATGGCCGACGACACCGCTCCCAGCGCCGCAGAGCGCCGCGACCTGATCGGAACCCTGGCCCAGCACCGGGGACTGCTGAGACAGACGGTCACCGGGCTGTCCGATGAGCAGGCTCGCCTGCGCCCGACCGTCAGTGCCCTGTGCCTCGGGGGACTGATCAAGCACGTGTCCAGGGTCGAGCAGAACTGGACGAACTTCATCACGAAGGGCACCTCGGCCATCGGTCAGGCCGATGCGGCGAGCTTCGCCGCCCACGCCGCCAGCTTCGAGATGACGGAGGACGAGACGGTGGCCGAGCTGCTCGAGCGCTACGACGCGGTGGCCCGGTCGACCGACGAGCTGATCCTGTCGCTGCCCTCACTCGACGTGGCCCACCCGCTCCCGGACGCCCCGTGGTTCGAACGGGGGGCGTCGTGGTCAGCGCGGCGCGCGCTGCTGCACATCATCGCCGAGTCCTCCCAGCACGCCGGCCACGCCGACATCATCCGCGAGACGATCGACGGCACGAAGTCGATGGGCTGAGGCGCGCCCGGTCCGTATGGACCGCACCGGAGCCGGCACCCCGGTCCTGGGATACCTTGGCCGCCGTGTCCGGGGGATCCGCGTGAAGTTCGCCGTCACCTTCGGGCGCATGCACCCGCGTCTGTGGGTCGAGGCCGCCGAGGCGGCCGACCGGCTCGGCTTCGAGTCGGCCTGGCTGCCCGAGCATCTCGTGTTGCCCGTCGCCATGGCCGGATCGCCCTACGCCGGGGCCGAGCACCCTCCCGTGCCGCCCACGACCCAGCTCTTCGACCCGGCTTCGCTCCTGTCGTTCGTTGCGGCCCACACGACGTCGCTGCGCCTCGGCACCTACGTCTACCTGCTCGGCCTGCGCCACCCCTTCATCACGGCCCGGGCCTTCGCCACGCTGGACTGGGTCTCGGACGGGCGCGCCGTCATCGGCGCCGGCGCGGGGTGGCTGCGCGCCGAGTGGGAGGCGCTCGGCATCGACCCCTCCACCAGGGCGGGCCGGCTCGACGAGGCCATCGGCGTCTGCCGCCGGCTGTGGACGGAAGAGACGGTCGCCCACGACGGGCCCTGCTTCCCCTTCGCCGAGGTCGCCTTCGAGCCCAAGCCGGTGCAGCGGCCGATCCCCATCTTCATCGGTGGCGAGTCTGCGCCGGCCCTGCGCCGGGCCGGTCGTCTCGGCGACGGCTGGATCGGCATGGCCCACACCCCCGAGTCGGCGGCGGCTGCGGTGGCCACCATCCGGGGCCACCGGTCGGAAGCCGGTCGGCTCGACCAGCCGTTCGAGATCACGGTGGGCGGCGAGTGCACGACCGACGACGACGTCGCAGCCTGGGCCGCCGCCGGCGTGGACCGCCTCATCGTGTCGCCCTGGCGCCGGTCCGCCGAGGTGCTCGATGCGATGGGGATGTTCGCCGAGCGATTCATCGGCGCTGCCGCGTGAGGTCGCCGGCCCCGAGCTCCAGAGGCTCCGAGCTCCAGAGGCTCTGAGCTCCAGCGGCTATGAGCTCCAGATGATCGACTGCGGCTCGGTGTAGGCCAGCAGCCCGTAGTCGCCCCCGTCGCGCCCGACCCCCGACATCTTGAAGCCGCCGAAGGGCGCATCGTGGTTGCGCTGCGCGGTGTTGATGCCGACGTGGCCGGCCTGCAGGCGTTTGGCCACGCGCAGCGCCCGGGCGCCGTCCTTCGAGAAGACGTAGTCGTAGAGCCCGAAGTCCGAGTCGTTGGCGATGGCGATGCCTTCCTCCTCGTCGTCGAAGGGGATCATCGTGATCACGGGCCCGAAGATCTCCTCGCGAGCCACGCGCATGGTGTTGTCGCCGGTGATGAGCGTGGGGGCCACGTAGTAGCCGGTCGGCAGGTCGGCCGGCCGCTCGCCGCCGATCACGATCTCGCCGCCGTCCTCGCTCGCCGTGGCGATGTGCGCCTCGATGCGCGCCCGCTGGGCCGCCGAGATCACCGGACCGACGATGGTGGCGGTGTCGGTCGGGTCGCCGACCTTGAGGTAGCCGGCCATCTGCACCAGGCCGTCGCGCACCTGGTCGAACAGGCTGCGGTGCACCACGGCCCGCGTCGGTGCGGTGCAGATCTGCCCCGAGTGGAAGGACCAGGTCGAGCCGATGCAGCCGACGGCCGCCTTCACGTCGGCGTCGTCGAAGACGACGCAGGCGCCCTTCCCGCCGAGCTCGAGCAGCGTGCGTTTCATGGTCCGCGCCGCCTTCTCGGCGATGGTCACGCCGACCTGGGTCGACCCGGTGAAGCTGACGCAGTCCACCTCGTCGGCCTCCACCAGCGCGGCGGAGGAGGCCGGACCGTTGCCGTTGACCAGGTTCACGACTCCGGGTGGGAACCCGACGTCGTTGAGGATGCGCGCGAGCTCCACGATGGCGAGCGGGTCCTGGGGCGCCGGCTTCACGACGACCGTGTTGCCCGCCGCCAGCGCCGGAGCGACCTTGCCGGCCATGTTCACCATGGGGAAGTTGTACGACGTGATGCAGGCGACGACGCCGAGCGGCTGACGGTTCACCATGCCGCCGATGATCCCGCCCGGTGCCAGCGGCGTCGCCTGCGCCGGCTGGGGGAGCAGCGGCGTCTGGAGCACGGCGCGCGGGTCCCGGGCGTAGCGCTCGAAGCGATCGGCCGCCACCGGAACCTGCATGCGCGAGCCGACCGTCGCCGTCGCCCCCGTCTCGGCGATGACGAGGGGCAGGAGCTCCGACGACTTGGCCCGGATGGCCTGCGCCGCCTCGCGCATGAGCGCCCCGCGCTCCTCGGCCGACCAGGCGGCCCAGCCCGGTTGTGCCTCCTTGGCCGCGGCGGCGGCGGCGTCGGCGTCGGCGGCGCTCGCGTTGGGGGCCAGACCCACCACGGCCTCGGTGGCCGGGTTGACGATCTCGTAGGTGCCCTCGGACGCGTCGACCCATTTGCCCCCGATGAGGAGCTGGTGCTCTTCGCGCGTGCTGGTCTCGGCCATGTGGTGCTCCCTGGTCGGCGTTCGCCGGCGGATCTGACGGCGCGTCACATTCAACCCCGCCCCGCCTGCCGCCGCCAAAGCGCCAGCTCGCCCGCTGGCACGGGCACCCGCCCCGGGGCGAGACTGGGCCCGTGACCACCGACGCGGCGCCAGCGGGAGCAGAGACCTTCCTCCTGCCGCTGGGCGACGAGGAGTCCGAAGGGTTTTGGGCGGGCACCGCCGCGGGCGAGCTCAGGGTCCAGGCCTGCGATGCCTGCGGCGCGCTGCGGTTCCCGCCGCGGGTCATGTGCCCCGAGTGCCAGTCGACCGAGCGCTCCTGGCGGGCCGTCTCCGGGCGGGGGGTCATCTGGTCCTTCGTGGTGGTGCACCCCCCGGTGCTTCCTGCCTACGCGCCCGTACACGCCGTTCCCGGTGATCACCGTCACGCTGGCCGAGAAGCCCAGCCTGCGCATGGTCGGCAACCTGGTCACCGGGCCGGGCGGCGACATCAACGGCGTCGACCCCGCCGGTATCGAGATCGGCGAGCCGGTCCGGGTCGTCTTCACCGGCCGCCCCCGGCCCGACGGCACCCTCGTCCACCTGCCCCAGTGGGTGCGGGATCCGGCACATGAGGGGGCCCAATTGCGGTCATTTATGACTTTTTGCTCTGCGCAAGGTCACAAGATCTGTGCGATTCTCTAGATTGGAAAGAGTCCACGGGGGATGAACGGAGTCTGGTCATGAGTCGGCCTGCCGATACGGTCCCTTCCCCGCGCGCCCCGTGACCGGTGCCGACTCCGGCGAGTCCGTGTCCGGGATCGTGGGGCAGTCCATCCTCGGCAGCGCCGACGTGACTCGTGCCCGGGAGCGTCGCCGCCAGATCCGGCTCCGGCGCCTCGTCGCCGTCGGTGCACTCGTGTGGGGCTGGATCGTCGTGCGCGGCCTGACCGGGCACGGCATCTTCCCGTCGGTCCACTTCCCGCACTGGCTCGGCGGCGCGCTCCCCATCATGCTGATCTGCCTGATGCTCGGGGCGGTGATGCTGGTGCCGCTCGTCGGGGCCGGGCGCTCGCCGCACACGCTCGTCCGGCCCGGCGAGACCGCCGTGGGGCTGGAGGACCTCGTCGGCATCGATGGCATCAAGGCCGAGGTGGTGCGCTCCATCAACCTCTTCCTCGCCCACCAGACGTTCCGCGACACCATGGGCGGCTCGGCGCGCCGCGGCGTCCTCTTCGAGGGCCCGCCGGGGACCGGCAAGACGTTCGTGGCCAAGGCGATGGCCAAGGAGGCCAACGTCCCCTTCCTCTTCGTCTCCGCCTCGGCCTTCCAGTCGATGTACTACGGCCAGACGAACCGCAAGATCCGCTCCTACTTCAAGCAGCTGCGCAAGTACGCCCACAGAGAGGGCGGCGCCATCGGCTTCATCGAGGAGATCGACGCCATCGGCGCCACGCGGCGCGGCATGGGCGGCGGCGGCGGGACCGAGGGCGTGTCCGGCGTCGTCAACGAGCTGCTCGTGCAGCTGCAGTCCTTCGACACCCCGACCCGGGGGCAGCGCTTCTCCTCGGCCTGGATCGACCTGGTCAACCGCTACCTGCCCGACGGCGGCAAGCTGCGCAAGCCGGCCGTCGTCCCCGCCAACGTGCTCGTCGTCGGCGCCACCAACCGCAAGGACGACCTCGACCCGGCGCTGATCCGGCCCGGCCGGTTCGACCGCACGATCTACTTCGGGCTCCCCGGGCGCCGGGCCCGGGCCGACATCATCGCCTACTACCTGGGCAAGAAGGCCCACGCCGCCGACCTCGACGAGCACGGCGCCGTCGACATCGTCGCCGGCATGACCTTCGGGTACTCGCCCGCCGCACTGGAGCGGCTCATGGACGAGGCGCTCGTCATCGCCCTGACCCACGGCCGCTCCGCCATGACCATGTCCGACGTGGCGGAGGCCAAGATGCTCGTCGAGCTCGGCGTGACCGACGAGACCATCTACACGCCCGACGAGCGGACCCGGGTCGCAACCCACGAGGCCGGCCACGCGACGGTGGCCTACTTCGTGGGCCAGACCCGCCAGCTCGACGTGCTCTCCATCGTCAAGCGCCGCGACTCGCTCGGCTTGCTCCAGCACTCCGACACCGAGGAGCGCTTCACGAAGAGCAGCGAGGAGCTGCGCGCGCTGCTGCAGATCGCCATGGGCGGCATGGTGGCCGAGGAGCACTGGTTCGACGAGGTCTCCACCGGCCCGGCCTCGGACCTGGCCGCCGCGACCACCATCGGCGCCCAGATGATCGGGGCCTGCGGCATGGGCAACTCCCTCATCTCCGTGGCCGCGGCCGGGAGCGGCTACTTCGAGGGGAGCCTGGTCGACAAGGTGCTCGGCGACAAGGCCGCCCGGGCGGAGCTCGATGCGTTGCTGATGGGTTCGTGCGACGCGGCCAAGGCCATCGTGGAGGCCCACCCCGAAGTCGTGGAGGCCTTGCGCGACGCCTTGCTCGAACGGGACGAGCTGGTCGGTGCGGAGATCACCGAGGTGATCGAATCGGCCCTGGACGAGGCCTCCGGGCCCTCCGTGATCGCCGAGTTGCGCCCCTCCTCGTCTGCCGGAGGGCGCGCCTGATCCCACCCTCCCTTCCCGGCTACCTTTCGGGGCGAGCCGGCACAAGAGGGGCAACGGGAATGGGGCAGTCACGACGCACGCGGACCCGCCGGGTCGGTCGCGCTCGGCGTGCTCGCAGGGCTGAGCGCGCTCGTCCCCCTGGCCCCCCTCGGTGCCGGGGCCGGTGCGGCCGCCGGCGGCCTCGGCCGTCCCTGCCCGCGCCCTCGGCGGGCTGCACGCTGGCCCAGCCCGTCGCGCCCGGGAAGTCGAGCCAGGTGCTCGCCGCCGGGGGTGACGACGGCGGCTACGTGCGTGAGGTCCCGCCCTCGTACACCGGCCGGGTGCCGCTGCCCGTGGTCATCGACCTGCACGGGTACGAGGAGCCCGCCTCGCTCCAAGTGACACTGTCCGGTCTCGGTGCGTACGGGGACACGCATGGCTTCATCACCATCACGCCCCAGGTCACCGACGCCGGTGCCCATGTGGCAGACCGGATTTGCCAGCAAGGACGTCGCCTTCATCGGGGGGCTGCTGCACACCATCGACACGACGCTCTGCGTCGACCGCAACCGCGTCTTCGTCACCGGCTACTCGAACGGGGCCTTCCTCACGTCCACCCTCGCCTGTGTCGACGCCGGCCAGGTGGCTGCGGTCGCTCCCGTGGCCGGAATCGAGGACCCGGCCGGGTGTCACCCGTCGCGCCCCGTGCCCGTAGTCGCCTTCCACGGCACCGCCGACCCGTTCGTGTCCTACACCGGGGGGCTGGGACCGTCCTCTCTCAAACTGGCGGCACCCGACGGATCGGGCCGCACGCTCGGGCAGGGCCTCAGCAAGGAGACGCTCAAGAAGCTGCGCACCGGTCCCTCGATCCCGGCCGTCACGGCCGCCTGGGCCCGGCGCAACGGTTGCGCCCCCAGGCCCACCGAGCGCAGCGTCGCCACGAGCGTCACCCTCATCGCCTATTCCTGCCCCCATGGCGACGACGTGGAGCTCTACCGCGTGAGCGGCGGTGGGCACGCCTGGCCCGGCAGCGCCGTCTCGCGGGAGATCGCGTCCGTCGTCGGCTACACCACGATGGCGATCTCGGCCGACCAGATCATGTGGGCCTTCTTCGCAGCGCATCCGTTGCACGACTGAGCATCTACTGCGGCGGCACCTTCCCGCCTCCCGAGCACCCGCAAGCACGAGACGGCCCAACCGGCCCGGTGGGCGCCTGCGCTGGGCCGCCAGGGCCTCGGCCTCGCGGTCCCGGGTGAGCGGGCCGCCGAGCCGCCAGTAGCGCCTGCCGCCGCCGGTGTAGCGGACGTAGTCGGGCACCGGCGGCAGCTTGTGCTTGGGCTTGCGTGGCCGCTTGCCCTTCGAGCCCGGGCTCATCGACGCGAGTCTGGCGCGGGCTCGGAGGGCGTGCCGGGAAGGTGAACCTCCCACGCCGGTCCGCCGCTCAGGCCACCAGCTCCGGGTCGGCCCACTCGAAGCCCTCTCCGTCGACGAGCTCGAGCTCGAGCCCCTCCACCTCACCGGACACCGTGGCGGTGCGGCGTTCCGGCGCCGGGAGCCTCACCAACACGGCGACCATGACCATGGCGGCGAGGGCGAAGAGGGCGGCGACGGCGAAGGTGACGTCGAGCCCGTGGACGAGGGAGGCGGCTGCGCCGACCCCGGCGCCGAGCTGCGAGCGACCCGCGGTGGCGTCCAGGACGGTCACCAGGACGGCCAGGCCCAGCGCAGCCCCGACCTGCTGCATGACGTTGACCAGACCCGACGCGGCACCGGCGTCGTGCGGGTCCACGCCCGCCAGCGAGGCCGTGGTCAGGGACACGAGCGAGGTGCCCGACCCGAGGCCGAGCAGGACCAGGCAGATCGACGATCTGGCCGTAGCCGCTGCCGGCGTGCAACTGGGTCGACAGGGCGAGGGCGACGACCGCGAGGCCGAGGCCCGAGAGCATCAGCGCCTTCGGGTGCATGCGGTTGGTCAAGACCCTGCTGACGAGCTGCGACGACACGAACACCGAGATCGGTATCGGGAGGAAGCAGATGCCGGCCCGCAGGGGCGAGTAACCCTCGACGTCTTGGAGGAATTGCCCGAGGAAGAAGAACATCCCGTACATGCCGGCGTACATCAACCCCCGGGACACGTTGGCGGTGGTGCGCGTCGGCGTTGGCGAAGAGGCGAAGCGGGAGAATCGGCTCCTCTGCACGTGTCTCGATGTGGACGAAGAGGGCCAGCAGGGCCAGGCCCGTCCCGAGAGCGCCCAGGGTCACGGGGCTCGTCCACCCGTCGGCACCCGCCTCGACGAGTCCGAGCACGACGCTCGCCATGCCGGTCGTCGACGTCAGGGCGCCGGCCAGATCGAAGTGGCCGTGGCGGCTCTCGGTCTCGTGCAGCACGACGCGGCCGATGCACCAGACCACCAGGCCGATCGGCACGTTGACGAACATCACCCAGCGCCACGAGGCGACCTCGGTCAGGATCCCACCCGCCACGAGGCCGATGGCGCCTCCGGCGGCCGACACCGTCGTGAAGAGGCCGATGGCCCGCACGCGTTGGGGGCCTTCGGAGAACACGGTGGTCAGCAGGGCCAGCGCGGAAGGGGCGGCCAGGGCGGCCCCGACGCCCTGGGCCGCCCGCGCCGCCAGCAGCATGGAGCCGGTGACCGCGAACCCACCGAGCAGTGAGCTGCCCGAGAAGACCGCGATGCCGGCCAGGAAGGTCCGGCGGCGCCCGATGAGGTCTCCGATCGGGCCCCGAGCAGCAGGAACCCGCCGAAGGTGAGGAGGTAGGCGTTGAGTACCCAGGAGAGGCCGCTCCCGAGAAGTGGAGACCTTCTTCGATGTGCGGCAGGGCGACGTTGACGATCGTGGCGTCCAGGACCACCATGAGCTGGGCGGTGAGGATCACGAACAGGAACACGGTGGGGCTGGCGGAGCCGCCGGCGCGGACCCGGGCCGCCGGGGGGCGTCCGTCCGCCCGTTTCGGCGCGACTCGAGAACTTGGTGGCATGGGGCATGGTGTACGACCTTTCCGCTGTTATCGTGAGGATAAGCGGAAGCTTCCTCCGGATAGTATACGGAGGGTTCCTCCGTTTTGCAACGCATCGAAGGGCCCAGGAGGGAGGCAGGACGATGACCGAGCAGGGGCTGGCTGGCACGACCGTCGATCACGCCGAGCCACCCGGCGCGGACGATGGCGGCCCGGTCCGCCCGATGCGGGCCGACGCCAGGCGCAACTACGACAAGTTGGTGGCCGCCGCGAGGAAGGTCTTCCTCGAGCAGGGCGGCGGCTGCGTCCCTCGAGGCGATCGCCAAGGAGGCGGGCGTCCGGGCGGGGACGCTGTACCGGCACTTCCCGAAGCGGATCGACATCGTCGAGGCGGTCTACCGGGAGGACGTCGACGGGCTCCTGTCCTCAGCGAGGGATTCGCGGCGGACCTCGAGCCGTGGCCCGCGCTCGTCGCCTGGCTCGAGGCTCGTCCGCTACGCCAGCACCAAGCGGACCTTCCTGAACGAGCTCCACAGAGGCCTTCGAGGAGAACCCGCAGCTCCGGCTCAACTCGCGCGCATCGAGGCCGCCATCGACCTGGTGCTGCTCCCGGCGCAGGAGGTCGGCGTCGTGCGCACCGATCTCGACGGGCCGGACCTGATGCAGCTCCTCGGGTCCATGTGCATGAGCGCGACGCTAAGCCGGGTCAGAGCGAGCGGCTCCTGGTCATGATCCAGGACGGGCTGCGGCCGCCGAGGGACGGCACGCCTGAGGCGGGTCGGCCCTGTAGGCCGACTCGCCGACGACGATCAAGTCGGTGAATGCCGGTGGCTCGTCGAAGATCTCGGCCATCGTCGCCCGGACCGCCTCCAGACCTTCTTCACGGCGAGGATCCTGTTCGCGGGCGCGGGCGCTCTCCTCGCTGTCGAACACCCCATCATGTAGACCTTGAGCGGGTCGTTCTGGTCCCGCATGGCGGTCGATCGCACCAATCCGGTGTCCGGCTGTTCGGCCGCCTTCAACTGCTCGATCACCCTCGGCAGTTGGTCCTCCTCCCCGGCTTGAGGCGGGTCGTGATCAATTGCGCCCGCATGCGCGTCCTTCGTTCACCACCTGACTGCTCGCCCGCGACTGCGGCCGCCTCCGGCGGCTCACTCCCTGAGGTGCGCGGTGTCGTTGTAGCCCCGCACGATCCAGCGCTCCGGCGTCACGACGATCCTCGAGAGCGACGCGTTGTCGGCGTTGATGAAGGCGAAGGGGGTGGAGCCGCTGGCCTGGGCCATGATCTCGCCGATGGCGGCGCCGTGGCTGAACACCACGACACGCCCACCGGGATGCGAGGCTGCGATGCGCTCGACGGCCGCCCGCAGGCGACCCCCGAACGCGGCGCGGGACTCGGCGCCGGGGACGACGTCCCAGCGCTCCTCGCGCAACACCGCGTCGAACATGGGATCACGGTCCACCGCCTTCTGGCGCAGCAGGCCCCCCTCCCACTCGCCGAGGTAGACCTCGCGGAGGTCGGCGTCGACGACGGGGACGATGCCGGTCCGGTCGACGAGGGGCGCCGCGGTCTGGGCCGTGCGCCGCAGGGTGCTGACGTACACACCGTCGATGGGCTCGTGGGCCAGGCGCAACGCCACCTGCTCGGCCTGGTGCCGGCCCGCCTCGGACAGCGGCGGGTCGCCCTGGCCCTCGACGAGCTCGAAGGACTCGCCCTCCACGGAGTCGGCCGATGCGCCGTGGCGGACGAGCAGGAGCTCGGTCGAGCCGGGCGGGCCGACGTAGGGCCTCTGGCTGAAGGTGCGGGGCGTCGTCACGGACGCCGAGTGTAGGAACGATCAGCGCGGCGCGTGCAGCTCGGGTGGCCCGTGATCGTCGTCGTCCTCCACGACCTCCGCGTCAATCACGTTGGGGTCGTACGGCGTGGGCGCAGGTCCGCCGGCGGGTCCCCACTGCGCCGGGCCGGCGCCCTCCGAGCGGAAGGTGGCGAAGAAGGCACCCGGCCCCTGGGAGAAGTGCACCTGCAGCGGCCGGCCGGCGTTCGGCCCGAGCTGCTCCCACAGTGGCAGCGGCCCGGCGGAACACGACGTAGTACTGCACGCCGAGCGTCAGGCCCAGATAGAGGAGGAAGCTCGCCGCTTCGAGCCCGGCCCCGCCCGAGTGGTTGCCGGCGCTGTCCGCCGCGAAGTGCACCAGCAGCGACACCAGCCACAGCGCCATGGTGACCGCGTTGCCCTGGCGGACCACCCAGCCGTTGCTCGCCCACACCCGCATGGAGAGGCCGCGCAGTGCGCCCAGACCGACGGCGCCGACGGCCAGGCTGGCGAGCACCCACAGCCAGGCACCCGAGGTCACGTGGTGGTCGCCGGTGTACGAGAACAGCTCCAAGAGCCCGATGACGCCCAGGATCACCGGGAGGCGGGGGTGGTACAGCCGCGGGACCGGGACGACCCTGACCTGGCGCAGCAGCACGAGGATGAGCAGGACAGCACCGAGCGCGTACGAGAAGAACGACATCCGCCTTCCACCCTATGGCCGCGGACCGCTCAGCGGTTCAGCAGGGGCCCGACCTCGGTGCCGAAACGCGCCGTCTGCTCGCAGAACTCCTCGGAGCTCCGGGCCATGAAGCGCACCTGCAGGTGGTTGACGCCCATCCCCACCAGCTCGCGCAGCGACGCGGCCACCTCCTCGGCGCCACCCGTGAGGACCCAGTTCGGCAGGTCCCACCCCGAACCGCCGGCGCTCAGGTAGATCGGTTCGACGATGGTGCCGATGTCGAGCGGCGCGCCGCCCCGCAGCTCGGCTCGCAGCTCGCGCAGACGGGCGATCTGGCCCGGCAGGTCGCGCCGCCGTGTCCCCTGGGGAAGCCAGCCGTCGCCGAAGGCCGCCGTGCGCCGGATGGCCGCCGGGGAGGAGCCGCCGATCCAGATGGGCGGGCGGGGCTGGCGCGCCGGGCGCGGTCCCTGCCCCATGTCGCGGGCGGGGAAGCGCGGGCCGGGCAGGTCCGGGAACTCCTCGGTGAAACAGCGGGCGAGCGCCGAGACGGCCTCGTCGGTGTGGCGGCCGCGCTCCTCGAAGTCGCCCGTCAACAGCTCGTACTCCTCTGGCACGTGGCCCGCGCCGACGCCCACGATGAGGCGGCCACCCGAGAGATGGTCGAGCGTCGAGAGCTCCTTGGCCGCGCGCAGCGGGTGGCGCTGGGCCAGGATCAGCACGTGGGAGAGCAGGTGGGTCTGCCTGGTCAGCGCGGCCAGCCAGCCCAGCGTCGCCGTCGTGTCGTACCAGATGGTGCCCATGGCTTCGGCCAGGCGGCGCGGGATCGCGGTGTGGTCGCACACGCCGAGGTAGAAGAAGCCCGCCTCGTCGGCCACCCGAGCGATGCGGGCCAGCTCCGACGGCCCGGCCTCCTTCTCCCAGTCGGCCACGTAGAGCGTCGACTGTGACTGAATGGGCAGCTGCATGCCGTAGACGACCTCCCCCTCGGGGACGGTGCGTACGACGTCGGCGGGAAGGAGGGACGGGTCTGTCATCGGTGGCGCTCCAGTCGGATGGGGTGCTGCACGGGCTCGCTCACGCGTACGCGGCCATGGCGGCCGCCTGGTCGGCCGGGGTGCCGAACGTGGTCGACAGGACGCGCGCCCGCTTGAGGTGGAGGTGCAGGGGCACCTCCCAGGTGAACCCCATGCCGCCGTGCACCTGGATGGCGCCGCGGGCGTTCCCGAGCGCGGCCTCGTCGGCGAGCAGCTTGGCGCCCCGGACCGCCCGCTCGAAGAATTCGCCCGGCGCGCAGCCCGCGCGCCTGGGCCTCCGACGCGACGACGTCGGGCGCGTCGGCCAGGCAGGCCGCGGCGTGCACGCCGGCCCGCGCGACTTCGGCGCGCACCAGCATGTCGGCGCACATGTGCTTGACGGCCTGGAAGCTGCCGATGGGTTTGCCGAACTGGTGGCGCTCCTTGGCGTAGGCCACGGCGAGATCGAGCGCCTCGGTCGCGTGGCCGACCTGCAGCGCCGCCGTGAGCAGCGCACCGTGGCGCGCCAGGCGATCCTCGGGATCGGCCACGGGCTCGCCGCCGGGGAGCGCCTCGAGCCGCCACATCGGCGTCAACGGGTCGAGCGGGGCCCGGAGTCGTTCCGCCCCCGCGCCGTCCGGGGCCGGGGCCAGCAGGCGCGTCCCCCGCCCTCCGCCGGTGCCGAAGACGAGGAGTCCGTCCAGCGAGGCCAGGTGCTCCACCAGGATCGGCCCGGCGCCGGCGCCGTGCACGCCGACCTTGGCCCCGCCCTCGGCCGCTCCGTGCACCAAGCCGGCGCTCGCCGCGAGGAACGTGCCCACGAGGGGACCCGGCACGAGCGCGCGCCCCAGCTCTTCGAAGACGACGACGGCGTCGGCCATGCCGAGGCCGGTGCCGGCCGGCTCGGGCAAGGTCAGCGCGAACACCCCCGTCTCGGCCAGCGCGGCCCAGTCGTCGTCGCCGATGGCGCGGTCGTCGCCTTCCCGGGCGCGCAGGCGCTCGAGAGGGAGGCGCCCCGCCACCATGGCCCGGATGCCCTCGGCCAGCGCGCGCTGGTCGTCACCGACGCGGAAGTCCATCAGCGTGACCTCGGCAGCCCGAGGATGCGCTCGCCCACGATGTTGCGCTGCACCTGCGAGGTGCCGGCGGCGATGGTCGACGAGATGGCCTTGAACCAGGCCGCCAGCTGCTCATCGTTGCCGAGCGGGGAGCCGTCGCTGCCGAGCAGCGGGTCGGCGCACAGCGCAGCCCGGTCCAGGACCTCCATGGCCAGGTCGCCCAGGGCCTGGGAGTGCTCGGAGAACGAGAGCTTGAACACCGAGCCGCCGATGCCCGGGACGCCGGTCCGGGTCGCTTCGGAGACGTTGCGCTTGGTGAGCGCCCACAGCGCGTCGAACGCCGCCACCAGGTGTCCGATGCGCCGGGCCAGGCCGGCGTCCCCCTGCAACCCGAGACGCGCCACGAGCTGGCGCAGCTCGCGCAGCAACCGCACGCACTCGAGGAGCTCGCCCACGAAGGCGGTGCCCCGCTCGAAGGACAAGGTGACCATGGTCACGCGCCAGCCGTCGTTCTCCTCGCCGACCCGGTTGGCCACCGGCACCCGCACCTCGTTGAGGAACAGCTCGGCGAATTCGAGCGTGCCCGCGATGGTGCGCAGCGGCCGGATCTCGATGCCGGGCGAGTCCATGGGCATGATGAGCCACGTGATGCCGCGGTTGCCCTCGTCGCCCGTGCGCACGAGCAGCTCGCAGAAGTCCGCCACGAACGCATAGGACGTCCAGATCTTCGAGCCGGTGACGACGTAGTGGTCGCCGTCGCGCACCGCCCGGGTGCGCAGGGAGGCCAGGTCGCTCCCCGCGTCGGGCTCGCTGAAGCCCTGGCACCACACCTCCTCGCCGCGCAGGATCGCCGGGAGGTAGCGCTCCTTCTGGGCGCGGGTGCCCTCGGCGATGACCGTCGGTCCCGCGTGCAGCAGCCCGACGAAGTTCACCCCGACGTAGGGCGCGCCCGCCCGCTCGCACTCCTCCTTGAAGATCAGCTGCTCCACCGGCGAGGCGCCGCGCCCGCCACCTTCGACCGGCCAGTCGACGCCGGCGTAGCCCGCCTCGAAGAGGAGGTGCTGCCAGCGCAGGTCGAAGGCCCGCCGGGCGGGCCAGTCGTCATGGGGCGGTGGCTCGCCCACGGCCGGCAGCGTGGCGGCCAGCCAGCCGCGCAGCTCCGTGCGGAACGCCTGCTCGGACGCGGTGTAGCGGAGGTCCATGCGTCAGGCCGCGGACGGGCCGGTTCAGGCGACGAGGTCGAGGCCGAACAGCTTGATCGCGTTGCCCCGCACGATCTTGCGGCGCTGGGCGTCGGTGAGCTCCGCCATCTGCTTCTCGGCGATCTCCAGCGTGTTCGGCCAGGTCGAGTCCGAGTGCGGGTAGTCCGACTCGTAGGTGATGTTGTCCTCGCCGATCTCCTCGACCGACTTCAGCCCGTGCGCGTCGTCGAAGAAGCAGCCCCACACGTGGTCCTTGAAGTAGCTCGATGGCTTCTCGGGCACGATGTCGGCGACGCCGCCCCAGCCGCGGTTCTCGAGCCAGACCGTGTCTGCCCGCTCCAAGATGTAGGGGATCCACCCGATCTGGCCCTCGGAGTAGGCCACCTTGAGGTCGGGGAAGCGCACGAACACGCCGCTGAAGAGGAAGTCGACCAGCGAGAAGGTGGCGTTGGTGTGCGTGAGCGTCGACCCCACGGCCGGGGGCGCGTCGGCCGAGGTCGACGGCATCTTCGACGAGCTGCCGATGTGCATGTTGACGATCGTCTGGGTCTCGGCGCAGGCCCCGAAGAAGGGGTCCCAGTAGTGGTCGGGGTCGTGCACGCTCGGCAGGCCCAGGAAGGGCGGGATCTCGCTGAAGCAGACGGCGCGGACGCCGCGCGCCGCGTTGCGCCGCACCTCGGCTTCGGCCAGCTCCACGTCCCAGAGGGGGATGAGGCAGAGCGGGATGAGCCGCCCGCCCGAGTCGCCGCACCACTCCTCGACCATCCAGTCGTTGTAGGCCTTGCACGCAGAGCAGCCCCAGCTCCTTGTCCTTGGCCTCGGTGAAGGTCTGGCCGCAGAAGCGCGGGAAGGTGGGGAAGCACAGCGCCGCCTCGATGTGGTTGGCGTCCATGTCGTCGAGCCGGGGCTTCACCTCGTAGGAGCCCGGCCGCATGTCCTCGTAGGTGACGCCCTTCATGGTCACTTCCTCGCGCGGCACGCCCACCGCGGAGTCGACCCGCAGCAGTGGCCGCTTGAGGTCCTCGTAGTACCACCAGTCGACCGGTATGCCCTCGGCGCCGGGCTTGACCTTCAGCTGCCCGCCCCGGAACTCCACCTCGGGCATGGGCGCCCGCACGATGCGCGGTCCGACCTCGGCGTACCGAGCGGGGAGGCGGTCCTGCCACACATTGGGTGGCTCGACGACGTGGTCGTCCACCGAGACGATCTTCGGCAGGGGCTCGGGCATGGACATCGAGCGTAGCCCGCACCTGACGGGGCGTCAGAAACGGGCGGGTGCCGCCCGACGGGCTCAGCCGAAGACCTCGTGGAAGAGGTCGAGCATGGCCTGCCACGAGCGCCGGTCGGTCGGCTCGTGGTAGTCGATACCCGGCAAGTCGACGCCGGACGCGCGCGGGTTCGTGAACGAATGCACCGCGCCGCCGTAGACGTGCAGCTGCCAATCGACCCCGCCGTCGCGCATCTCCTCCTCGAAGTCGCGTCGCTGGGCGTTGTCCACGATCGGGTCGTCGGCGCCGATCAGCATCAGCACCTTGCCGCGGATGTTCCGTGCGTCCTCGGGCCGGGCCGGGGCCAGCCCGGAGTGGAAACCGACGACCGCGCCGAGGTCGGCACCGCCCCTCGCCAGCTCTAGGGAGAGGGTGCCGCCGAAGCAGTACCCGATGGCGGCGAGGCGATCGCCGTCGGTGCGCCCCTCGCCCCGCAGCACGTCGAGTCCGGCCGTGGCGATGGCTCGGGCGCGCTCGGGGTCTTCCCTGAGCTCGCCCAACCGAGCCATCATCTGCGTCCGGTCGGCCAGCGGTTGCCCCCCGCCGTGGTAGTCGAGGGCAAAGGCGACGTAGCCCAGCTCGTCCGCCAGGCGGACGGCCCGGGAGCGGGCGTGGTCGTCGAGTCCTGGTCCCTCGTGGCAGACGAGGACGCCGGGTCGACGGTCGGTGCCCTCGGGCAGGGCGAGGGTGCCGACCATGGTGCGGCCGTCGGCCTCATACGAGATCTCGCGGGTGGTGGCCATGGGCCGCACGGTACCCGCACGCGTCACAGTTCGCTCACATCCGGTGCGCACACTGGGACCATGTCGAGGCGTACCGGAGGACCGCGACGTGCGTGGACCTCTGGCCCGTGGGGCGGCCGTGATCGTGTTGGGGAGCGTGTTCGCCGGTGCCGCGGTCACCTGGGGCGCGGGTGCGGCGTCGAGCGTCGCGTCCCGGCGTCACCGGCGTCACCGGTGCCGGCCGCCTACCAGGCCGCATACGAGGGCGTGCGGTCCGAACTGGCTGCGTTCACGAGTCAGGTGCCTCGGAGCCCGGCGCACGCCAGGACAACGATGGGCGCCGAGCTGTTGGCGGCCAACGGGAACATCGGCACGGGGCTCCTGTCCCCTCGAGCGCTCCAAGGGGTGTCCGTGGAGCTCGATGCGTTCCAGAGGCTCGGCGTCGAGGGCGTGACGGTCGACGTGTCCTATCCCCTCTTGCTCCCGACGACCTCGGGGCACTCGAGCTATCTCAGCTTCTACGAGAGCGTCGCCCGGGAGGTCCGCCGGCATCACATGGTGCTGTCGGTGGAGGAGAACCCCGTGTTCGTCGGCACGCCGCTCACATCGCTCGATGTCAGCTATGCCGGGCTCACCCTCCAGGGCTACGAGCAAGGCGAGCGTCGGGAGGCACAGCTCATCATCGGCGACCTCCGTCCCGCATACCTCACGGTGCTCTCCGAGCCCGACACCTTCACCGATGCCCTCGGCGTGGACGTCGACACCCCCTCGTCGGCGGTCGAGGTCGTGCGGAGCGAGCTTCATGGGCTCCGTCGTGGGAGCACACAGGTGGGGGCGGGGACGGGTACCTGGAGCAGTCCCGCCATCGATCGCGCCCTGCTGGCGCAGACCTCCATCGACTACCTCGACGTGCATGTCTATCCCTTTGGACCCGGCCAGATCGCCAATCTGCGCGAAGACACGGCCGCGGCACAGTCGGCCCGCAAGCCGCTCGTCATGGACGAGACCTGGCTGGACAAGCCGTCGACGGGGGAGGGCCAGGGTCCGGCGGGGGCGCCGGCCGAGCTCGAGGTGAAGAGCTACAGCTTCTGGGAGCCGCTCGACGAGGTCTACGTGCAGGCCATGACCTCCTACGTGCGCGCCGAGAGCTACCGCTACGTCTCGTTCTTCGACGGGGCACGAGCCTTCTTCGGGTACTTGACCTGGTCACCGGCGCTCGCGACCGCCTCGTACCAGGACTTCACGCGCGACTACAACCAATTGGTCGGGGCGAACATGGTGGCCGGCTCGGTGTCGGGCACGGGACACGTGCTCGAGGGCCTCCTGGTGCGACCGGCCTAGCGGCGAAACACTCGCCGCGTGGCCGGCACGGAAGCGGTGCCGTCGCACGCCATACTGGCCCGCATGCCCGGGAACCCTCGCCCGACTGTGCAATTGGGGTTCCGGGCCGTGGCGGCCGCGCTGGCGGCGGTGGCCGCACTGGTGCTGGCGTCGTGCAGCTCGGGACCCACCACCCCGCAGGCCGCCACCACCACAACGACGCACCACGGGGGCGCCGCGCCGAAGTCGACGACCACGACGACCGCGACACCGGCCTCGACGTTGCCCCCGGTGTCGACCACGGGGCCCTTGCAGCCCGGATCGCCGATCCCGCTTCCCTTCTCGGCCGACCGTGTGACCGCGGCCGAGAGCCCCGACGGCGCCGTGTTCGCCGCGGCCCAGGACCCGACCAGCCCGTCGCCCTCGGTGGCCTGGGTGGTGGACGGCAACGGTCCCGCCGCCATCGCCGAGCACATCCCCACCGGCATCGCCGCGCTGGCGGCCGACGACACCAACTTCTACGTCGCGACCTACTCGACCGTGTACGCCTACGGCCGCGCCAGCGGCAACCAGGACGGGCAGTGGACCATGCCGGCCGTGAACGCGGCGAACAGCTCCAACAACGACCTGGTCGCACTGGCCGCCGCCGGCGGCGGCGTGCTCGTGTCCGTCACCCAGGGCAACGTGGTCAGCGTGTACCGCATCGACCCGGCGTCGTCAGCGGGGCCGCGCCTCCTCGTGCGCGGCCTGGGCGACGCCATCGGGTCCGACGGCTCCATCTACTACGAGAGTGCCGGCCACCAGCTGTCCGTGCGGCGCCCCGACGGGTCCGTCGCCACCGGGCCGGCGCTGGCGGCGACGCCCAACGGGCTCGGTGGCGGCGTGCAGTACGTCGACGTCGTCGCCGGTGACGCCGTGTGGGTCAGCGAGCCCGCCGGGCAGGGCCTCGATGCGGCGTTCACCACCTACGACGCCACCACCCTGCGCCTGATCGGGACGTACAGCGGCACGGTGACGAGCAGCGTCGTGGACTCGGCCGCCGGGCCACTCGTGCTCGAGCCGGCCGGCGTCAACGCGGCATGCCCGTCGTCCGCCCAGACCCCGACCTCGTGCGTCTTCCGCATCGACCAGCAGGGCGCCGTGGGCGATGCGCTGGGGGTCGGATCGGCCGTCGTCCTGATCGGCCCCGGCCCGGCCGTCATCGTCTCCGACACCTCGACGGGTCAGTTCGACCTCGTGCGCCTGACCTAACCGCTTCCGCCGCCATCGTGTCGCGGACCGTCCTCGGGCAGTGGAGCGTCGAAGGCGGCCTGAAACAGCAAGGCGGTGGCCAGACTGCGGTAGGGCCTCCATGTCTCGGCGATGGCGACGACCTGGAACACCAGTGCGCCGAATGGGTCCATGGGAGGGAACTCCGGCCAGCCAGGCGCGGGTCGAACCCCGGATGGGCGTCGATGATGCGGGACAGCACCGGGTCGGTGCGGCGCAGATGGTCCAGGCCGGGCTCGTGGTCTCGCTCGGCCCGGGCTTTCGGCGACGATCATCAATAGTGCATGGCGACGCCGCCGTTGGGGCTGAGCAGCTGTCCCGTCACGAAGGAGCTGGCGTCCGAAGCGAGATACAGCACGCAGTACGCGACGTCGGACGTCACCCCCACCCGGCGCATGGGGGCGAAGCGCGCCATGGGCGCCAGCGTGGCGGCCTTCGCCGCCTCGTTCACCGTGCCGTCGGGGTTCGTGTAGTAACGCGCCGTCATGTTGGTCGGGACGAACCCCGGGGCCACCGAGTTGACGCGGACGCCGTGCTCGCCCACCTCGACCGCCATCGACTTCGTCAGCTGGGCCACGCCGGCCTTGCAGATGGCGTAGGGCCCGATGCCAGGCGACGGCGTCAGCACCGCGGCCGAGGCCATGTTGATGATCGAACCGCCGCCCTGGGCCACCATCGCCCTCCCGGCGGCCTGGCACCCGTACAGCACGCCCTTGAGGTTCACCGACAGGATGCGGTCGAATTCGTCCGGGTCGACGTCGATGATGGAGCTGTCGATCATGATCCCGGCGATGTTGCACATGACGTGCAGCCCGCCGTGGCGGGCCGTGATGTGCCCGACGAGCGTCGCCGCCGCACCGCGCACCGAGACGTCGAGCTGCGCGTGCTCCGCCTTCCCACCCTGGCCCAGGATGCCGGTCGCCGTCTCGCCCGCGGCGCCGCCGTCGATGTCGGCGCAGACCACGGTGGCACCGGCAGCGGCCAGCACCTCGGCCGTCGTGCGCCCGATGCCGCTGCCGGCCCCGGTGACGAGGGCCACCCGGCCCGTCAGGTCGAACGCAGCGTGCACACTCTGAGCGGTTTCCACCGGCGCACCTTACGCGCGCCGGCGCCCGTCATCAGGCGGCGTCCGCCCTGGGCGTCACCCGGTAGACGGGGTAGTCGGGCGCGATGCGCTCGAACTCGGCCAGCGGAGCGGCGCGCTCGACGGGGACGTGGGGCCGCGCCCCTGGGGCCAGGGCGAGGTAGCGGCGCAAGATGGGCGCCCGCTCGGCCGGATCGACCTCCACGAGGCGCACCGCCTCGCGGCGGCCGTGGCGCAGCTCGGCCTTGCCGCCGTCGGCCTCGAGGTTCCGCACCCAATTCGCCGACGGTCCCAGCATGGAGACCAGGTAGCGCTCGCCCTCGTAGTCGGCGATCACGACTGGGAACGAGACGGGCTTCCCGCTGCGCCGCCCGCGGACTTCGAGCGTCCCGGCGCGAGAGGGCAGCAGGCCGGCCGAGAACGCGACCGCGGACAATCGGTTCTGCCACCGGGCGAAACGGTTCGGCCGCCCGCCCTTGTACAGCCAGCGCAGGTAGTCGCCGTAGGTCCGCATGCGACGATCGTGCCCCGCGGTGGCCGAGGCGGCCAGGGTCCTTGTGCCCTTACGCGGTCACGCCCTCCACGGCGAGCAGCGCCCGCTTGACCTTGAGCCCCCCGCCGTAGCCGCCGATCCCGTTGCTCGCCAGCACGCGGTGGCAGGGGACGACGATGGGGATGGGGTTGCGGCCGTTGGCCTGGCCCACGGCCCGCGGTCCGTTCGGGCGCCCGACGCGTCGGGCCAGCTCGCCGTAGCTGATGGTCTCCCCGTAGGGAATGCGCGTCAGCTCGGTCCACACCTCGCGCTGGAAGGGGGTGCCGTCGAGCTCCATCGGGACGTCGAACTCCTTGCGCTCGCCGGCGAAGTACTCCTCGAGCTGCGTCGCGGTCTCCTTGAGGACGGGCGGGACGTCATCGACGTCGCGGCGCCCGTGCCGCCGCTCGTGTGGCAGCCAGACCCCGACGAGCACGTCGCCGTCGCACTCGAGGACGAGGCGGCCGATCGGCGTGTCGAGAGGCATGGTCGTGGTGGGGGCGGTCGTCATGCCGCACGTCCTTTCAACGATGTGGTCGGGATAGAGGTGGCGGGCGCGGGCAGCGCCCACAGGTGTGCCATGGCGTAGCTCCGCCACGGCCGCCAGCCCTCGCAGGCGACAACGAGACGGGCGGGGTCCTCGGGCAGGCCGATGGCCCGGGCCGCCCGGCGGATGCCGAGGTCGGTGGGCATGAACGCGTCCGGGTCGCGCAGTGCGCGCATGGCCACGTACTCGGCCGTCCACGGTCCGATGCCCGGGAGCCCGACGAGCGAGCGGCGCAGCTCGGTCGGGTCGGCGCCCGGGTCGATCACGACGTCGCCGCGTTGCACCGCGTCGGCCAGCGCGCCAAGGGCGCGCCGGCGTCCCGCCGGCATGGGGAAGGCGCCCGGGTCGCGGCGGGCCAGCTCGGCCAGCGCCGTCGGCGTCGGGAAGAGATGGGTGATCGTGCCGTCGGCACCGGGGAGCGGGTCCCCCGCCGCCTGCACGAGCTTGCCGGCGACCGTCCGGGCCCCGGGGACCGAGACCTGCTGGCCGATGACGGCGCGCACGGCGAGCTCGAACCCATCGGCGGCGCCCGGCACCCGCCGGCCCGGGTCCTGTTGGACCACCGGCCCCAGGCGCGCGTCGCCGCGCAGGGCTTCCCAGACGGCGACGGGGTCAGCGTCGAGGTCGAGCAGCTGGCGGCAGCGCGACACCGCGGTCGTGAGGTCGCGCAGGTCGGAGAGCACCAGCTCGCCCTCCATGTAGGACGGGCCGCCCGCGCCCTTTCCACACTCCTCGCCGAAGGCCTCGGGCGCGGCGAGCGTGACGACCGCATGGCCGTGGGGCAGGCGCAGGCTGCGCCGGTAGGACGCACCGTCGAGCGACTCCACGCCCGGCAGTGCACGGAGGCCGAGGAACTCGAGCAGCGACAGCGGACTGAACGGCCGCCGGCAGGGCAGGCGCAGCCGTATCGCCTGTGGCGCACTCGCGCGCGTGACGTCGCTCCGGCCGCGCCCGGATCGGGTGGCCCGGGCCCGTAGGCCAGTCGGCGTGTCGGCGAAGATCTGGCGCACGGTGTCGTTGCACTGGCGCACGCTGGCGAACCCCGCGGCGAAGGCGACATGGGCGACGGGCAGGTCGGTCGTCTCGAGCAGGATGCGCGCCGTCTGGCTGCGCTGGGCACGGGCCAAGGCGAGCGGCCCCGTTCCCACCTCCGCCGTGATGAGCCGGTTCAGTTGGCGGGTGCTGTAGCCGAGGCGGCCCGCCAGACCGTCTACCCCTTCGCGGTCGACGACGCCGTCACGGATGAGCCGCATGGCCCTCGCCACGACGTCGGCCCGCACGTTCCACTCCGGCGAGCCCGGCGTGGCGTCGGGCCGACAGCGCAGGCAGGCGCGGAAGCCGGCCTGCTGCGCGGCGGCGGCGGTCGGGTAGAAGCGGACGTTCTGACGCTTCGGCGTACGGGCCGGGCAGCTCGGCCGGCAGTAGATCCCGGTCGAGGTGACGGCGCAGAAGAACCAGCCGTCGAAGCGGGCGTCCTTGCTCTGCGCCGCCTGGTAGCAGCGGTCCGGGTCCTCGATCACGGGTGCCAGCGTGGCACGCGGGTGTGACGATTACTGGCGGGAATCGGACATGGCCGTCGCGCTCCCCCTGAGCTGGGCCAGGACGAGGCGACGGTGGGTGGCGGCGTCGCCCCAGGCCCGCGACAGCGCCCAGGTCCGCTTCAAGAAGAAGTGGAGGTCGCACTCCCACGTGTAGCCGATGGCGCCGTGGACCTGAAGGGCCACGCGGGCCGCGAGGTCGGCGGCGTCGGAGGCCATCGCCTTGGCCATCGACGCGTCGTGCGAGAGGGTCGGCTGCGCGGTGGCCAGCGACCAGGCGGCACGGTAGGTGGCGGGACGGGCGAACTCGAGCGCCACCCGCGCGTTGGCCAGGAGATGCTTGACGGCCTGGAAGCTGCCGATCGGTTTGCCGAATTGGTGGCGCTCCTTGGCGTACGCGGCCGCCATCGTCAGCATGCGGTCGGCGAGCCCGATCAGGAGCGCGGCCGTACCGGCCGCGGCCCGGTCAGCCAGCAGCGACGCCGCCGCCTCGGCCGCCACGCCGTACGCGAGCAGTGTCTCGGAGGCGAGGGGCCACTGCACGGTGGACAGATCACGCGACGAGCTGAGCGCCGGCGCGGACTGCGTGCGGCACGACACCGCCGGCACCGCGTGCAGCTGCCAGCCCGACTCGGTGTCCCGACAGGCCAGCAGCAGGAGGGCGGCGTCGCGGGCGCCGACGACGCGGGGTGTGCGCAGCGTGCCGTCGGCGCTCACTTCGGTGGGTGAGGTGATCCCGCCGGGGGACACGTCGATGCCGCCGACAGCGAAGCTGGCATCGTCTTCGACCAGCGCGCCGAGCGCGGACGCCGCCGCCGATTCGGGCAGCAGGGCCGCGAGCGTCGGCGCGGCGAGCGCGGCGGTCTCGAGCAGCGGCTCGGGCAGGCAGGCCCACCCCGCCTCCTCGAGCACGACCACCAGGTCGACGTCGCTCAGGCCGAGACCGTTCGCCGCTGCCGGCACCATCAGCCCCGGCGCCCCGAGCTCGGCCAGCACGCCCCAGCGATTCTGGGAGAGCTCGGAGCGGCCGGCCTCGTCGGCCCATTCGAACGCACGCAGCGCGTCGGCGGTGCACTCCGCGTCGAGGACCGTGCGCACGCCCCGGCGCAGTTCCTCCTGCTCTTCGGAGAACGCGAAGTCCATTGCCGTTTCCGCTCAGCCGCGCGGCAGCCCGAGCAGCCGCTCGGCGACCACGTTGCGCTGGATCTCGTTCGTCCCGGCATAGATGGGCCCGGCCAGCGAGAAGAGGTACCCGTCGAGCCACTCGCCGGGCTCGCCCGCGTGGAGCAGCTCCGCCTCGGAGCCCAGGAGATCGAGGGCCGCGGCGTGGATGGCCACGTCGGTCTCGGACCAGAAGATCTTGTTGCAGCTGGCCTCGGGGCCGACCTGTTGTCCCCGCGCGACCCGGGTGGCCGTCCAGTAGGTGTGCAGCTTGTACGCCTCTGCGTCCATGTGCGCCCGCGCCACGGCGTCGGCGGAAGCGGCCGGGCCGCCGCGCTGCGCGAAGAGCTGCAAGAGGCGGTCGGCTGCCTCGGTGTAGCGCGCCGGGCTGCGCAGCGAGAGCCCTCGTTCGGAGCCGGCGGTCGCCATGGCCACCGACCAGCCGGCGCCGACCTCGCCCAGCACCTGGTCCTCGGGGACCTCGACGTTGTCGAAGAAGATCTCGGCGAAGCCGGTCTCGCCGTCGATCTGGGGGATGGGGCGCACGGTGACACCGGGCGAGTCCATGGCGATGAGGAAGTAGGTCAGGCCGCGGTGGCGCTCGGCCTCGGGGTCGGTGCGGAAGATGCCGAAGCACCACTCGGCGAAGGCCCCGCGGCTGGCCCATGTCTTCTGACCGTTGAGCACCCAGCCGTCGCCGGCGGGGTGGCGCGCCGCGCGCGAGCGGATGCCGGCCAGGTCACTGCCGGCGTCGGGCTCGGACCAGCCCTGGCACCAGATCTCGTCGCCGCTCGCCATCGCGGGCAGGTAGCGCGCCTTCTGGGCCTCGGTGCCGTACTCGAGCATGGTGGGGGCGAGGAGGAAGATGCCGTTCTGTGACACCCGCTTGGGGGCGCGGGCGCGGTAGTACTCCTCTTCGAAGACGAGCCACTCGAAGATCCCGAGGCCGCGCCCGCCGTACTCGGGTGGCCAGCTCACGACGGACCAGCGGTCCTCGAACATGGTGCGCTCCCAGCGGCGGTGCGCCTCGAAGCCCGTGGCCGTATCGAGCGAGGGGAGCGGCTCGGACGGGACGTGCGCGGCCAGCCAGCCCCGGGCCTCGGCTCGGAAGGCCTCGTGCTCTGTGCTGAACGTCAGGTCCATGGCTCTGCGAATCTGGCACAGCGACATGCGCCGTGCCAACGTGGCGTTCCGCTCAGTTACTCGTGATCGGCCGATGGAAGACGAGGGTCCGGACGAAGAAGTCCACCACGAGCCTGATGATCGCCGTCTCCGAGGGGGACTCTCCAACCGTGTCGAACTCGTGGCCACCAGCGCACAGGCGGCCGGCCAGAACGGCGAATCCTCTGCGCACGGACTCATGTTGGTCCATCACTGGGGGAACGACGGTGTGCCCGCGTCTGGCGCCCAATCTGATTCGGGGTCAGAATTGGGTTTCTTATGCCCAACGCCGTGATCGTCGACGCCGTCCGCACCCCCGTTGGACGCCGAGGGGGGCGGCTGTCGGGATGGCACGCCACCGACTTGGCGGCGCAGCCGCTGGCCGCCCTGCTGGCCCGCAACGACCTGGACCCCTCCCTGGTCGAGGACGTCGTGATGGGTTGCACCATGACCGTGGGGGAGCAGGCGATGAACATCGCTCGCAACGCCGCGTTGGCGGCGGGGTTCCCCGAATCGGTCCCGGGGACGACGGTCGACCGCCAGTGCGGCTCGGCGCAACAAGCCATCCACTTCGCGGCCCAGGCGGTGATGGCCGGCGCCATGGACGTCACCATCGGCGCGGGCGTGGAGTCGATGAGCCGCGTCCCCATCGGCTCGACGACCGAGCCCGGGCCGGGTGAGGCCTACGGCCCTCTCTACAAGCAACGCTTCGAGCTCATCCACCAAGGCGAATGCGCGGAGGAGATCGCGCGGCGCTGGAAGGTCTCGCGCGAGGAGATGGACGCGTTCGCGTTGCGCTCGCACCAGCGGGCGGCCCGGGCCGACGACGAGGGCCGCTTCGCCAACGAGATCGTCGCCCTCGAGGCTCGGGTCCACCCCGACGTCCCGGGGGCGACCGAGGTGAGCGGGATGCATCGAGTCCGACGAGGGTGTCCGCCGCGACACGTCACTCGAGAAGCTGGCCGCGTTGAAGCCGGCCTTCTCGGAGGCGGGCACCGTGACGGCGGGGACCTCCTCGCAGATCTCCGACGGCGCCGCGGCCGTCTTGATCATGAGCGAAGAGCGCGCGTCGTCCTTGGGCCTGCGGCCCCGGGCGCGCTTCCACACCTTCGCGGTCGCGGCCAACGACCCCCAGATCATGCTGACGGCCCCCATCCCGGCCACCGAGCTGGTGCTGGCCAAGGCCAAGCTGTCACTGCAGGACATGGACGTGATCGAGATCAACGAGGCCTTCGCGTCCGTCGTGCTCGCCTGGGAGCGCGAGTACGGCGCCGACATGGAGCGGGTGAACCCCAACGGCGGCGCCATCGCCATCGGCCACCCCACCGGTTGCTCGGGCGCGCGCCTCATGGCGACGCTGCTCAACGAGATGGAGCGCACGGGGGCCCGCTACGGGCTCCAGACGATGTGCGAGGGTGGCGGGCAGGCGAACGCCACCATCATCGAGCGGCTCGGTTGATGGCGAGCCCACCCGGATGCCCGCGGTGGAGGGCTGGTTCACGACGGGCGAGGACGGCGCCGCCCCGGCCCTGCTGGGGTCGCGCTGCGACGGGTGCGGGACCTACGCCTTTCCGGCCGAGGGCAGCTACTGCCGGAACCCCGACTGTGCCTCCGACGTCCTTCGAGACGGTGGAGCTCTCGCGGCGGGGTCGCATCTGGTCCTACACCGACGCCCGCTACCAGCCCCCGCACCCCTATGTGGCGGCCGACCCCTACGTCCCGTTCTGCCTGGTCGCCGTGGAGCTGGCCGCCGAGAAGCTCGTGGTCATGGGCCAGGTCGTGGGCGGGGTGACGGTCGACGACCTGCGGGTGGGCGACGAGGTCGAGCTGGTGGTCGACACGCTCTACTCGCAGGACGGGCTGCGACTACCTCGTGTGGAAGTGGCGGCCGCTCGGTGCCGTGGCGGCCGGCGGGGAGGCCTGAGCGTGCCCGACGACAAGAAGGTGGCGGTGCTGGGCGCCGGCATGCACGAGTGGGGCAAGTGGGGGCGTCCGTTCGTGGAGTACGGGCTCGCCGCGGCGCGTGACGCGCTGGACGACGCCGGACTCGGCTGGCGTGACATGCAATTCGTGTCGGGCGCCGACACCATCCGCAACGGCTACCCGGGCTTCGTGTCGGGCGCCACGTTCGCCCAGGCGCTCGGGTGGACGGGGGCGCCGGTCTCGAGCGTCTATGCCGCGTGCGCCTCGGGCGCGGTGGCGATCGCCAACGCCCGGGCGCAGATCCTGGCCGGGCTGTGCGATGTGGCGCTCGTGGTCGGTGCCGACACCACGCCCAAAGGCTTCTTCGCGCCGGTGGGCGGCGAGCGCAGGGACGATCCGGACTGGCTGCGCTTCCATCTCATGGGCGCGACCAATCCGACGTACTTCGCGCTGTACGCGCGCCGCCGCATGGACCGCTTCGGTGCGACCGAGGAGGACTTCGCGCACGTCAAGGTGAAGAACGCGCGCCACGGGCTGGCGAACCCCTACGCGCGCTACCGCAAGGAGGTCACGGTCGACGAGGTGCTCGCCTCGCCCATGGTGGCGGATCCGCTGCGGCTGCTCGAGATCTGCGCGACGTCCGACGGCGGGGCTGCCCTCGTCCTCTCGAGCATGGACTTCGCCCGGCGCCACGCCGGCGCCGGGCCGGTGGTGACCATCGACGCGGTCTCGACCGTCACCCCCACGTTCCCCAACACCGTGATCGAGATGCCGAACTTCTCGACCGACTCCGCCGCCGCGCTCGACGGCGGGGCCGACTCGGGGTCGGCCGTGGCGGGCTTCCGGCCCTCCATCGCCACGGCGGCCTACGCCGAAGCCGGCATCGGTCCCGAGGACGTCAGCCTGGCCGAGGTCTACGACCTCTCCTCCGCGCTCGAGCTCGACTGGTACGAGGACATCGGCCTGTGCGGCGAGGGCGAGGCGGAGAAGCTGCTGCGCGACGGCGCCACCGCACTCGGCGGGCGGGTGCCGGTCAATCCCTCGGGCGGCCTCTCCTGCTTCGGCGAGGCCATCCCCGCCCAGGCGATCGCCCAGGTGTGCGAATGCGTCTGGCAGCTCCGGGGCACCGCCACGGGGCACCAGGTGGAGGGGGCGACGGTGGCCGTCACGGCCAACCAAGGTTTGTTCGGCCATGGTTCGTCGGTGCTCCTCAGCCGCTGAAACCCTGGTAGGGGACGAGTTCGGCCCCGGAGGGCCGCATCGTGTGTGATCCCGGGCCATCGGGGTATACACCGCAGTGACGTCAATCGTGGTCGTGGGCTGCTTAGGCTGGCGGACGCGTGAGTCGTCTGATTCGGGGTCGGCGCGGAACGACACTGTGATTGGAGGAACTGCATGTTGGCCACTGATGCGATTGAGCTGCGTCAGGATGAAGAGCAGCAAAGAGGAGCAGATATCTCAATGCCGGACCAGACTGACGACCGGAGCGGGACCGGGTCCGACGACGTGCTGAAGGCACTCGACGAGCTGGAAACCGTGCTGCGGGACAACGCGGAAAGCGAGCGGCTCCTCTCGAAACGCATCGCCGAAGTCCGCCTCGCCCGTCAGAACGGGCGGGAGTGGAAGGCGATCCTCGGGGACGAGGACGAGCCGGGGACCGTCCAGCTGGTGAGCACGATCCTGCGCCGGCAGTCCGAGGCCAGCGGGTACCTGCGCCGGTCCTTGGTCGTGGCGCTGCGCGCCGAGGGGCAGAGCATCCCGAGCATCGCTCATCTCTTCGGCGTGACCCACCAGCGTGTGTCGAACCTGCTGCGGCGGGTGGCGCAGGGCAATTCCACGGCAAGCGGCAACGGCGTCTAGACAGACCCTGGACGGACCTCAGCCGGACCAGGCGCGGAGCACGGCGTCGGCCTCGCCCATGATGTCGCTGACGATGTCGGCCACGCTCGGCAGCGAGCTCAACACTCCCACCACCTGACCGGTCGGCAGCACGCCCACGTCGGTGCGCCCCTCGACGAGCGCGGCCTTCGTCATGACCGGCGCGTTGGCCGCCATGACGACCTGGGTCCACGTGAGCTCGTTGCCCTCCTTCATTGCGCGCCCCTCGCGCAGGAGCGAGGCGACGGTGGCGCCCGTCTCCTGGCGGAACCGGTAGGCGCTGCGCAGCGCGCGCGGGAGGGCACGCAGCCATGACTGCGAGTCGAGGCGGCCGACCAGCTCGGTGCGCACGACGCGTTGGGGCGCGCCGTCCACCTTGGTCGTCACCACGGTGCCCGTCACCGGTGTCTCGAGGTACACGTCCTTGACGGCGTCCGGCACCCGGCTCTCGGCGGAGAGGAGGAACCGGGTGCCCATGGCGACGCCGGCCGCACCGTAGGCCAGGGCGGCCACGAGCCCACGCCCGCTGAAGAAGCCACCGGCGCCGAGGACCAGGACGCGGTCGCCCACGGCGTCGACGACCTGGGGGAGGAGGAGGGTCGTGGGCACGCTCCCGGTGTGCCCGCCCCCCTCGGCCCCCTGGGCGATGACGGCGTCCACACCCCATTCGGCCACCTTCTCGGCGTGGCGCCGGGCGCCGACCGTCGGCATGACGAAGAGCCCCGCCTCCTTGCACCGCGCCACGAGGGCCGGGTTGGGCGCCTGGGCGAAGCTGGCCACCCGGGCACCGGTCTCGATCATCAGCTCGATGCGCTCGTGCACGTCGGCCGCATCGGTCCGCAGGTTGACGCCGAAGGGAGCCTGCGTCCGCCTGCGCACCTCGGTGATGGCGAGGGCGAGCTCGTCGAGCGTCATGGTGGCCGACGCCAGGATGCCGAGGCCGCCGGCCTCACAGGTGGCCGCCACCAGGCGGGGGCCGGCCACCCAACCCATGCCGGTCTGCACGAGGGGGACGCGCACGCCGACCCGTTCGCACAGCTCGGTGTGCAGCGCCGGGTGGTACGGCGCCGGGCGCTGCGGCGAGCCGGGGACCGCGGTCAGCTCCGCACCTCACGATCGCGGAGCGAGCCCGGGTCCAGGACGACGCGCACGATGGCGAGCTCCTCGGGCGTTGGGAGGCGGGTCGGCCCGACGTCGGCGGGAACGGAGAGCTCGAAGCCGGTGGCGGCCACGACGTCGTCGACCGTCACCCCGGGATGGTGCGAGCGAAGCCGCATGGTGCGGTCCGGTGTCTCGAAGTCGAACACACCGAGGTTCGAGACGACACGGCGGACGTCGTGGAAGCGCGTCGCCCCCGGGCCCGCGGCCGCGGCGCGCGGCGTACCCGACGCCGCTGACGACGTCGACCTGCTCGACGAAGGTGCGCACGCCGTGGTCGGGGACCCAGTAGCTGGTGGGGTGGTTGACCGAGTTGCCGGGCGCGCCGCGCACGCCGACGAGCTGCACCTTGGGCTTGTCGTGCGGCCCGATGGCCGAGATGTTCTGGTTGCCCGAGCGGTCGATCTGGCTCGCCATCATCATGATGTGGCGCCTGCCCGACCACACGACGTCGAACACGCTGCGGTAGGGCATGGGCGCCTCGCGGGCCAACTCCGTGGGCGCCGTCGCGATGGGGGCGCGCCGATCATCAAGGCGGCCTCACCGTCGGTGAGGACGAGGTCGGGGGCGAAGGTGAGCTTGGCCAGCCGGGCTCCGAGCGAGGGGATGGTGCCGAACGGGCTGGCCATGACCTCGCCGGCGGCGCGCCAGGCGTCGGCGCAGGCGATGACACAGAACTCCGCCCGGGTGACGCCGGCGTCGCTCATGGGGCCCGGTGCTCCTCGACCCGGGCCTGGTACTCGTCCTCGTCGACGAGGAGGTAGCGATCGGCGAAGGCCTCCCAGGCGGCCGGGTCGGCGGCGGCGGTCGCGTACTCCTTCTGGAACGCCTCGTCGCGGCCGTAGTCGGGTGGGTTGGCGGTGAAGTGCGCGCCGCCTCGTGTCTCGGCGACGCCGTCGGTGAGCATGCGGTGGATCGACACGGTGGAGAGGGGGTGGGTCGCGGTGGCCAGTGCGCCGTTCTCGACGATGCGCTCCGTGGTCATGAAGCGGCGCTCGGCGGCGCCGAGGAAGAGCGGGTCGAAGAACGGGTCGGGGCTCAGCACCTGTCCGTTGCCGGAGGTGTCGGCCCGGTTGGTGTGGACGACGGCCGCATCGAGGTGGAGCGCCGGCATGGCGACCAGCTCGACGTCGGCGTCGGCCTGGTCGGCGAGGTGGGGACTGTCGGCGCCGTAGGGCGAGCGGACGAGGCGCAGTCCGGGGTTGAGGGTGAGGACGTCGGAGCCCAGCCCGGCGCGGGTCGGGAGGAAGGGGACCCGCCACGCCGATGCCTGGAGGCCCAAGAAGAACATCCCCTCGTCCACCTCCATCACCTCGACCCGGCCCTGTTGGCGCGCCGACCGCCAGTGGGGGTCGAGCGCGATGGAGTCGAGGGTGACGAACCCGCAGACGACCTTGCGCACCTTGCCGGCGGCGCACAACAGGCCCACGTCGGGGCCGCCGTAGGCGACGATCGTCAGGTCGGTGAGGTCCGAGCGGCACAGTGCGCGCACCACGGCCATGGGCTTGCGGCGCGAGCCCCAGCCGCCGATGCCGATCGTCATCCCGGAGCGGAGTTCGGCGACGATGTCCTCGACGGTGATGCGCTTGTCGCTCACTGCGACGTGTCGGCGTCGCGCTTCTCCACGAAGGCGGCTCGCTGCTCGTCGGCCACGCCGCGCACGTGGAGCTCATAGGTGAAGCCCTGCTCGAAGCGGTAGCTGCGCTTCACATCGACGGGATCGATCCCGTTGAGCGACTCCTTGGCCCGGCGGATGATGGTCGGACTCTTGGCGGCGATGTCGGTGGCCAGCTCGAGCGCCGCCGCCCGCAGGCGATCCGGCGGCACGACGGCGGCGAGCGAGCCGAAGGCGGCCAGCTCGGCGGCCGTCACGGGCTTGGCCGTGTAGACCATCTTGCGCATGGCGTGCTGGGGGACGAGCCGAGCGAGATGGGTGGCGGCGCCGAGCGCGCCCCGGTCGACCTCGGGCAACCCGAAGGTGGCGTCCTCGGACGCGACGACCATGTCCGCGTTGCCGGCCAGGCCGATGCCACCCCCGAGGCAGAAGCCGTGGACCGCGGCGATGACGGGCACCTCGCAGTCGTAGACGGCGGCGAAGGCGGCGGCGCAGCCGCGGTTCACGCCGACGAGCGCCTCGTCTCCCTTGGCGTTGATCTCCTTGATGTCGACGCCGGCGCAGAAGCCGCGCCCGGTCGCCCGCAGGACGACGACCCGGTTGGTGGGCACCCGGCCCGCGGCGACCAGTGCATCGGCCAGGGCGAACCAGGCTGCCACGTCCAGCGCGTTGACGGGCGGGTGGTCGATGACGACCTCGGCGATCCCGTCGTGCTCCTGGACCACGTCGATGGGCATGGGGCGCCGGATCTCCTCGGTCATGGCCCTGACGCCGCGTCAGAAAGCCGCTGGGAACTTAGGCCAGCACGCGGGGCCGGGCCAACACGGCCGGGGCCGGGCGGTGGGCACGGTCACCTAGGGTTTGCCCCGTGACGCAGCCGGCCTTCGACTTCAGCGAGCGCGTGGTCGTGGTGACGGGCGGCTCGCGGGGAGTCGGGGCCGGGATTGTGGCCGCGTTCGCCGAGGCCGGGGCGCACGTCGTCACCTGCGGGCGGCACGAGGCGACGGTCGAGGATGCGGTGTTCATGACGGCCGACGTGCGCAAGCCGGCCGACGCCGAGCGGGTCGTCGCCAAGGCCGTCGAGCGGTTCGGCCGACTCGACGTGCTCGTCAACAACGCCGGAGGCGGGCCCCACGCCATGGCGGCCGAGGCGTCGCCCCGGTTCGTGGAGGCCGTCGTGAACCTGAACCTGCTGGCCCCCCTGTGGTGCGCGGTGTCGGCCCACAAGGTGATGGCGGTCCAGGAGGACGGCGGGTCCATCGTCAACGTCTCGAGCGTGTCGGGGCTGCGCCCCTCTCCGGGCGCCTCGGCCTACGGCGCGGCGAAGGCCGGTCTCATCAACCTGACGGCGACCCTCGCCGTCGAGTGGGCCCCGCTCGTACGGGTCAACTGCGTGAGCGCCGGTCTGCTCGACACCGGCGCCGGCGACGAGTTCTACGGAGGCCCCGGCGGCCTGGAGAAGATGGCCGCCACCGTGCCGCTCGGGCGGATGGGCACGCCCGACGACGTCGCCCGGGCCTGCCTGTTCCTGGCCAGCCCGGCTGCCTCCTACGTCTCGGGCGCCAATCTCGTGCTCCACGGCGGTGGCGAGCTGCCGGAGTACCTTCGGGCGCAGGGCGAGACATAGCCCAGCGCCCGTTCGGGCGTGCCCGGCGACCCGCCGATTAGGGGCAAACGGGGGGTCAGCTGCTAAACAGAGCGACCGTGAAATTGGCGGTCCCCACGGAGACCCGTCCCGGAGAGCGCCGTGTGGCCCTCGTGCCCGACGTGGTCAAGAAGCTGGCCGGCGTGGGCTGGGAGGTGTGCATCCAGGCCGGGGCCGGCCATGAGGCTGCTTTCAGCGACGCCGCGTACGAGGACGCCGGCGCGACGGTCGCACCCGACGCCGCGAGCACGCACTCGGGCGCGGGCCTCGTCGTCCGCGTCAACGCGCCGAGCGCGGACGAGGTGGCAGGTCTGCCCCAGGGCGTCGCACTCCTGAGCTTTCTCAGCGTGGGGCAGTCGGAGGATGCCGTGCGCGCCCTGGCCGCCAAGGGGACCACCGTCTTCAGCTTCGATCTGCTGCCCCGCATCAGCCGGGCCCAGGGCATGGACGCGCTGAGCTCGCAGGCCACCGTGTCGGGCTACCGGGCCGGCTTGCAGGCCGCCGAGCACCTGGCCAAGTTCTTCCCCATGTTCATGACGGCGGCCGGCACGGTGCCCCCGGCCAAGGTCCTGGTCATGGGCGTCGGCGTCGCCGGCCTGCAGTCCATCGCCACGGCGCGGCGCCTGGGCGCCATCGTCAAGGCCTACGACGTGCGGGCCGCGGCCAAGGAGGAGGCCGAGAGCCTCGGCGCCACCTTCCTCGACACCGGCGTCTCGGCCGAGGGGACGGGTGGCTACGCGCGCGAGCTCACGCCCGAGGAGCTCGACCGCCAGCGCGCCGCGCTGGCCGAGGAGGTCGGCCGCTCCGACGTCGTCATCACGACCGCGGCCGTGCCGGGCCGCAAGGCTCCGGTGCTGCTGACGGCGTCGATGGTCGAGGGCATGGCCGAGGGTGCCGTCGTGGTGGACATGGCGGCGGACCAAGGCGGCAACTGCGAGCTGACCACGGCGGGCGAGGTGGTGGAGCACCAGGGCGTCCACATCGTGGGCATGGCCAACCCGCCGTCCGGCATGCCCACCCACGCCAGCTTTCTCTTCGCCCGCAACGTGGCCAACGTGCTCGGGCTGATGGGACCCGAGGGCACGCTCGCCCCCGACTGGGACGACGAGATCGTGGCCGGGATGTGCGTGCTGCGCGAGGGCACGGCCATGGCGCCGGCGGCCGCGGCGCTGCTCGGCGGGGCGGGAGGCGCGCCGTCGTGATCGCATTCGTCCTGCAATCGGCCCCGACCGCGACTGGGGGGTCGACCACTGGCATCGTCGCCTACCTCACCATCTTCGTCCTGGCGGCGTTCGTCGGGATTGAGGTCGTCTCGAAGGTGCCGAGCATCCTGCACACCCCGCTGATGTCGGGATCGAACGCGATCCACGGCATCGTGCTGGTGGGCGCGCTCGACGATCATGGGTGAGGCCCACGGCACGGCCGAGGTCGCCCTCGGCTTCCTCGCCGTGTTCCTGGCCACACTGAACGTGGTGGGCGGCTTCGTCGTGACCGACCGCATGCTCGAGATGTTCAAGTCCAAGCCGGGTGACCGGGGCCCGCGGGCAGGCGGCAAAGGCCGAGGACGCCGGCACCTCTGGGCCCTCCGGGTCCGTCCGGAGACGCCGCCTGATGCTGGCCGTCTCTTTCACGCTGGCGACCGCGCGCGACCTGGCCTACCTCGTCGCCATCGCCGGCTTCATCGTCGCCCTCAAAGGCCTGAGCTCACCCCGCCACGCCCGGCAGGGCAACCTGGTCGGTGCGGCGGCGGCCACCCTCGCCATCGCCATGACGTTCACGCTGCCGACGCTGCGCCACTCGGGGAAGAACCTCGTGCTGGCGATCATCGCGATGGCACTCGGCGCGGCCATCGCGGTGCCGGTGGCCCGCTTCGTGAAGATGACCGCGATGCCCCAGCTGGTGGCCATCTTCAACGGCGTGGGCGGCGGCGCGGCAGCGCTGATCTCCATCGTGGAGCTCCTGCACCTGCACACGTTGGGCCTCTCGCCGGCCGTCTACGTCACGGCCGAAGTGCTGCTCGGCGTGCTCATCGGGTCGGTGTCCTTCTCGGGGAGCGCGGTCGCGTTCGCCAAGCTCCAGGAGCTCGTCACGGGGCGCCCCATCACTTACCCGGGCCAGCAGGTCATCAACGCGCTGGTCGGCGTCGCCATCGCGGTGATGATCATCCTGGCGCTCGTCACCGGGAACATCGCCTTCGTCTGGATCATCCTGGGGCTGTCGCTCGTGCTGGGCGTCATCTTCGTGCTGCCCATCGGCGGCGCGGACGTGCCGGTCCTCATCTCGCTGTTGAACTCGTTCACCGGCCTGGCGGTGGCGGCCTCGGGGTTCGTGCTCGACAACGCGCTGTTGATCGTGGCCGGCACCCTGGTCGGCGCCTCCGGCATGATCCTGACCCGGCTGATGAGCGCGGCCATGGGCCGCTCGTTGCCCAACATCTTGTTCAGCGCGTTCGGCGCGGTGATCACGGCGACTGGCGGCGAAGAAGGCGACGCGTCGCGGTCGGTCCGGGCTGGGACGCCCGAGGACGTCGGCGTGCTGCTGGCCTACGCGCGCAAGGTCGTGATCATTCCGGGCTACGGCCTGGCGGTGGCCCAGGCCCAGCACGTCGCGCGCGAGCTGGCCGACGCGCTCAAGGCACGCGGAGTCGAGACCTTCTTCGCCATCCACCCGGTGGCGGGCCGCATGCCGGGGCACATGAACGTGCTGCTGGCCGAGGCCAACGTGCCCTACGACGAGCTCAAGGAGATGGACGAGGCCAACCCGGAGATGGCCACCGCCGACGTGGCGCTCGTGGTCGGGGCCAACGACACCGTGAACCCTGCGGCCAAGTCGACCCCGGGCAGCCCGATCTACGGCATGCCCATCATCAACGCCGACGAGGCCGAGAACATCATCTTCCTCAAGCGCTCCATGCGCCCCGGCTTCGCCGGCATCGACAACGACCTGCTCTACGACCCCAAGACCACGATGCTCTTCGGCGACGCCAAGGACACGCTGCAGAAGCTCGTGGCGGCGGTGGGCGACGCCTGAGGGTCCTCCCGGAGGCCCTCCGTTGTTCGGGGTTCCTCCGGGTGGGGCATGGGCCTTGGCGGTCTTTTTTCAAAAACTATCAATTGACCTGTTTATGGTTGCCATGGAAGCCTGCTGCCGGGCTTGCCGCAGTCTGGTGACCCCGGGGCCTCCACCGGCCCGAGCCTCACCGGCGGGTACGACGGCGTGACGGTCGTGCTGACGCCGATCTCATGGAGCCAGGTGCTGGGCGTCGTGCCCGCTGGCACGCTGCCGACGCGGCCAAGCCGACCAACTGCGTGGCCCGGACTTCCAGCTGCCCTGACGCGCCACCGCCATCGATCCGGCCGCCGGTAGCGTAACCAAGGGCATGGACCACGACGCGAACAGGCCGGCGACGGGGACCAGCCGTTTCCCGGTCGCCGTGCGGTCCCAACGGGTCCTCCAGGTCGTGCTCGCCCTCTTCTGGATCCTCGATGCGGCATTGCAGTTCCAGCCCTTCATGTTCGGACGGGGCTTCGTCGACACCTTCATCCTGAGCAACGCCTCCGGCCAGCCGTTCGTCGTCGGCGACCTCATCACGCACATCGGGAACTTCGTCGCACCCGACATCGCGGTGTGGAACACCTTCTTCGCGCTGGTCCAGCTCTTCATCGGGGTGGGCCTGCTGTTCCGGCGCACGGTGCGCCCCGCTCTGGCCCTGTCCTTCGCCTGGGCACTGGGCGTCTGGGTGATCGGCGAGGGCATGGGCATGGTGCTGACGGGCCGGGCCAGCGCGCTGACCGGAGCGCCGGGGTCCGTGTTCCTCTACGCGATGTTGGGCCTCATGGCGTGGCCCCGGCGTCGTCGGCGCGACGTCGACTGGAGCGACCGCCCCGTCGGCGTCGCCTCGTCGGCCGCGGCGCAGGGCATCGGCGGCGCCATCACACCACTTGCGGTCTGGGCCGGGTACTGGTCACTGGCCGCCGTGCTGTTCCTGTTGCCCGACAACCGGACGCGCACGTCGGTCACGAGCGCCATCATCGGCATGACCTCGGGACAGCCCGGCTGGTACTCCCACTTCCTCACCAACCTGGGCAACCTGTTCTCGACCACGGGCACCCAGACCGCCTGGATCCTGGCCCTCGTCTCGGTCGTCCTCGGCCTCGGGCCGCTGGTGGCGCGCCGGCCCGGGTGGTTCCTCTTCGCCGGCTCGCTCTTCGCCTTCCTGCTCTGGATTGCGGGGCAGGGGCTCATCGGCAACGTCTTCACGGGCTCGACCACCGATCCCAACACCGGGCCGCTGATCATCCTGCTCGCCGCGGCCATGGTCCCGACGGTCACCGCGTCGAAGGCGGAATGGCGATCACCCGCCGGCGAATTGCTGCGGCGGAGCCCGGCGGTCGCCGTCCTCGGCCTGGTGGGCCTCGGTGCCGCCCTCGCGCTGAGCGCCAGCTACCCCCCGGCCCCGGCGGAGTCGACCGGTGTCGCCATGGCGGGCATGGCGATGGGGGGCAACGGTTCGGGCGGGGCGAGCGGCGCCGCGACCCAGTCGGCCATTGCGAGCACCTGTGTCCCGCACCAGGTCGGTCTCCAGATCGCCGGGCTCGACCTGGCCAACACGCCCTACATGGTCATGGGCGGGACCAACGGCATGGACATGAACGGCGCGGACGCCAGCGCCGCCGCCGGCTTCAACACCACGAAGCCCAACTGGCACTACACGGGGCCCGCCCTCCCGCAGGCCGAGGCGCAGGCGTTACTGGCGGACGGGAACAACGGGCCCGTCGACATCCACATGGCGCAGAGTGGTTGCGCGGCGCGGCTCACCGCCGCCCAGGACATCGGTGCCGCGCAGTTCGTGCAGTCGACAAGCGCAGCCGTGTCCAGGTTCGCAAGCCCGGCCGAGGCCGTGGCGGCCGGCTACGTCGCCGTCTCGCCGGCCGACTACCCGGTCGTGTACTACGTGAACCCCTCGATCGTGGCCGCGAATGCGGCGGCGCAGCGGACCCTCAGCCCCCAGCACGTCGACGGACTGGTCTACGCCACCACGCCCTCGGGTGAGCAGGTCCTCGCCGCCGCCATGTACATCCTCCCGGCCAGCGAGACGACCGTTCCCATGCCCTACGGCGCGCTGGTGCAGTGGCACCGCCGCACCCAGGTCTGCGGCACGGGGACCGTCAACGCCACCATGCCGCTCGCCATCACCGGCTTCCCGCCGTGCGCCCCGGGCTCGGTCGTGCAGCCGACGCCGTACGTGTCCATGGTGTGGCAGGTCCCCGTCGCCGGTGGGCCGCTGGCCATTCAGCCGCCCGACATCCAGATCGTCGAGGCGGCCATCATGCAATCGACTGTCGGCTAGGTCTGCGCCGAAAGGATGAGGGAGCGCCGCGAGATTCAACCCTGCGGGTGAGCCGTCGGAGACCACTCCGTCCGTAGCCTTGGACCATGGCGACTGCCCCCGACGTCACGGAGCGCCTTCTGTCCTGGGCGCGCATCGACTTCTCGCCCCCGCACCGGCCACCTCAGTGGTGGCGTGCGGCGATGGCCACGGTGCTCTCCATGGTGGGCGCGCTGGTCGCCGATGCGGTGCTGGTGGCCGTCGGGGTCCATGTGTTTCCCGCCACGAAGGGCTACGTGCACTTCGGATTCGCCGACTACGCCAAGCTGACCGTCATCGGCGTGCTCGTCGCCGGTGCCGCCTGGCCCGTCGTGGCGCGCATCAGCTCGGCCCCGCGGTGGCTCTTCTTCCGCCTGGCCGTCGTGGTGACGCTCGTCCTCTTCCTGCCCGACGTCTACATCTGGCACCAGGGCCAATCCGCCCAGGCCGTGGCCGTCCTCATGGCGATGCACGTGGCGATCGCGTTGATCACCTACAACCTGCTGGTCCATCTGGCGCCCGTGCGGGCGCGGGCGGGACGGCGGGCGCGTGCCGCCCTCAGCGGGACCGGCGCCGCGTAACGATCCGCGTAACTACCGAGGCGCCAACGTGTCGACCTCGGCGAGCACGTCTTCGGGGGGCCGCCACCCGCCGGCGGCGACGTTGGCGGCGATCTGCGCGGGACGGGTGGCGCCGGCGATGACCGAGGCGACGACCGGGCGCGACAGCAGCCAACCGAACGCGAGGTCCAGCACGCCGTGGCCGTGGCCCCCTGCCAGCTCATTGAGGGCGGCCACGGTGGCGAGCCGCTCCTCGGTCAGCTGGCCGGCCGCCCTGTCGCCCATCGCGGCGAGGCGGGTCCCCTCGGGCGGCGGCTCACCGGCGTGGTACTTGCCGCTCAGGAGCCCACTGGCCAGGGGGAAGTAGGGCAGGAAGGCCATCCCGCTGCGGCCGCAGTACTCGAGCACCCCGTCCTCGGGCTCGCGGTACATGATGTTGTACTGGTTCTGCACGCTGACGTACCCCGAGCTCCCCGGCGGCGTGAAGGCGGCGGCCTCCGCGAGCATGTCGACCGTGAAGTTGGAGCAGCCGAACTCGCGGATCTTCCCTTCGGTCACGAGCTCGGCCAGCGCGCCGATCGTCTCGGCGATGGGCGTCTTCGGGTCGGGCACGTGTTGCTGATAGAGGTCGATGTGATCGGTGCCGAGCCGGGTAAGACTGTCCTCCACCGCCCGGCGGATGTACGCCGGCGGATGCCCCGCCCTCGTGGTCCTCGTAGGGGGCGCCGAACTTGGTGGCCAGCACGATGTCGTCTCGGCGGGCGCCCAACGCAGCCCCGAGATACGACTCGCTCTTGGTGCCGCCGTAGATGTCGGCCGTATCGAAGAAATTGATGCCGGCATGCAGCGCCGCGTCCACCACGGCCGCCGTCTCCTCGTGTCCGATGCGCATGCCGAAGTTGTTGCAGCCCAACCCGACGACGCTCACCTCGAGTGAGCCGATCGTGCGCATCTCCATCGGCGATCTCCTCCCGTGGACCGGCTCGAGCGGGCGGGCCGGGTCAGCAGTACTGTACCGGCGGGTTTCCGGATTGGCAATTCGGTCGGAGTGCGAGGAGGCAACGATGGCGACGGGCGCAGTGGACACGACGGTGGCGGCCCCACCGGACGAGGTCTGGAAGAAGGTGGGCAACTTCGGCGGCGCGGGCGAGCTGTTCCCCGCCATCGAGTCGTTCCGCCTCGAGGGCGACGACCGCATCCTCGCCATGTTCGGCATGGAGATCCGCGAGCGCCTCCTGGCGCGCGACGACGAGAGTCGCGTCATCACCTACTCGGTCGTCGACGGCGTCCCCATCGAGAGCCACAGCGCCACCATCTCCGTCGAGCCCGACGGTGCGGGGTCAAAGGTGATCTGGGCCTACAACGTGACTCCCGACGAGATGGCGCCCATCTTCGGCGACACCTACAAGGCGGCCCTGGCCACGCTGGCGGGCTCGTTCGGCTAGGGGCCCCGACCTGGGGGATGGGTGGGCGCGCTGAGCGCTCGCCTACCCTGATCCCGTGAACCCTGGCGCGGCGGACGCACCGGTTGGCGCAACACCCCCGGTGCAGGCGCCGGTGCCGCGGTCGCTGACCGAGGACGTGCCGCGCATCTATCCGCGCCGCCTCCCGGACCCCTCGGGCCGAGAGCTCGTGCGGCGGGGCCGGACGATCGCCAAGGTGGTGACGGTCCACTTCACGCCGACCGTCGTCCGCCAGCTGCGGACGATCCGCCACGGTGCGCTGCCGGCGGCCCAGCTGGCGCGGCCGCTGCGCAAGAGCTTCCAGGACCTCGGCGGGACGTTCATGAAATTCGGCCAGATCATCGCCTCGTCGCCGGGGATGTTCGGCGACGACGTCGCCGACGAATTCCGGGCCTGCCTCGACACGGGTCCCGCGGTGCCGTTCCCCGATGTGCGTCAGCGGGTGGAGGAGGACCTCGGGCTGCCGCTGCGCGACGCGTTCGCCGACTTCGACCCCGATCCGATCGGGACGGCCTCCATCGCCGTCGTCCACCGGGCGCGCCTCGTCGACGGGCGCGTGGTGGCGGTCAAGGTGCTGCGACCCGAGATCGAGCACGTCGTCGCGACCGACCTCGACCTCATGCAGCCCCTGCTCGAGATCCTCGTCCGCCAGACCGGGGACCAGATGGCCGGCTCCACCCTGCAGCTGCTCGACGGCTTTCGGGTGCAGATCGGCGAGGAGATGGACCTGCGCAACGAGGCGCGCTCGCTCGTCCACTTCCGGCGGCTCCAGAACGAGTTCGACCTGAAATTGATGGCCGTCCCCGAGCCGTACCTCGAGCTCTCGGGCCGCAACGTGCTGACAATGGAGTTCTTCGACGGCGTGCCGATCGACGACCTGGCCCGCGTGGCCGAGCTCGGCTTCGACCCCACCCCGTTGGTCCAGGAGGTCATGCGGGCCTTCTTCCTCACCACGGTCCGCTGGGGAGCGTTCCATGGCGACGTGCACGCCGGCAACATGATGCTGCTGCGCGACGGGCGCATCGGCGTGATCGACTGGGGCATCGTCGGGCGCCTCGACCCGGCGACACACCGGTTTTTCATTTCGCTGCTCTCGGCCGGTCTCGGCAACGAGTCGGCGTGGCCCGTGGTCACCCGGCACATCACCGACGTCTACGGGCCGGCCATCGGCGAGGCCGTCGGGCTGTCGGGCGACGAGCTCACGCAGTTCTTCCGCTCCATCGTCGAACCGGCGCTCACCCGGCCCTTCAGGGAGGTCAGCCTCGCCGGCATCATGCAGGCGATTCAGCTCCAGATGGCGAAGGCGCAGGGCATCGAGGCCCATCGGCGCAGCATCCGGGCGATCGTGCGCCGGCTGCGCACTCAGCGCAGGGTGCGCCGCATGGCCGACGAGGCGGGCGGCTTGATGTCGGATTTCGACCGGGGCACGTTCCTGCTGGCCAAGCAGCTGATGTACTTCGAGCGCTACGGCCGGATGTTCGTCTCGGAGGTGCCGATCCTCAACGACCGTGCCTTCTTGGAGCAGCTGCTGGCGGGCGTCGACCTCTCGAGCCCGGATTGAGGGTCTGCGACCTGGCATAGAACTGGAATCTGTTCTAGTTTCGTCCGGGGCCCGGGCCGGGTCCGCGATTGGGGAGGTGCGATGGCAGACGAGTCGGTGCTCTACACGGCCGACCACGTCCTCGAGTATCCCTTCGTGCGCTCCGTGGGTCCGGTGGTCGGTGCGTTCCTCACCGGGTTGCGGGACGGCAAGGTGGTCGGGACACGCGGGAGCGGGGGCCGGGTCATCGTGCCCCCGACCGAGTACGACCCCGACACCGGGGAGGCGACGTCGGGAGTCGTCGAGGTCGGTCCGGAGGGCACGGTCACCTCGTGGTCCTGGGTGCCGCGGCCGCGGCCCAAGCATCCGGTGCCGACGCCCTTTGCCTGGGTGCTCGTGCGCTTCGACGGCGCCGACACCTCGTTCCTGCACGTGCTCCCGGCGGCGAGCCCCGACGAGGTCTCGACCGGCATGCGCGTCCGCCCCGAGTTCGCCCCCGAGGACGAGCGTGTGGGACACGTCAAGGACATCGCGCACTTCGTCGCCGTCGGAGGTGGATCGTGAGCGAGCGTGAGTCGGTGACGATGATGGAGGCGACGACCAAGCTGGACTACGTGTTCACGGCGGGCGAGGCGCAGAGCAAGTTCCTGCACGGGCTGGAGCAGGGCAAGTTCCTCGGCCAGCGTTGCCCCAAGTGCAAGAAGGTGTACACGCCCTCACGCGGGTCCTGCCCGACCGACGGCGTGCCCACCGACGAGGTTGTCGAGCTCGCCAACACAGGGACGGTGACGACCTACTGCGTCGTCAACGTGCCCTTCGCGGGCCAGTCGATCGAGATCCCCTACATCTGCGCGCAGATCCTCCTCGACGGCGCGAACCTCTCGTTCATGGGGCTCATCCAGGAGATCCCGACGGACGAGATCCGCATGGGCATGCGGGTCGAGGCCGTCTGGGTGGACGCCGACCAGCTCGGTCCGACGATGGCCTCGGTCAAGTACTTCCGGCCCAACGGCGAGCCCGACGCCGACTACGAGACCTACAAGGAGTACCTGTGAGCGACTTCCCCGAGCTGGTCTCGGGGCGCCGTCCGGTCGGAGT
>CAVSLS010000006.1:0-128811 GCA_963728845.1 uncultured Acidimicrobiaceae bacterium
TCATCGTCGGCTGGCGGAGTCCCTTTGTCACGGCGCGCATGGTACCGAGGCACTGACCACGCATGTCGAAATCACCGGCTTGCACTGCGGCCAACCGACTGTAGGCGCCGGTCCAGAAGAGCAGGTCGGGGTCCCCCAGGAGCTCCGACAGCTCCAGGGCTTCCCTTGCATCGACCACCCTCTCGGTGAGGGTGGAGGGGACCTGGAGCGGGTCGCAGACCAAGTTCAGGGTACGGATGACGGTGTCCGGATCCCCCAAGCGCCTCGCCATCGCCCTGGCGGCGTCGGCCAATTCCTGGCGCCGGTCCAACGTCGTACCCAAGGCGAGCTCGCTGCACAGCGTGGCGAGAAGGAGCGCCCGCTCGCGTCCGTCTTCATCGCCCAGGGCATCGACCGCGGACTCCAGCACGCGACCTTGTCGACGTCAATGACCCCGATCGAACTGAAGAAGCCGCGGCTGTTTTCCAATGCGGCGGCCACCAGACGGTCCGTTGCGGCAAGCTCTTGGGCTCGGTGTGCGGCGTCGAGAAAGGTCTCCCGGAAGCCCGGCAACCCGGCCTGGCGTTCAGCCTCGCCCAAGGCCAGACGCAGGTCGCAGCCGACCATGGGGTCGTCCTCAGGCACCATTTCCGTGAGGCGGAGCGCCTTGGAGAGGTCCCGGACCGCATCGTCGGGGGCCAGGGCGGCCAAGGCGGCTTCGCCTGCCTGTCGGGCGTAAAGAATGGCCTTGAGCGCGTTAGCTGGTTGGCTCGCGCTGAGCCAGTGGTGGGCCAGTTCACCCACCCGCCCGCCCGGCGTCTGGCCGAGGGTCGCCTCGATGGCCTCGGCCACCTGCCGATGAGCCCGGGTTCGCCGGACCGCCGGAAGGCCCTGATACAGCGTGTGCTGCGTCAAAGCGTGCGAGAAGCTGTAGCGCCCCGGTACGTCAGGAACCTCGCGCACGAGGGCGGCGCTGCTCGCAGCATCGAGGACGTCGATCACCTCCTCCTGGCCGAAGTCGGTCACGGCGTCGAGCAAGTCGAAGTCGAAATCCCGTCCGATGACCGCCGCCATGGAAAGGACCCGACCAGCTTGTGCACCGAGCCGGCGGACACGGGCGGAGATGACTTCTCGCACGCTGTTGGGTAGCACCATCTCGGCCATTTCCCCTGCCGTCGTCCATCGGCCACGATCGTCCTGGTAGATGGCGCCGGTCTCCATGAGACTCCGCAACACCTCTCCGACGAAAAACGGGTTACCTTCAGTCTCAAGGCAGAGGGCATGGGCGAGATCCGTGGCAGCCTCCTCGAGCCGTTGTCCCGCTGCCGCCTCCATAAATGCCAGCACGCCGGAGTCATCGAAGCCCTTGAATTCCATCCGACTAATATTTGGTTCGCGTTGCCGGGCACCGAGGAGATCACGGAGCGGGTTGTAAGGCGAGAGCTCGGTGTATCGAAATGTTCCGAGCACGAGTAGCCGTGGCGACTCGAGGTGGCGACGATATGACGAAGGAGTCGGAGGCTTCGACTATCCGACCATTGCAAGTCGTCGAGCACGAGCACGGTTGGTTGGATCGCGGAGGCGGCGGTCAGAAGGCCCGCCACCGCCCCGTAGAGGAGGTAGCGCTCGGTATCTGGATCCGTCCTCGTCGGTGCTGGAACTCCGCCCAGTCGCTGAACGAGCGCGGGGACCATCGATGCGATATCGCCGCCGTGGGTCTCGACGTGGGTTCGAAGCACGTGCTCGGGTGCATGCGCCACGAAATGGTGCAGCGCCTCGGCGAAGGGCGCATGACGCGCTGACGTCCTCCTGGCAACGTCCCAGGAGGACGCAGGCGCCCTCCAACGCGCGCGCCGGGCGGCCTCGGCGACGAGTGTCGTCTTGCCGACTCCGGCGTCACCCGACACGAGGACCACGGCACGTCCTTCACCAGCTGCCGCCCGCTTGTAGGCATCGGTCAGCCGTGCCTCCTCGGTCTCGCGGGCGACGACTCCGGTGAGCGGCACGTGCGTCAGGCGTGCCGGGAGCGGCACTCCGTGTTCGGCCGCAACTTCATCGAGTGGCTCCCACCGGACTTCGAGGACCTCCACGGGCTCCGGGAGGCCTTCAGCTCAAGCGCACCGATCCGCTCGAAGAGATAGGGACTGCGCCGGCCGCCCATCACCCGGACGGCATCCCGACCAGGATCTGACCGGCATCGGCGCAGGCACAGAGCCGAGCCGCCTCTATCACCGGATCGCCGTAGTAGTCGCTGGACTCCATTGTCGCCTCTCCACCACTGAGTCCTACCCGTAGGCCCAGCTGGTGGCGGGCGCCGACGTTGTCACGGTGGACGGCTTGTTGCATCGCTACGGCGCACGACAGGGCGGCGGAAGTGCTGCGGAATACGGCCATGACCCCATCGCCGAGGCCCTTCACTTCGATCCCTCCGGAGCCGGCGATGGCTTGACGCAGCACCGAGAAGTGGACCCGGAGCAGCTCGTCCGCGGCATCCGGACTGATCCCGTAACTGATCTCGGTCGAACCGACCAGGTCGGTGAATAGGACCGTGATGGTCTCGGTGACCGCCAAGCCTCGCCTCCTCCGATTTCCCCTCTGCTGGCGCCAGGGTAGACGGTTGGCAACCGGAAATGCGGGAGCCGTTGTGGGCGATCGTGATTCTCGTTCAGGGCGTGTCCCCGACGGCCCCGCTGGCCACGTCGGCCAGGTCGGTGCCCAGGTCGGCCAGCACCGCCGGATCGACGCCGCGCCGAGCCGCCAGCAGAACCTCAATCGCCTCGCTCTGATCCCACACGTTCGCGTTCATGGCCGCCGCCACCACGCCGTCTCGCAGCCAGAAGACGATGAACTCGCCTCCGGCCGGGTCGCCGCGGAAGACCACACGGTCGTAGGTGGGAGCCCAACTCCGGTATTCCATGCCGAGGTCGTACTGGTCCGAGTAGAAGTAGGGCACCCTTTCGTAGACCGTCGCGATGCCGAGCATGTTCTTGGCGGCGACCGGGCCCTCGTTGAGGGCGGCGGACCAGTGCTCGAGCCGAATGGGTGCGCCGTACGTCGGATGCCAGGCGCTGGCGACGTCGCCCGCCGCGTAGATCCCCGGCGCGCTGGTGGCCAGGTGCGCGTCGCACAGCACACCGTTGTCGATGTCCAGCCCCGCCGCGGCGGCGAGCTCGGAGCGCGGCAGCACCCCGATGCCGGCGACGACGGCGCCGGCGGGGATCAACGAGCCGTCGGTGAGGCGCACCTCCTCGATGCGTCCCGCGCCCCTCATCGCGTCGATGCCGACGCCCAATCGCAGCTTGACTCCATGGGCGTCGTGAAGGTCGCGGTAGACCCCTCCCACCTCGGGTCCGAGCACGCGCTCTAAGGGCACCGAGGCCATGTCGATCATGGTCACGTCCGCCCCGAGTTGGCGGGCCGACGCCGCGACCTCGCATCCGATCCATCCCGCGCCGATCACAACGACCGGCCCTCTCGCTGTTACGGCCGCGTAAATCGCGTCGGAGTCGGCCACGGTGCGGAGAAGGTGAAACCCCTCCAGCTCAACACCCGGGACGTTGGGCCGCCGCGGCACGGCGCCGGTCGCCAGGAGCAGGCGCTCGTAGCCGAGACGGGGACCCCCGGCGAGCTGCACCTGAGAGGCCCCGGTGTCCAGGGACGCGACCACCGCCGAGGTGTGCAGCTCAATGTCGTGGGTCTTGTAGAACTCTGCGTCGTGCACAGCGGCCTCGTCGAAACTCGACTCACCGCGCAGGTACGTCTTGGACATCGGCGGGCGTTCGTACGGGCGCACCGGCTCCTCGCCGAAGAGCAACAGGCGGCCGTCGAAGCCCTCCGCCCGCAGCGTCTCCGCGGCTTTGGCTCCGGCGAGGCCGGCCCCGACGATGATGAAGGTCCGATCAGGCGACATGGCACACCTCCTGCGCTGGGTGGGCTCGTTCAACCCCTGGCCCCGGCCAGGGCGGAAACTCCGACCTCGTCCGCGGATCGTCGCGCACGAGGCCCTTGAGCGCGGAGGTCACGGTCCGTGAGCCGCTGGCCCGAACCCCACGCAGTGACATGCAGAGGTGCTCGGCCTCGAGGACGACGCCGACCCCCTTTGGTTGCACCGTTTCCGCTATGAAATTGGCGACCTGTGCGGTCAGGCGCTCCTGGACCTGCAAGCGGCGGGAGAAGTGGTCGACGATCCGGGCCAGCTTCGACAGACCCGACCTGCTACCAACAGGTCGGACCGCACGCCAGCGCGAGTTCGGGAAGCGCCCGGAACCGATGACCTCGTCAGCGCACCCTTTTCGGCATCAATGCGCCAATCAACCAGAAGAGTGGCAAAAAGATCCCGATTAGAAACATTACCCAATGACCTTTCCTGATCGACATTAGCCCGAGGGTCACAATCAGCACGAAATAGATCACAGCCCAAAGACCGATGAACCCTCCACTCGTCGCGTCGGCAGCGAACATATTCGTCTCCTCGTCAAGGCGGTGTCTTCACATCTGATCACATCTCGGACCGTTCTTGACCGAGTCGCGAGCCGCCGAGCCGGCAGGGGTACATCAACGGCCTCCGAGGTAGGGAGAACCATCGAAGCAGGGCCGTAAGTAGCCGTGAGGATGCCCCAGTTCCCCGGGTAGGAGTGTCACGTGGACCCAGGATCGACGGTGATTGTGCTGCCCTGACCCGCTACCGTGGCGCCATGGGCAGCCCGCGAGTGCCCGGCGGGGTGGTGCACAAACTTCCGGGAGACCTGCGCAAGGCGCTGATCGGAAACGCCATGGCACTCGATGCCTGGAACGACATCACGCCTCTGGCCCGGAATGAGTTCATCTGCTGGGTCGAGGATGCCAAGCAGGAGATGACCCGAGAGCGCCGCATTCGCCGGACCCAGGAGGAGTTGGAGGAAGGCCAGCGTCGGCCCTGCTGCTGGCCAGGGTGCAAGCACCCCGAACGCAACGGCAGATAGCAGTCGGCGGGGCGTTCCCCTACTGCCGGGATGGTGGGCATCAGGTCTACGCTGCTCGACCGTAGCCGGGGGGCAGAGGCGGACCGCGTGGTCGAGCTGTGTCACAGCGCCCGTAACCTTTTCATCAAGGAGGGAGCTATGGAAGACGTGACCGAGCTGATCTCAAAGGTAAGTCAGGAGCTAGGTCCCGACGCGTCGGATGAGGAGATCAGCAAGAAGGTGCTCGATGCCATCGAGGCGTTGCCCGAATCGGATCGAGCGCAGTTGCTGGAACAACTGGTGAGGGGGGTTAGTTCGGGCCAGCTTCGCCATCTCGACGAGAAAGTGGACGCTGAGCGCCCGGCAGACGGCGGTAAGAGCATGCCGAGTACCGAAACCGCCCCATAATCGGTCCGGCGGCCGCTCGGGAGACCGGTGAATGGCACATTCCGGGAGGTCAGCGATAGGTGGCCCCGTTCCTCGCTGCCGGGGCCGGGTGCGGCGAAAGCTCAGTACGACAAGGGCAGATCGAGACCGAACCGCATTGCCAACAGGGCGATGTCCCTATGATCACGATCCCGTGGTGTGTATCCGCTGTGGTGTTCGAGCTGCAGTTCACCACTCGGACATGTCCCAACCGCCAACCCGTTCGATCTTCGGCGAATGTGATGGGGTGCAGATCGATCTGCCGGCCATCTGACGACCGCAGGACCACACGGACTGGCGAGAGATCTTGTGAGACGGAGAATCCAAGAGAGGAAAGACATCCGTAGAACCCCATCCACCATCAATCCACGTCCGCAGGTTCCTTGCTTGGAGTTCCTCGACGACCCTGAGGACCTCATCTGGCTGCACTTCATCCTTCTAGCTGACAGAAAGGCGGTTGCCCCAGTCGGTTAGGCGGCGGGGAATATGCCCAGCAAACAGATGGATCGCCAGGGAGCCAGATGCGGACTCTTACGTTCCTGCACAACATCACTATGGTGTGCCCGGAGCAGCAGTGGGGAGGAAGCGGTGACGATTCGTGTCGTGCAGTGGACGACCGGCAACGTCGGCAAGCAGTCGGTCGAGGCGGTCATCAAGCGCCCGGATCTCGAGCTGGTCGGTTGCTATGCCTGGTCGGAAGACAAGTCCGGCAAGGACATGGGTGAGCTGTGCGGCCTCCCACCCATCGGGCTGACGGCGACCAATGATATCGACGCGCTGTTGGCCCTGGAGCCCGATTGCGTCATCTATAACCCGATGTGGTTCAACGTGGACGAGATGGTCCGCATCCTCGAGTCTGGCGCCAACATCGTGGCCACGGCGGCCTTCATCAATGGCCAGTCCTATCCCGACGACGGACGGCAACGGATCCTCGATGCCTGCGCGAAGGGTGACAGCTCGATGTTCGGCAGCGGCGTGAGCCCGGGCTACATCGAGCTCATCGCTGTGGCGTTGGCCAACGCCTCGGATCGCATCGATCACGTACTGATCAGCGAAGAGGCCGACACCACCGCATACGACTCGCCGCCTACGGAGATCCCCGTCGGCTTCGGCCGGCCGCTTGACGACCCCGCCCTGCCCGGGATGACCGCGGCGGCGACAGTGGTCTTCAGCGAGGCGGTAGCCCTGGTAGGTGACGCTCTGGGGGTGGTGTTCGATGAGATCGCGTGCGAGGCCGAGTACGCCAAGACCACCAAGGATCTCGATCTCGGGTCATGGACGCTGGCCAAGGACACCGTCGCCGGCGTGACGATTCACTGGCTCGGCAAGATCGACGGCAAGAACATCGTAGAAATGCGCGTGCGCTGGCGGAAGGGCGATGCGCTCGAGCCCGATTGGGACGTTGGTATGGGTTGGACGATCGAGATCCAGGGCCGGCCCACGATCACCACGAAGATCGACATCTTGCCGCCGCCGTACTTCGAGGCGACGACCATGGAGGAGTTCATGGTGCTCGGGCACATCCTCACGGCGCTGCCCGTTGTCAACGCCATCCCGTCCGTCGTGGCAGCACCCTCTGGGATCGTCACCTATGAGGACATCCCCCTCCCGCTGCCCAAGGGCTACGTCCCGACCTGACCGATGACCACAGCCGCGAGCCCTCGCTTGGGTGACGGGCCATCTCCTGATGCCTGGCAAATTGGCGGGTCATACTCGAGGCGCCCTCATGGGGCGACGGGACGCCGGGTCTCACCCCGTAGTAGAGCGCTCTACGACACGGACGGATCTCGTGGACGTAATGGAAACTGGGTGGACAGAAGGTCATGCCGGCGGAGATCAGTGAACCAGCCAGACGGAAACACCACCTTGCCAAGGTGAGGGTCACCCGTCCACTCTGAACGAGGGAACGGCCGCGAGAAATGGCCACGCAGCTGGACGTCGCCGACTGCCAGCGTTCACAGCGCCGATCAAGGAAGCATTGACATCTCGCCAAGATTGAACCCGCATGATTGGTGTCGAAAGGAGAAGGACCGGGACTGCCCACTGCCCCGTTTCGATTTCTACATGGCACTCTTCATCATCAGCATCCCCCTCATGCTCGTGGCCACCGCGATCACCGTCGTGCCACTGGTCGCTATGTCCAGGATCCACCACGGCCGCGGCGTCGTAGCGCCGGCGGGCATGCCCGCGCGGTGCCGAAGGACGGCGAGGAACCGCCGCTACCCATCGCTGCGTGAGCCTGCGGGCGAGCAGCCGCCATTGGGCCGCGGTCGCCCTCCGGGTTGGTAGTGAGGTCTTTTCCCACTTCGGGTTGGTCAACCGTTACGAGGATTTCGTTGCTGTCTACCAACGAGTTCGGACGTACGATGCTGGCCGTCATGAACCGATGGTTCTCTCCCCGGGCTCTTCTTCTCCACGTTGAGTTCTGGTTCATCGTCGCCGCCTGCGGCGCTGCGACATGGTGGCAGGCCAGCAGGGCGCTCGGGGGCAACGGGCTCAGCTGGTTCTACACGTTCGAGTGGCCGGTCTTCGCGGGGATCGCTGTGGCCGCATGGTGGCACCTCATCCATGAGAATCCGGAGGAGCGTGCTGCCCGGAAGCAGTAAAGGGCAGAGATGGATCCCGCGGAACGGAAGGCCGAGTGGTAGACCCGTTCGAAGGAGGCCGGAGGGCGCGGCCCCAAGCGGGTGTGCGGCGACCCGAACTCCAGAATCGGGCTGACTAGCCTGACCACGTGGATTCGGGGGTACTGCCAAAGATCGGATGCAGGACGGGCCGATGACACCCTCCGGTGTCGCCGAGCGCCGCAAGGGCTCGCCGGACAGGGTCTTCAAGTGGGTGGCCGCTATTGCCGCTGCATGTCTCGTCGGCTTCCTCGTCTTCGTCATCGTCCGGGGATCGCCTCACCCCGCCCCAATCGGAACTGCCGCCCTGAAAGTTCCGCCGCCACCCGTCTTGAAGGCAGGCGGGGTCGCACCAGCATTCTCCCTACCAGATCTCCAGGGCGGTGAGCCGGTGTCGTTGTCGGCCTTCCGCGGCATGCCGGTGATCGTCAACTTCTTCGCCTCGTGGTGTCCGGACTGTCGGGCCGAACTTGCGGCGGTGGCAACCGTTGCCCGTACGGCTAGCGGGCGGTTGGCCGTCATCGGGGTGGACACCAACGAGACCTCCGACGCGGCCGCATCCAGGCTGCTGGCTGCTGCCGGCGCCGCCTATCCCGTGGCGGTGGACTCGCACGCCCAGGTAGCGAACCGGTACCTCGTGGCGGCTCTGCCCGTCAGCTACTTCCTCGACGCATCGGGCAGGGTAGTGGGAGCTGCGCTGGGTCCTCAGTCGGTGTCTTCGCTGGAGCGCTGGGTGGCACGGTTAGGTGTGCACCGATGAGCGGGACCAGTGAGACCGACGCCAACGACCCACGCGCACAATCGGCCCGTACCGTGGTCAGCCAAGATTCACGGCCGGTTTCCCCTGCCATCGACCGGGCGGCCGCGCTGGCCGAGGGGGCGCCCGGGATCCCGGCGAAGTTCATCTACTGGGCGCTTGGCGTGGCGCTGGTCGTGAGCCTGGGCGGTCTGATCGGCGAGCACGTGTTCTCGTCGGCCGGGCTCAACCCCGTCGCGACCACCACGCCTCGGCCCGCAGCGACGACCGTTCCTGCGGTAACACCAACTGTTCCGACGCCGGACCGGTCGCTCAATTCGTCGCTGGCGTCGTTCATGGGCCTGGGCGTGCTGACCCCACACCGCGCCACTCCCTTCACGCTGGCCGATCAGGGCAGTCGGCCGACACAGGTGCCCGCCTTGCCTCCACGGGTCGTGATCGTCACCTTCTTCAACGCGCCGTGCAACGACATCTGCCCCGTCGTGGCGGCCGAGATCGTGCAGGCGGACGCGGATCTCGGACCGGCCTCCTCCGGCGTCGAGTTTGTCACCGTCAATACGGATCCGACCGCTCTGGCCCAGTCGGCGGAGGCCCCGGTGCTGAGTAGGACGGGACTGGGTGCTCTGTCGAACTGGCACATCGTCACGGGCCCGTTGGCCACACTCGACGCGATCTGGAAGGCCTACGGGGTGTCGATCTCAGTGGACAAGAAGACTGGTCTCCAAGCCCACAACGACGTCATCGCTTTCATCGACGGCCGGGGAGATCTGCGCTATCGGGCGACTCCCTTCGCCGACGAGAGCACGACCGGGACATTCAGCCTTCCCCCGGCGAGCCATCGCCCGATGGGGCCAGTGGGATCGCGACCTATGCGGGGCGGCTGATCAGCCAGTGACCGACCCCACCGCGCCGATCCCCAAGGCGCCGCTCTGGCAGCGCCACCGCGGGCTGCTCATCGGGCTCACGGTCCTCGTCGTGCTTCTGATCACGGTGCTGACCGATCTGCCGGTCAGCACCTCGAGGGCCGACGACATCAACGCCGAACGAAGCGTGATGAGCGAAATCAACACGGATCTCGCCGGGTGCGCCCTGGCTGTCCACCAGGCTGTCGGGATCTGGAACCTGCAGGACGCCCACGCTCTCACGCCGGCCGACCGCGCGCCGACCCCGGGCCTGTTGAGCGATGACCAGGCGGCTTGTTCGTTCACGAACGAGAACATCTATGACCTGGCGAACATCCAGGTTCCGGGGACTCCAGCGGGCAAGCATCTCGGCCAACTCGTGGCAGCCGCGTTGCTCTGGACCACCTCGGACTCGCTGCGAGCGATCGAGGATGTCCAAACACTGATGAACAACTCCGCCAACGCTTCGGCGTTGCACAGCCTGTCGGCGGAAGAGGCACGTTTGGCGAAAGACCGAAGCAGCGCGATCTCCCAGGAGGAGGCGGCGAACAGAGCCCTCGACATCCACCTCCCGCTGGTCGACCTCCCTACTGTTGGCGCGACGGGCGGGAGCTGAGGTCGGGTCAGGGGCCCTGGGCGGGGCCTCCGCGGTCCCCGCGGGCCGGTGGCATCCGCCGCCGGCGTTCGGCCCGCGCGAGCGCCAGGAGCTCGGTATCGGGGTCCTCGTCAGTCTTCAGCCACAGGAGAGCGTTCCAAAAGATCACCGGGACAAAGGCCACGGCAGCGAAGAACCAGAGAACGGCTGAGGCGATCTGCTGATCCGCTGCAGCGCTGAGGCCGCCGCCAGCGTGGTGGAAGTTCCGGTAGAAGTCGTGGTTGGACAGTCCGACCACGTAGGCGAGCACCCAGAAGGCCCACATTACGAAGGCCGCCAGTACCGCTCGACGCAGGTATCCCGAGCGCGGGACCAGTGGGGGCGATGTCACCAGTTCCAGCCAGAGTCCCAGCCCGAAGACGAGCAGACTCGTCCCCTCCAGCGATTCCAGCCAGCCGTGTTGCGCGACGGCGCCCACGGACCCGGGTGCATGCCAGGCCACCACGACACAGAGGTCGGCCGCGATGAACGCGAGTGACCATGCCAGCTCTCTGTGCCGACGCCGGTGGTCGGCCATCTGGTCGACGACCCGCGGGCGCATTGCGGGTGACCCGGCGGGCGAGCCCCAGCAGACGCCACGGTGCGCCGACCGTCACCAGAGCAGGCAGGGCGATGGCGAGAAGCGAGAATTGAATTGTTGCGCCGTACTCCGAGTCCCGAGCCAGTCGGGAGAGGGGCGGCACGAGCACCAGGATGACCACGACAACCGCACCGAGAAGGCTCCAGCGTCGCCAGCGCGCGGCTTCCTCACGGGGCCGCACAAAGGCAGCCCCATTGTTCATCTGGTGGGTCGACGCTGGAAGAAGCCCCAGAGAAGCACGACGCAGAAGACCCCGAGGGGGATGGCGAACGTCAGCGCTTGGGTGGCGGCTACGTCGGATGCCATGACCACGAGCTGACCTCCAGACTCAGATTATGTAGAACAATACCCAGAAGAAGGTGGCGACAACGGCGACGAATCCCCAGAAGTACGTGCAGCCGTTGAGATTGGCCCGAAAGAGACGCGCGACAGGCAGTGTCGAGTTCGGGGCCCCTCCGTCTTGCGCAATCGCCCGACGCAGCCGTATCTCCCTCGCCAGGATGGTCTCGAGCCAGTAGGTCCCAGACAGCACGAGGGCGATGTTCATCGCACCCCAAGCGATGAAGCAGGAGGCGTAGCCGCTCGATCCCGGGAAGAACGGGAGGTCCGTCATCTGCCAGATCTGTAGCCCGATGACCAGGAGGCCCCCGAGCACGGCCGTCCAACCAGCTACCTGCCAGTCGAGGGTCTGGTCCTCTCGGAACCGCCGCTCGCCGAATTGCACCAGCAGGGCGCTGGCCACGGTGATGGCGAAGATGGCGGCACCGGTGGCCGTCGGCGCCGTGATCCCCTTGGGGCGCCAGAGTTCTTCGTTGTTGGCCGAGCGCAGGTAGAAGTACGCGAACGCCAGAGCGGCGAAGGCGAAGGCCCAGATGCCGATCAGGAGCCTGCCGCCGGTCCAGAGGGCTCCTTCCTGGGCCCGGAGCTCGAACGCGATCTCCTCCGGGGTCTCCTGCAACTGCACGAAGCTCTCGAACATCTGGTTGTCGACCGCTTTGCGTTCCATCGTCTATCCCCTCACAGGATCGGGGGTCGTGGATCGCCGTCGCCGTCAACCCCAGTTGCGAGTTCGTCGTGATCGACCGCCCCGGCAGGGGCGACCGCGGACATCGCCATCCCCAGATCGGCCACCGGTGCGGCGTCCGCCTCGCCGTAGTGGTACGGGTCGTTGAGCACGACCGGAATGTGCTCGAAGTTGAACCAGGGAACCGGGGTGGGTGTCTGCCATTCCAGACCGAGCGAGTTCCACGGGTTCGGCGGGGCCTCGTGCGGGGTGAGGTAGACCGACCAGACGAAGTTGATGATGAAGAAGAAGAAGGATGCACCGAGCAAATAGGCGCTGATGCTCGAGATGTCGTTCAACGTCTGCAGGTTCGAGGCGTACTCGAACACCCGCCGCGGCTGGCCGAGGAGCCCGACCAGGAAGAGGGGGAAGAAGGTGCAATTGAAGAAGATGAAGAAGGTCCAGAAGTGCCACTTACTGAGTTTGCGGTTCAAGGTCTTGCCCGTGATCTTCGGGAACCAGTAATAGAAGCCGGCGAACATGGCGAAAATGAGGCCACCCATGATCGTGTAGTGGAAGTGCGCCAGCACGAAGAAACTGCCGTGGACGGTGACGTTGACCGGGACGTCGGAGAGGAACACGCCGGTCACCCCGCCGATCAGGAAATTGAAGAGCATCCCGAGGCAGAAGAGCATCGGGGTATCGAACCGTATCTTGGCCTTCCAGAGCGTGCCGAGCGTGACCAGGAACAGGAATCCCGTCGGGATGGAGATGAGCTCGGTCGTGAGCATGAACAGCGGCCGCATGTCGGGGTTGATGCCGCTCTGGAAGAGGTGGTGCTGCCACACGAAGAAGGACAGGAGCGCCACCCCGAGCATGCCCGCGGCCGCCACCTTGTAGGCGAAGAGGGGCTTGCGGGTGAAGACCGGCATGATCTCCATCACGATCCCGAAGCCCGGGAGGGCCATGATGTACACCTCGGGATGGCCGAAGAACCAGAAGAGGTTCTGCCACAGGAAGTTGCTCCCGCCGTGTTCGTTCACGAAGAAGGCAGTCTCGGCCGTGCGGTCCAGGATCCCGAACAGCCCCGCCACGACGAGCGTTGGCGTGGCCAGCGTCAGGAGGGCGGTGGTCGCCAGGATGCTCCAGGCGAAGATCGGCAGCCGGCCCCACGTCATGCCGGGAGCTCGATAGTTGATGATCGTGGCCGCCAGGTTGAAGCCGGCCATGATCATGCCGATCCCGATGACCGCGAAGCCCACCAGGTACGCGTCCATCCCCCCCGCTGCCTGCGTCTGCAGGGGGGCGTAGCCGGTCCACCCGGTCGGGAACCCGCCGAAGAACAGCGCGCTCAGGATGACCAGGTAGCCCGCCATGAAGATCCAGAACGAGAAGGCCTCGACGCGCGGATAGGCCATGCGCCGCGACCCGATCATGAGGGGGATCAACCAGTTCCCCAGCGGTCCGACGACGGCCGAGGAGGCCATCATCATCATGATCGTGCCGTGTTCGCCGACGATTTCGATGTAGGTGCCCGGCCCGAACACGTGGTTCGTCGGGCTGAGGAGCTCCGTGCGGATGAGCATCGCCAGGAGCCCACCGGTGAAAAGGAACAGGAGGACCCCGACGGTGTACTGCAGGCCGACGACCTTGTGATCGTCGGTCATGCGGAAATAACGCACCCAGCTCTGCTCGGGAGCCTGCGGGGAGAGCTCGTACCCGAGGACCTTGGCCAGCGGGTAGTTCAGCGCACCGATGCCGGCCATCCATCCGGCCACGCCCAACGAGAGCCCGAGGACGATGGCGACGTCGTTCAAGTCGCTTGCTCCCTGGGTCTGCTGATAGCCGCTGGCGATGACGTTGCCCAGCCAGTGGCCGATGAGATAGCCGACGACGCCTCCGGCGATGGCCCAGAGGACGTTCGGGCGCAGCCACTCGGAACGGCGCCGTTGGCGGCACCGATGGCGGGGAGCCGAGATCCTCTTCGCCGGGATACTCGAATTCGTCGACCTGTGTCGTGTCAATGGCCATGGCTGGTTGCCCCCGTCATGGGAAGTACGTGTGCTTGCAGGTGTACTGCGTGGTGCGTCATGTCAGCCACCGCCCTTCGGCTGGGCGGCCCCGTACTGCTCGACGTGGGAGTACGGGTCGACGTTGTCTGGGTAGTAGCCACCGTCAGCGCCGTTGGCGTCCGGCGTGTAGGTGAGGGCGTAGGGCGGAAGCAGCTTGGTGTTCTTGCGCAACCGGAGAGCAGTGACCTTCGCCCACGTCTCGAACTGCCCCGGGGTCACGACCACGCCGTTGTTGTACATGGCACCGTGCCAGATCCCGCAGAGCTCCGAACATCGGACGACGAAGGACCCCAGCTGCTGTGTCGTGGTGTAGGCCACGTTGTTGTAGTCGGGATTGGCGTCGGCCTTGACGTTGAGCTGGTAGGCCCAGAAGCTGTGGACGACGTCCAGCGACGTGACGTTGAACTCGATCGTCGTGTCGTTCGGGACGACGAGCTGGTTGGTCTCGAACCCACCGAAGGTCGGGTAGCGGTAGGTAAACTTCCACTGCTGGCCGATGACCTGAATCGGCAGGATCGTCTTGGACGTCGGGGTCCAGATCGGGCTCGAGCCCTGGCCACCTCCAGCTCCACCGGGCTGGACGAGCTCGTAGGTGCCGAAGCCGGCCAGGAACAGCACGATCACGGTCGTGATCAGGATCCAGACCACCTGGATGCCGAGGTGGCCCCGGGCCAGGGAACCTCCGACCGGCTCGGGTCCGCCTCGCGACGCCCGCCACATCACGAAGGCGTAGATGAAGTAGATCCAGACGGCCAGGAGGACTGGAAGTGCCATGACGAACAGGACGTTGAAGTCGAATTGGGCCCCCTCAGCCGTGTCCGTCATGGTGCCGGGAGGGATGTGCGGCCCAGCCAGGAAATAGAACAGCGGATCCAAGACGGCCGAGAGGACCACCCAGATCGCGATCAGGCGCCACCAGTGATGGGTCTCGTCTTGCGGCGATGTCGACTCGGCACCGGCGGGCGTCGCGGCGGACTCCGTCGCTCCCGTCTCGCTCACGCCGCCACCTTCATGAAGCCACCCATGTACCCCAGCGTCGACATGGGTCCCCCGTTGCCGAAGAGCCATCCGGCCCCGCACGGGACGAAGCACTGCCACCGGTAGTTGCCCGGCCCCGGGCTGGTGAAAGAGAACCTGATGATCTTGTGTGGTGAGCTCGTGGTGCACGGCGCCGCCCCGCACAGGTTGGCGTTGGGGTTGTTGCCATACAGCGGCACGTTGATGCCGAGCGAGGGGATGGTGAAGGTGTGTCCGATGCCGTTGACGCCGGCGTTGGAGTCGATGACCCGGAACAGCTTGCCGTTGAGGGTCGCCACGTTGCCGTACGTCCCGGTCACCTGGCCGAGTTGCTGGTTGCGCAGCGGGCTGCCGGAGTCGTAGTTGTATGATCGTGACGTTCACTCGCACGTGCTCCGGCACCTGGAAGACCGTGGTGTGGACCCACTGACCCTGGGACGACTCGACCAGATATGAGACCCAGTCCGGGTGGCTGCCCGATCCGAAGGCCCCCACCGCCTGCAGGGTGACGTTGACCGGCTGCCCCGGAGATTCAGAGGTGAAGTCCACGGTGGGCGGCGTGCCCAGGAGGTTCACGATGAGCACGACGGCCGCGACCGCCGCCACGGCGAAGAGAATGACCGTCACGGTCACCTTCCAAGCCAAGCTCATACACACACCCCCGGTTCCCCCGGGCGACCCGGGGACCATGTCGCTGTATGGCCAGGACCAACGATCCCGATCGAGCGAAGGTTAGGTTTCGGGTGCCTGGTCGTCAACCATTTCCGTGGGAGCCCGCAGATGGGAGCAACGGCCGATGCGCCACGGCGCATGCAGCCTCAGGCTCGAGGCGGTTGCTCCGAGGCCGTGGCCCGTAACGCCTCCAGGGACGGTCCGGGATCACGGTGGAACAGCCGGTCGACGCCGAGCGAGAAGCCGCCCTCGCTGTCGATCGCCCGCCGGATGGTCACGGCCAGCGCCGGGATGGCCCAGAAGTCCCCGCAGATCCACAAGATGGCCGCTCCGATCTGCTGGTCCACGAAGGGCGACAGGCTGACCCCGGGAACATGGGCGTAGACCGAGTACCAACTGGTGGTCGAGAACAGCGAGAGGGTCATGGCCATCACGAACATGACCACGTTGGTCGAGATGATCGCCCCCACCTGCCAGAGCGGGCTCGCCTTCATCCGGAAGGGGTAGGACGGGATGATCTGGAGCCAGAACAGCACCCCGGTCACGAAGAAGCTGGCATGCATCAGCCAGATGTGGATGAGCTGGTTCTCCTCCGCGGCGTCGAAGAGAGCGGGCAGGTGCCAGAGCACCATCACCGCGTTGAAGGAGATCAGTGCGGTCCAGGGATTGAGGACGACGCGTCCGACCGAACGGAGAGTGTGAGAGAAGCGCCCGAGGAGGAGGGCGCGTACGAGGCGCCGCCGCGGCCCCACCGGCAGCCCGTGCAGGAGGGGCAGCCAGGGTGCGCCGGCCACGATGAGGATGGGGGCGAAGAAGGCGATGAGGATGTGCTCGACCATGTGGACGAAGAAATAGTCGTCGGCCCAGTAGTCGATGGGTGACATGACGGCGATCAGGAGCAACGCCAGCCCTCCGTAGAAGAGGAGTGAGCGCAGCCGGCGGGTCCGGGTCCGCTCCGGAAGGGATCGGCGGCGGAGGTTGGCGAGACCCATCTCGTGGATGGTCACGACGGCGGCCACGACCAGTACGAATGGGTCGAAGCTCCAGTTGTCCACCAGATAACTCACGGGGCCCGTCCGTCGATTGTCGCGATGTCGCTCACGCTACCCCCCACCGAACGGCTAGCCCGATGAGCCGTAGGACAGGGGGATCTCGCTCGACTGCACGCGGACCCACTTTGCGCCGGACGGGGACAGAGCGAAGACCACCAGCGACCCACCATCGACCGTGAAGGCGTCGATGGGCACGCTGTCCACGGTCTCGGGGTTGGCTGGCATCGCGAGGGCCTTCGTCCTCGGCGGAGGCGTTGGCAGCGGGGTCCACTGTTCGGTGGCAGAGATGTCGACGGCGACCATTCGCCCCCCCGAAGCGCCCAGGAGCACCGCCAACGCACCATTGGTGCTCACCGCGGTCGAAACGACAAATCGTTGCGGCGGTCACAGCCAACGGCGCCGATGCCGTCCACGGCCCGATGCCGGTCCGCCACAACGCCACCAGCGCATGATGCCCGGCCCTGCTCGCCGAGACGAGCGCCGTCGTGGTCGATCCGGCCACGGAGAGGCGGAGCACCTGAGTGGCCGATCCACGCAACGGCCCGCCGAGCGTGAACCCGCTCGGGTGCCACGATCCGGCGGTGCGAGTGAAGACGCCGACCTGCCCTCCGCCGCGACAGCCTGTGGCGACCAGGGGCGCGCCCGTCGCCAGGACGGCCACCGCGTCGAGTGCGGTGACGCCGCAGCGCGGGGACACCGGTCTGAGGCTGGTGGCCGACACCAACGGCGACCAGGAGGAGAGGCTCGTCGGCGCCACCAGCGCCCGGGCGCCCCCGCCGATCACGGCGATGGCTCCGCCGGGTGTGGCGGCCTGATATGCCAGGGCGTCGGGAAGCGCGGCCAAGCCCGCAGGAAGGAAGACCGGACCCCAGGAGGTCCCGCCGTCGCTGCTCTTCGACAGTGGCGAGAAGCGGAGCAGCCTGCTCGGCATCACTCCCACCAGGATCGACCCGACGGAGGCTCCCGCCACGAGCCCCCCGTTGTCCGCCACCCCCGGTGGTGTGACCAGCGACCAGTGGGAGGACCCGACAGGCGCACGGAACAGTTGCCAGAACGTGTTGTCCTGTTCGGACAGGTCACCCATCGGGAGGATCACCCACGAACCGCTGGACGAAGAGACGGCGCTCTCCAGGGGAGGTCGGACCACCGCCGCGCCGGCCGGGGTCGGGAGTACGGCGGCGGCCAGTAGCCCCCACAGCAGAGCGCAGACCGCAGTCGGCCAGGCCAGCCCGCGCGGGCGTGGACGCCGCCTTCCGGGGGTCCCGGAACTCACGAATTGAGGACTTGGTCGATCCGACTCAGGAGAAGAGACGAGAACGATGACGCGAATGTCTGGGTCGGCCCCGGGTCGTCGATGAGCACATCCCGCTCGCGACCCCGGGAGTCGATCACGAAGGCCAGATCGCTGTGGGCGACCATCGCACCGGCGCCCACGGTGCTCACGAGTATTCCGTAGGAATTCCAGACGCGTTGGAGCGCGGGCACAGAGCCCGTCAGGTAGTACCAGTTGGGCAGGCCGTTGAGGGACTCCTGACGGTCGAAGGCGTTGGTGAACGACGCCGATCGATAGATCGGATTGGCCACGATCGCCACGAAGGCGACCTGGCGGCCCTGGTCGCCGAGCCGCTGGTCGGCCTGACGGAACTCCTGGGCGATCAGCGGGCAGTCGGACGTACACACGGGGTCGAGGAACGTGAGGGCCACCGTGTGACCCCGGAGGCTGGCCAGGCTGACCGGGTCGCCGCGCTGGTCGGTCAGCGCAAAGTGCGGAGCTGGGATGTCGATGGAATTGGGGCTGCCGTCGAGGGCCTCGGTCAGGATGGGGTCGGCGTTCTGGTTGACGGCCGCCATCGCCATCGGTCCGGTGCCCACGATGACGATGGCCAAGGCGGCGACGGCGGCGATCGTGCGGGCCACGTACGACAGGGAGGCACGCTCCCACCAGTTGGTTCCGCCGACGATGCCAGCAGCGCGTCGCTGTCGAGACCTCGGTTTCGGCGGGGACCCGGACCATGGCCACGTAGCCGGCGATGAACAGCAGTGCCATGGGCAGCATGGAGTTGGGGTCCGTGCCGACGCCGCCGAGGAACCCCAGATCCTCCACGAGCACCCAGTCGGCGAGGCAGAACGGCACCAGGGCAATCAGGCCGGCCAGGACCAATCGGCGCCGGCCGCTCACCAGCAGGGCTCCGATGACCCCCAGGGCCACGACGGCGAAGAGGTTGACGGCCCACCCGTGGGCGGCATCGAAGGAGCCGAAGGATGCGAGCCACGACGACAGGAAGCCGGGCTGTGGCGTCCTCGACATCGCCTGGACCATCCCGGTCAGCGTGCCGCGGTGACCCTGCCAGTACCCCCGGCCGGGCCAGGCCTGCAGCAGGGCCATGCCGATCAGGAAGAGGCCGCCCCCGGCCAAAACCATGCGGCCGAGGCGCGGCGTGGCGAAGGCGCGTTCGGGCAACGCGATCAAGATCCCTGCGACGCAGTAGAAGAGGACGGCGCCCGGGGTGCCGAACAGCCACGTCGCCCCCGGAGCGAAGATGCCACCGAACGCCTCACCGAAGATCCACACGACGAGGCCCCAGCCGACGCTTGCCATTCCCCCTAGCCGCGACCACCTGCCGCGGGGCGCGACGAGCAACCAGAGGCCGAGCCCGACCTGGATCCAGACCGTTGCCGACGCCGCCTGAATCGGGTGATTGGACCAAATGCCCACGCCGCTGTTGACGATGTGCTGAACCCACGCCGGCGAGGTGCTGGCCGCCGGCTGGATCACACTCGACGGAAGGCCGAGGGGCATGGCGGACTGGAGCTGGAGCAGCCCGTCGAGGATCCAGAGGGATCCGAATCCGATGCGGAGGATCCGCCGCGCCGCCGGTTCGGCCGCATGGAGCCGTCGCGTGGAGGGAAAGGAATCCCTGCCATGTTCTTTCAACCTGCGGTACTGGACCGTCCGTACGACGTTGAAGCCGATGGCGCAGAGGGCGCCGACCAAGAGGACGATGAGCAACTGGTGGAAGAGGGCCGTGTGGAACGTCGAAACGATGAGGGAGTTGCCCGTCTGAAGCGAGCGACCCATGCCGGGCACGGGCTAGTCCTCTCCCTCTGGCTGCGTGGCGGCCCCGACGTCGTGCACTTCTCCGGAGACTACCGCTGTGACTCGGCCTGAGGATTTCACGCGGGTTCGTCCTTCGGGCCTTCGAATCCTGCCCACCGATTCGCGGGAAATTCCAGGGGGTGCGTCGGTATCCGGGCAGCGCGATGCTGGCAGTGGCCCGTCGCTCAACGGGCCTACACCGAGGGAGAACCATGGCCCCAACGAAAGAGCCGGTTGCGTTTCTGGGCATCGGGACGATGGGACATGCGATGGCAACGAGCGCCTTGCGTGCCGGAATCCCGACAATCGTCTGGAACCGTAACCCAGGGCCAACCCGGGATCTCACCGACCTTGGCGCGGAAGTGGCCGAAACACCAGCCGATGCAGCGCGACGAGCCGCCATTGTCGTCACGATGGTGACGGACGCGGACGTCGTCTTGTCGATCGCCCGGGACCAGGGCATGCTCGCTGCACTCGCCCCCGGCGCCGTCTGGGTGCAGATGAGCACGATCGGCGTCGCAGGGATCGAGCGGGTCGAAGCGCTGGCGGATGCCGAGCGTCCTGACGTGACCCTGGTCGACGCGCCGGTGTCGGGAAGCAAGGACCCCGCAGAAAGGGGTGAGCTGACGATCTTTGCGTCGGGCGCAGATGTAGCCTGCCCGCGCCTGGAGCCCCTCTTTGATGCGCTGGGTCAGCGAACGGTCTGGGTGGGGCCCGTTGGGGCCGGGTCCCGACTGAAGCTCGTAGCCAATGCGTGGCTCGCGTTGGCGGCGGAGGCGGTCAACACCTCGGTGGCGCTGGCCCGTCGGTTGGGACTTGAGACCGAGACTGTCGTGAACGCTTTGGCTGGCAGCTCTCTTGTGTCCCCATGGCAGGCGGCCAAGCTGCAACGAATCGCCCAGGACGATTTTTCGGTCCAGTTCGCGCTGTCACTCGCGCTCAAGGATGCGCATCTTGCCTTAGAGGCAGCCGGCGACAGCCGCTTCCGGACGCTTGCCTGCCTCGCCGAGGAATGGCGAGAAGTGGTCGAGCACGGGCTCGGAGACCGCGATCTCACGGTCGTCACCCGGGCACTCGAGGAAGAAGGAGACGAGCCTCAACCCTGATCGCCCCGATGGCCATCTAATTGAACCCCGATGGCCATCTAATTGAAGTCGGCCAGACGACGCTGCCGGGCGGTTGGAGGCAGTTCCTGACCCAGCCATGAAGGCCGGGCCACACCTCCTCCATAGCGTTCCCTGCAGGCGGCAGTCTTCAACCTTCATTGAGGTTGGTGACAGGCGGGTAGCGCGCCAGGTGGAGGGCGTGAGGAGCAATGCCTTGAGGTCTGGCGCGTCGCCGACAATGGCGCGCGCGGCGTTCACTCCGTAAAGCTCGGTGGCAAGAGCGAACCGTGCGAGTCCACGATGGAGCCGGTCTTGGGCGCTCCAGGCCGCACACTCGTCATCGAGATCGAAACCGTAACCACACCAGGCATGACCGATGAGGTCATGGACGGCGCGAAACCGATCAAACGCGCCACCAATCTCACAGTCGAAGAGCGGATGAAGGCGCTCCCCAGCGGCGGCGGCTGAGGTGATCTCGAGCGTCCCATTGGCGCGTACGGCAAGGATGAGCTCTTCGTCGCTTTCGTAGGGTTGGGCACAGCGGGTGAATACCACTCGGACCGCCCCGTAGCGGCTGTCCCGAGTGAGAAGGGTGAATATGTGTTCCGTTTCCACTTGGAGTTGCCTGTACGCCTCAATCACCTGGGCATCGTGATGAGAGCTTCGAGCATGCAAGTACCACTCGCCCACCATGACCGCTGTCGAACGCGCGACACCGAAGGTTGCGTCCGCTCGGATCGCATGCGACATCTCCGATCCCTCCGTTGAGCAGGTCAGGTTCATGAGCGGGGTTTCTCCGGCCCCGCTAGCGATTGCTTCATGGCTATCCCGACCGGGCCGGCTGGCGCGTCGCCCCGATCTGCTTGTGGAGCGCCTTGAGGGCGGCGACGTATATTTCTGAGAAGGTGGGGAACGGCTGGATCGTGTCCCGCAGCACCTCGAGCGGCACCCTGGCCCGGATGGCCAGCGTGGCTTGCTGCAGCCACTCGCCGGCCTCGGGTCCCAAGGCGTAGGCGCCAGTCAACAGGTCGCCGTCGCTGAGGAGGGTCAGAAAGCCGTTCGATTGTGCGTAGGCGTGGGTGTAAGTAGCGGTCTTGGCCACCTCGGAGAGCGGAGTGGTGGCGCTGAAGGGGGCCTCTGCGGCGCCCACCGAGGCCGCTTGGGGGTCCGTGTAAACGACACTGGGAATGGCTTCGTAGTTGACCTGACGGGGTTCGCCGAGGATGTTGGCGGCGACGACCTCGCCCTGGTACTTCCCCACGTGGGTCAGCAGCCGCACGCCGGTGACGTCGCCAATGGCCCACAGACCGTCACCGACACGCAAGTGGGCGTCGACCGGGATGCCGTGCTTGTCAGCGTGGACGCCGACTGTGTCGAGGCCGATCCCGTCCACGCGGGGGCGCCGGCCCGTGGCGATGAGCAGGTGGTCGCCGCGCAACTCGCGGCCGTCATCGAGTGCCGAGCACGTAGTCCTCGGCGTCGCGTCGGGCCGCCGTCGCCTGGACGCCCAATATCAGTTCGACTCCGTCGCCGCGTAGCACCTCGCCCAGCGCCTCGCCCAGCGGCGCGGGCTCACGGGCGAGCACACGTCCCGCCCCTTCGACCAGGGTCACCTCGCCGCCCAGACGGCGCACGGCCTGGGCCATCTCGGCCCCGACCGGCCCACCACCCAGTATCAGCAGGCGCCGTGGCACGGACTTCATGCCGGTCACCTCGCGGTTCGTCCAGACACCCTCCAAGTCGGCCAGGCCCGGGACCGGTGGCACGACCGGATCCGAGCCGGTCGCCACAACAATGTGTCCCGCGGTATGGGGCACACCGTCCACTTCGACCACACCCATCCCGGCCAGCCGGCCAGTGCCGCGGAGCAGGTCGATACCCTTGTCCGCCAGCCAGTGCTCCTGGCCGGCATCGGAGTAGTTCGAGACCATGAAGTCGCGATATGCCAGGGCCGCCTCGACATCGACTTGGGCGCTGGCCGCCGCTTCGCGTGCCTCCTGGGCCGCCTCCCCGGGTCGCAGCAGCGTCTTGGAAGGGATGCACGCCCAGTAGGAACACTCGCCGCCGACCAGCTGGCGTTCGACGACGGCGACCCGCAGTCCACCGTCGGCCAACTCACCTGCGCAGTGCTCGCCCGGCGAGCCGGCGCCCAACACGATGACGTCGTAGCTGCTCATGTGCTGGTCCCTGCGCTGGCTTGACCGGAAATCCCGGACTGCTCGTCCACCATGTACTGCGCGTACCAATCCGGCCAGTCCGGGTCGGGATGCCCGATCTCCTCTTCGTGCCGGCCGTGAGCATCTGCGGCCCGGCGGAGTGCGGCGGCCAGATCGATGGCGGAATCGTAGTGGGCTGGCATCGGGGTACCTCCTGCTGAGTAAGAGCGCCCGACGCGGCGAGGATCAGCTCTCCGTGTGGGTCACCGCCCCGGAAGGCGCGTCGTCACTTCTTGAAGAAACCAGCCGTTGCCGTCCGGATCATTGAACGAGGCAAAGGACCCATAGGTCTTGTGCTCAGGAGCCGGGCCCGGAGCGCGTGCGTCAGTGCCGGCGTGGTGGAACACCCCACCGGCGTCGTGGAACACTTCGCTCACCTCGACACCACGGTCGACTACCTCGGCGCGGGCCGCCTCGATATCGGTGACGACAAGCTGCAGGCCTTCAGCCGAGCCCGGTGCGGCCGAGGTGACCCCACTGCCGAAGATGATCGAGCACGCCGAGCCCGGCGGCGTCAGCTGCACGACCCGGAAGCCGCCGTCACCGGGGAAATCGGCATCCAGACGCCACCCCAGCGACTCGTAGAAGCGCTTGGCCCGGTCTACATCGGACACCGGCACCACCACCACTTCGAGCTTCATCTCCACGACCGCAGTCCTCTCGTCGGGTCCGCTAGCCACAGCTCGCCCACGGAAGCCGGTCCTAATATCACCTTCGCGCGGCTCGCCGTCGAAGTCCAGGGCCCAGTAGGTGATCAGGTGGCGTGCCAATGCGAGGCTCGGACCGATTGCCTCGGACTTGATTGCTCCGAGCGCGCCGGTACACCTGATTCGCCCACGTTGGCTGGTGAGTGAGCACCGGCTCACGTGGCGCAGCCGCCAGGGGGAGGCGTCCGTTCAGGTCGAGCTGCTGCTCAGCCGGCTCCTTCGCGAGATCGATCGAGAAGCCGTTGAAGGCCGCTGTCAAGCTGGAGCTCGATCCGACGGACCCGACGTGCCGGAGGCGCCTTTCGCAGGTGACTTCTGGCGGCAGTTCGGTCTCAGAAATGGCCCAGGCCGCGTTGACGAGCCCGATATGGCTGAAGGCTTGGGGGAAGTTGCCCAAGAGCTCTCCGCTGACGGGATCGACCTCCTCAGCGAGCAGGCCAACGTCGTTGACGAAGGCTGCCGCCCGTTCGAAGACGGTGCGGGCCCGAGCCGTCTGTCCCGCCTGGGCCAGGGCTTGGGCCAGCCAGAAGGTGCACAGAAGGAACGTGCCTTCTTCGCCCTCGAGCCCGTCGTGGGACCGGTAGCGGTACACGAGTCCCCGCTCATCGGTGAGACGTTCTTCGGTCGCGTTGATCGTGGCCAGCACTCTGGGCTCGTCGGCGGGAAGGAACCCGACGAGAGGCAGCATCAGATTGGAAGCGTCGAGCTCGTCCGAGCCGAAGGACTGGGTGAAGGCGCCGGCCCGGTCGCTCCAGCCTCTGGTCAGGATCGCCTCACGGATCTGGGCCTGGGTCTGCTTCCATGCGTCGACTCGGTCGGAGGCGTCGAGATGGTCGGCTAAGGCCACCGCCCGGTCGAGGGCCACCCAGCACATCAGCTTGGAGTACAAGAAGTCGCGGGGCTCGCCCCGAACCTCCCAGATCCCCTGGTCTTTTTCCTGCCAGCGCCGGGCGGCGGCGTCGGCCAGTTGGACGAAGAACCGTCGTGTGGCTGGTGCCAGGTCGGGGGGCGCACCCCACTTGGCTGGGTCGGCCATTGGCCCAACCCGTCGGGAGGTGTTGTCGAACAGGTGGTCGGAGAGGCGGTACACGGCGCTCGAGCAATTCGCCGTAGACGTCAAGCTGGCGCTGGTTCCAGGCAGCCGTTGCCGACCCGAACCGGGACAGAGTGTCGCCAGCCCTCCAAGTGCGGCAGCTCCCGCTCGGTCAGGTCCCGTTCGCCGCCGATGCCAAACATGATCTGCAGGTCGCCGCCCCGGTCGAGCGAGCCGGCCGCGGAGGAGGTCACGTAGTCGAAGAACTCATTGGCTTCGTCAGGGCAGGCCGCCACCCAAAGGGCCTCGATCGTGAAGGAAGCGTCTCGGACCCAGGCGTAGCGGTAGTCCCAGTTTCGGGTGCCGCCCACCGCCTCCGGCAGCGACGTCGTCGCCGCCGCGCAGATTGCGCCGGTGGGTGCAAAGGAGAGTGACTGGAGCACCCGTCCGCTGTGGTGCACCAGGTCTCGCCACGGACCCACGTAGGCCTGGTGGAGCTCCGACCACGACTCCCACGCCGACACGGTGTCTTCCAACCGAGCGCCTATCTCGGATTGGCTCCAGACCCTGGCTGAGCCCGTCTCGGCCCGCTTTCTGTGATGCAGGGCGAAGCCCGCGATCTCGCCGCGGCGGAGCTGGAGCTGGCCTGAGACCGCCGACTGGTCGACGGTCAGGGCCATGGGAGAAGAGAGGACCAACACGTCGGCGCCCCCGAACGCGGCCACTCCACCTTCGACGGCATCGAGCAGGGGATGGACCAGCCCGTACTCGGGGCGCGGGACGTACTCCAGGGACAACTCGACTTCTCCTTCAATGCACGTCGCACGCCGCAGCAGAAGATGCGGCGCCCCTTCGCCGAGCTCATGTCCCCGGTTGCCGTCGCCCATGGCCAGGGCGTCGGTGATGGCGACCGTACCCGTCGGCGTGCGGAAGGTGGTCTCCAACACCATGGTGCGGTCCAGGTAGCGGCGAGTCACTTGTGTGGCGCTCGTGGCCCGGATCGACCAGTGGCCAGCTTCGTCACCGAGGAGGCGACCGAAGATCGAGGGGCTGTCGAAGCGTGGGAAGCACAACCAGTCGATCGACCCGTCCCGGCTCACCAGCGCAGCGCTGTGCCGATCCGAAAGGAGCGCATAGTCGGCTATTGGGGTCGTGCTCATGTGAGCTCCTTCGCCCGTGCATCCGCGGGATCGGTATCTGGCAGCTCCGGTGAAGCGTCGGGTCCCGCTCATTTGTGGGCGGAGATCCGGGCTATCGGCCGGGACATTCAGCACGTGGCGGTCGCGAAGGATAATCTTGCGACGACAGGCTCGCCCGTGGCTGGGCAGGACGGGCTCGACTCCACCGCGAGTTGCGCGCTTGAGGCGACGAAAGAGGCGGTGATCCATGCGATCCGACATCAGACCCGGCGGCACCTTCCCCGACTACGCCCTGCCGGATCACACCAACACGGTGCGCAAGCTCAGCGAGCTCCAAGGCGACGACCCGCTGGTCCTCACACTGGCGCGGGGCAACTACTGCCCGAAGGAGCACCAGCAGCACCTGGAGCTCGCTGCGAACTATCCGAAGGTCGCCGTCGCCTACACCCAGATCGTCACGATCTCGACCGACGACCACCACACGACACAAGAGTTCCGCGCCTCAGTCGGCGCCCAATGGACCTTCCTCTCCGATCCCGCTCGGACGATTCAGAAGGACCTCGACATCCAGGAATACACCGACCCCGAGCACGACCCGATGATCCCCCACACGCTGGTGCTCAAGCCGGGACTGGTGATTCACAGCATCTACAACGGGTACTGGTTCTGGGGACGCCCGTCGTTCTACGACTTATGGTCGCGACCTTGCGCGCTGCGTCGAGCGAGATCCGCCCCGACTGGGACCTGAGCAAGCCGGGGCTACGCGAGGCCTGGGATGCAGGCGATTACTCGAACTTTCACGGATGGAACAAGCGGGCTGCCGCAGTCGATGCCGACATCGTATGAGTCATAGCTGCATGTGGATCTGCCTGCGCGGCCGGATGCGGGTCCACGTCGAGGCTGGTCGCAGGTCCTGCCAGCCGGAGCGAACGGGTAGGTGGTAGTGGTGCGAACGCCGGTCTGCGAGCTGCTCGGGATCGAACAGCCGATCGTCCAGGCGCCGATGTCGGCGGTGCCCGAACTGGCGGCAGCGGTCTCGAATGCCGGCGCGCTCGGCATGTTGGCGCTGACATGGTCCACTCCCGCCGGAGACGTGGTTCGTGAGACGGCGGCGCTCACCGATCGTCCGTTCGGCGGCAATCTGGTTCTCGCCTCCGATCAGCACCGTCGCCTGGACGAGGCCCTCGAGGCTGGCCTGCGGATCGTGTCGTTGTTCTGGGGAGATCCCGCCGGCTACGTCGAGCAGGTCCACGACGCCGACGGAGTCGTCCTGCACACGGTCGGGCAGCGCCGAAGAGGCCCGGCGGGCAGCCGCCAGCGGAGTCGATGTCGTCGTGGCGCAGGGTTGGGAGGCCGGTGGGCACGTGTGGGGTCAGGTGGCAACGCTTCCCTTGGTGCCCGCCGTCGTGGACGCGGTGGCACCGGTGCCGGTGATCGCGGCCGGCGGGATCGGGGACGCCCGTGGCGTGGCCGCCGTGCTCGCCCTGGGCGCTCAAGCGGCGTGGCTGGGTACCCGGTTTCTGCTTGCCCAGGAGATGCCCATCCACGAGGAGTATCGCCGTCGTGTGATGGACGCCGCCGAGACCGATACTCGGTGGTACGCCAACCTGTACGAGGTCGGGTGGCCGGATGCGCCCAACCGCTCTCTCCGCAACTCGACGGCCGAGGCATGGGAGGCCGCGGGTCGGCCCCCACCGGGGAGTCGACCGGGAGAGGGCGATGTCATCGCGCACTTCGCCTCCGGCGAAGCAATCCTCCGGTACGAGCCGGCGGCGCCGATGGTCGGTACCACCGGCGATATCGAAGCGCTCTCATTGTGGGCCGGACAGAGCGTTGCGCTCGCCAGGCAGCCACAACCAGCAGCAGACATCGTGGCCGAGCTCGTCTCCGGCTTGTAACCGAAGCTCGGCGTGCCGCTGGCGTCGATGACTCCGTAGGTCGAGCGATCTGACGAGGAGACGCCATAACGGACGTGCGGCCGTTGACGCATGTCCCTGCGTACGGTTGACTCGTGAATCAGCAGATCTGGGCAACTCTGGATGGAATGTGCGGCTTTTGACTGTCTGGGGGCTTCGCATGGTGCCTCCGCTCTACTGAAGACTTGGAGCAAGGGATGAACTTTCAGGGTGTCGTGATGAACGTGGCTGACCTCAACCGATCGATTGACTTCTATCGCGAGGTGCTTGATTTCACGTTGCTGTCCCAAAAGGAGCAATTGGCTGCGGTGAGCGCTCCAGGCAGCGACCGAACTCAGGTCATCGTGCTGCGAGCGCTTGGGGGCACCGTTGTCGGAGGAGCTGGTCATATCGGTGCTGCGAGCCTTCATTTTAGAAGTCGAGTCAGGCGATCAACTGGAGCGGATCGCGAGCGAGCTGGACTCCCGAAGACTCCTCATCAGCCGGCGTGATCACAGCGAGTGGACTGCCGTGGTAGGCCGCGACCCGGACGGGGTGGCCGTGGTCGTGGCCTGGCACCCCGGCGGGGGGCAGATCACCGAGGACGGCTGGAGAACACTCGACGATTTTCTTTACGGAATCGGCGAATAGGCGACCTCAGGGGGCCCTTTGATGACGGACGAAGAGCCGGGAAACGATGGTATGAGCTGATTTGGATTGTCGGCCTCGGAAGCGTCCGAGGCGTCGCAAGGAGGAAGGGGCAAAGTGTCATGACGCGAGGAAGCCGGAATGGACCGGTGCTGTTCTGCTTCGACGGGTCTGATGGATCGCGAGAGGCCCTCGAGAGCCGCGGCGGACCTCATCACTCGACCGGTGGACGCTGTCGTGCTGACGGTGTGGGAAACCTTGGCAACGCGCTTGGCTCTCGCCGGCGCGTTCGCGGCGGGCAATACGACGGGCGGCGCAGACATGGATGCCGAGGAAGAGTCGTATGCCCGGTCGGTGGCGGAAGAAGGAGCGCTCCGGGCGAGCGAGCACGGATATACGGCCTCACCGATGGTCAAGGAGTCTTTCGAAGGGATTCCCAAGGCCATCTTCGAGGCCGCTGACCAGCTCTCGGCACGCTTGATCGTATGCGGCCAACGTGGTCGGGGTGCTTTACGCAGCATTTTGCTCGGCAGCGTCTACGCACACTCTGGCATCGCACACCCGACGCCCGATCCTCATTGCTCCAGGTGCTCATGGATCTGGCGCAAGCTAGGTACGCCAGTCCCCGGGGCGGCCTGCAGCGCCAGTCTGTCAGTTGGAACAACGAGTCAGGCGTGGCGCTCGGGACCGAGTGACCAACGGATGGTTTGGTCCTCACACTCCCGTCAGGATGCCGCAGATGTCAGCAATGCGTTCCACCTGCTGAGATCGCCCTCAGGGAAGTACCCCAACACGCTCGCCGGAAGTGGGCTGCCGTAGAGATAGCCCTGGGCCAGATGACATCCGAGTGCCTTCAGCTTGGCTGCCTCCGCGGTCCGCTCGACTCCTTCGGCAATGACGGAAAGGCCGAGGGCCTTTCCAAGACTCATGATGGCACGGACGATGGCAATGCTCTCGGAGTTGCGGTCCATCTCGTCGATGAAGATCCTGTCGATCTTGAGCGTTTCGACGGGAAAGCGCTGCAGGTAACTGAGTGACGAGTAACCGGTCCCGAAATCATCGATCTCCAAGTGAAGACCGAGATCGCGGAGGGCTTGGAGCATCAAGACCGCCTCGTCCGGGTCGCGCATCAGAGCGCTTTCGGTAATCTCGAGCCAGAGCCGATCAGCGAGAACACCGGAGCTTTCGAGGGTCTCGGCGACGAGTCCGGGAAATCCGGGTTCGCTCAGCTGCAAGGCCGAGATGTTCACGGCGATGTTGAGACCAACTAGGTCGTATTCACTATTGGCGCTCGTGGTCCATTCGGCTATCTGCCGACATGCTTCGTTCAGCACCCAAGCTCCGACCGGAGCGATCAGGCCACTGTCTTCTGCGAGCGGGATGAACTCGCGGGGGATAGCAGTCCCCGGGTGGGATGACGCCATCTCACCAGTGCCTCCATCGCGACCAGTGTCTCGGCGTGGAGGTCGACAATGGGCTGGTAGTGGAGCTCCAACTCGTCGCGCTCAAGTGCCCGGTGCAGCTCGTTCGAGGTGCGAAGGCGACTGACCACATGCGATTCATTTGCTTCCCGGTAGATCTCGATGCGCGCAGGCCCACGATCCTTTGCCTGGTACATCGCAACGTCGGCATTGCGCAAGAGCACGGCTGCCGACTCCGTGTCGCCGTTCGACAGCGCCATGCCCACGCTGAGCGAGACGAAGATCTCTCCGCTTGACAGCACCACAGGGTCGGCCATCGCTTCGACCAGTCGCTCGGCGACTCGGAGCGCTCCCTGCTCGTCGTGGTTCTCAGGGCACAGAACAGTGAATTCGTCACCTCCGAAGCGCGCCAAGGTGTCACTCGTCCGCATCACACTGCGCAACCGGTCGGCTACTGCACGGAGGATCTGATCGCCCACGTCGTGTCCGAGACTGTCGTTGATGAGCTTGAAGCGGTCGAGATCGAGGAACATGACAACCACTCGACGCCGATCTCTCGAGGCAAGGTGGAGCGAATTCTCGAGGCGGTCCATGAACAGTTCACGATTGGGGAGGGAGGTGAGCGGATCATGGATAGCCGCTTGGGCAAGTCGCTCCCGCAACGCTCTGCTCTCGGTGACGTCCTCGACTTGAACGATGAAGTACAGTGGATTCTCCGCGTGGTCGCGCACGCACGACACATTGAGCGACGCCCATACGTCGTGGCCTTCAGCATGGACGTAGCGCTGTTCGATTCGGTAGCTCTCTGAATCGCTGTGGGCGAGGCGAGCCATTTTGAAATTGCTGAGATCGCGGTCGTCGGGGTGGGTGAAGGCGTCGATGTTGTGACCGGGAAGGTCAGCTCCATTCAGTCCCAGGATCCGCCCCATCGCAGGATTCGCACGGAGAATGACACCATCCAGATCGGCCAGCGCCATTCCGATCGGAGCATTTTCGAAGGCCGACTGAAATCGTTCGTGTGCCTCTCTCAGCGCCTCGTCGGCGCGTTTGCGATCAGTTATGTCGTGCAGGTTTGAGACCAACCCCCGCACGTCAGGATCGCTGAGGTGATCCGTGACGGTCGCTTCGAACCACCGCCATGTGCCATCAGCATGCAGGAGACGCAGGTCGGTTCGCTGGCCGACATCTTCGTCGGTCGGGTCACCTGGCGGCGCAGACCTCATTCTGTCCAAGTCCTCGGGATGCATCAATTCAAATGCCGGGCGAGGCCCAAACTCCTCGCGTGATTTGCCGAGCACCCGTTCGAACGCTGGACTGACATATTGAAGTTGTCCCGCTTCATCCACCACGATGATGATGTCTGTGGCGTGCCTCACCAACGCTTCAAATCTTCTTGCAGAGTGGCGAAGGTCGGACTCGACACGTTCACGTGCTGATGTGGAGCGACCGAGCAGAGCGATTGTGAGCAACACACCGAACAGGCACAGCGCGGCGAGCCCATCGACACGGGGTTGACCGATGAGGCTCGGGGCGACTCCGCTCACGATGGCCACCTGACCGATGCCCATGTAGATCACTGTCCAAATGAGGGCCTCCTTGGTTGCTTTGGATCCGAGCGTCTCGACGATGGACGCAGATCCGAATATGAAGCCGAGCGAGAGGATGGGGCCCCAACCGGTGCTGTAGGCGACGATCCCGATGACGCCCATGACAGCGCCGACGTAAGCAGTGAGCCGCCAACCGTCTGGACGATGCAGCCACGCGGCCGCGGCCAGCAGGCTGATCGTCTGGGCGCCAAAGACAAGGAGGACGATGACCCAATAGGGAATCGGGGCGATCAGACCGCCATATCGAAGGAGACAGAACACGGCGGCGACCGGTGGACCCACGAGCACGACGGGGTCGAGCAGCTGTGCCCTCAGGCGGACGTCGAAGGGCTGACTGCCCTGGTCAACTACTCTTGGCGCGGGTCCAACGGCCACGGTGAAGCATCGTCACACCCGAGAGACCCCTTGAATCGGCGATCGGCGCAGCCTCCGCCCGTCTCTTGGAGCTGGATTCCTGCGCGCTCGGTGCTACCCCTGTGGACAACCGGACCGGGCCAGCCCCAGAGCTCTGTACCCACCGGCCGCCCCGTCATCTGGGGGAACTGCGGTGCACGGATGTGACCGCACGGATCTCGTCTTGTCCGCGGGGTGGGGTAGGTCCGGCCTCCCTTTGTCGGACCAGAGATTGCTCCGTAGCCCGGTATCGCGGCCGGGCCTTCGAATAATTCGCCCGGAGGGCGCGACGCCTCGGAGTGCGACTCTGTCCGTCTCCAATACGCCGGAGAAGCTGGCACCGAGGACGTGCGCACGCGTCATTCTTTTGGCGCGGGGGATCGGGTGCCGCATCGATCCGACGAAAACGCGAATCGACTGATATGGAGGACCGCCACGGCTGCCAGACTTGAAACGATGGCTGACAGCTCCGGTTCGCTCCGGCAGTTCCTGAGAACGGTGGTCCGCCCGGCGATCTACGCGTGGTGTGCCCCGCTGGAGGTGTCGGCCCATCACCTGCACGGCGAGCCAATTCCCGCCATCGAGGCCGTTGGGCGACCGTTCACGCCGTTCGAAGTGGGCGACGCGTGGGGAGGTGCGTGGGATACCACGTGGTTCCGGTTCCGGGGATGGATCCCGGACTCATGGGCCGGGGCTGAAGTCGTGGCCCTCATCCACCTCGGCGGCGACCAGATGGTCGGGTTCACTGCCGAGGGTCAGATCTGGGACACAGGGCTCCGGCCCGTCCAGGGACTCCACCATCAGCACCGCGAGTTCCTGCTTACCCCCGAGGCCCATGGGGACGAATCGGTCGAGTTCTTCGTCGAGGCGGCTGCGAACCCGGTCCCACCGTGGCACTTGGCCGACTGGCCGCTGCTCCTGCCCGACTACAGGGGGGCACCGCTCTACACCCTCGAGACAGCCGAGCTGGCGGTTGCCGACCGCTCTGTCGAGGGGCTGTTCCTCGACATGCGGATCCTGGTGGAACTGGCCGCACTAGATCCCGACCGGTCCGGGGTGATCTTGGATGTCTTGGACAAGGCGCGGGACATCATCGACCCCGAGAACGTCTCCGCCTCGGTGGTCCCGGCCCGGGACGTGTTGGCTCCGTTCCTCGACCGGTCCACGTCCTCGGCCAACACCGTCGTGGCGGTGGGTCACGCTCACATCGACAGCGCCTGGCTCTGGCCGCTACGCGAAACCAAGCGCAAATGTGCGAGGACGTTTTCCAACCAGTTGCGCTTGCTCGAGCGCTACCCCGAGCACCACTTCGTGTGCAGCCAGGCCGTGCAGTACCAGTGGATGAAGGACGGATACCCTGATCTGTTCGAGCAGATCCGGGAACAGGTCCGATCGGAGAGGTGGGAGCCGGTCGGAGGGATGTGGGTCGAGCCGGACACCAACGTGCCATCCGGCGAGTCCCTCGTACGCCAGCTCGTGCACGGCAAGAGATTCTTCGCCGAGGAGTTCGGGATCGAGACGCACGAACTGTGGATTCCAGACGTTTTCGGCTACTCGGCCGCGCTGCCCCAGATCGCTCGTGGGGCCGGCGTCACCGCACTCGTCACCCAGAAGATGTCCTGGAACGACACCAACGCCTTTCCCCACACGTCCTTCTGGTGGGAGGGCCACGACGGCAGCCGCCTGCTGGCCCACTTCCCCCCGGCCAACACATACAACGGCGATTTCTCCCTCGGTGAGGTTGCCGCTGGTCAGGACCGCGGCGTGGGGCCCGATGGCACCGCCCTCAACCTCTACCCCTTCGGCTACGGCGACGGCGGCGGTGGCCCGAACCACACCATGATCGAGCGCTTCCGCCGCATGGCCGATCTCGAAGGCCTGCCCCGTTCGGAGATCGGCACCGTCGCGGGATTTCTCGATCGTTTGGGCGAGCGGACCGACCAACTCCCCATCTGGGTCGGTGAGCTCTACCTCGAAGCCCACCGGGCCACGCTGACCACGCACGCCGAGGTCAAGCTGGCCAACCGCCGCGCCGAGGAAGCCCTCCGGTCCGCCGAGCTCTGGTCGGTGGCAGCGTCGCTCGACCGACGCCCCGACCTCGACCGGGCCTGGAAAATTCTCCTCCTCCACCAGTTCCACGACATTCTCCCGGGGTCCAGCATCCACTGGGTCTACGAGGACACCGGGCGTGAGCAAGCCGAGGTGCTCGCCATCGCTGGCTCGGTCGTCGCCGAGGCCCAGACCGCCCTCGCCCGGGGAGATGGAGGAGCCGGGGGCGTGGTGGCGTTCAACCCGTCCTCCACCGGCCGGACCGAGGTGATCGAACTGCCCGACGGTTCCCTGGCCCTGGTATCGGCACCTGCGTGCGGTTGGTCGACGGTGCCGACCGACCCCGACAAGTCGCTCGGCGACAGAGGGGAGGTGACCATCGGCGAGGGCTGGCTGGACAACCGACTCCTTCGGGTCGAGTGGGACTCTGACGGCCTGTTGACCTCCGTGCGGGATCTGGTCGCCGGCCGTGAGGTGCTGGCCGACGATGAGCGCGGCAACCTGTTCCAGCTCCACGACGATCACCCCCGCGCCTTCGACGCCTGGGACGTCGACCGCACTTACCTCGACCGTGTCGCCGACTTGGTCGCCGTGGACTCGATCGACGTGGTGGAGCGCCATCCGCTCCGGGGAGGGGTCCGGTTCACCCGTTCCTTCGGGGCCTCGACGATCACCCAGATCATGCGCCTGCAGGCCGGGTCGCGGCGGCTCGAATTTCACACCGAGGTGGAGTGGCACGAGCGACACCGGTTCCTGAAGGTGGCGTTCCCCGTTTCGGTCCGCTCCACGCGCGCCACCTACGAGATCCAACATGGCCATCTCGAACGGCCGACCGTCACCAACACCAGTTGGGACGAGGCGCGCTTCGAAGTGTGCGGCCACCGGTGGGCGGATCTGAGCGAGCCGGGCTACGGGGTTGCTCTGCTCAACGAGTCCAAGTACGGCTACGACATCCTCGGGCACACCATCCGGCTCTCGCTCCTCCGAGCCCCGGGCTTTCCCGATCCCGAGGCGGACCAGGGTTCCCACCGCTTCTCTTACACGCTGGTCCCCCACGAGGGTGACCTGCGGGAGGCCGGGATCGTCGCCGAGGCCGAGCACTTCAATCTTCCTCTCTCGCTGCTCGCCGGTCGCAGTGAGGGCCGCGTGGTGTCGGTCGATCGACCGGGCGTGAGTGTGGAGGCGGTCAAGTGGGCCGACCGCTCCGATGCTGTCGTGGTCCGCCTGTGCGAGGTGTGGGGCTCCCGAGGCCAGGTAGGCGTGACGCTGCACCGCCCCTTCGTGTCGGTGACCCGTACGGATCTGCTCGAGCGCCCGGTGTCCCCGCTGGCCAGCCACGACGGCACCGTCGAGCTCGAACTTCGGCCTTTCGAGCTGGTCACGCTTGCTTTCGACCAAGGCTGAGCCGTTCTGCACCGGCGCCGCTCAACCAAGGGAGATGAGTCCCACGAAGGTCCCACAGCTGGTCCGGGGTGCCCAGATCGGCCGATGCGGCTCGCTGATCGCCGCGTCACAAGGACGCCAGTTGCTGCCGCTGCTGCGGCGTCAGATGCACGATGTTCTTCGGATTGCAGTTCCAGATGGACTGGGTCGGATGGGTGAGCGCCTTGTCGTAGACGAACTTCTTGGGCTCGACCTTGAGCAGTGCGAAGCAGGGCGATGGCTGCGGGTTGGACATGCTCAAGCTCGCTATCGGTGCCTGTATGCCTCCAGCGTCCCAGTTCCTTGTGGCGGCGGCGTGGCTCAGGACACATGAGACCGTCAGGTCGGTGCCACACGCCGAGGCGGACTTGGCCCACAAGAGCCACGATTCCGCGCCCTCCTCGTCGTCGAAGTCGACGGCGTCGCCCTTGGCATAGGTGTGCATGACGTTGACGAGCTGTTCGGTCGAAGGGTTCTGCGAGGCCATTTCGAGCGGCCACCACGATGTCTCGAGGTAGACCGGCGGGAGGCCGGGGTTGGCGGCCACGCCGCTGCTGGTCGTCGAGTTGTAGAACTGGACCCCGAGGATGACGAAGGCTGGGTGATAGCCGGCTGTCGTCATCGCCTGGAAGTAGGGGACGATGTTGTCGTCCAGGGAGGGCCACAGGGCCTCGACTCCCTTGCTTTGGGCCTCCTCGACATAGGGCGCCCAGTCGGTCACGGCGATTGGCGGCTCCTGGAAGTCGACGACCTTCCATCCCTGTGCCTCCGCTCCGAACTCGTACTTGTGCTCGGGTTCGAGGACGGAGGGAGTGTTCGCTCCGCCCATACCGGCCTTCTTGACCGCCTGCGGGTACGCCTTGGCCAGCACTTGGAACCATCCCGAGGGCCATGTGCCGGTGTTGGCGCCGCCCGGATCTACCTGATCGGCGGCAACGTCGGAGGCGTCGGATGCGAGGTAGCCGCTGATCTGCCCCAGTCCGCACTTCTCTCGTATGGGGACGGACGGCATGTCGAGCGCCATGCCGCCGCCGATCGCCATGAAGTCGTTCTGGCAAGCCTGCACCGTCACCTGCGCCGCGTTGAACAGCGCCGCGTCGCGGTTGTCGATGACGATGTCCCGCCCGTTGATGCCCCCCGAAGCGTTGCACCATGCCGCGAAGGCCATGGCCTGTTGAACGAGTTCTTCTTCGAGTCCGGGCTCAACGGTGTTGGCGGCGTCGTTGAACACGGCGATGTGAATGGTCTTGGCGCCCACCCCTCGCACCGAGGAGGCACCACCGGGACCGGTTTCGCAGATCTTGCCCACTCCGGGCCACTCTCCGTTGGGCGCGACGCTCGACGTGAGGGCTCGGCTTCCCGACTGTGTCGCGCCGGAGGCCGTCGACGAGAGTGCGACGCACGTGCCGGCAAGCAGGAGGGTGGCAATGGTCAGGGACAGTGCCGTTCTCCGCGGTTCAACGAGTCCATTGGGCAACACCGGGGGCACCTCCTGCTGGCATCGTGTGACTGGTCTATCTCAGACGCGTCTTCAAATCCACGAGGTTTGCCACCCGTCGGCGGTGATCGACTCGATGTCCGGGAGGTGCGGGGCCCGCACCTGAAGATCCCGTTGTAGTGGTCCCGCCGCCACAAACAGGTCAGAATCAAAGCAAGCGCGAGCCGCACCAACCACGACCAACGAGGACGGCGCACCATGCCTGACCCCTTCACCCCTCGACCAGAGCACCGATTCACCTTCGGATTGTGGACTGTCGGAAACCCAGGCCGAGACCCCTTCGGGACCGAGGTCCGTGCCCCTCTCGATCCTGCGGAGTCGGTGAGCCGGTTGTCCGACCTTGGTGCCTACGGCGTGAGTTTTCACGACGACGACCTCGTTCCCTACAGTTCCTCGCCGGCCGAACGTGAGGCCATCGTGAAGCGGTTCCGCAAGGTGCTCGACGCCACAGGCATGCGCGTGCCGATGACCACGACCAATCTCTTTTGGCGTCCGGTCTTCAAGGAGGGGGCTTTCACGGCCAACGACCCAGAGGTACGCCGCTTCGCCGTGAAGAAGTCGGTTGCCGCCATCGATCTCGGTGCCGAGCTCGGTGCTGAGGTGTTTGTCCTCTGGGGTGGGCGGGAGGGCGTGGAGGCCGATGCCGCGAAGAACGTGCGTGCGGCACTCGACAGGTACAAGGAGGCCATCGACCTCCTCTGTGGGCACATCCGCGACCGTGGACTCGGCCTGCGCATTGCTCTCGAACCCAAACCGAACGAACCCCGTGGTGACATCTTGCTCCCCACGGTTGGCCACGCTCTCGCTTTCATCGGCGAGCTGGAGTGGCCGGACATGGTGGGTCTGAATCCCGAGTTTGCCCATGAGACGATGAGCGGATTGTCATTTCATCACGCCGTTGCGCAGGCGCTCTGGCACGACAAGCTCTTCCACATCGACCTCAATGCGCAGCGGATCGGCAAGTTCGACCAGGACTTCCGGTTCGGCTCGGAGGGTATCCGAGACGCGTTCTACGTCGTGAAGCTACTCGAGGACGCCCAATGGGACGGTATGCGGCACTTCGACGCGCATCCCTACCGGACGGAGGACAACGGAGGCGTCTGGGACTTCGCCAGCGGCTGCATGCGGACATATCTGATCCTTGCCGAGAAGGCCCGCCGCTTCGGGGAGGACGAGGAGATCCAAGACGCGCTTCGGGTTGCCATGGTCCCAGACTTGGGTGAACCGACGTCTCCCCATTCGGGGCTCGAGCAGATCCTCAATTCCGAGTTCGACGAAGAGGCGCTCGCAGCGAAGGGCTACGGCCACGAGCGCCTCGACCAGCTCGTGACGGAGTTGCTCCTCGGGGTGCGTTAGTCAGTGCCCCTTGTGGTTGGGGTCGACTCGTCGACGTCGGCGTGCAAGGTCCAGGTGCGTGACGCCGAGAGCGGCGAAGTGGTGGCTTCGGGGAGAGCTCCCCATCCCGCCACGAACCCGCCGTGCAGCGAGCAAGACCCTCGTGAGTGGGAGCGGGCGTTCGCGGTGGCCTGCGCCGAGGCGGGGGTGCCGGGCACACACGCCCCGGTCGCCATCGCCATCGCCGCTCAGCAACACGGCCTCGTCGCCCTCGGTGCGGACGGGCGAGGTGTTGCGCCCGGCCAAGCTCTGGAATGACACCGAGTCAGCGCGGATGCGCAAGCTCTCCTGACGGAACTACCTCCGGCTGCTTGGGCGAGAGCATGCGGCAGCGTCCCTGTTCCGAGCTTCACCATCACCAAGTTGCGATGGCTCCTGCGATGCGAGCCCGACACGCTTCGAAGCACCGCGTCAATCATGCTGCCGCACGATTGGCTCACGTTCCGACTCACGGGCCGTCCTACCACCGACCGAGGCGACGCTTCTGGCACCGGCTACTGGTCCCCGCGCGAGTCACGGTACCGCTCGACCTCTTGGATCTGGTGAGTTCCACGTTCGACTGGGAGTCCGCACTTCCCGATGTCCTCGCCCCCCGTGAGGTGGCTGGAGAGTGGGTCGGCGCAATCGGCATTGTGGGTGCGGGAACAGGTGACAACATGGCGGCCGCCTTGGGACTTGGTCTCAAGCCCGGCGATCTCGCCCTCAGCCTCGGTACCAGTGCGACGGCCTTCACCGTCAGTGAGGAACCTTCTGCGGATCCCACCGGAACCGTCGCGGGGTTCGCGGACGCGACCGGACGATTCTTGCCCCTGGTATGCACAATGAACGCGACCAAGGTGATCACTGCGATCTCTCGCATGCTCGGCGTGGACGAGGAGGGGCTCGGTAAATTGGCGCTTGAGGCACCTCCGGGCGCTGGCGGTATGGTCCTGGTCCCGCATCTGGAGGGTGAGCGGACCCCGAATCGACCTGGTGCGAGCGGCACGCTCACGGGCATTCGAGCCGATGTGACCCCAGCACAATTGGCTCGTGCCGCATTCGAAGGTGTCGTGTGCAATCTCTTGGAGGGCGCCGACTCGCTGGTACCCGACCGTTGGCAAGGTGGAAGGGCGCGTGTTCCTTGCCGGCGGCGGAGCGCGGAATGCCGCGTTCCGGCGCGTCGTGGCGGATCTCACGGGTCGAGCCGGTCGTGGTCCCTCTCGATGATGAGCTCGTGGCGTGCGGCGCCGCGCTCCAGGCAGCAGCCGTGCAGCTCGGGCGGGGATTCGCCGAGGTCTCCGAAGCGTGGGACGCTCGGGAGCGGCGAGATAGTGGAGCCTGACCCGACCGTCGACCATCGCTCGATCCGCGCCCAGTACGCCGCGGCACTAGCTGACGCCGTGCAATTGACGCCTGGAAGCCCGTGACCGCCCGTTTCCACACGAACCCTCTCCGTGTGATCGGAAGAGTCGCCGCTGGAGCCAGATCGGAGAGACGATATGAGTGCCTTTGAGATCGGCGTAGGCGCCGTCAATGCCGGCCGACCGGCCGAGGAGGTCGCCCGCGAACTCCACGGGCGGCTCAGTCAAGAGGAGCAACTGTGGCTCCTCGACGGCGACGAGGACTTCTGGCAGGGCCTCGCCCGCTTCCGATCCGAGGGGTACAACCGGTCGCCGATCGTGCAGGGTGCGATCGATCGACTCGGTATCCCCGGCATCCGATTCGTTGACGGCCCTCGCGGCTGTGTCGCCGGCCACGGCACAGCGTTCCCGGTATCGGTGGCTCGTGGTGCGACCTGGGACATCAGCCTCGAGGAACGAGTCGGGGAGGTGATCGGCCAGGAGATCCGTGCTCAAGGTGGGAACTTCTTCGGCGGTGTGTGCGTCAATCTGCCGCGACACCCTGCGTGGGGGAGAGCGCAAGAGACATACGGGGACGATCCCTACCATCTCGGCGAGTTCGGCGCGGCGCTGACGCGTGGGGCACAACGCTGGGTCATGGCCTGCGTCAAGCATTTCGCGCTCAACTCCATGGAGAATGCTCGCTTTGCCGTGGACGTCACAGTGGACGAGGCGGTTCTCCACGACGTCTACCTGCCGCACTTCAAGCGAGTCATCGACGAGGACGTGGCCGCCGTCATGGCGGCGTATAACTCCGTGAACGGAACGTGGTGCGGGCAGAACCGCTATCTGCTGACCACGGTGCTGCGGGACCTGTGGGACTGGGACGGCATCACGGTCACGGACTTCATTTGGGGGATGCGTGACGGCGCCCAGGCCTTGAACGCCGGAATGGACTTGGAGGAGCCCTTCCGTCAGCAGCGGGCTCTGCACCTCCGCGAACAGATCGCGACCGGTGAGACGACGTGGGAGATGGTCGATTGCGCCGGCGTCCGCCTCCTCGCGGCCCAGCTCCGATCATACGCCGGGCGTGTCTCGGACGACCCGCCGGCGGACGTCATGGCAGACCACGACTCCCGGGCTCTGGCTCGTGCAGTGGCGTCCCGGGCCATGGTCCTGCTCAAGAACGAGCCGGTGGACGGTAGACCGGTCCTCCCGCTTGATCCCGCTTCGGTCGGGACGATCGCAGTGATCGGCCGACTGGCGACCGCCCGGAACATGGGCGACCACGGGTCGTCCGACGTACGTCCTCCGTCAACTCGTGACGCCGCTCGATGGGGTATGTGCTCGCTTCCCGGACGTCGACATCCGCCATGTGGAGTCGGACGACGTGTCGGAAGCGCAGTCCGCTGCTGCGGCGGCCGATGTTGCGATCGTGGTGGTCGGCTACGACGCGTTTGACGAGGGAGAGTACGTCGGGCTGGACGCCGTCACGACTCCCGCACTGCTGTCGCTGTTCCCTCCGCCACCTGACGACCTCGGGGGTGACTTCGCCGCTGCGTTCGCACCCGGTGTCGAGCAGACGAGCCCGGGCGGCGACCGGTCATCACTTTCTTTCCGCGACCTCGACGAGGACATCATTCGTGCGGTGGCAGAAGCCAATCCGTCGACAGTCGTCGCGATCGTCGCCTCTGGCGCCGTCATCACGGAGTCTTGGAGACACCTTGTGCCTGCAGTCCTGATGATGTGGTACGCAGGCATGGAGGGGGGTCACGCGCTCGCTGATGTCCTGACCGGCGATCACAATCCGACTGGACGCCTACCTTTCGCCATCCCGAAATCCGAAGGAGACCTCCCGGCATTCGAGCGCGACGCCGTTGCCGTGACCTATGACCGATTTCACGGACAGCGCCTGTTGGACCACCTCAACGTGTCAGCCGCGTTCCCTCATGGGTTCGGCCTCTCCTACACGACCTTCGACGTCTCCGACGCGGTCATCGATTCGGTCGGGGATTGCGACGTCACCTTGACAGTGCAGGTGACGAATTCGGGTGAACGGGACGGTGGGCATGTGGTCCAGGTATACGGCCGCAGCCGTACTGGCCCGTACGCAGACGAGGCGATGTTGGTGGGCTTTGCAACCGTATTCGTGCCGGCCGGTAGTACCGGGTCAGTACAGGTGCGGGTGGCACTCAGCCCGCTGGCGGCTTGGGAGCCAGGGAGCAGGCGGAGGGTCATTCCTGCATTCGCCGACATCGAGCTTGAGATCGGCTCTCATGCGCACGACCCTTCCGCCCTGAGGTTGGGCCTCAGCCCGTACGAGCAGCATTGAGTGCATCGCCGAACTGGTCCACGGTCCCGTTGGCGGAGGCGATCCAATAACCGCCGCCGTCCGAAATTGAAATGGCGCTCGGTTGAGAAGCTCAACAGCCATTTCACTGTCGGCCTGCAAGCCACGTTTGTTGAGCAAAAAATGCGAATAAGTTGTCGTACCAGTGGGATTTCGACATGCCATCTGCGGTGGCGCATGCTCGCGCGAGGCGGACGTCGTCCGCTCGCATCGCGTTCTCCATTCCAGAAGAAGTCCTGGTCATCGTCGCCATCTACGCGGCGCCGACGAGGTCGCTGACTTCCCGGTCGAATCGGGGCAGGATGTATGGGCCCAACGAGCACTGACCGCAGCGAACACCACGTGACCATCACAAGCGTCCTCCACTCCTCGACCTCTTCTTCTCGATTTCTTCGGGTCCCGCGTCGGCTGGATTTTCGTGTCGCCATATCGACCGCCCTGTGAAGCGAGCACGGCGTATGAGGCCAAGCCTGCTGGTCGCGATGGCGATCGGGTGTACAGCTGCCTTTGTTCCAAGCTTTGCTCCGAACGCCTCGGCTCGCGATCCAGCGGCTCCGTTAGGCGTCACCTGGATGAACGGGTTCGCGGCTCCCGGCACGCCGGCGCAGTACAACAAGGTCGGCGTGATCAAGGTCGGACCCACGAGCGCGAAGAACGTCTTGGTGTTGGAGCCGGGCACCTCCGCGGGGAGCGCCTACTTCGTACCGCTCGCCAAGTGGATCGTCTCGAAGACCAGTGGCTGGCAAGTCTGGTCGGTGGAGCGCCGCGAGAACCTGCTCGAGGATCAATCCGAGCTCAACCTGGCGAAGGAGGGCAAGGCGACAGCAGCGCAACTCTACGACTACTACCTCGGATTCATCAAAGACCCGAGCATCACACATCACTTCCAATCGATTCCCACCTCGAGCGTTGAGTTCGCCAAGCAATGGGGCATGAACGTCGCTGTCCAGGACCTGCACATCGTGATCGGCGCAGCGAAGAGACTCGGCGGCAAAGTGGTGCTCGGCGGCCACTCACTCGGAGGATCGGTGGTCACGGCGTACGCCACCTGGGACTTCAACGGCGAGGCGGGAGCGAACGCATTGGCGGGCCTCGTCTACATAGACGGTGGCAGCGCTCCGAGCGCGATCAGCGTCCAGCAGGCCACCCAGACTTTGCAGGCCCTCGAAGTGCCGAGCGTTACCCCCTGGCTGGCTTTCGGAGGGATCACCGCACCTTATGCCGGATTGTTCAACGCAACGGGATCTCTGGCTGCGCTGCTCTTTCCGAGCCAGCCATCACTCGGCCAGAGCTCCGGTTTGCTCCCGTCCGACATCGTGCCGGCAGTCCGGGTCACCAACCTCGGACAGTATGGTTACGCGCTCAACGCCTCCACTTCTCCCCCAAGCTTGCTGGCGGCGCAAGCACATCTCGGTCAGGGCCTGACTGCAAGCGGCCCGATTCGTGGCTGGAATGGCACGGGCGCGTTGACCCCGATCAAGCGCTTTGCGACGATGTTCTCGGGGTATCCGATGATGAGTGTCGACGGGACGGAGTGGTATTTCCCACAGCGGTTGACCGATGACAGCGCAGCAGTCGACAACGGGAACGCAAATCCAGCACAGTCAGTACTTGGCGTCGACGCCACCATGGGTCACGCGCTGCCCAAGAACCTGTTGATCTACGCCTTCGGTGCACGTCTCGGCGGCGCGGGCGTGCTCACAGACGCCACGCTTCTCGCCAATCAGTCAGGCATTCCGCAAGGAAATCTCACGCTGGTCAATCGCCAAAGCTCTTATTCGCACAATGATCCCGCCGGCGCCTACCCCAACAATGTCTTCTTTGCGCACCTCGTGCCCTTCCTCGCGAAGATCAGTGGTCACAGGTAGCCGTTCGATCGGCTCGTCCCGTCAGCTCAGCCCCCAACGGTCGAGTTCTCGGCCCCGAACATGTCAACGCGACCTCCGCGTGCTGGGCCGGAGCCGCGACGCGACTGAGTGGTGTCACGCTGACCAACTGTCCGTTCGATTCCCTCGCCCGCGACTACACCGAGCTGGCCTGCGGCATGAACCTCGACCTGATGAAGGGGTTCGTGGCCGACCTCGAAGGAGCGGAGCTGGACGCCACCCTCGACCCCGCCCCGGGGCGGTGTTGTGTGAGGCTTCTGTGCAGGTAGGACGAACTCCCGACCCTTGAAATCGGAGACCTCGCATCACGTGCGGCCGCTCGGAATTCTAGGCAAGACTGTGGCGCGCACTCGTTTCGGGTGTGAAGCAAAGGAAGGAGCGCCACATTGATCGCCTCCGTTGGGGGAGTGTTCCTGTGACCTCAAGGGAGAGCATCGATCTCGTCACCGCCGAGGTGATCCGCTCGGCGATGGAGACCGTCTGCTTCGAGATGGCCACGTACGTCTCACGTACCGCCACCACACCGATCCTCAACCAGAGCAACGAGCGAAACGCCACCGTCCTCGACGCCCGCGGTCGCCTCGCCGCCCTTTCGGTCGGGGTGCCTCAGTTCATGCTCAGCAGCACGTTGCCCGTGCAGTTCGCGCTGGAGTTCTTCGGCGAGGAGCTGCAGGCCGGCGATGTCATCGTCGCCAACGACCCGTACCATGGCGGCGGTCATCTCCCGGACTTCAACGTCTTCGCGCCGATCTTCTCGTCCGACGGCGAGTTGCTGCTCATCCCGTCGATCCAGTGTCACCACGGCGACACTGGCGGGGCGTCTGCAGGTGGGTACAACACCACGGCGAAGGACATCTGGAGTGAAGGGACCCGGTATCCGCTCCTCAAGATCATCGACGGTGGTGTCGAAAGGCGGGACGTGGTCTTGACCATGCGGGCCAACAACCGCATGCCTGGCTTCATCGGGGATCTTCGCTCGCAGGTGGGCGCAGCCCAGCTCGGAGCTCGGCGGCTCGGTGAGCTCGTTGAACACTACGGCGCGGCCGCCGTCACCGCGGCCGTCGATCACACGATCGATGACGCCCACCGTCGCTTCTCGCAGGAGATCGGCGAGTGGCCGGACGGCACCTATGAAGCCGACGTGTACGTCGACTCCGACCCGCAGGGCAACCAGGACATCCACGTCCATGTGGCCGTCACCGTTGCGGGCGAAAGGCTTATCGTCGACTTCGCCGGTTCCGACGATCGGCCCGACATCGGCGCCTGGTCCACGTTTGGCAACACTCGGGGAAATGCCATTGCCCAGCTGGCCAGCTTGGTTGATCCTTCGATACCCAAGAACGAGGGTTTCTTCGACTGTGTGGAACTACGAGTCCCGGAGGGCTGCTGCCTCAACCCACGGGTCGGAAAGCCGGTGAGCAGCGGCACGCATCACCCCGGGGTCGAGGTGGGCGATGCGATCGCCCTTGCCATGAGCCAGATCATCCCCGAGCGGTGCTCCCCGCAGACCTACAAATTCGGCAGCCCGCGCCAGATGTACGGCGACCGGGACCCGAGAACCGGGCAGCCCTTCTTCGACCATGGAGGCGAGGTGAGCGCCGGGTGGGTCAACGCCGTCGATGGACTCGACGGATGGGGAGCGATGGTGCCGGCGATGGGGAACCTGATCAAGGCCGAAGCCGAGTTCAACGAGCGCCTCTTCCCTCACATACTCCGAAGCCGCAACCTGATCACCGATTCGGGGGGACCCGGGAAATTCCGCGGCGGCTGCGGCAGCCACTTCGTCAAGGAAGTGCGGACGCCGACCTACATCAACCAGTATGTCGTCAACCAACGCCACATCCACCCGGGAATCGCCGGAGGCCTCCACGGCAGCCCGGACATCTGCACCGTGAGCGCCGGCACGGACACGCGAGGTCGTGGTGTCACCGGCGGTTCAGGGCCACCTGCTGGCGACCGGCGACCAGCTCGTCTACGACTTCGGCGGAGGAGGCGGTTGGGGCGACCCGCTCGAGCGCGACCCATCCCGGGTGCTCGACGATGTGTGGGATGAGTACGTCTCAATTGAAGGTGCCCGTCGTGACTACGGCGTCGTCGTGTCCGGCACCCTCGCCGGGATGGATCTCTCCGTCGACGAAGATGCCACCCAGTCGCTGCGGGCCGAACTTCGGCGCGCACGGAGTGCCCGTCAGTGACCGAGCGGTCGTACCGTATCGGCGTTGACGTGGGTGGAACGTTCACCGACTGCGTGCTGATGAGACCCGACGGAACACTGATCCTTGGAGAAATCGCCCACGACGCCCGAGGATCAGTCCGAAGGTGTTCTCGCCGGCATCGGTCAGCTCGCCGACGTTGAAGGTCTTCCGAGTCCCGAGGCTCTGCTCTCGAGGTGCGAATCGATCGTTCACGGCACGACTGCGGCCGACAACGCCATGATTCAGATGTCCGGCGCTGCCACCGGCCTGCTCGTCACAGAGGGATTCCGCGATGAGATCGAGTTCCGCCGATGTTTCAAAGAGGACATCTGGGATCCATCCGTTCCCGGTCCCGATCAGATCGCCCGACGTCGGGTTCGGCTCGAGATCCCTGAGCGGCTCACTGCAGAGGGCGACGTTGACATACCCCTTGACGAGGAGGCTGTCCGCAAGGCGACTGTTCGTCTGCGGGCGTTCGGCGTCACCTCTATTGCGGTGGTGTTCCTCCATTCTTTCCTCAATCCCGCCCACGAGCGACGTGCCCGCGAGCTCATTCTCGATGAGTATCCGACCGTCGAGCTCGTCTCGCTTTCTCACGAGGTCTATCCGAAGCCACCGGAATTCGAACGGATCTCGACCACGTTGGTCAACGCGTTCGTTGGTCCTCCCATCGTGCGATACCTCGATCGGCTCCAAGAGCGGCTTGCGGAGGGTGGCTTCACCAAAGAGCTCCTTCTTGCGACCAGTTCGGGAGGGGTGGCCACGCCGGACGAAATCCGTCGTCGAGCCCTCGCCACGATCAGCTCGGGACCGACCGGGGGAGTGGTCGCCGCCGCTCGGGGGGCTGCCGCGGCCGGATTCGGTGACGTGGTGAGCGTCGACATGGGTGGCACCAGCTATGACGTGTGCCTCATCCGTGACGGGCGCCCAGAGGTGAAGAGCGACTGGAACTGGAGGCACCGCTACTGCATCGCATTGCCGATGGTCGATGTCCATTCCATCGGTGCCGGTGGCGGATCACTGATCCGAGCCGCGAATGGTGCGATGACGGTCGGTCCCGAATCTGCCGGCAGCGACCCAGGCCCCGTCTGTTACGGGCGAGGCGGAACCGAGCCCACGGTGACCGATGCCGACCTCGTACTCGGTCGCCTCGACCCGTCATCGTTCTGGGGCGGCAGGCTCGAGCTGGACTTGGAAGCAGCACGATCGGCTCTCAGCAGGGTTGGCGAGCAGTTGGGGATGAACGCGGAATCAACCGCCATGGCTGCGATCGAGATCATCGATGCGCACATGTCCGACGCGGTGCGCAGGGTTCTCTCCATGGCAGGTGCCGATCCTCGAGAGCTCGATCTCGTTGCCTTTGGTGGTATGGGTGCCGTGCACGCCGCGCGCCAGGCGGCCATCCTCGGTATGCACCGAGTCCTCGTTCCCCGGTCAGCTCCCGCGTTCTCGGCCCTGGGCCTCCTGACGGCTGATCACGTCATTGACGACACGCGATCGTTGATCTCAGATTGGCGTGAGATCGATCTGGAGCGATTGGACCAGCTCGCTGCGGATCTCCAACATTCTGCCATTGAGAAGTTCCGTGCCGCGGGATTGCCCGCAAGTCGATTTCGCTTCGATTGGCGCCTCAACCTCGTCTATCCCGGGCAGACATTCGACGTTCCGATTCCCGTCGACCGACCTGACGGTGGTTCGATCACCGAAATGGCCGTCGCGGACGCGGTCGAGGAGCTGCATCGCCGCAATGAAGAAGCCCGGCTGATCGAAGCGCGCTCCCAGGAGCCGGTCGTTCGTGGGATTCGGCTCATCGCGGTGGGAGTGGTGGACCAGCCGAGCGAAGTGGCGTACGAGCCCGAGTTCCTCGCCAAGGCTGCCGAAGGCTCGACGCGTCTTTGCCGGCGATGCTTGGCATGACCAGTGTCCGGTGTACGACGGGGAATGCCTCGAGCCAGGCATGGTGGTGACCGGGCCCGCTCTCGTCCAGAGCAGGTTCACCACGATCGTCCTCGCGGCGGCCGACGTCGCGACCGTCTTGAAGAGCGGCGACATCACCATCGATGTTGCCGGAACGTGAGCTCCACGCCCGGTCGTCGGTGGCGCACCGGACGCGAGCTGCCGGTATCCGTCCCGCTCCGCGTACCTCCAGAAGTACGACGCCGACGCGCGAGAAGGTGATCGCGGCCGGGTTCGTGCTTCCCCAGGACCGCGCGGCATTGCTGGCCTTCGCCCAACCCGCCCTCATCGGCCGCTGAGGGCGCTCACGCGGCTGGGGAGCCATGGTCGGAGTCCCGGTGCGACGCCTAGAATCACGAATCGGGGCTGGAGCCAGGGAGACCCATTTCGAATCGGGGATGCCACCGAGGGATCGGGAGGAGGACCCAAGTGACCGAGACGTACCAGAAGGACCCGGAGAAGGTGGCCCGACTGACCGAGGAGCAGTACCGGGTGACGCAACAGAATGCGACCGAGCCGGCGTTCCGCAACGCCTTCTGGGACCAGGAAGACGCAGGCATCTACGTCGACATCGTGTCCGGTGAGCCGCTGTTCGCCTCGACGACGAAGTTCGACAGCGGCTGCGGTTGGCCGAGCTTCACGGAGCCGATCGACCCGGACAATGTCGCCGAGATGCCGGACTTGAGTCACGGAATGACAAGGATCGAAGTTCGGTCCGCCCATGGCGACAGCCATCTCGGGCATGTCTTCGATGACGGCCCAGCCGACGCCGGCGGATTGCGCTACTGCATCAATTCCGCCGCCCTCAGGTTCATCCCCGTGAGGGACCTGGACCGCGAGGGTTACGGCAAGTACCGGAAGCTCTTCGAATCCGTAGAGGCCGAGAAGGGAGACCCAGAATGACGGAGAAGCTCGAGAAGGCCATCCTGGCCGGCGGCTGTTTCTGGGGCGTTCAGGACCTGATCCGCCGCCAGCCTGGCGTGATCTCGACCAGAGTCGGCTATTCCGGAGGTGATGTTCCCAACGCCACCTATCGGAACCATGGGACCCACGCCGAGGCGGTCGAGATCACCTTCGATCCGACACAGACGACGTACCGGGACCTGCTCGAGTTCTTCTTCCAGATCCACGATCCGACCACGCGTCAATCGCCAAGGAAACGACACCGGCACGAGCTACCGCTCGGCGATCTTCTACACCAGCGACGAACAGAAGAGGGTCGCGGTGGACACCATCGCGGACGTCGAAGCCTCGGGTCTGTGGCCCGGCAAGGTCGTCACGGAGGTCACGCCCGCCGGACCATTCTGGGAGGCCGAGCCCGAGCACCAGGACTATCTGCAGAAGTATCCAGCCGGCTACACCTGTCATTTCGTGCGGCCGGGCTGGAAGCTCCCGCACCGTGCGGACGAGGTCAAACGGTAGCCGGAGTGCCCGAATCTCAGAAGGGTCGACTGGACACGTCATGGATGAGCAGAAGGCCAGAACCTTGCTCGAAGGGGAGCGGCACCAGACGCAGCGACGGCTCAACCAGCTGCTCGGTGAGGGTCAGGCCGATCGAGCCGCGGCCAACGAGCCCGGAGACATGTTCGATTCGGCCCAACCGCTGATCCAGCAGGGAACCGACGACGCCGTGATCGGGGAATTGCACGCCCATCTCGAGGCCATCGATCGAGCGGAGCGCCGCCTCGAAGCGGGAACGTACGGCTATTCGGTGCGGTCCGGTGTGCCGATCCCCGACGATCGCCTGGAGGACGAACCCACGGCGGAGCTGACGGTTGAGGAGGCTGCCACCACCGATGAATCGTTCTGACCGGAATAGTTCTGACCCCTACACCCTCGTCACCGCAGACAGCCACGCCGGTGGCAGTCATGCCCAGTACCGCGACTACTTGGAGAGCGAGTTCCTCGACGACTTCGATGCCTGGCGGGGGAAGTACAAGAACCCCTTCCGGGACCTCCGAGACACGAGCGAGCGGGTTCGCAATTGGGACTCGGAGCGCAGGTGGTCAGACATGGAATCCGACGGGGTGGTGGCCGAGGTCCTGTTCCCGAACACGATCCCGCCGTTCTTCCCGAGCTTCGTGCTCTTCGCGCCCCCGCCTCGCGACGGTGACGAGTACCGGCATCGCCTGGCGGGCGTCCGGGCCCACAACCGGTGGCTGGTGGACTTCGTCGCCCAGTGCCCCGAACGGCGAGCCGGGATCGGGCAGATCTTCGTGAACGATCTCGATGACGCCATCACCGATGCACGCTGGATCAAGGACCACGGGCTCCGAGGTGGCGTGCTGCTCCCCAATTTCGCCCCCGACGTCACCTGGTTGAAGCCGTACTTCGACCGGTCGTACGATCCGCTCTGGGCGGCGCTCGAGGATCTGGACATTCCGGTGAACCTGCACGGCGGGACCGGCACGCCGGATTACGGCGATCTCCATGGGACCGGTGGTCTGGTGCAGCTTGCCGAGGCGAGCTTCTTCTCCCAGCGACCCCTTGTCCATCTCCTGCTCGGTGGTGTCTTCGAGCGTTTCCCCCGTTTGAAGGTCGTGATGACGGAACTTGGTTGCCACTGGGTGCCCCAGTGGCTCCGCCAGCTCGACGGCATCGTCTCGCGCCTCAGGGGGGGAGTGACCGGAGAGCTGCGGTTCGCCGAGGGCACGGTCACGACGATGCTGCCGAGCGAGTACTTCGCACGCAATTGCTGGCTCGGCGTGAGCCAGCCCCGGGGGCCCGACGCAGAGGCTCGAGCGCAGCTGCCGGCCGATCGGTTCATGTGGGGCAACGATTACCCCCACGACGAGGGTACCTACCCGTTCACCCGGGAGACCCTCCGACAGGTCTTTCACGATGTCCCCGAGCCCGAGATGCGTGCGATTCTGGCCGGCAACGCGGCCGCTCTCTACGGCTTCGACCTCGAGGCGTTGGCCCCCTACGCGGCGCAACACGGCCCGACGGTGGCCGAGCTGTCCGAGACGCTCACCGAGCTGCCCGCGAACGCGAACCAAGCACTTCGCCTCGCCGCGGCCCGCTGAGTCCTCCCTGCTGCCGGGTGACCGCAACGGCTGCCGGTGGGATATGACAGACATCGAGGCGGACGTGCCATGGTGGAGGGACGCCGTGCTCTACCAGGTGTACCTGCGCTCCTTCGCCGACACCGACGGCGACGGCGTGGGCGACCTGTCCGGTGTCATCGAGCATCTCGACCATCTCGAATGGCTCGGCGTCGACGGACTCTGGCTTTCCCCCATCACACCCTCGCCCAACGCGGACTGGGGCTATGACGTCTCCGACTTCTGTGGCGTCCACCCGGACTTCGGGACCATCGACGATCTTGATCGGCTGGTGGCCGAGGCCGCCGCCAGGGGCATCCGGATCCTCCTCGACCTCGTGCCCAACCACACCAGCGACCAGCACCCATGGTTCCTCGACGCCGCCTCCTCCCGATCGGCCGCCCGGCGTGACTGGTACGTCTGGTCCGACCCCAAGCCGGATGGGTCGGCACCCAACAACTGGGTGAGCAGCTTCGGGGGGCAGGCTTGGACGTTCCACCCAGGCACGGGCCAGTTCTTCCTTCACAACCACCTGGCACAACAACCCGATCTGAATTGGTGGAACGAAGACGTGCGCGACACCTTCGATGCGATCCTGCGGTTCTGGCTGGACCGTGGCGTTGCCGGCTTCCGCATCGACGTCTGCAACGTCATCGTCAAGGACGCCGATCTGCGCGACAACCCGCCGGCCACCGAGGACGACGACTTCGAGGCGCAGATGTTCGGGCAGCGGCCTGTCTACAACGCGAATCGACCCGAGGTCCACGAGGTGATCAGGCGGTGGCGCGCCCTCACCGAGACGTACCCCGGGTCCCGGGTCCTGATCGGCGAGACCCCGGTGCCCGTCGACGACCTCGCCTCCTACTACGGGACAGGCCACGACGAGTTGCACCTCGCCTTCAATTTCGCCTTCATCGGAGCACCCTTCGAGGCCGCTGCGCTCCGCGCCGTCGTCGAGGCGACCGAAGCCACCTTGCCTCCGGGAGCCTGGCCCGCGTGGACCGGCTCCAACCATGACATGTTCCGGTTCCCGTCCCGGTGGGCCGGCGATCAACCCGACCGTGTCCGGGCGGCGCTGCTCATGCTGCTCTGTCTCCGGGGCACGCCGGTGCTGTACCAAGGTGACGAGATCGGGATGGGTGATGTCGCGCTCGGCCCGCGAAGATCTGCGCGATCCCTTGGGCGTGCGTTACTGGCCCTCCTACGCGGGACGAGACGCAGCCCGGACCCCGATGCGGTGGCGATCCGGCGCCGGCTGCGGGTTCTGCCCGGCGGGGGTCCGTCCATGGCTCCCGTCGGGCGAGGTCGGTGCCGACAACGTCGAGGGCCAGCGAGCAGACCCCTATTCCGTGCTCAACCTCGCCCGAGACCTCATCGCACTGCGCCGCCAGATGGCTGACCTTCGCCGCGGTCGGTATCGGACCATCGCCGCACCCGACGGCGTGTGGGCGTGGGAAAGGGGCACCCGGGCCGTCGTCGTCGTCAACCTCTCAGAGGAGGAGGCCTCCCTGAGCGGAGTCGACGGAGCCGTCGCCGTCAGCACCGATCGCCGGCGCGACGGGGAGGCGGTCACCGGCGTGCTGCGCACCCGTCCGTGGGAAGGCGTCGTGGTGGGCCGGATGGCGCCGCGCCCGAGGGCCGACCTCGATCCTTGACCGGAGGGCACTGCACGCGAGCTCTAGGTGACGGGCGGCGGGATCCCCTGCGCGCTCGAGGCGAGTGCCGGGTCCCATCCACAGACCATGCACGCGTGTTGAAAGACCGAGCGGGCGAACGTCAGCGCGAACTCGTGAGGGTCGGGACTCGTCAGCACGTCGGCCAGGTCGAGGATGTACTCACCGAGCACTTCGTCCCAGCGCGCCGCCGGCGGCGAAAGCCTCGCCCAGGCGAACCCCTCGACTGCCGGATGGGCGTAGCCGTAGAACGCGGACTTGCCATAGCGGGCATCGCCCGGCCACCAGCCCACCGCGACCTCCTGGGCGTCCATGGCGTTGCGCATGATGAAGTCGTCGGAGGGCGGGTCGGCCGGCAGCCCGGAGAACAGATTGGCGGACAAGTCGAACGAGCCCCACCATGCGTTGACCGGCGTCGACCGCCCGCGGTAGGGAGCGCGGAACGCGGCCAGCACGAGTGCGGCCTGGGTGGCGGCCGCGAAATAGGCTGCCACCTGCCTGGGTTCGTACCGGGAGTGCTGGTCGTCCTCGTCGAGCGCGATCGTCCAGGGCACCTCCTGCGGAGCCAGGTCGATGTCGATCGGTCCTCCCAGCTGGCGCACTGCCCCCAGGACGTCGCGCGTCACGTCGCCGACCGGCCGGTCGGGCGCGAGCGGGAACGTCCGTGTCCGGCCGTCACGGTGCTCGACCACCGCTTGGTGAGTCCGAAGGTCGAGAACGACGACCAGCGCCCCGGAGCGGTCGGGCGCCGGTAACGGAGCGGTCTCCCATCCCCGCGCGGTCAGGCGCAATGCCGCATGCTGCAGTTGTGGTTCCCGCGGTGCGAGCGCCGCCGAGAGCTTCCCGAGGAGCTGTGTGTGAGCGTGCAGGGTGTCGCACGTCTCGCTCCAGTCCTCGTAGGAAACGAGCGGCCACTCGAGCGGCATGGTGCGACCTTAGCTGCGCCTCGGTCCGAGGCCGATGGCACGGACGAATCGGTTGACCTGGCGGTTGCCCTCGCGGTAGATCACCCGCCGCGCCTCTCGCTCGGCGGCACCCCCAGCCGCACCGGGCAGACCGCCCCGCCGGTATCCGTGCTCGACGGCCTCGACGTTCCCCAGGTCGCGGGCCAACCGGTAGAGCTGGGAACGGGTCGTGCTCACGAGCCCACCCGTTCCTTCGTTGCCCGATCCAACAGGATGATCCGTTCCACCATGGCCCGGAGCGGCTCTGGGTCCTCGGTCTGCTCCATCAACTCGAGCTCCGCCGGGGGCACAGCGACGCAACCGAGACCGTCGTCCTCGAACGTGCCCGAACGCCACGCCATCCATTCCGCCCCGTCGGGATCCTGCCCGTCCTCGTCCACCGCGTTGATCAAGGCGACAAGCTCGATCTCCCCGCTCGCCGTCACGTCATATTCGATGAAGAGCACGACACCTCCCCGGGCCGGCGGGCGGGGTCACCCTAGGGGACGGGGGTGGACCGAAGCCTCATCCGGGCATGCGGCGCCACAAGGCTTGCGGGAGGAGACCCAGCGTTCCGACGACCCATTTCAGTATTCCGGGCGACCAGATGACCGTGTTCCCATTCCGCAGGCCACGCACGGTGTCGGCCGCGACCCGGTCGGGGCCCACGGTGAAGGGGACGGCCGGCCGGCCCGTCGTCATTTTGGTGCGGACGAATCCGGGCCGGACGATGTGCACAGAGAGACCGGTTCCCCGCAGCGACTCGGCGAGTCCCAGCGCGAACCCGTCGAGTCCCGCCTTGGCCGACCCGTAGACGTAGTTCGACCGCCGGACTCGGTAGCCGGCGACGGAGGAGAGCACGACGATGCGGCCGTGCCCCTGCCTCGTGAGCTGTGCCGCCGCCGCCGCCATGGCAGCAGCAGGCCAGGCAAGGTTGACACGCCAACATCCGGACGATCCGTTTCGTGTCGGTCTCGTCGACCTCCTGATGCCCGAGCTCGCCCACGGCGACGATGACCATGTCGACGTCCTCTCCGGCGGCTTCGAAGCACTGGACCACCGTCTTGTCGGCGCTGGCGGCGCTGTCGGCCTCGGCCGCGTCGAACTGCACCGTCTCCACGTGGGCAACCGAGTCGCGCAGTGCCCGAGCGGCTTCCTCGAGCAGGCGGGCGTTGCGCCCGGCGAGGACGACGGACCGGCACCGGTCGACGGCCAGCAATGCGACGATTTCGCGCGCGATGTCCGAGGTCCCACCGAGGACGACCACCGACTGTGGATGCCCGAAGGCGTCATTCATCGCGCGATCCCGAGACGGCGTGAGAGGTCAGAAGCGAGGACACCCTCGGGATCGACGCGGCGACACGCTGCGACCAGGTCGCGCAGCCCGGGGTACATGGCGTGAAGCAGCTCCGGCCGCAGGCGAGCGTCCTTGGCCAGATAGACGCGCCCACCGGCGGCGGCGACCTCGCCGTCGAGGCGGTCCAGGAGCCCCGGAAGCGCGGATGGTCCGATGGGGAAGTCGAGGGCCAGGGTCCACCCCTCCTGGGCGAAGGAGAGCGGCCCCGGTGTGCCGGGACCGAAGCGCTTCAGTACCGCCAGAAACGACGGCAGGCCGGACGATGCGATCGTCTCCACTGCGCTGACGACGACATCGCCCCTCTCGGGTGGGACGGCGAACTGGTACTGCACGAAACCGTCCGGCCCGTAGAGCAGGTTCCAGCGTCCCACGCCGTCGAGCGGGTGGAAGAAGGACGCCAAGGGGCGCAGGGCCTGGGACGTGGAGGAGGCGCGAAACCAGGCCTCGTTCAACGCTCGGACCGAGAGCCGGTTCGCGAGCCGTCGAGGGGCCGCGCGAGGGACCCGGATCCGGGGCTCCCCGGGGACCTCGCGACTTCGCATGCGCAGGCGGTCGGGGATGGCACCGGAGGGGGCATGGTCTCCGCGCGTGAGCACCGAGCGGTGGTCACCACCACGGTGGCCGAGGCAATCCAGCCAGGCCACGCTGTAGTGGTACCGGTCGTCGCTCGCCTCCATCTCCGACATGAGGTCCCCGAGCCTGGCGAATCGCTGGCTGTCCACCCGTATCCACGACGTCTCAATCGGAATCAACCGCAACGTGGCGCTGACCACGACGCCGGTGAGGCCCATACCGCCGGCGGTCGCCCAGAACAGCTCTGGGTCGTGCTCGGGAGACACGGTGAACGCGCCCACCGGTGTGACCACCGTCATCCGCACGACATGCCTGGCGAAGCTGCCGTCGCGGTGGTGGTTCTTCCCGTGGACGTCCGCGGCGATCGCCCCGCCGACCGTCACATAACGAGTTCCCGGTGTGACCGCCACGAACCATCCCGCCGGGATGATCGTCCGCATGAGGTCGTGCAGGCTGACGCCGCCGCCCACCTCGATCGTCCCGGACGACTCGTCGAGCTCGCCGAAGCGGGAGAGGCCGACCGTGTCGATGGTCAGCCCACCACTGCACTGGGCGGCATCGCCGTAGCTACGCCCGAGGCCGCGGGGGATGACGCCCGCACGCTGCGTGCGGAAGGCCAGCTCTATGGTCGAGACGTCGACCGGTCGGCTGACCATGGCCGTCGTGGGCGTCGTTCTTCCCCAACCACTGAGTGGCTCTGGGGAGACCTCGACCGCGAGGGTCACGTATAGAGCCCGATGCCCATCAACGCGAGCCAGAGCAGGCCGTAGCCCTGGAGGAGGTGATCGTGCAGGGCGAGCTGTTCCGGTTCGCCACCCTTACCCGCATCGAGCAGGCGGAAGATGTGGAGGACGGCGAGCACGAGCGGGATCACGGTGAGCTCTATCCAGACGACCTCGTTGCCGGCGTGCGCCACCAGGCCGGTTCGCTCGAACGCCCAGAGGCAGTAGGAGGCGACGGTGACCGTGGCCGAGATGGTGAGGGTCGACCTGAGGAACGACTCGGTGTACTCGTCGAGGACCTGCCGGTGCTCGCCCCGGTCGTGGCCCAGGCGGGCATGTTCCGCACAGCGCTTCCCCGTCACGACGAACAGCGCAGCGAACGAGGTGAAGACGACGAACCAGTTCGACAGCGGTACGTGCGCAACGACGCCACCGGCTACCGCACGGAGCACGAAGCACGAAGCCACCACGGCGAGCTCGACGACCGGCTCGCGCTTGAGGCGAATGCTGTAGGCGATGCTCAATGCCGCATAGGACCCGATGACCACGGCGAGGCCCCACGGTCCGATGAAGAGCGCGGCGGCGATGGCCACTGCGATGAAACCGGCGCCGGCGCCGATTGCCGTCGGCTTCCCCAGTGCGCCACTCGCCACGGGCCGGCGGCTCTTGACGGGGTGGTGGCGGTCCGAGTCGGCGTCGATGACGTCGTTGACGAGGTAGGTGCCCGATGCGACCAGGCAAAAGACGAGGAAGGCCCCGATGACGCGCACTGTGGTGTGCCAGTCACCGAGCACACCCGCCGCGGCTGGCGCCATGAATACGAGCAGGTTCTTGATCCACTGCCGGGGGCGCATCCCCCGGGCGATCAGCCCCGGGGTCGAGTACTTCCACCTCGGCTCCGCGAGGGCGTCCTCGGGGTGGAAGCGGGACTTCGGCCTGTGGCTCGCCGACCGGCAGACGGTCAGGAGCCGTCATGGGGACGCCACCGACATGGTGATGAAGTCTCGCGCCCACCACGACTGGAAGTAGCGACCCGGCGTGCCGGTCATGCCGGGCAGGAGCTCGGTGCCGTTGGCCATGGCGGCTGCCCCGCCTGCAGTCGAGGGCTGGTACGTGCTGTAGTTGACCCAGTCGGTGTTGATGTCCAGCTCCATGGCCCGGACGGCACCAGCTCTGACCAGGATGTTCGCCAGGTCGGCGATGTTGAGACCCGGGCCGCCGACGTAGACGAGCGCGCCGTCGGCCGTGACACCGAGGCCCGAACGCCACACGTAGTCCTTGCCGCCCAGGGTCCTGCCCCACTGGGTGGAATCGGCGCTGTAGGCGGCCGGGTTCACCTGGCCGTCGTCGACGAGCAGGTCCAGGTTCTGGCGGACCGCCACGACGTTCGGTCCCATGGTCACGTCGCGTCCCCACTGCCCGACGGTCGACGAACCGTTCTTGTACACGACGAAGGACGCTGCTCCCGCGCGCAAGGGGACGATTGCCTTGCCGTCCGTGTAGTAGCCACCGTTGGCGTCGGACATGAGGAAGCCGGCGTTGAACGCGGCGTCGAGCGTGACGGCGTCGGCAGGGGCGATGGGGGCGGTGTGGGTGTAGGGACCGCCGCCCGGGATCTGGCTGCCGGAGTACAGCGTGGCTTTCAGAAGTTTCGTGTCCATCCAGGCGACCCCGACGACGTAGCTGGTGTGGATCGCGGAGGGTCGCAACATGGTCTCGTAGACGGCGGGCAGCCCGTTCACGAGACGGCCGGCGGGTGACCACAGCCCTTCGCCGGCGACGGGCGGGCTCGCGATGGGGACGATCGGTGCGGGGGCCGGGAGGTGCGGGACGGTAGCGACGGCCGGCGTCGTCTGCACGACTTTCGGCTTGTGAATGGTGCCTGGGGCGAGGGCACCGCCGACCTTGGGTTGGTGATGCGCGTACCACTCGTTCTCGGCCCACACGACGATGGACGACCCGCCGTGCTCGCGGAGCCACTCGGCGGCGCGCGCGCCGGCGGAGCTCCCGAGCGCCGGGTTGGTCAGCGCGCTGCCCAGGGAGATGGCGAGCCAGATGAGGAAGACACCCAGGACCGACGCGATGACGACCACAACCCGGCGACGCCGACGGTGCACCCGCGCCTTGGACCACTGCTTCCTGTGACCAGTCCCCACTTGCTGCTGCGGTGGCTCGAGATCGAGGTCGTCCCGGGGCGGGCTCAGCATCTGCGCTCTACCAGGTGCAGCGCCTGTCTCGGACAGGCCCGCACGGCGCGCACGGCGTGATCGACGACGGCGGGGGCGATCTCGCCTTCGGCGACGACCGGGTATCCCCACCTGTCGAGTTCGATGCGCTCAGGCAGCATCTCAGCACAGACGCCGCGTCCGTCGCACGCAATGGGATCGATCACCAGTTCCAAACTCCAGCGGCTCATCATCCGCTCACCAGCCTTCTCTTCGCCGTAGGGTTGCCCACCGGCAGCATTCTGGGTGCGCGGGTCTGAGGGCACGGCCCTCGGTGTCGATGTAAGGATACCTCCTCGCTAAAGACATTTAGTGCTGTCCTGACGAAGCGCGCGACCCCGTCGGGGTGGCGGCACGCGCCGCGTCCCTCCACCAGATTCGCAGGTTTCCAGGATCTGCGCTGCGCTCGGAGCGCTGCCGTGGCCGTAGGCGAGCCGCTCCAGGTCGTCGGCCAGCTCGGCGAGACCGTCGATGCACGGGCCGCATTGCCCTGCTCCCTGACCCTCCATGTAGCGGGCGACGTCCGCCACCTCTGCCAGCGGGCAGACGTCGCGGGGCAGCACGGCGATCACCCCCGCACCGAGCGTTGCACCAAGCCGCCGGGCGGCCTCCTCGGAGACGGTGAGCTCGTCGAAGGCCCCGGGGGAGACCCATCCGCCCCCGTAGCCGCCGAGGAGGATCCCCCGGGCGTCGGAGATCTCTTCGGGTCGGAGTCCCGTGGCCTGGTGCAACGACGAGCCGAGCACCGCCTCGACGACGAGTCGGTTGCCGGGGCGGTTGACGGTCAGCAGCATGGTGCCGGGCGACTCCGGTGGGCCGACCGTGCGGAACCACGCCGGACCGAAGCGTCCGACGAGGGCGACGTGGGCAAGGGTCTCCGCGTTCTGGACCAGCGTGGGGCGGCCGCCCACACCGTGCTCCCGGATCGACGTCAACCCCACGAAGGATGGGAGTGCATCTCGGCCCCCCAGGGCGCTGACCACCGCGGATTCCTGGCCGGCGAGGTAGGTGTCGGGCGCCTCGAAGATCTCGATCGCGATCGGATCGAGCCCGTAGGCGCTCCGTTCGGCGACCGCGGCGCTCACGTTCGGGATGCTCGCCGCGGGGACGTACGCAATGGCGTGTCGGGCCTTCAGGGTGCTGGCCGCGAGCGAGAGACCGTCGAGCACCAGGTGGGGTGCGTGCCGGAGCAGCAACGCATCCTTCCGACTGGCCGGTTCCCCCTCGGCGCCGTTGGCGACGACCACGGGGCGGCGGCGCGAGCCGGCGGCGACCGCCTCCCACTTGGTCGAGACAGGGAACCAGGCGCCTCCGTGACCCGCCAGGCCACTGGCGGCGAGCTCTTCGAGGACACCGAGTTCCCGACGGCGCATGGGACCCCAGCGTTCGAGATGGGTCTCCAGGGTCGGGTCGGACGTCGCGCCGGACAGTCCGTGCAGCAGGCGACGACCCGCCTGAGGGCCGTTCCTGACGTGGTCGCGCACCGCGAGGGTCATTGCCCGGTGCTCCCGGAGACCTGGCCGGTCAGGGTCCCGGCTGCCGGATCGAGTGCGAGGTTCATGGTCAGGTTGATCGAACCGGAGGGTCCGCTGACCACGGCGCCGATGTCGGACCCTTCCAGTGCGGTGACCTGTCCGGTCGAGGAACCGAAGGAGACCGCACTCCGGCGCATCGCGACGCCACCGTTCTCGGCCACTCCGATGATGGTCACCTTGAGGGGCGCAGAGGTGTTCGCCAGCTGCATGGCCAGGGTGACCACGGACTGGCTGTGCGCGTCCGGTGCCGACTGCGTCACCGTTCCGGAAACCGACGTCGAGAACGGGGTTGCCGGAATCCCGGAGCGCACCGGCGTGGACGTCGGCGGAGCCGTCGTCGCGGTCGCACCCGAGAGCGAGGCGGTCTTGGTGCCCGACAGCTGGGCGAGCAGCGCCGAAGAGGTCCCCGCGCGGTGCGACCAGCCGGGTCGGAGCGGGCCCGCCGTCGCAAAGGCGGCGATGACCAGCAACACCGCGGCCGTCCCGATGGCTCCCCCCACCCGCCAGGTCACCGAGCGCGCTCGCCCCACCGCCAGGCGCCAGGCGACGGCGGCGGCAACGGAGCCGATGCAGACGACGAACACCAGCGTGGCCCCCGGCAGCCGGGCGTCGGTGCCCGACCCGAGGCCGTGGACGGCGGCGATCGGCCAGCACGCGTAGGCCAGCCAGTGGACCCCGCGCCAGGCGGCCACCCCGATGCGGCGGCGGAGCGCGCTGGTCAGCGCGACGGCGAGCAGCATGTCGAACGCCAGCGCACCCAGCCCGACCCAGATCGGCCGGTAGGGGGACCTGAAGGGGATCACCGCATCGGCCAGGCCGATGGGCACGTAGCCGTCGCCGACGGTCGTCACGATGTGGACCCCGATCAGCGCCAGGCAGAAGAGAGACAGGTTCCGGTGGACGGACTGGGACAGGAAGCGTGGCCAACGGTCCGTGGTCCACCCCACCGAGGCCACCGTCCCGAGGACCACCGTGGCCGAGAGCAGGATCAGCGACACCAGGCCGGTAGCCCGCGTCAGGTACCACAGTGCCGTCGAGCCGTGGCCGACCGTCGCCACCAGGGTCGCCAGCATCAAGCGCTCACACGGAGGAACGAGTGCTCTGGCCGGGGAAGCGGCCACCCCGATGTCGACGCCACAGTGCCGTCCAGCCGCACGAGCCGCGCCGGCAGGCCGAGGCGCTCCAGCCACTCGACGGCTTGCTCCGCCAGGACGATCGCCGCCGTCGAAGCGGCGTTGGCCTGCACGCAGTCGGCGGCGGCGACCGAGACCGTGCGCCACCAGGGGTCTGCCGGGAGACTCGTTACCGGATTGAGGATGTGGTGCACCCGGTGGGCGCCCAGGCGCCACTGGCGCACACCGATGCCCGAGGTCGCGAGCCCTCCCGTGCAGATGCTCACCGCCTCGGTGGCCTGTGGCGACGTGCAGGTGTCGGCGACGCCGACGGCGAACCCGCCGGCGGGAGCGGGACCCGCGGTCGCCACGTCACCGCCGAGCGACACGAGCACGCCGCAACCGAGTCGGGACGAGATCGTGGCGGCGGCGCGGTCTGCGGCCAAGGCCTTCGCGGTCGCTCCCAGGTCGAGGGCGGTGTGCTGGGCGAGCCGCACGGTGCGGCGAGTTCGGTCGATGGCGACGGAACGCCAGCCCGGCACGGCCAGCATCGGCGGGAGCTCCCCGTCGACCCCGCCGCGAACGTCGGCAAAGTCCCTGTCGTAGCCCAACCGGTTCATGGCGAGACCGACGGTCGGATCGACCAGGCCGTCGGTGGCGGTTGCCATAGCAGAGGGCGACGTCGATCGCCTCGAGGAGGTCGACACTGACGCCCACCTCCGAACCCGCTGCCGCGTTCGAGCCGGCTGAGCTCGGAGTCGCTCCGGAACCGGCTGGCCACGCGGTCGATTCGCGCCAGCTCGCACTCGAGGAGCTCCGACGCCGCGACGAGGACGTTCCCGTCCGTCACGACCAGTTCCGCGGTGGTGCCCAGTGCCTTAGTCCGATACACACGTTGCACCTCGGCGTGGACGTACGCCTGTGACATCAACTCGATCCGCTGGTCACCGGTGCCGGAGCAGGTGCGCTCTGCGTGGACGTCGAAGGCGGGTTGATCGCACCCTGACCGCTGTTGCCGCTGTTGCCGCTGTTGCCGCTGTGCGCTGGTGCCAGACACCGGGCCGGCGGTGCCCGAGGGTGTGCTGTGGCCGGTCGTCGACGCCGCATGGTGCCCGGGCAGGACCTTCCCGACATAGATGCCGAGGATGCCGACGGCGGCGATGGTGGCCACCCCGATCGCCGCCGTGATGCTCGACAGGCGAGAAAGAGCACTGTCACGGCGCATCGCTGCCGCATGTCGGCGCTGAGCAGGGCTGGCCTTTCGCACGTGTGCCATGCCACGCAGGCTACGAAGGCACCCTGACGCCTACATGAAGGAACCGCCGGTCAGGCTAAGGATTCGGTAAGAGTCTCGCCGCTCGGGCTGGGCCTGCCCCGGCGCACGAGCGCCTTCCGCCAGGAGACCCCCATCCGGGCACCGCCGAGTTCGGACACGGCGACCTCCCAGGTGCCTTGGGTGGACCGCACCACGGAGTCGGCGATGGCCAGCCCGAGACCGGTTCCCGCCACCGCATCCGTCGCCCGGTGGAAGCGGTCGAACACCGCATCGCGCTGGTCCTCGGGAATCCCGGGGCCGGAGTCGTCGACGCGGAGCTCCACCCGGCCCCCGGCGCTGCGGACGCTCACCTCGACCCGGCCCCCGTCTCCGGCGAACTTGCACGCGTTGTCGATGAGGACGCCGGCCAGCCGGTCGATCAGGTCGGCCTTCGCCTGCACGGTGAAAGGTCCACCACCCACCCGTTGCGCGGACAGGGCCACTCCCTGGGTGGCTGCGGGTGCCCCGAACCGCTGGACACAGGCCTCGATGACGCCGGCCACGTCGACGACGTCGCCCACGTCGTCCTCGACGGCTTGGTTGTCAGCCCGCGCCAGCCAAAGCAGGTCCTCGACGATACCGCGCAGCCGTGCGCTCTCCTGGCTCACCCGTTCGAGCACGTCCCGGTAGGCGGCGGGATCACGAGGTCGATCGAGAGCCAACTCCACCTCGGCCTCAATGACCGAAATCGGCGTACGCAGCTCGTGCGATGCGTCGGCCGTGAACTCGGCTTGACGGCGACGCACCAGCTCGGACGGCGCCGAGGCGCGGAGGCCGACGACGGTTGCCCCCGCGAACGTGGCGACAGCCAGGATGGCTCCGAACACCAGCTCCGCCACCAGCAGGGTCGACTGGACATTCGATGTCCCCGCCATGCTCTGTCCCGCCACGAGGACCGTGCCACCGGCCCGCCGGGTGTCGAACCGGAAGGACGACGTCCCGACGTTCAGCGTGACGGGACCCGCGCCCCAGCGCCGGATGGGGAGGGCCGGCGCCGACGGGGTGAGGGCGGTCACGACGCCGTCCGGCGCCACCGACCAGAGGAAGAGTGGCGCGTCATCGACGTCTTGACGCTCGGCGTGCGAGGTCGATCCGAGGGAGGGTGAGGGTCTGGTTCTGGGCGTCCTTGAGGCGGTCGGACAAGCGCGCATCGGCCGTGCTGACGAGGTGGTTCGTGACGACGAGGTTGAGGACGACCGCCGTCACCACGTAGGCGACCATGACGATCAGCGTCGCCACGGCGGCGACACGCAGCGCGTGCCTGCGGTGATCGCGGCTGACGTTCACGCTTCGACCATCCGGTACCCCGTGCCCCGCACCGTCTCGATGCGGGCCCGACTGCCCGCCAGTTTGGCGCGCACGCGGCCGACATGGACGTCGATCGTGTTCGATCCGACGGCATCAGCCTCGTCGTCCCAGACCTGCGTGGCGATCACCCGCCGTGTCACGACCGCCGGGGACCGGCGCACGAGAAGCTCGAGCAGCGCGGACTCCGTCGCCGTCAACGCGATCGGTTCATCGCCAACGGTCACCTCCCGCGTCGCCGGGTCGAACCGTAGGTCGCCGCATTCCAGCACAGGGTCCATCGCGAGGGGTGGTCGGCGCTGCAGCGCGTGAACCCGCGCCACCAACTCGGAGAAGTCGAACGGCTTGACCAGGTAGTCATCGGCGCCACCGTTGAGGCCCGCTACCCTGTCGGACGCCGCGTCGCGTGCCGTCAACATGAGGATCGGTGTCCGGTTGCCGCCACGCCTGGCTTCGGCAACGACCTCGAGCCCGGTTCGCTCGGGCATGCGCCAGTCCAAGACGGCGACGTCGTAGTCGTACGCCCGTAGGTGCCGGAGGGCGGCGGCTCCGTCCGCCACGGCATCGACGACGAAGCCCTTCTCCCTCAACCCGCGTTCGAGCACCGACCGAAGTCCGACGTCATCTTCGGCGACGAGCACCCTCATCGGATCGACGAACCAAGGCGTGACACGCGGATCAGGCTAGGTGGCGACACTGCCAGGTGGCACTCGGCTCGCCGTCATCATTTCTTCAGGTTCGGCCCGTACGATGCCCGCAGCCGTGGAGCACGTCACCGACCATGTGCGGACGCCACAACGACCCCCTGGTGGATCACGGTGAGGCGAACGCGGGACCGCTACTCGCCGATGGCCCGGGAGCGGGCTCGCGCACGTGTTCGGCGCTTGACCACGACGACGATCGTCCTCGCCGGTGGTGCCACCGCCTCCATCGGCGTCATCGTGGCGAAGGAGCACCCCGGGTCATCGGCCAGCCCGAAGGGTCCGCTGCCCGCCCCGGCACCGACGGCACCGACGGCGCCGACGAACCACGACCACGACCACGCCGGCCGGCTCGCCGACCGCCGTGCCGTCCACCACACCGACGGCCAGCCGACGACCACGACCACGACCACGACCACGACCACGCCCACGACGACCACGACCCGACCGGTGGTGACGTCGGGGGGGACGTCGAGGTAGCCCGGCTCCGTGACCCGCTCCACTGTGGCTCTTGCGCCGTGAAGAATTGCATCGCGGTCCCAACTCGCCAAAGATGACGGCCGTGCCGCTGGCGGGAGCAACGTAGGACGTGGAGGAATTTCTCAAGTCAGCCGGCTACGGCGCGGTGTTCGCGCTGAGCTTCATATCGTCCATGGGGCTCCCCGTGGGCGCCGAGGTCGCCCTGATCTACGGCGGCGTCCTCGCCAGCGGGCAGGTCCCTGGCGAAGGTACAGCCGCTGTCGCTGGCCCTGGTGATCGTCGTCGCCATCCTCGGCGAGTTCCTCGGCTCGCTGGCCGGCTACAGCATCGGGCGCTACGGCGGAAGAGCCTTGGTCGACAAGGTGGGGAAGTACGTCCTCCTGACGCACAAGGACCTCGACCGGGCCGACGCGTGGTTCTCCCGCCGCGGCGAGCCCGTCGTGTTGTTCGGGCGGTTCGTTCCGCTCTTGCGTTCCTTCGTGTCGTTCGCCGCGGGCCTGGGTGAGATGGCGCTCGCCAAGTTCAGTCTGTTCACGATCATCGGCTGTGCCGTCTGGTGCACCGCGTTGTGCTCGTTGGGGTACAGCCTCGGGAGCAGCTACAACCACGTGCTCAAGGCCTTCAGCTTTGCCGGCTACATCCTGGCGGCGCTCGCGGTCATCGCCGTCGCGGTGGTCTTCTGGCACCGGCTGCGGGAGTACCGCAGTCAGCGCGACACGGAGCGGACCCAAGCCGGAGGGTGACCCCGGCTCGGTGAGGCGGCGGCACGGCGGCGACCCGCCGCGAGCCGGCGTCGGTCCTGGTCTCGCCGGCGCGTGTTCGCAACCCGTCGGCAACCGCCGATGCCCATTCCCGGGTCAAGCGTGCAACGGCCTGCGCCGAAGTGTGGGAAAGCGTTGCCGACATCCGGGTTGAACTGCGAATTCGTCATGGCCTGGCAACACGTCCGGAAGATGCTCTACGAGTGAGGGGAACCATGGCGATGTGTTGTCGTCCGGTTGATGCGCCGGCCGGCGACCGCGCCCGGCGGGCGCCCGCAATGCACGCGGGAACGATCGCGCCCCCCATCGAGACGGCCTTGCCGCGACCTGCACCGGCAGCCGCGTCCATCTGGGACTGAACGCCGGACATGGCGCGATGACGGACGGACAAGAGCCCGTATCCGACGATCGCCTGCTCCTGCGCGGCCTGTTCGAGGCCACGCTGGACGTGCACCGGTCCATGAACGGCGACCAGACGCGAGCGGCCGTACTCAGCTCGGCCGGGTCGCTGCTCCGCTCGCCCGACGTGTCACTGACGGATGAACCACCCTCGAAGGGGGAGGGCACGCTGGCGGCGCCGGTGGAACTCGCCGACCGCAGGCTTTGGTTGTCCGTCTCGGGTCGCAGCCGGACGGAACCGTTCGACGAGTCCGATCGGGTTCTGCTCGAAGCGCTGGCGTCGGTGGCGGCGGTCGCCCTCTCCAACGCCGATCTCTACGCCGAAGTCGAGCGGCAGAAGGACGACCTCGCCGTGATCACCCGCAGCCTCGGTGAGGGCGTCTGCGCCGTCAACCGGGCCGGGGCGATCACGTTCATGAACCCGGCCGGCGCGAGCATGCTCGGCTGGTCCGACGGCTGGCCGACGGCGGGTCCGCTGACGACGGACTTCCTCGTGCGACGATGGAGACGCCACGCTTCCTTCTCGATCCGGCCCTGCGCGCCATGTCGCTCCGGCAGAACGTCGTGAGTGACGACACCCGGTTCGAGCGGATGGACGGCTCATACTTCCCTGTGACCTTGACGGCGTCGCCGGTGGTCGGCGACCGCACCGTCCACTGCCGCGGTCCTCGTGTTCCGGGACACCTCCGAGCGTTGGGCGTACGAGGAGCAGCTGGCCCGGCACGCGTTCATGGATCCCTTGACGGGCCTGGCCAACCGCCGCCTCCTCCTCGATCACCTCGACCACGCACTGCTCCAAGCCGCCCGCACGGGAGCTCGGGTCGCGGTGCTCTTCGGTGACATCGATCGTTTCAAGGTCGTCAACGACAACCTCGGTCACCAGGTCGGCGACGAGATGCTCCGCGTCGTGGCCGAGCGCCTCCGGCGTGTCGTCCGACCGGGTGACACCCTGGCTCGTTTCGGCGGGGACGAATTCGTGGTCGTCCTGGAAGGCGTGACGTCGCCCGAGGACGCCGGCCGGGTGGCCGATCGGGTGCTCCAGGTGCTGCGCGAGCCGCTCCTGCTCAGCGGCGGCCACGAGGTGGTTGCCACCATGAGCATCGGCATGGCGCTGAGCCAGGCGGACAGCGCACGCGACGACCTCCTGCACGACGCAGACGTGGCCATGTACCGCGCCAAGGAGCGGGGGCGGGGTGGTCAGGTCACTCTGTTCGACATGGACGGGATGGGCGGGCGTTCGGCCGGAGGGCCCGACCTCGAGACGCAGCTCCACCACGCGCTGGAACGCGAAGAGGTCGAGGTCTACTTCCAGCCGCTGATCTCGCTCGTCGGCGAGCAGATCGTCGGTGCGGAAGCCCTGGTCCGTTGGGACCATCCCGAGCACGGCATCCTGACCCCGGCCCACTTCATGGAGCTGGCCGAGGACAACGGCACCATCGTGGCCATCGGGACCGCGGTCCTCGAGCAGGCCTGCCGGCGAGCCCAGTCCTGGCTCGACACGATGGGAGTGCGGCTGAGGGTCGGGGTGAACCTCTCGGCCCGTCAGTTCCAGCTCGATGGCCTGGAGGAGCGGGTTGCCGCGGTGCTCCAGTCGACGGGCATCGACCCCGCGCAGCTCTGTCTCGAGATCACCGAGAGCCTGGCCATGGACGACGTCGGGCTGACCTCGTCCGTCCTGACCAGGCTCCACGGCCTGGGCGTCCGGCTGGCCATTGACGACTTCGGCACCGGGCACTCCTCGCTCGGGTATCTGGCCCGGTTCCCCATCGATGTCATCAAGATCGATCAGAGCTTCGTACGGGACATCGATCGGGACCCGGTGAAGTCGGCCATCGTGTCCGCGGTGGTCGCACTGTCGAAGGCGATCGGCTCGACCACGGTCGTCGAGGGGATCGAGACCCTGCCCGAGCTGCAACAGGTCCAGGGGCTCGGATGCGACGCCGCCCAAGGTTTCTACTTCTCCCGGCCGCTGCCGGCCGCTGCGTTCGGCGAACTGTTGCGGTCCGGGCCCACGCCCCACCCCGACCTTCGCGTGCTGCGGAACGAACTGCTCGAAACGCTAGACCAGGATCACAAATCCTCGTCAAACCGGGTGAGAACGGGTTAAAAGACCGGCCGGGACGAGCCGAATAGCCCGTGCGTTGGGCCAAAACTCATTGCCGTCATATTTTGGCGGTGTTACCTTCCAAAGCGGAGGTAGTAGTCCGGGGGATCCGCGGGAGGGGAACAATGAGGATTCTGGGTCGCGCCGACCTCGGAACCGGGCCGTACGAGGCCGCACACGACCCGGCCTCGGCGGCAGCGCCTGCTCGAGGCCACCCTCGACGTCGACCACTCCGTGGGGATCGACCGGACCAGGGCCGCCGTCCTGGCCGCCGCGGCAGTCGTTGCTCCGCTCACCGCAGGTCACGTTGACGACCGAGCAGCCCGCCGGGGAGGGTCTCGCCGCACCGATGGAGGTCGCCGGCGAGACGCTCTGGCTGGCGATGTCCGGCCGGGACGGGTCCGAAGCCTTCGACGACGCCGACGTCGCGCTGCTCCGGGCGCTGGCCTCCGTGGGCGCGATCGCCCTGGCCAATGCGGACCTCTACGGCAAGGTCCAGCAGGAGAAGGAAAGACTCGAGGTCATCACGAGCAGTCTCGGCCGAGGGCGTGTGCGCCATCAGCGAGGCGGGCGAGATCACCTTCATGAACCCCTCGGGTGCAGGCATGCTGGGCTGGTACCGCCGGGGCGTGGGCATCGACGAGGCTTCGGTCCTTCCGGCCAGCGAGACGCCGGACTTCCTCCTCGAGCCCGCCCTGCGTGCCATCGCCCTGCGGCGCAACGTCACCAGCTACGACACCCGCTTCAAGCGGCTCGACGGTTCGCTCTTCCCCGTCACCATGACGGCGTCCCCGGTCGGGGGCGGCGCATCCCCGACGGGAGCCGTCATCGTCTTCCGGGACACGTCGGAGCGCCAGGCGTTCGAAGAGCAGCTGGCCCGGCAAGCGTTCCAGGACGCCTTGACCGGCCTGGCCAACCGTCGGCTCTTCCTGGACCACCTCGACCACGCCCTGCTCCAGGCCGACCGGACGGGGAGCCAGGTGGCGGTGCTGTTCGGGGACATCGACCGCTTCAAGGTCGTGAACGACAACCTGGGCCACCAGGTGGGGGACGAGCTGTTGCGGGTGATCGGCGACCGCCTGCGCCGTGCGGTCCGGGCCGGCGACACGCTGTCCCGCTTCGGCGGCGACGAGTTCGTGATCCTGCTCGAGGGAATCACCTCGGCCGATGACGCCAGCCAGGTGGCGAACGCCGTCCTCAACGCCCTCCGCGACCCGATCACCCTGAGCGCCGGGCACGAGGTGGTCGCCACCATGAGCATCGGGGTCGCGCTGAGCGAGCAGGGAAAGTCCCGCGACGAGCTGCTGCGCGATGCCGACGTGGCCATGTACCGGGTCAAGGAGCGAGGCCGCGGTGGCCAGTTCGCCATGACCGATGCCGACCGGATCGGCGCCCGTTCGGAGGGTTGGCTCGATCTCGACACCGCGCTGCACCACATCACCGAGCGCGGCGAGGTGGAGATCCACTACCAACCGCTCGTCTCCCTCGACGACCGGCGGATCGTCGGTGCCGAGGCATTGGTGCGGTGGAACCACCCCGACCACGGCATCCTGCTGCCCGCCCAGTTCATCAAGGTCGCCGAGGACAACGGCACCATCCTCCCAATCGGGCGGATGGTCCTGGAGCAGGCGTGCCGCCAGGTGAAGTCGTGGCACGAGGAGTTCGGCGTGGCGCTCCAGATCGGGGTGAACCTGTCGGCCCGCCAGTTCCAGCAGGCCGCCCTGGTCGACGACGTGGACAGGCGCGTTGCGCGCCACCGCCATCGACCCCTCGCAGCTCTGCCTCGAGATCACCGAGAGCCTGGCCATGGACGACGTCGATCTGACCACGTCCATCCTGGCCAACCTCCACTCCCTCGGCGTCCGCGTCGCCATCGACGACTTCGGGACGGGGCACTCGTCGCTCGGATACCTGGCCCGCTTCCCCATCGACGTCGTGAAGATCGACCAGAGCTTCGTGCGCGACATCGACCGGGACCCCGTCAAGTCGGCCATCGTCTCCGCCGTCGTCGCGCTCTCCGGGGCCATCGGCTCGACGACGGTGGTCGAGGGGGTCGAGACGCAGGCCCAGTTCGAGGAGCTCAAGAGCCTCGGCTGCGACTCCGCCCAGGGCTACTACTTCGCGCGGCCGGCCTCGGCCACGGCGTTCGGGAAGGTGCTGACGGCCAGCCTCCACCCACCGCCGGACCTCAGCATCGTCCCGTCGGTCCGCGCCGGGTAGCGCCGGACCGCGCTGGCGCCGGGACCGCGCCGGTCGCGCCGGGTCCGCCCTCAGCCGACGGCGGTCGCGTCCCGCTCGGCGTCGCGGTTCCGCAGCGCGTCCTGCAGGAGCGGCACGACCTCGTGCCAGTCGCCCACGATGCCGACGTCGCAGTGCGCGAAGACCGGGGCGCCCGGATCCGTGTTGACGGCCAGGATGGTCCCCGCGGCGCGCACGCCCACCATGTGGTTGAACTTCCCGCTCAGCCCGAGCGCGACGTACAGGCGGGGGGCGATGGACCGGCCCGTGATGCCGACCTGGCGTGAGCGCGGTGCCCACCCCCGGTCGGTGACCTTCCTGGTCGCGGCGAGCTCGGCCCCCAGAACGGCGGCGAGCGGGCTCAACTGCTCGTATTCCTCCGGCGTCACCCCGGTCCCCACGCCGATCACCACCTGAGCCCGGGCCAGCGTCTCGATGTCGTCGTCCCGGCGCGCGGACAGCACCCGGACCCGGCCCCGCGTCCCGACGCGGCGCGTTGCCACACGAGCCTCGTGGTGCTCGAGCGCCGGCGCCGGCAGCACACCGGGCCGGACCGTGGCCATCTGGGTGGCGCTGGTGGACGTGATGTCGGCCACCAGCGCGCCGGCAAAGGCGGGCTTGGCCGCGACGAGCGCCCCGCCGCGTGCCGAGAGGGCGATCGCGTCGCCCACGAGCCCCGAGCCCGTCGCGGCCGCGGCGCGGCCGGCCACCTCGCGGCCGAAGGCCGTGCTCGGTGCGAGCAGGGCCCAGGGCGCCACGGCGCGTACGTAGTCGGCGACGGCATCGGCCACGTCCTCGGCGACGCGCGACCCGTCGAGCACGACGACGAGGTCGGCGCCGGCGGCGCCCAGCGAGGCCGCCGTGCCCTCACCGGGGGACAGCGCGTGGACGGCGGCCCCCGCGGCGCGCCCCAGGCGCGCCGCGGCCCCGAGCAGCTCGCCCGCCACCTCGGGGCGGCCGGGCTCGACGAGCACGGCGATGACCCGGGAGGCCGGATCGGGCGCCCGGGCCCGGCCCGGTCGGGTGGCACCGGCACGGGCGCCGGGCCCGGGTCCAGCGCGCCGCGGCGGGCGAGCTCGTGCACCGCGGCGCGCACCTGCTCCTCGGCGGGACCCTCCAGCACGAGCAGCGAGCGCTCGTGCTCCATCGGTCGCGTCTCGCCGACGACGGTCGGGCTGCCCGCCTGGCCCCACGGACCGTGGCCCAGCTCGCCGGCGGAGACCCGGGTGATCAGCGAGGCCGGGACGGCGGCCCGGCCCGGGGGGTCCACCTTGCACGGTTCGCACAGGCGCTCGGCGACAGAGAGCACGGCGGGCAACGCGATCTCGACCTCCTGCCTGCCGTCGTCGTGCTCGAGCTCGAGGCGCAGGGCGGAGCCGTCGTCCTCGAGCGCGCGCACCCCGCTGGCGAACGGGAGGTCGAGGAGCGACGCCACCTCGGGCCCCACCTGCCCGGTCTCCCCGTCAATGGAGTTGCGGCCGAGCAGGACGAGATCGAAGGGACCCGAGGCGCGCAACGCGGCCGCCAGGGCCCGCGCCGTGGCGAGCGTGTCGGAGCCGGCGAAGGCCGGGTCGCAGACGTGCAGGCCCGAGGTCGCCCCCCAGGCGACCGCCTCGCGCAGGACGTCCTCGGCCCCGGGGGGCCCGAGGGTGACCACGGTGCACGACCCCCGGGTGGCCCGGGCCAGCGCGACCCCCTCGGTCACGGCGCGGCGGCAGTACGCGTTCATCTCGACGTCGACGCCCCGGCGCACCAGCCGTCCCTCCTCGAGGCGGAACGACGCCGCGACCGGGACCTGCTTGGCCAGCGACGCGATCCGCAGCGGCTGCCCGGCGGCACGCCTCACCGGGCGGCCCTCACGAGGTCCGGCCACCGGTGAGGACGAGCGTGTCGGCCCGCTCCTCGGTGGCCGGCGTGTACACGTAGCGCCCGCCGCGCGTCCACGACGCCGCGGCGGCCGCCAGGCTGGCCACGATGGCGAAGTCGAAGGCGGCGTGCAGGCCCTCCTGGAACGGTGCCGCGATGAGGCCGGGGAAGAAGCTGTGCCGGGCCAGTGCCGCCTGTTGTGCCGCGGTGAGGTGGGCCAGCGTCGCGGCACCGACCAGGTGCGCCACCGGGTTGTAGCCGAGGAACGCCGCGAACAGGGTCGAGATGGGCGGGAGGTGCGACGCCCGCTCGGCGGCGTCGGGCGGCACCCCGTGGCTCAGGAGCCCGGCCGAGACGTTGTGCGGCAGCGACGAGGCGAGCCCGACGATCATCAGGGTGAAGAAGATCCCGATGGAGATCACCTGGGCCGAGTTCTGGAAGGTGGTGTTCATGCCCGACCCGGCGCCGCGGTGCTCGGGCGGCAGGCTGTTCATGACACCGGTGCGGTTGGGCGAGCCGAAGGACGCCATCGTGAGCCCGGTCAGGAACAAGATGATCCCGAAGACCCAGTAGGTGAAGTCGATCGGCAGGGCCTCGAGCAGCACGAAGCAGACGGCGGTCCCGATCATGCCGCCCGTGGCGAAGGGCCGCGCACCGTAGCGGTCGGAGAGGATCCCCGACACCGGGCCCGCGATGAGCATGCCGAGCGTCAGGGGGATCATGGCGATGCCCGCCCACAAGGGGGTCGTGGCGAACGAGTAGCCGTGGAGCGGGAGCCAGATCCCCTGCAGCCAGATGATGAGCATGAACATCAGGCCACCGCGGCTGATGGCGGCCAGGAAGCTGGCGACGACGCCGCTGGTGAAGGCGCGGATCTTGAAGAGCTGGAGCCGGAACATCGGCTCGCGCACGTGCAGCTCGACGAAGCAGAAGGCGATCAGCAGGAGCGTGCCCACGGCCAGCGCGGCGACGACGAGCGGGATTGGTCCAGCCCATGGCGTGCCCGCCGTAGGGCTCGATCCCGTAGGTGATGCCGACCATGATCAGCACCAGCCCGAGCGCGAACGTGGCGTTGCCCGGCCAGTCGATGTGGGCGGAGCGCCGCTGGCCCAGCTCGTGCAGGCGCAGGTACCCCCAGACGGTGGCGAAGAGCCCGACGGGCACCGAGACCAGGAACACCAGCCGCCAGTTGATCGGGGCCAAGATGCCCCCGAGGATCAGCCCGATGAAGGAGCCGCTGAAGGCCGCGGCCTGGTTCACCCCGAGGGCCAGGCCGCGCTGGTGCTCGGGGAAGGCGTCGGTGAGGATGGCCGCCGAGTTGGCCATGAGCATGGCGGCGCCGACGCCCTGGAAGATGCGCATCACGATGAGGTAGATGCCGGCGGCCGGCCCCGACATCCACGTGATGCTGAGGGCGAGCGAGAAGAAGGTGAAGACGGCGAAGCCGAGGTTGTACATGCGCACCCGTCCGTACATGTCGCCCAGCCGCCCCAGGGTCACCACGAGGACGCTCGTGGTGACGAGGAAGCCCAGGATCATCCAGAGCAGGTAGAAGCTGTTGCCGGGCAGCAGGGGGTCGATGCCGATGCCCGCGGAAGATGTCGGGCAGCGAGATGAGGACGATGGAGCCGTCGATCGTCGCCATGAGCATGCCCAACGTGGAGATGAACAGCGCGACCCACTTGTAGCCGTCGGGCAACGGCGCAGCGGGATCGGGGCGGCGGAGCCAGTGGTGGGAACGGGCGCTCCGGCCCGTTGGCTGCGGTGGACCGGACGCGAGGTCGGCGGGCGTGGGGGCGTGCAGGGGCGGCGGGGCGGGGCGTTCGATGCGTTCACGCTACCCGTCCCCGTCGACGGCCCGGGCCCGCGAAGGGGGCCCCTAGCGTCCCACCGCGTCACCCTCGGGGCTGCGAGGGTCCGACGCGCCGACCAGCCGCCGCGACCCGTCGGCGCCCGCCTCCACGGCGATGATCTGGGCGCACCCGACGGCGACGGGGTCGAAGGCGCGGATGGCGCGTACCCGGTGGCCGCGCTGCGTCAGGCCGTCGTGCCATGCCGCGGGCGCGTCGGACTCGACCAGCACGGTGAGGTCGTCGCCCCACCAGAGGCGGAAGGGCCCGGCGGAGGGTGCATCGAGGGTGAGGCGGGGAGCGGACACGGCGGCGGCCGGGTCCTGCCCGGCGCACAGCAGCCGCGCCAGCAGCTGGACGATGATCTGCGGCTGGGCGTCGCCGCCCATGGCACCGACGAGATGCGTCAACGAACCGTCCGTGCGCCGTGGCGAGCATGGGGGAGAGGGTGTGCGGGGGCCTGCGCCCCGGCGCGATCTCGGCGGGGTGGCCGGCCACGAGCGAGAACCCCACCCCGCGGTTGTGCAGGAAGACGCCCGTGGCGGGCTCGATGAGGTGCGAGCCGAAGTCGAGCGCGTTGGACTGCGTCAGCGAGACCCCGAGCCCGTCCGCATCGAGCGCGCACAGGTGGGTCGTGTCGCCCTCGCCCATGCGGGCGACGCCGGGGCCCACGGCTCCCCGCCTCGGGCGCGACGTCGGGTGGCCCCGCCCGGTCGGGGTCGATCCGGGCGGCCGCGGCGGCCAGTCGGTCTGCGGCGAGCAGCGCGGCGACCCTCGGCACCGTCGAAGAGCACCGCGGGGCGGTCGTGGCCCACGGCGCGCCACGCCTCGACGAGCACATGGGCCCACCGGGGATCGTCGGGTTCGGGCCCGAGCCCGGACGCCTCGGCCACCGACGCGCCGGCCAGGGTCAGGTAGCCCTGCGACGGGGGCGGCACCGTCCAGAGCTCGTGGCCCCACGCCGGCCAGTCGCAGCGGCGTGCACCAGGTCGCCGAGCTGATCGCGAGGTCCGACGGTGCGAAATGGCCGGCACCGAGCCCGAGCAGGCCACGACCGAACTCCCCGTCGTAGAAGGCGGCCCGTCCGTCGTGCGCGATGGCGCGCAGCGTGCGGGCGATGCCGGGCAGGCGCACGCGTTGGCCGACCTCGAGCGGTCCGGCGGGGCAGAGCTCGCCCGCGCCCGGGAGCGCATGGACGAGGTGGCTGGCCAGGGCCAGCATGACGGAGGCGGCGAAGCCGTCGTCCGCCAGCTCGATGGCCGGCCCGAGGACCTCGTCGAGCGGCAGGCGGCCATGGCGGCCGTGGAGCGCGAGCCAGCCGTCCACGGCGCCGGGCACCGGCACGCTCCGGATGTCCCCGCGCAGGGGCATCACCGTCATCCCCTCGGCGCGCATCCGCGCCGGGTCGGATCCGGCACCGGCGCGCCCGACCGACAGGAGCGCCTCGGGTGGCGTGCCGGGCGGGGCGACCATGGCGAGGACGTCGCCGCCCAGGCCGCACAGGTGGGGGCCGACGACCGCCATCACGGCACCCGTGGCCACGGCGGCATCGGCCGCCGAGCCGCCGCGGGCCAGCATGCCCAGGCCCGCCGAGGCGGCCAGCTGGTCGGCCGCCGCCACCATGCCGCGCAACCCTGTCCGGGGGCCGAAGGGCGCGAGCGGGAGGGTCACGGCACGCTCAGGGCGAGACGACGACGACCGAGCGCAGCACCTCGCCGCGCTCCATGCGCGCGAAGGCGTCCTCGACCTGGTCGATCCCGATGGTCTCGGTGACGAAGCGGTCGAGGTCGAGCTTTCCGTCCAGGTAGAGGTCCACGAGCACGGGGAAGTCCCGCGAGGGGAGGCAGTCGCCGTACCAGCTCGGCTTCAGCGCGCCGCCGCGGCCGAAGAACTCGATCATGGGCAGGTCGATGCGCATGTCAGGCGTGGGGACGCCGACCTGCACCAGGGTCCCGGCCAGGTCGCGCGCCATGAAGGCCTGCTCCATCACCGTCGGGTGCCCCACCGCCTCGATGCAGACGTCCGCGCCGTTGCCACCCGTGAAGGAGCGGATCGCCTCGACCGGGTCGGTCGCGGCGGCGTCGACGGTGTGCGTCGCGCCGAACGACGTGGCGGCCTCGAGCTTCCGCGCGTCGAGGTCGACGGCGATGATGGTGGCCGCACCGGCCAGCTTCGACCCGGCGACGGCGGCGCACCCGACTCCGCCGCAGCCGAAGACCGCCACCGAGTCGCCCAGCCCCACCTGACCGGTGAACATGGCCGCCCCGAGGCCAGCCATGACGCCGCAGCCGAGCAGGCCCACCGCCTCGGGGCGCGCCGCGGGGTTGACCTTGGTGCACTGGCCGGCTGCGACGAGAGTCTTGTCCGCGAAGGCGCCGATGCCGAGCGCGGCGGAGAGCGCGGTGCCGTCGGCCAGCGTCATCTTCTGCGTGGCGTTGTGGGTCGAGAAGCAGTACCAGGGCCGTCCCCGCCGGCACGACCGGCACTCGCCGCACACGGCCCGCCAATTGAGGACGACGAAGTCGCCCGGCGCCAGGTCGGTGACGCCGGGCCCGACGGACTCCACGAACCCCGCGGCCTCGTGCCCGAGGAGGAAGGGAAAGTCGTCGTTGATGCCGCCCTCGCGGTAGTGCAGGTCGGTGTGGCAGACGCCGCAGGCCTTGACGGCGACCACCGCCTCGCCCGGCCCCGGGTCGGGTACGACGATCGTCTCGAGCGTGACCGGTGCACCCTTCTGCTTCGAGACCACCCCGCGCACCTCTTGTCCCATGCCCGCACCTCCCGTCGGCGAGCCCTCATGATGCCCGATAGGCGTCGGGACGGCGAAGAGCGGCTCGCCCTGCCGGGGGCCCGCCGTCCTATCGTGACCCCGATGGCTGTGGGGTACGTGGAGGTTCCCGAAGGCTGGACCCGCCTGGGCGGCCGGGGCCTCGGTCCCTTCGTCACGCGGGAGGTGTTCGCCCGTCCCGACGGGACCCGTGCCGTCTGGGAGTCGCGCTGGCACCGCAAGCACCCCGGCCGCGCGACGGCCGGCTCGGCCTGGTGGGCGCCCGGTGCCGTGGCGTGGTGGATCGGTGTGCTCTTCGCCATCGGGTCGGTCTGCTTCGCGCTGGGGTCATTCCCGCCTTTCGCCACGACGGTCGGGGCCAACCCCGACAACCTCACGTACTTCATCGGGTCGCTCTTCTTCACCACCGCCGCCTTCCTGCTGTACTACGAGACCGCGTCGACGGCCACGTCCCTCGCCGGTGCCGGCCGGAGAGGCTTCCGGGCCCTCTTCCGGGTGCAGCACCACCGCATCGACTGGTGGGCCGCCCTCATCCAGTTCGCCGGCACGCTGTGGTTCATCCGGACAACGCTGAGCGCGCTCGTGGTCGGGTTGGGCGCCTCGCCCGGTCATCACCCCGTGTGGCGTCCCGACGCCCTGGGTTCGATCTGCTTCCTCGTGTCGAGCTGGCTGGCCTGGGCCGAGGAGTGCCACGGGTGGTTCGCCTGGCGCCCGTCGCAGATCCCGTGGTGGATCACGCTGCTGAACCTTGTCGGCTCCGTGGCCTTCGGTGTCTCGGCGATCGCCTCCTACGTGACCCCGAGCGGCCAGCTGCTCAGCCTGGCCCTGACCAACCTGGGCACCTTCGTCGGTGCCGTCTGCTTCCTGGCCGGAGCGGTGCTGCTGTTGCCCGAGCGGACGATGGGGAGCCCGTCCTCCGAAGCCGGCCTGAGCAGCCCGGTGGCCCGCGCGTGAGCCGTGGCGACGGCCCGGCGCGGCCCGGCGGCTACCCCCGGGGCGCGTCGCCGGCCGCGCAGCACACTGAGGAGGAGGAAACCGGTCGCCACCAGCGGCAGGATGATCGCCCCCGCCAGACGGCTGCCCGCGAGCAGGAAGGCCACCGCGACGACGACGCCCGTCGCCAGGGCCAGCTCGGGGGTGTCCCCGACGAGGAAGTCCCACCAGAAGTGGCCGAAGGCTCTGAGCCCTCTGCCGACGGCGGCCATCACGACGTCGCCCCTTCGACCTCGACCTCCGGGACGGGGAGCCTCGTCCGCATGAGGGCCGTCATGGCGAAGTAGACGACGACGAAGAAGCCGGCCAGGACGGGGATGGCCAGGTCGCCGCCGGGCCAGTTCACCCCGGCGCCCTCGCCGACCCAGAACAGCCCGAAGCTGGTGAGCATGACACCGACCAATGTCTTGATGGTGTTCTCGGGGACCTCGCTGAGTTGGCGCGCCATCACGATGCCGACGATGCCGACGAGGACGACCGCCGCCCCGGCCGCCAGCGCGGCCAGGCCCAGACGGTTCTGGGCGGCGCCGAGGCTGATCACGATCAGCACGACCTCCATGCCCTCGAGGAAGACACCCTTGAACGCCACCGCGAATGCGACGCCGTCGCGCCCCTTGTCGGGCGGAGCAGTCGCCCCGCCGTCCTCCGAGCTGAGCCCGGCCACCGTCTCGGCGTAGATCTTGTCCTCGTCGTGCATGGCCTTGTGGCCGCTGGCGCGCAGGATCGCCTTGCGCAGCCAGGACAGGCCGAGCACCAGGAGCAGCGTCCCCACGATCACGCGCAGCGCGTCGATCGGGACGTAGTGGACGAGTGGCACGCCCACGGCCAGCACGAGCACGCCCAGGACGCCCGCCGCCACGGCGGCGCCCTCCAGGGCGGAGCGCCAGCCCCGGCTGACCCCGGCGGCGACGACGATGGTCAGCGCTTCGACCATCTCCACGAGGCTCGCGGCGAAGACGGCGAGGACCAGGACCAGCGTGGAGGACGTGTGCATGGGACCGGCGCCAAATTATCCCTTCCCGGCGGCGCCGCCGGCCGGAGGGGCCCAGGGATGGCGCAGGGATAGTGTGCGCATGACTGACCTGGGAGATTCCGGAACGGAGACGGTTGCGATGGGTGAGGTGGCAAGCGGACCGGGGGGAACGGACCACGGCGGCCTGAGCGGTCGCAACTACGTCGTCGTGTCGGCTGACACGCACGCCTCGCCGGACAGCCTCGACCACTTCCTCTCCTACGTCGACCCGGCGCACCGGGAGGCGGTCGCCTCCTTCGGGGACATGTCCTCGCTGGCCATCTCCATGTTCGGCGGGTTCGATCCCGGCGAGGTGGACGAGTCCGACCCGGTCCGGGCGACCGCGGCGCGGCGCCTGGCCGGCATGGGGGTCGACACCGACGCGGCCGAGGGGTGGCTGGCCCATTACGGCACGGACTGGGTGGTCCCGGGCGACGGTGACGGGCGCCGGCTCCAGGTCCTCGAGGAGCAGGGCATCCACGCCGAGGTGACCCTGCCCGGGCCCATCCTGGCCGGAGGCCTGTCGCCGGCGATGTACCTCGGCGCGACGACCGACAAGGGGCTCGATGTGGTGTGGCCCGCCCTGCACGGCTACGTGCGCTGGCTGGCCGAATTCTGCGCCGCCGCCCCGGGACGGCGGGCCGGCTGCATGCCGATCGACTTCCACGACATGGACCGCGCCGTGCAGGAGGTCGCGTGGGCCAGGGCCAACGGGATCTTCGGCGGCGTCATGCTCCCCGCGATGTCGGTCACCTCCAAGCTCCCCGGGTACGCCGACGAGTACTACGAGCCGTTCTGGAGCGCCTGCGAGGAGCACCAGATGGTGGTCAACCTCCACACCGGGGCCTCGGGCTCGGCGACCGACACGAAGTTCCTCTACGACCCGGTGCACGGCGGCATGCTGGGCCTCTACGAGGTGTTCGTCTTCACGCGCCGCCCGCTGTGGTTCATGATCTTCGGCGGCGTGTTCGACCGCCATCCCGACCTCAAGGTCGTGGTCACGGAGAACGGCGTGCAATGGCTGCCGTCACTCATCCGGGACATGGAGTCGTTCTTCGACACCCACGGCGGCGCGCCCGTCCGGACCTACCTCCAGATGCGGCCGCGCGACTACTTCGAGAAGCACGTCTGGTTGGGTGGCTCGCTCATGAAGCGCTACGAGGCCGAGATGCGCCATGAGATCGGCCTCGACAAGCTCATGTGGGGGGCGGACTACCCGCACCTCGAGGGCGCGGCGCCTGTGCACCGCGAGACGCTGCGGTACATCTTCGGCGGGCTGCCCGAAGCAGATCTCCGGCCCATCCTCGGCGGCAACGCCGTCGACCTGTGGGGGTTCGACCCCGACCTCCTGCAGGCCGTCGCCGATCGGGTGGGCCCGACCGTGGAGGACCTGGCGACGCCGCTCGCGCTCGAAGACATCGAGGACACCTTCAGCTGGAGCCTGGCCCGTCCTGTCCCGCTGGCCGCGCGCGCGTCATAGCTCGAGGCGGCCGTGCCGGACCGGACCGGCATCCTTCCGGCGGCCCGGGTAGGCGCCGCCATGGCGCGACGGGCGCTCTCGTCCGGAGAACGGTCGCACCGGAACATGTGTCGCGCCGGGAATGTCGAACGAAATTTCTTCGGCCCGAATGACAGAGTTCTTCGGCCGGAAATTGTCACACCTGCGTGGTTCCATGACCTCGATGCAGTTGGAAGCCCTCGCCGAATCGCTCGAGGCCCTCATCGCGTCGGGAGCCGCCAACTACGGCGACCGCGCCTCCATGGAGGAGCTGCACCGTATCTCCTCTCGGCTCGAGGCTTTCGTCACCGAGGCTGCCGCCGCCTTCGAGACCAACGAAGACTGGACCGCCGACGGGGCCAAGACCGCCGCGGCGTGGATCGCCACGCGCTGCCGAGTGCCCCGCAGTGCGGCGAAGCGCCGCGTGCGCCTCGGGCGATCGCTCCGGCACCTGCCCGAGTGCGCCCGGGCCTGGCGCGACGGGGAGATCGGGGTGGACCAGGCCAAGGCGATCGCCGGGGCCCGGCGGCATCGCACCGAGGCCTCCATGACCCGGGACGAGGCGATGCTCGTGTCCCAGGCCGCGCTGATGGGCTTCGAGGACTTCTACCGGGCGCTCAGCTACTGGAAGCAGCTGGCCGACCCCGACGGCGCGGACGCCGACGAGGAGGAGCGCAAGGCGGCGCGCAGCGTCTACCTCGAGGCGAGCGTCGACGGGGTGTGGCTCGGCCAGATGACCCTCGACCCCATCTCGGGCTCAGTGGTCTCGGCCGAGCTCAACCGCCTGGAGCACCCGCTCTTCGAGGCCGATTGCGCCGAGGCCCGGGAGCGCCTCGGCCGCACCCCCCGCCTCGACGAGCTGGCCCGCACCTCGGCCCAGCGCCGGGCCGACGCCCTCGTCGAGATGGCGACGCGGAGCCGGACCGCACCGGCCGACGGCATCCGCCCCGCCCCCCTCTTCAGCGTCTTCGTCGGCTACGAGACACTGCACGGGCGCATCTGCGAGCTCGAGAACGGCACCGTCCTCGCCCCCGCGGCACTCATGCCCTGGATGGAGTCGGCCTATTTCGAGCGGGCGATCTTCTCGTTGGGCACCCGGGTCGACGTCAGCGCCCGGGCCCGGCTCTTCACGGGCGGGACACGGCGAGCGCTCGAATTGCGCGACCGGATCTGCACCCACCCCTACTGCTTCGAGCCCGCGGAGAGCTGCCAGGGCGACCACATCGAGCCCTATGCCGAGGGCGGGCCCACCACGCAGGAGAACGGCCGGCTGCTCTGCGGATTCCACAACCGCTTGCGCACCCTGCGGGCGCAACGGGGGCGACCACCACCGGACCCGGCGACGGCGGCCTGAGGCGGCCGGTCGGGCCGGACCGGGGGTGGGCATGCCGGACCGAGGGCGGTGAGGCCGGACCGAAATGGGAACCGCTCAACGTGCGTCCGCGACGAGGAGCCGGTAGCCCAGGTCAACCTCGTCGAGTTGGTCGAGGTCACCGTGTCGCCGGTACCACGCGCCGCTGGCCAGGTCCGCCTCGAGCCGGCTGATACCCCGCGTGATGACCGCCGGGTCGGCCAGCGCCAGTCCCGAGCAATTGGCCCGGACGCCGGCGTCGAGATACGCGGCGGGCCGACACCAGTAGGCGCCGAGCACGCCGTCCTCCATGTCGCGTGGGACGAGCAGGGGGATCGAGGTGGTCGCGCCGATGGCCCCGGCGATGTCGTCTGATCCCGGGCCGCAGCGCCTCGTGTGGTCGCCGACCTCGGGCAGGTACTCCTCGAGCAGCCAGAACCGGGCATGCCGTTCGAAGTCGATGGCGAGCACGACCCGACGGGGAGCGATCCGGCACAACTCCGACAGACCCGCCGCGGCGTCGTCCCAGTGGTGCACGGTCAGGATCGCCAGCGCGACGTCCGCACACGCTCCGGGCAGAGGCAGGGCGCCCGCACTCGCCCGCAGCGCGGGCGCGGCGCCGGCGGGGCGCTGCGCCAACATGACCACGGAGGGCTCGACCGCGACGACGGCGCAGTGGCTCGGCTCGTAGGAGCCGGTGCCGGCGCCGACGTTGACGACCAGCCCGTCCGCGCCCACACCCAGGTGCTCCCTGAGCAACCTCTCCCAGCGCGGGTCCGGCCGCCGGTGGGCGACATAGCCCTGCCCGATGGTGTCGTAGACGGGCGAGGTCACCTCAAGCCGTCCCGAGGCCGAACACCGATGTGTTCTGCCTCGGTCCTAAGCGGCCGACTTCTCCAGGACGTGCACCCCGCAGGCCGAGCCGAGGCCGATCACGTGGGTGAGGCCGACCCTGGCGCCCTCAATCTGGCGGTCTCCTGCCTCACCGCGCAGGTGGGTGGTGACCTCCCAGACGTTGGCGATGCCGGTCGCCGCGATCGGGTGGCCTTTCGACTCGAGACCCCCCGAGACGTTGACCGGGGTCTTGCCGTCACGCCAGGTCGCACCCGACTTGAAGAAGTCGGCGGCGCCACCCTGCTCGCAGAGCATGAGGTTGTCGTAGTGGACCAGCTCGGCCGTGGCGAAGCAGTCGTGCAGCTCCACCAGGTTCAGGTCCTGGGGCCCCACGCCGGCCTGCTCGTAGGCCTGCGTCGCCGCGTTGCGCGTGAGCGTGTTGACGTTGGGCAGGATCTGGCAGGCCTCCTCCCAGGGATCGGTGGTGAGGATGGACGCCGAGATCTTCACCGCGCGCTTCTGCTGCTCCAACGACAGGGTCTTGAGCTTCGAGCCAGAGACCACTACTGCCGCCGCGGCGCCGTCGCAGTTGGCCGAGCACATGGGCCGCGTGTTGGGGTAGGCGATCATGACGTCGCCCATGATCTCCTCCAGCGACATCTTCTTGGTGTAGGCCGCCAGGGGGTTCAGCGTCGAGTGCGTGTGGTTCTTCTCGCTGATCTGGGCGAACAGCTCGAAGCTGGTGCCGCCGTAACGGTGGCCGTATTCCATGCCGATCTGGGCGAAGACCCCGGGCATCGTCTCGGTGCCGACGCGCCCGTCAATGGCGGCCACCGACCCGTACCGGCCCGACGGCGCGAAGGTGTTGTCGTCGCTCTTGCGGCTGCCACCGGCGAGGAGGCCGGCGCCGGCCAGCTTCTCGACGCCGAAGGCCAGGCCCATGTCGGTCTCGCCGGCCTTGATGGACATGCAGACGACGCGCAGCGCCGTGGCACCGGTGGCGCACGCGTTCGACACGTTGTACACCGGGATGCCGGTCTGTCCCATCTGCTTCTGGACGACCTGCCCGATGGGCAGCGCGCCGCCCATGAGGTTGCCGGCTCCGATGATGCCCATGTCCTTCATGGTCACCCCGCCGTCCGCCAGCGCGCCACGTACTGCCTCGGCGGCCAGGTCCGTCGTGTCCTTGTCCGGGTGCTTGCCGAACTTGGTCATGTGGATGCCCAGGACCCACAGCTCTTCCGATGCCGATGCCATGCTGCTCAACCTCCCAGTGGTTCGAAGCCGAAGCCGACGGCTTCGGTGCCGTTGTCGTCCGTGCCGATCACCTCGGTGGCCAGGCGGACCTTCATGCCCAGGGACACGTGCTCAGGGTCGGGGGACACGTTGATCAGGTTCGCCCGCACGCTGGTGCCCTCGCAGTCGACGACCGCAGCGACGAAGGGGACGGGGATGCCGGGCGCGGCGAAGGCCACGATGGTGAAGGCGCGCACCTCGCCCGTGGTGGCCACCCGCACCTTCGTGAAGTCGGTCCCCTCGCACGCCGCGCACGCGTTGCGCCGGTCGAAGAAGCGGGCGCCGCAGGAGGTGCACTCGTTGGCGACCAGATGGGGGTCTTCCCCCAGCTCCAGGTAGTCCACCAGTGGAATCTGCTGCGCCATCGTGCCCCCAGGTTCGGGTCGAGAATTGTGTTCTCAACCTAGCGGGGCGCCGAAAACGTCCGCTAATCCGGGCACTTTCCCGTGCCGGACCGTTATGGTCCACCCCATGCGCTACACCCACCTGGGCCGGACCGGCCTCACCGTCAGCCGCATCTGCCTGGGCACCATGAACTTTGGGCCCGAGACGGACGAGCCGACCTCGTTCTCCATCATGGACGCCGGCTTGGAGGCCGGGATCAACTTCTTCGACACGGCCAACGTCTACGGCCGCTCCAAGGGTCGGGGGGCCACCGAGGAGATCGTCGGGCGCTGGTTCGCCCAGGGCGGTAGCCGCCGGGAGAAGACGGTGATCGCCACCAAGCTCTACGGGGACATGGGGGAGTGGCCCAACGACGGCAAGCTGTCGGCGCTCAACATCCGCAGGGCCTGCGACGCCAGCCTGCGCCGACTCCAAACCGACTACATCGACCTGTACCAGATGCACCACGTCGACCGCCGGAGCGGCTGGGACGAGATCTGGGAGGCCATGGACGTCCTGCGGGTCCAGGGCAAGATCATCTACGTCGGCTCCTCCAATTTCGCCGGCTGGCACATCGCACGGGCCCAGGAGGCCGCCGCCCGCCGCAACTTCTCGGGCCTGGTCAGCGAGCAGTCGATCTACAACCTCATCGTGCGCGACGTCGAACGCGAGGTGCTCCCCGCGGCCGAGACGTACGGCCTGGGCGTGATCCCGTGGTCGCCGCTCCAAGGTGGGTTGCTGGGCGGCGTCGTGCGCAAGGAGCGCGCGGGCAGCCGCCGCTACGCCGGCCGCGCCGCGGAGACCATCGAGCGGCGGCGTCCCCAACTCGAGGCCTACGAGGACCTGTGCGCGGAGTTGGGCGAGGATCCCGGCACGGTCGGGCTGGCCTGGCTGCTGACTCGTCCGGCGGTCACCGCCCCGATCGTCGGGCCCCGCACCCCCGAGCACCTGGACTCGGCCCTGCGGGCCGTGGAGGTCACGCTCGACGACAAGGTCCTGGCCCGCCTCGACGAGCTCTTCCCGGGCCACAGGACGGCGCCCGAGGACTACGCCTGGTGACTGCGCCGACGCCGTAGCGCGGCGGCTCGACGGCTCGACGGCTCGACGGCTCGACGGCTCAGCGAGGACTCGCTTGGCGTCGCGAGGGCTCTGTCTCCAAGGCTCTCTAGGTGTATCTAGGGCGTGACCGTTCCCGCCATTTCGGGTTCGGGCTCGGTGTCGGACCCGTCCACCGGGTGGGAGGCCAGGTCGTCGGCGTCGACCGCCAACTTCGGGAGGAACCGGTCCAGGCGGGCGGGGAACCACCAGTTGGCCTTGCCGAAGAGCATCATGATCGACGGCACGATCGCCATCCGGATCAAGATGGCGTCGACCAGGATGCCGCCCGCCAGCCCGATGCCGAACTCCTTGATCACCCGCTCGCCGCCGAGGATGAATGAGCCGAACACCAAGATCATGATCAGCGCGGCGGCGGTGATGGTCTTGCCGGTTGCCGCCAGGCCGTTGCGGACGGCCACCTTGTTGTCGCAGCCCGACTTGATGTACTCCTCGTGCATGCGCGAGACCAGGAACACCTGGTAGTCCATCGAGAGCCCGAACAGGATGGCGAAGAGCATCACGGGGAGGAACGCCTCCACCGGGCTCGTCCCGCTGAGGCCGATCAGCGAGCCGAGGTCGCCCCACTGGAAGACGGCCACAACGATGCCGAAGGCAGCCCCGATGGAGAGCAGGTTCATGCAGGCGGCCGTGATCGGAATGACGATGCTCCGGAACACGGTCATCAACAACAAGAAGGACAACAACACCACCAGGCCGATGAACAACGGCAGCTTGGCGCTCAGCACGTTGGAGAAGTCGATGTAGATGGCGGTGTTGCCGCCCACCAGCAGATTGACGCCCGTGCCGCCGACGGCCTGGGGGATGGTGTCGGCCCGCAGGTGGTTCACCAGGTCGGTGGTCGCGGCGTCCTGGGGGGCCGAGTCGGGGATAGACGTTGATCAGCACCACGTCGCCCGTGCCCGTCTTGCTCGGGATGTACTGCGGCTGCGGCCACGCGGACCACGTCGGGCTGTTGCGAGACGTCGTGCACGACCGCGTCGATCACCGGACGCTGGTCCGGCTGCGCCACGCCCACCAGCATCAGTGGCCCGTTGAAGCCGGGCCCGAACCCCTTGGACAGCATGTCGAAGGCGACCCGCGTCGGCGTGCCCGCCGCATCCGTGCCCTGGTCGGCCGAGCCGAGGCGCAGCGAGAAGAAGGGCAAGGCGATGATCACGATCAAGAGCAGCGCGCCGCCGGCCGACAGCCACGGGTACCGCTGGACCCGGTCGGCCCAGTTGGGCCAGAAACCCTTGCTGTCCGCCCCGACGATCCGGGGGCCGTTCTCGGTCAGGTTCCGCTTCTGCTTGCGGCTCATCACCTTGGGGCCGATGAACCCCAGCATGGCCGGCAGCAGCGTCAATGCGGCCACCATGGTGAGCGCGACCCCGATGGCCGCCGCCACGGCCAGCCCGTACAGGAAGCTGACGCCGAGAGCGAACATGCCGAGTAGCGCGATGCACACGATGATCCCCGCGAAGAGGACCGCCCGGCCCGAGGTGTTGACCGCGTTGACGATGGACGACTCCGGGTCCCGCCCGGCCACGAGCCCCTGGCGGTGGCGCGTCACGATGAAGAGCGCATAGTCCACGCCGACGCCGAGCCCGATCAGCAGCATCAGCTCGGGGGAGATCGACGGCATCCCGATGGCATGGCTGAGGATGCCGATCACGCCCACGGCGGTTCCCAGCGCGAACAGGGCCGAGATGATCGGGAGGATGGCGGCGAAGACCGAGCCGAAGACGAGCAACAGCACGATCAGGGCGAGGAGCACGCCGAGGCCGGTGCTGCTGAACGACGGATTGTTCGCGTTCTCGGCCAGCTGCCCGGTGACCGCGACCGTCAGCCCGTCGCCGGACGTCTTGGTCACCGTGTCGACGAACTTCTTGGCTTCCGTATTCCCGATGTTGTTGGACTGCTTGTCAAAGGGGACCTGGAAGAACCCGACCGTCCGGTTCGCGTTGACGTCGGCCGTGTTCACCAGGTTGCCCGTCGCATCGTAGGGACTCGTGACCGGGGTCACGTTGGGCAGCGCGTTGATCTCGTCCACCAACTTGTTGATGCGCAAGCCGACGTTGGGGTCGGTCAAGCTCGCGTTCCCGGAGGCTCCGAAGACGACCTCCTCGGTGTCCCCAGAATGCGCCGGAGCCACCGACTTCAACAGGTTGATGGCGTCGAAGGACTGGGTGTGCGGGAACTGGAAGTTGTTCGAGTAGCTCGTGCCGACCGACGACACGATGGCGATGGAGCTCACGAGAACGGCCAGCCACAGCAGGACGACGAGACGGCGATGGCGGACACACCACCCGGCCAGGGTGCGCATTGGGGGATCTCCTCAGGAACGTTCGGCGTCTCCACGAGCGGCGCCACGGGAACCGTGTAATCGTACTGGCACCCTGGGCACGCCCCGTTCAGCCACCTCGCGCCAGGCCCAGGTGCACCAATGCGTCGAAAACGGGCAGAGCCAGCCGGTCGGCCGAGGTGGCCGACCGCGCCACCAGGCGCCCGGCCAGCACGGGGTGGTGCTCGGGGATCTCGAAGAACTGGCGTTGGCTCAGCGTGAACAGCGTCAGAGGTGACAGCGCCACGACGGCGACCGAAGAGGCCACCTGGTTCAGCAGGGAGTGCTCGGACCACGAGTCCCCCCGACTCAGCAGCCCGATCGGGGTCTCGTCGCGTTGCACGACCGCGTGGCCGCCCGCGATGACGTGCCACAAGCGGACGGGCACGTCCTGGGCCTGGATCACCTGCCCCGGGTGGGCCGTCGAGATGTCGCAGCGGGCCGCGATCTCATGGAGCTCGCTCTCGGGAAGCCCGGCGAAGAGCCCGAGTGAGCGGAGGGCGTCCGCCGGGTCGCCGTCGGTCTCGAGGTGGGGGGTGTGGGTACGCACGGCTCAGTGGTCCATCGCCGAGCTCTGCCAGCCGGCATCGGGACGGGCGTGGGAGTGGTGCCCGTGGGAGTGCCCCATCGCCCTGCGCCACAGCACGAACCCCACGATTGCGATCAGGAGCCATGGCACGTGGTACAGGGGGTAGAAGGGGATGGTCGCCCCGGCGACGATGGCGAGGAAGGCCACGAGCAAGAGCCAGGGCAGGATCCGGCGGTGCCGCGGCGGCGGGGGTGGCGCCTCGCTGGGGAGCCGGGGCAGGTCGTCGAACAGCCCGTTGAGGTCGCCCCGCGTGGTCGCCGACATGGCGGTGTCGAGGCGCAGCTTGAATTCGGTCTCGTCGAGGCGCCCCTCGGCGTAGTGGCGGGAGAGCTTGTCGGCCACGCCATTGCGCTCGTCGTCGGACGCCCGCAGGTTGGCGTCGGCGGTCGGCGCATCGCGGCGGCTCATCGGGTAGGCGGGGTCCCAGCGGTAGCGCATGGGGTCTCCTCTCGGTCGCTGGTCTGTCGGGTCTGGCGGATCTGTCGGGTCCGTGTGGTCTGTGTGGTCAGTCGGGTGTCGGACGGCGATGCTCGGAAGCAAATGTGCCGACGTGCTCAATAGGCGCTGCGCGCTCGCTCGCGGGCAAGCAGCTCCTCGGCGACCGAGACGTCGTTGTCCTCGTCGGGGATCAGCAGCCACCCGGCGAGGTACAGCGGCACCGCCAGGCCGCCCAGGAAGGCCAGGGCGACGAAGCCGATGCGGACGATCGTCGGGTCGACGTCGAAGTAGTCGGCCACTCCCGCCGCGACGCCGGCGAGCATGCGGCCCCGTCCGACGCGGTGGAGGCGCTGCTGCGCCGGCCGGTCCCGGTCCCGGCTGCTCGGTCGGGGGGAGCTGGGAGGGCTGCTCGGTGGCCGAGGCGCCCGGGGTCTGTTCGTGTGCGGTGTCCATGGGGTCAGCCTGACGATCTCGTGCCCGGCCCGGAATCCGGTAGCACCCTGGTCGGACCCTGAGGACGTCCCCGAGGACTCAGGGATGTCCCTGATAGCCGGCGTCTCCGTGCCGCGCGATCATCGTGGTATCGCAGAGGCACCGGATCCCGGCACGCGTCCGCTTCCCGACGGTGGCCGCCCGACAGAGTCACCGCGGTCCGCGCCCTGGCAGCCCCCCACCGGGGACGGAGCCGGGAACGGCGCCGGAAACGGAGGGTCGAACGGCGCCGACGGGCAGTGGTCGCGTCACGGCGGTCCCTGGGCGCACCGCTACGGACCCTGGTCGGACCTGCGGCATCGCCACGACCACCACCACGTCGGCCGGAAGCTGCGCTGTGTCCGCCGCAGTCAGGACAACCGGGTGCTCGGCGGTGTCTGCGGAGGCATCTCGAGGGCGACCGGGATCGACGCCACCTGGGTGCGCATCGGCTTCGTGCTCCTGGCCATCGCCACGGGCGTGATGGTGTTCGTCTACGCCATGGCCTGGCTGATGATCCCGATGGAGGGGGACACCTCGAACATCTACTCCCGGGCCATCAACGACCGCCGCGGCATACGCCTGATCGCCGCCATCCTCATCCCGCTGTTGATCGCGACGCAGCTCATCACGAGCACCCTGCACGTCCCGTTCGTGGGCTTGATGGGATGGCCCACCTTCCTCGCCGCCGGCGTCGTCATCTTGATTTGGCGGAATGCCAACGAGACGGAGCGCGCCTTCATCGACAGCGACGTCGTCCCGATCCTGGGCGGTGACACCCATGGGCAGGGCCGCCGCTGGCTCATCGCCCGCGTCGTGGTCGGTGTCCTCATCGCGGCGGGGGGGATCGCCCTCCTCGTCGAGGGGCACACGACCGTCGCAGCGCTGCGGCCGCGTCGGGGGTGCCGTGCTGGTCGTCGCCGCCAGCGTCATCATCTTCGGCCCCTGGTGGTTGAGCCTCGTGCGGGACCTCATCGCCGAGCGCCAGGCCCGTGCGTTGGCCGAGGAGCGGGCGCAGATGGCGGCCCACGTCCACGACTCCGTGCTCCAGACCCTGGCGCTGATCCAGCGTTCGGCCGATGACCCCCAGAACGTGGTGCGCCTGGCCCGGGCCCAGGAGCGCGAGCTCAGGGCCTGGTTGTTCGAGGGCCGCCCACCCGGGGCGATCGGCGAGGACGCCACCATGCTGGCGGAGGGGGTCGGCCTGTTGCAGCGCCAGGTGGAAGCCGACCACGGGATCGCGGTGCAGGTCGTCCTGGTGGGGGACTGTGAGCTGGACGAGGCTCTGCGCGCTCTCCTCGATGCCGCCCGGGAGGCCACGGTGAACTCGGCCAAGTGGTCGGGTGCGGACCAGGTCTCGGTCTACGCCGAGGTCGAGCCGGACACGGTCATGCTCTACGTGCGGGACCGCGGGCGCGGCTTCGACCCCGACGCGGTGCCCGAGGACCGCCAGGGCATCGCCCAGTCCATTCGCGCCCGCATGGCGCGCTTCGGAGGCTCGGCCGTCGTCCGCTCCACGCCGGGCGAGGGGGCCGAGGTCCAGCTCTCCATGCCGCGCCGGGAGCGGGTCAAGTGACGGGCGGCGAGCGCGGCGGTCGCCCCCGCATCTTCCTCGTCGAGGATCACGCGGTGTTCCGGGCCGGTGTCAAGGCCGAGCTGGGGGACGCGGTGGAGGTGGTGGGCGAGGCGGACGAGGCCGCCGCCGCCATCGAGCTCATCAACGAGCGCCTGCCCGACGTGGTCCTGCTCGACGTCCATCTGCCCGGCGGCGGTGGGCACGCCGTGCTGCGCGGCGTCCTGCCACACCATCCCGAGGTGCAGTTCCTGGCCCTCTCGGTCTCCGACGCGCCGGAGGACGTGATCGACGTCATCCGGGCCGGCGCCCGCGGCTACATCACAAAGACGATCTCGGGGCCCGAGCTCCTCCAGGCGGTCTACCGGGTCGCCGCCGGGGATGCCGTGTTCTCGCCGCGTCTGGCCGGCTTCGTCCTCGACGCGTTCGCCCACGGCGGCGCGCCGGCAGCCGGGCTCGACCCCGAGCTCGACCAGCTCTCACCGCGTGAGCGTGAGGTGCTGCGCCTGATCGCCCGTGGCTACACCTACAAGGAGGTGGGACGCGACCTGAGCATCTCGGCCAAGACGGTCGAATCGCACGTCTCGTCCGTCTTGCGCAAGCTGCAGCTGTCGACTCGTCACGAGTTGACGAGGTGGGCTACCGACAGGCGCTTGGTCTAGACAGGGGGCCTCATGACCGAGGACCTGGCCGCCGAGCACCGCGACGCGGCCATGCTGGCCGAAATGGCCGGCCGGGCCCTGGTGAAGCTGCGATCCGACCCGCCGGCGCTGCGCGACATCGGTGCCGCGGGCGACCGCATGGCGCACCAGCTGCTCGTGGGCGAGCTCAACCGGCTCTACCCCGACGACGACGTGCGGTCCGAGGAGGGGCTCGAGCACGTGGCGGGCGCCGGACGCCTGTGGATCGTGGACCCGCTGGACGGCACCCGCGAGTTTCGACAGTTGGGGCGGAGCGACTGGGCCGTCCACGTGGCGCTCGCCGTCGGCGGCGTGGCGGTCGTCGGCGCCGTCGCCCTGCCCGCGCTCGACCTCGTCCTCTCCACCGCCGACCCCCCGGTCCTCGCTCCGTTCCCCGCCGGCGATCCTCCGCGCGTCGTGGTGTCGCGCAGTCGGCCTCCCGACGTCGCGTACGACGTCACCGAGGCGATCGGCGGCGTCATGATCCCGATGGGATCGGCCGGCGCCAAGATCGCCGCCGTGATCCTCGGAGCGGCCGAGGTCTACGTGCACGCGGGCGGCCAGTACGAGTGGGACTCGTGCGCGCCCGTGGCGGTCGCCGCGGCGAGTGGCCTCCACGCCAGCCGGCTCGACGGGGAGGAACTGCGCTACGGCGATCCCGACGCGTGGCTCCCCGATCTCGTGGTCTGCCGCAAGGAGTACGCGCCGGCGGTGCTCGAGGTCACGATGCGGCAGCGTCGGCCGTACTGGTAGTCCTCTGCCCACCAGTAGTCCTCTGCCCAACCCGGTAGTCCTCTGCCCAACCGGCAGCCCTGTGTCCGCCGAGCGCGACAGGACCCCGCGCCGCTCGGATGCGGGGTCCTGTGCGTCAGTCCTTCACTGCCGGCGTCGAACCGGCAGCACGCGCGCGCTAGATGGCGCGCACGTTTGCGGCCTGCAAGCCCTTGGGGCCTTGGTTGGTCTCGAATTCGACCTTCTGGCCTTCCTCGAGATTGCGGTAGCCCGTTCCTGCAATCGCGCTCGAAATGCACGAATACGTCGGGGCCGCCACCGTCCTGGGTGATGAAACCGAAGCCCTTCTCACCGTTAAACCACTTCACGGAACCAGTTGCCATTGAAAATCCACTCCTCTCCTGGCCAGATTTGGCCCGATTCGGGGGCCATGGCCGGTAGCTCATGCGAGCTAGAGGGATTTCCAAATCTGTGCTGGTGGTGCCCTCGGGAGAGAACCTTAGCGCGCCACGCCGCCACTTGGAGGATTTCTCGTTCGGAACGCACGTATCGGTCACCTTTTCTTCACACGCCAGTCGTGGGCCATTGTTCGTACCGTGCCTAGGACGTAGCTTTGGGTCGCCGACGCAGGAGGTAATCGTGAGCACGACCATCAATCCGTACCTGCAAGGAAATTTCGCTCCGGTGCACGAGGAGCTGACGGTGACCGAGTTACCCGTCAGAGGCCATCTGCCGGAGGCCCTCAACGGGCGCTACCTGCGCAACGGGCCGAACCCGGTGTCGGTGCCCGAGCCCGCCAGCTATCACTGGTTCACCGGCGACGGCATGGTGCACGGGATCCGGCTGCGCGCAGGGCGGGCCGAGTGGTACCGCAACCGCTGGGTGCGTTCGGCCGAGGTGGCGCGCGCGTTGGGAGAGCCGGTGCGGCCGGGACCGGTGCACGCCGGGATGGACTTCGCTGCCAACACCAATGTCATCGGGCACGCTGGGCGCACGTTCGCCATCGTCGAGGCCGGTGCACGCCCCTACGAGCTCAACGAGGAGCTCGACACCATCGGGCCCTGTGACTTCGGCGGCACGCTCGACGGCGGATACACCGCGCATCCGAAGCGGGACCCGCTCACCGGCGAGCTCTACGCCGTCTCCTACTTCTTCGGCTGGGGCGACGACGTCGAGGTGACGATCGTCGACGCGCAGGCGCGCGTGCGCTCATCCCGGCGCGTGACGATGGGCGGACCGGTGAGCGTGCACGACACAGCCATCACCCAGCGCCACATCGTCCTGCTCGACCTCCCCGTGACCTTCAGCATGGACGCCATCGCCGAGGGCGCGAGCTTCCCGTACCGGTGGCAGGAGGGGTACCACGCTCGTGTCGGCCTCCTGCCGCGCGATGGCGACTCGACCGATGTCGTCTGGCACGACGTCGAGCCGTGCTACGTGTTCCACCCCATGAACGCGTACGACGAGCCGGGCGGGGACGGGATCGTGCTCGATGTCGTGCGCCACTCCTCCATGTTCCGCACGCAGCTGCTCGGTCCCTCCGAGGGGGCGCCCACGCTCGAGCGCTGGCACCTCGACGGCCATGGCAGCGCGGTGAAGGAGGAGCGCCTGGACGACCGGGGCCAGGAGTTCCCCGCGTCGACGAGCGCCGGGTCGGGCTGCCCCACCGCTACGGCTACGCCGTGGGGGTGCGCGAGTCCGGCGACATCGTCGGCACCGAGTCGGTGCTGCTGCGCCACGACCTCGAGCGGGGCACGAGCGAGGTCCGTTCCTTCGGGAGCGGCGCGAGCTTGGGCGAGGCCGTCTTCGTGCCCCGCACCGCGGACGCCGACGAGACGGACGGCTGGCTGATGACCCTGGTGCACTCGCCGGAGTCGGGCACGTCGGCGCTGCACATCCTCAACGCCGACGATGTCGACGGCGACGCCCAGGCCGTCGTCGAGCTCCCGCAGCGGGTGCCGGCGGGGTTCCACGGCAACTGGGTGCCCGACCGGGCCTGACCGGCCGACCGCGTCCGACCCGACCGGGCCTGACCGGCCCCGACCCGACCGGGGCCGAGTCGACCGGCCTGACCTGAACCGGCCGCGGTGCGGTCTGGATCGGGCGCACCGCCGCCGGGGTAGGCTTCAGGCGTGTTCGTCTGGCATTGGGTCCAGCAACATCGGTTGCTATCGGTCCTCGTGCTCGCCTTCGTGATCCTCAGCTCCGCCGGCGGGACGGCGTGGGCGCTGGTCTTCCGCACCGTGTCGTCGCCCGTGAGCCTGCGCGAGGCGCTGCGCATCTACCGGCGTGAGCAGACCGGCAAGGTGATGGCCACCCTGCGCAACAGGCTGCCGGCCCCGGGCGTCTACAGCTACCGGACCACCGGGGAGGAGGGCCTCAACATCATGGGCGTCCAGCGCTCCTTCCCGTCGACCACGACCATGATCGTCGCCGACGGGCGCTGTGCGACCGTGAGCTGGGTCCCGATCACCCAGCACACCGAGGTGACCACGGTCTGCGACGGTCCCGTCAGGTGCGCTCACGGTGCCCAGGTTCGTCACCGACGAGTCGATCGCCGGGACGAGCACCACGTCGAGGGTCACCTGCCCCGCTACGGCCTACGTCGTGCCGCCTGCGGCGCGTCCGGGCCGGCGCTGGGGCGTCACCTGCTCTCTGGCCAGCCCGGCGGAGAAGGTGGTCCTGACGGGTGAGGAGCTGGGCCCGGCCACCATGGTGGTGGGTGGGCACACCCTGTCCGTCGAGCACACCCGCCTCGTCCTCACCTTCGACGGGACCGAGCTGCACGGGACGAACCCGACGGACTTCTGGATCGTCCCGAGCAGCGGCCTCATCGTCCGTGAGCGGGAGTCGGTCGTGATGAGCGAGGGTGGAGTCGGTTACAACGAGGACATGGACGCCACGCTCACCGGCCTCGACCCCGCCCGCTGACCAGAGCGCCGGCCGAACCGCCGGTCAGTCGGCCGCCGCGGCCCGGTCCTGGGCCACGGCGTCGTAGGACTCGTAGTCCGATCCGGTGTCGTCGGCGAACTCGAACTCGAGCAACCCCGCCTCGCCCCACTTCTCGCGCAGGTAGCCCTCGTTGGCATCGAGCAGGCCGAGCTTGCGCACGTTGGGGACGAGCTTGGCGAAGAAGCCGCGGGCGAAGCCCCGCATCGGGTTGAGCTTCGCCTTCTGCGCCGCCTCCATGATGAAGGGGAAGACGGCCTCGGCCGTCGTGCCCATGCGCTCCCACACCTCGGGGGTGGTCGCCCGCGAGCGTGAGTTCAAGGTGGCGTCGACGAGGAACTCCTGGCGCTCCTTCAGCTCGGCCTCGCTCATGTCGCCGTACAGCTCGGACAGCGTGAGCACGCCGAACGCGACGTGGCGGGCCTCGTCGGACATGACGTAGCGCAGCAGCTTCTTGAGCAACGGCTCCTGGGTCCGCCGCAACATGTCGCCGAAGGCGGCCAGCGCCAGCGACTCGATGACGATCTGCATCCCGAGGTAGGCGATGTCCCAGCGGGAGTCCTCGAGCAGCGACCAGATCTGCGACTTGAGGAACGGGCTCATCGGGTAGGCGTCGCCGAGCTTGGTGCGGAGATACTTCGCGAAGACCTCGGTGTGCCTCGCCTCGTCCATGGTCTGGGTCGACGCGTAGTACTTGGCGTCGATCCACGGCACGGTCTCGACGATCTTGGCCGCCGTCATCATGGCTCCCTGCTCGCCGTGCATGAACTGTGACAGGTTCGCCTTGAAGAACTCGATCCCGAGCTGCGCGTACTCCTTCTCCGTCCACTTGGCCATGGGCGAGCCGGGCAGCGTGCCGGCGACCCGGGCCACGGCGAGCAGCGGGCTGTCCTGCTCGGCCACCAGCCGCTCGGGGTCGACCTCGATGGACCAGTCGAGGTCCTTCACGCTGTTCCACTGCGAACCCATGGCCTTGTCGTAGAGCGTGACGAGCTGTCCGCGGATCGCGCTCGTAGTCCCACAGGAAGAGCCGGTCCGCGTTGTCCTTGATGACCTGGACCGCGGCCTCCTTGTCGCGCCGGCCCGGCTCCGGAGGGGTCACCTCGGCGGCCATGGACCTAGCGCCGCCCACCCATGTTGGCGTTGGGGGCCGCCTTGGCCACCAGGTCGGGCACGACCTTGCCCAGCTCGGCGGGGTCCCAGCGGTCCCCCTTGTCCGCGCCCGGGCCGGCCACCCAGCCCTCGGCCACGCTGATGTGGTCACCCTGGACGTTGAACACCCGGCCCGTGATGTCCTTCGACTCGGGGCTGCCCAGCCAGACGACGATGGGCGCGATGTTGGCCGGGTCGAACGGGTCGAACTCCTCCGGCTTCTTCTCGGTCGCGGCCGCCCCCATGCCGAGGTTCTCCGTCATGCGGGTCAGCGCAGCCGGGGCGATGGCGTTCACCGTGACGCCGTAGCGCCCGAGCTCCATGGCGGCGATGACGGTGAAGGCCGCGATGCCCGCCTTGGCGGCGCCGTAGTTGGTCTGCCCCACGTTGCCGTAGATGCCCGACGGCGACGTGGTGTTGATGATGCGGGCGTCGTTCGTCTCGCCTGCCTTGGTGCGGTTGCGCCAGTACTCGACGGCGTGGCGGGTGGGCGCGAAGGTGCCGCGCAGGTGCACCTTGATCACGGCGTCCCACTCGTCGATGGTCATGTTGACCAGCATGCGGTCGCGCAGGATCCCGGCGTTGTTGACGAGCACGTCGAGGGTCCCGTAGGTGTCGATGGCCGTCTGGACCAGGCGCCCCGCGCCCTCGTAGTCCGACACGTCGTCGCCGTTGGCCACAGCCTCCCCGCCCATGCCGCGGATCTCGTCGACGACCTCGCCGGCGGGCCCGGCCGACGAGCCGGTGCCGTCCACCTCGGCCCCGAGGTCGTTGATGACCAGCTTGGCCCCCTGGCTGGCGAACTCGAGGGCGTGCTCGCGCCCGATGCCCCGTCCCGCCCCGGTGATCACGACGACCCGTCCGTCACAGATGCCCACGTTCTTCAGCTCCTTTTTTGGTCTTGGTCATTGCCGGCCGATGCCGTGCGGTACTGCTCACGTAGCTTCCTCTTGAAGATCTTCCCAGTATCCTCCCGCGGAAGCTCGAGCACGAAGTCCACGCTGCGGGGGCACTTGAAGTGGGCCAGCCGGTCCCGGCAGAACGCCATCAGCTCGGCGGCCAGCTCGTCGCTCCCCGGCACCCCCTCCGCCGGCTGCACCACGGCCTTCACCACCTCGCCCCACTCCTCGTCGGGCACCCCGATGGTGGCGACGTCGCCCACCGCCGCATGCTCCAGGAGCACCGCGTCGACCTCGGCCGGGTAGATGTTGACGCCGCCCGAGATGATGAGGTTGGCGGTGCGGTCGGTCAGGAACAAGAACCCATCCTCGTCCATGTACCCCATGTCGCCCAGCGTGAAGTAGTCGCCCCGGAACGCCCCGGCCGTCTTGTCGGCGTCGCCGTAGTAGTCGAACTTGGTGGCGGCCGGCGCCTGGAGGAAGACGAGGCCGACCTCGCCGGGCGGCAGGTCGGTGCCGGCGTCGTCGGCCACCTTGACCAGTCCCGGGGCCATGGGGCGGCCGACGGTGCCGGGGTGGGCCAGCCAGGTGGCGGAGTCGACCAGGGTGCCGAGACCCTCGGTGGCGGCGTAGTACTCGACGACCACCGGCCCCAGCCACTCGATCAGCCGCTGCTTGATCGGCACCGGGCACGGCGCCGCGCCGTGGATCACGAAGCGGAGCGACGAGGCGTCGAAGTGCCCCCTCGTCTCCTCGGGCAGGGCGAGCAGGCGGTGGAACATCGTCGGCACCATGTGGGTGTGCGTGATTCCGTGCCGCTCAATGAGGCGCAGCGCCTCGACGGGATCCCAGTGGTCCATGATCACGATGGGCACGCCGTAGAGGAAGGGCACGGCCACCGAGAAGGCCAATGGGGCGGCGTGGTACAGCGGCCCCGTCAGGAGGTGGGCGTCGACCGTGGTCTCGTAGTCCTCGTCGTAGCCGCAGAAGTTGACGGCGGCCAGCGCACTGGTCGCCGCCACCTCGCGGTGCACGCCCTTGGGCCGTCCGGTGGTGCCCGAGGTGTAGAGCATCTGGGTGCCGATGACCGGGTCGTCGATGTCGGACCCGTTCTCGGCCGCGACCACCGTGTTGTACATCTCGAAGCCGGGCAGGTAGCCGCCCGTGTTGATCTTGACGAGGCCCGGCCCGCCGGCGGCCGCGGCGACGGTGATCTTGTCCCCGAGCTCACCCGAGCAGACGAAGGCCTTGGCCTCGCAGTTCTCGATGATGTAGGCCGCCTCGTCGCCGGTCAGGTGCCAGTTGATGGGGGTGAGGCGCAGGCCGATGCGCTGGGACGCGTAGAAGACCTCAAGGAACTCGGGACGGTTGGTGCACATCAGCGCGATGGCGTCGCCCGGCCGAAGGCCGCGCTCCCGCAGCGCCCGGGCCACGCGGTTGATGTCGGCGTTGAGGTCCTCGTAGGTGCGGTCGCCGTGCGGCGTGATCAGCGCCAGCCGGTCGGGGATACGGGCCGCCCACCACGCGTGCAGCATGCCCTGCGCCGCCGCGGCCCGCTTGCTCTCGGGGACGCTCACGGCTCGGCTCCCGGGGCGGGGCGGAAGAGGGGCAGCTGGCGGCCGTCGCTGAGCGGCTCCCAGGTCACCGAGACGGCCATGCCGCTGTGGACGTCCCCGGGCGGGCAGCCGACGACGTTGGACAGCATGCGGACCCCCTCCAGCCAGGTCCACGAGGGCCACGCAGTAGGGCTCGCCGCGGGAGAACGCGGCGCCGGTCGCCTCCGGCCTGTGCTCCACGGCGGCGGCGTACACCGTGGCGGCGCCGCTGGCGGTGCGCCACTCGAGCGCCGATCCCGGTGCGGCGCAATGCGGGCAGAACGCGCGGGTAGAAGACACCGCGGTCGCAGGCCGTGCACCACTGGACGAGGAGGCGTCCGTCGCGCGTCGCCTCCCAGAACGGCCCGCTGTCGGCGCCGACGGGGGGTTCGAAGCGGGCCGGGGCCGCAGCGGCCTCCCCGCGCTCGGTGGTCACAACGTGGCCTCCGTCCCGAGGACCGCCGTGGACATGACCGAGAGCAGCATGCCCGAGCCGTGGGCCACGGCGACCTCGGCGCCGCCGACCTGGCGCTGGCCGCACTCGCCCCGGAGCTGGCGCACGGCCTCGGTCACGAGGAACATGCCGTACATGCCCGGGTGGGTGAACGAGAGGCCGCCGCCGTTGGTGTTCATGGCCAGGGGGCCGCCGCCCGGGCCGAGCGTCCCCTCGGCGGCGAAGGGGCCGCCCTCACCCTTCTTGCACGAAGCCGAGGTCCTCGAGATGGAGCAGCGCGGTGATGGTGAAGCTGTCGTAGCCCATGAGGACGTTCACGTCGGCCGGGGTGAGGCCGGCCATGGCGAAGGCGTTGGCGCCGGAGACGACACCGGGCGTCGTGGTCAGATCGGGCATCTGGCCGATGCCCATGTGATCGGTGCAGGTGGCGGCGCCCAGCACGTAGACCGGTGGCTTGCGCAGCGAGCGTGCCCGCGCCGCGCTCGTCATGACGAAGGCGCCGGCGCCGTCGGTGACCAGGCAGCAGTCGAGCAGGTGCAGCGGGCCCACCTGCAGCGGGGAGGCGAGCACGTCGGCGACGGTGAGGGGGTCGCGGTAGCGGGCCCGCGGATTGCGCGCGGCCCACTCCCGCGTGCTGACGGCGATCGCGGCGAGCTGCTCGGAGGTCGTGCCGAACTCGTGCATGTGGCGGGCGGCGGCGAGCGCGTAGGGGCCCATCGGCATGCGCAGGCCGTAGGGCATCTCCCATTCCGCCATCGGGTTCGGGCCGGGCGGCATGCGGCGGGGGTCGCGGCGCCCCCGGCTGCGGTCGCCGCGTGGCGTCGAGGCGTAGACGCTCACCACGACGTCGCAGAGTCCCGCCGCGATGGCGGCGGCGGCGTGCTCGAGGTGGACCTCGTAGCTCGAGCCGCCCGTCATGGTCGACTCGGTGAAGGTTGGGATGGACGCCGAGGTACTCGGCCAGGCCGACCGCCGACTCGGCATGGCAGACGCCGTCGACGTCGGCCAGCGTGAGGCCCGCGTCCTCGAGGGCGTCGAGGATCATGGCGACCTCGAGCTCGCGCCCGGAGCGGTCGAGCTCGCCGGTGGGGGAGACGTCGTCGGCGACACCGACGATCGCTGCAGCGCCGCGCAGCGTGCGATCCCCCCGGCTCATTCCGACGACCCCCCGGCCCCTATCCGCGCCTGTCGTGCCGACTGCTAGGCGTTCTTGGGCAGCTGGGAGAAGGGGGTCACCCGGTCGTTGCTGGGCTCCTTGGGCAGCCCCAGGACCCGCTCCCCGATGATGTTGCGCTGCACCTGGTCGGTCCCGCCGTAGATCGGAGGCGCCTGTGCGAACAGCGCCATCTCGGTGATGCTTCCGGCGAAGGGGTCGCCCGTCGCGTGCTTGAGGGCGGCCTTGTCGTCGCTGTCGTAGGCGTGGAGCATGCCGGCGGGGCCCGCGATGCGCAGGCCGAGGTCACGGGTGAGGCGCACGATCTGGCTCATGGAGAGCTTGGCGACGTTGGGCATCCCGGGGATGTCCCCGCCCTGCTCCTTGACCGCCTTGACCCGCAGGCCGTTGAACCGCCCGAGCTCACCCAGCGTGTAGAGCCGGGCGAGGTCCTGACGGATGCCGGCGTCGGCGTTGACGCCCCGGGACCGGGCCAGGCCGATCAGCATGGCCGCCCCGCCCCGCAGGGCGGACAGGGCGCCACCGGGCTGCTGGGTCTTCCTGTCCGACTTCTCGTCGGACTTCTTGGCGGCACCCCCGGCCGCTGCGGGGGCGACGACGTCGCCGACCCGCTTGCCCAGGAAACCCATCACCGTGCCGGGTTGGGCCAGGCCGCCGCCGGCCGCGCTGCCGCCGCCCGAGCCCAGGCCGGCCCGCTCGTTCATGAGCGTGGTGTTGGCGGCGGCCCACCCGTTGTTGACGCCCCCGATGAGCGCCGAGTCGGCGACCCGGGCGTCGGTGATGAAGACCTCGTTGAAGAGTGCGTGGCCGGTCATCTCCTTGAGGGGGCGCACGTCCACACCGTCCTGGAGCATCTCGAAGGCGAAGTAGGAGATGCCCTGGTGCTTGGGCACCTCGGGGTCGGTGCGGGCCAGGAGCATGCCGAGGTCGGCGTACTGGCCGCCCGAGGTCCAGACCTTCTGGCCGTTGACGACCCACTCGTCGCCGTCCCTGACCGCCCGCGTCTGCAGGCCGGCCAGGTCCGAGCCGGCCTGGGGCTCGCTGAAGAGCTGGCACCAGGCCTTCTGGCCGGTCACGATGTCCCGCACGTAGTGGTCGATCTGCTCCTGGGTGCCGTGGGCCGCGATGGTCGGCGCGGCCAGGAGGAGCCCCAGCCCGGCGGGGGGGCCGAGCGCACCGAAGGCGCCGATCTCCTGCTGCACCAGGACGACGTCGGAGCGGGCCATGGCCTTGCCGTAGGCGTTGGTGGGCAGGCCGGGTGCAGCCCAGCCGGCGAGCCCGAGACGCTCCCACCACTCGGCCACGGTCAGATCGGGATCCCAGTTGTCGCCCAGCCAGGCCCGCAGCTCGCTCAGCAGCTCGGCGGTCCCGGTCGTCTCGGTCGTCTCGGTCGTCACGGTCGCAGTATCGGTCACACACCGAAGTTACCGGGCGCGCCCGGACCCGGCGACTCGTGGGAAACATGGGTAGCGTCGGCCCGATGCAAGACGAACGTTTGAATGCGGCATTCGAGTCCTGGGTGGCGGCGCAGACGGCGGCGCTCGACGTCGTGCGCCAGGCGAGCGGCGTCCCCGAGAGCGATGTGGACCTGGCCGAGGGCTACCGGTGGGTGACCCGCCTCAGCCGCCTCGCGCTGGACTGGATCGTGGAGCGCTCCGACCCCCTGCATCCCCGGCTCTTCACGCTCCAGGACAACTATCGCAAGCTCCTGGTCGACAACCCCGACGTGCACTACCTCTTCTCCGTGCTCGACGACTCCCGCTCCTACCGCCTCGTCGGGTACCGGGGCGAGTGCGCCTACCTCGGCATGACCTTCGGCACGCCCTTCGGCCAGGGACAGGTCGGCGGCCGGACCGGGACGCAGACCCAGACCCACATCGACGAGTTCGAGCTGGGACCCAACGGCGAGGTGGACATCCTGATCGCACCGGCGTCGAAGATGCCGGACCCGATGCCGCGCAACGCCGTCGTGCTCGAGCCCGGCACCGCGCAGCTGGCCATCCGCGAGACCCACTTCGAGAAGAGCCCGGAGCGCCTGTCGCGCCTGCGCATGGAGCTGGTCCCCGAGCCGGGCGAGGTGGTGCCGCCGCCCGTCCTCTCACCGGAGGAGCTCGCGCCGAAGCTCGAGTTCGCCGCCATGTTCCTCACCTTCGTGGGCGGGACCGCTCTGCAGATGTGGCACGACGCCGGGAGCAACATGAACACCTTCGGGGGCCAGGCCGGATCGGCGCATGTGGCCGCCCAGGAGGACGAGGTGCGCTCGCACTCCAACGCCGAGATGACGTACCACGGCGGGCGCTTCCGCCTGGAACCCGGGGAGGCGCTGGTGGTCACGGTGCACGAGCCGGACAGGCCGTTCCTCTATTGGGGCCTCACGCTCGCCTCGCCCTGGATGGAGAGCTTCGACTACCGCTACACGACCACCGCGCTCAACAACAAGACGGCCACACGCTCGGCGGACGGGAATTGGACGATGGTCATCGCGCCGTCGGACCCGGGACCGGGGGTCGAGAACTGGCTCGACACCGGCGGACGGCTCGAGGGCTACATGCTGGTGCGCTGGGTGCTGGCCGACGGGCCGCCCCACCCCACGGCGGAGGTCGTGAAGGTGGCGGACCTCGCCGGCTCGTAGCGGTCGGCGGCCGGCCAGGCACGACACGGCCAGGCACGGCACCTCCTGGACGATCCACCCGTTTCCGTCCGGATCGCTGAACGACAGGAAAGACTCGTCGTCGTTCCGGCCGGGGTGCGGACCGGGCGGCTGTACGCCCTCTTCGAAGTGGAAGACCTCGTCACGGGGACGCGCCGGCGAGCTGCGCGCCGGCGCCGCGATGTCGCGGACCACCAGCTGCAGGACCTGCAACGACCTGGCCGCCGGCGCGTTCTCCATGAGCGCGATGGAGCAGGCCGACCCCGGCGGGGTCGCCTGGACCACACGGAAGTCATCGCCCGCCCGGTGGTCGACGTCGAGATGGAAACCGACCGTGTCGGTGTAGAAGGCCTTCGCCCGGTCGACGTCCGCGACCGGGACGACGATGTTCTCGAGTTTCCAGTCTTGCGTCATCCGTGGCGTCCTCCCTACGTCCAACCTCGGAGGGCACGCCGAAGCGCTCCTGGTACGGCGCCACGAGCGCGCGGTGGGTGGCGAGGTCGAGGCCCGTGTCGGCGAAGGAGTAGTCGTGGCCGCCGGCCCGCCCGCGGTGACGGGCGGCCAGGTAGGCCTCGAGCGCGGTGCGGAACCCGGGGGTGACGGGGAGGTCCCACCCCGCGTAGAGGCGTTCGATCACCTCGACGGGGTCTGCCACCAGGTCCTTGTACACGACGTCGGCGATCTGGTCCACGGGGACGGCCCGGGCGTCGCGCTCGGCCGCGACGTGGTCCATCTGCATCTCGAGCCCCATGGCCATGAACTCGACCAGGACCGCGTGGTCGACGTGGTCCGAGTGCATGTAGTGCAGTGTCGCCATGAGGTCCGCCAGCGACCCGATGACCCGAAGCGGGTCGCGATGGGTGATCACGACGCGTGCGTCCGGGTAGGTGGCGAAGAGGAGAGGCAGGGCGGAAAGGTGGGAGGGCGCCTTGACGACCCAGCGCGGCGTCGGCCGCTCGGCCACCCACTGCAGCGTCTGCAGATGGCGCTTGTGCCAGTCGTAAATCGGGGTCTGGTCCTGGTCGCTGCGCCACATCGTGTACCCGGCCACGTTGTAGAGGCCGGTGTACATGTCGCTCGAGAACTGGTGGGCGAAGGCGAAGATGCACTCGGTCGGGAGCCGGCCGCCGTTCTCGTGCATGGCGGTGAAGGCGGGCACCATCTCGTCCATGAGTGTGATCTCGTCGTCGCACAGGTCTCCCGAAGCGTCCTGGTAGGGGACCGTGTGCAGCAGCTCCCACAGCAGCGGCGGGCGGTTGTCGGGGTCGCAGGCCAGCAGCTCGTGCAGCAAGGTGGTCCCCGAGCGGCCCAGACCGGTCACCACGATGGGCGCGTGCACGGGCTCGCGCAGGACGGCCGGCTCCCGCTTCCAGAGGGCGACCATGCGCAACCGGTTCTGCAGGATCAGCTGGATCTCGCCGCGGGTGCGGACGCGACCGGGCAGGTGGAGACGCGCCTCGCCGTCGAGGGAGGCGCAGAGGCGCCGGAAGGGATCCTCCCACCAGGTGTCGCCGAAGTCGTCGAGCCCGGTGGTGGACGTGGCGGCTTCCCGCAGGGCCTCGGGCTCGAGCGAGACCATGGAGCGCCCGTCGTCGCCGAGGCCGTGACCGAGCGAGACCATCTTCTCGGTCCACGCGCTGCGCGGCGGCGGGGTCCAGGGCACGGGGCGTCACCGTATCCGCAACGGGCAGAGCAACACCGGGTGGGGGAGCCGGGACGGGGGAGAATGGTCGGGTGAGCGACGCCGCGCCCAGTCTCAGCGCCGACGAGATCCTCGACGTGCTCGTGACGGGCGCCGACCGCCCCCTGGCCGACGGCGCACGGGTTTCCCAGCTCGACCACGCGCGGCAGACGGCGACGCTCCTGGCCCGCCTCCGCCCCGCCGACGCCGAACTGGCGGCGGCGGGCCTGGTGCACGACATCGGCCATCTGCTGCCGGGCGGCACGGACGAGGCCCACGCCGACACCGGGGCGCGGGCCGTCCGCGACGCGCTGGGGGAGCGGGTGGCGGGATTGGTCGCCCTGCACGTGGAGGCCAAGCGGTATCTCGTGGCGACCGACGGCGGCTACGGGGAGGTCCTCGCGGACGACAGCATTGTCTCCTTGGTCAGCCAGGGCGGCGCCATGACCGAGGACGAGGCACTGTCCTTCTCGGCCCGGCCGTGGGCGGCCGACGCGCTGGCCCTGCGCCAGGCCGACGACAGCGCGAAGGTCGAGGGCCTCGAGGTGCCCGGACTGGCCCGGTGGGCGGCGCTGCTGCGCGATCTGTCCGACCAGGCCGGTGCCGGCGGGGTTTGACGCATCCGGCCTGGCCGCCGGGCCGGGTACTGGGACACCGGGTGCTGGGAGAAACGGCCCGTCGCACCGCTTGCACCGCCCGGTGGTGCCACGACAGAGTCGGGCGGTGGACGCCCCCGTCTCCGGCCGCTGTGACGCCCGCTTCGGCGCGGTCCGGGAGCAGTTCGCACGCAATTTCGCCGAGCGCGGCGAGATCGGCGCGGCGCTCTGCATCCTGATCGACGGCCGCACCGTGGTCGACCTGGCCGGCGGCTGGACCGACGAGACGGCAGGCACGCCCTGGCGCGGCGACACGCTTGTGAACTTCTATTCAGTGGGAAAGGCGTTCGTGGCGCTCCTCGCGCTGCAACTGGTGGACGCGGGGTCGATCGCGCTCGACGACCCCATCGCCGCGGTGTGGCCCGAGTTCGCGGCGGCGGGCAAGGAGGCGGCGACGCTGCGGCACGCGCTGTGCCACCGCGCCGGCGTGCCGGCCCTCCGCGCACCGTTGACCAATGAGGACCTGTGGCGGTGGGAGCGCATGACGGGCGCCCTGGCCGCGACCGAGCCGTGGTGGGAGCCGGGGACGCGCCACGCCTACCACACCAACACCTACGGGCACCTGATCGGCGAGATCGTGCGCCGGGTGAGCGGCGAGCCGTGCGCCCGGCGGTTGGCCGGCGTGGTGGGCCCGCTCGACGCGGACGTCTTCTTCGGCGTGCCCCCCACGGAGCGCCGACGCTGCGCCGACGTGCGCTTCCATGCGCAGGTTCCCACCCGCCCGCTGGACGACACACTCACCGGGGACGCGCGCATGGAGATGTTGAGCTACTTCAATCCGCCGGGCTACTCGTCCATGGGAGTCGTCAACACGGCAGAGTGGCGCGCCGCCGAGGTCCCGTCGACCAATGGCCACGGGTCCGCGCGTGGTGTGGCGCGCCTGTACGGCGCGCTGCTCGTGCCGAACCAGCTGCTCTCCACCGATCTCCTCGCCGAGGCGACGTCCCCGCAGTCGCAGGGCTACTGCCCGATCCTGCACGAGGACGTGACCTTCGGGCTCGGGTTCAAGCCGACGGTGCCGCGGCGTCCCTTCGGCCCGAATCCCCGCAGCTTCGGCCACTTCGGGACGGGCGGCGCGGTCGGCTTCGCCGATCCCGACGCGGGCGTTGCCTTCGGCTACGTCATGAACGACGTCATCCCCCGTTGGCAGAGCACGCGCAACCGCTCCCTCATCGACGCGCTGTACGACGCCCTGTAGCGCCGGGAACGGTCCCTCACCGACCCATCTCAGGCCTGCCCCGCCCGAGGGACAGGGGACCGCGCCCGACGCAACCCGATGCCCTAACGTTCGGTACGGAGAGCACGCCCGCGGGCGGCAGACCTAGGGGGTTCCCATGACGGACGCGGCGATGGCGATGCCCACCAGGCGAGTCGACCTGTGGTACACGGGCACGGCGCCCCAGGGACGGCTCTCGGTGGGCTTCCGCATCATCTTGGCCATCCCGCAGATCGTCGTGTTGTACTTCCTGTTCATCGCGGTCTTCTTCGTCGCGGTGATCGGTTGGTTCGCCGCTCTGTTCACGGGCCGCCTGCCCGAATGGGCGCACAGCTTCATCAGTGGCGTGGTGCGCTGGTCCACCCGCGTCGGCGCCTACCTCTTCCTGCTGACGGACCGCTACCCGCCGTTCTCGCTCGACGACGAGGACTACCCGGCCCGACCGATCCTGCCCGGCCCGGGGGGCCGGTTGAACCGCTGGTCGGTGCTGTTCCGCTTCGTGCTCGCCGTCCCTGCGGCCGTGTTCATGCAGATCGTCCAGTACGGGCTGACCGCCCCGCTGCTCCTCGTGATGTGGTTCGTGGTGCTCATCACGGGCAGCATGCCCCCGGCGCTCTACCTCGCCTACGCGGCGCTGCTGCGCTACGAGGCTCGGTTCCACTCCTGGTTCGGCATGCTGACGTCGGAGTACCCCTGGGGCATGCTGGGCGACCGGGTCCGGGCCGGTTCCCCGCCTTCGGGCCCCACGGCGCCGGTCGTCCCGGCCGGTCCCGATCCGGCGCCGAGCGGCGCACCGCCGTACCAGGCCCCGCCCGCCGCCCCGCCGCCCCCGACGCCGGCACAGCCGTTTTCGTACCCGTCGGCGTCGGATAGGTCGGCATCGGATACGCCGGACCAGGCGCCGCCGCCCGAGGAGCCCGCCGCTGCCGGCGCCCCCGCCCCGGCGCCCGGCTGGCCGCCGCCCATGCCCGCGCCAGCGCCGGCGGGCGTCGGGGCCATGCCGCCACCGTCGCCGTGGGAGCGGACCGCGGTGCCGCCCCCACCCGGTGGGGAGCTGCCGCCGTGGGGCACGCTCGTCCTGGAGGGTGCGGCGCGGAGCTGGATGATCTTCGCCATCGTCTGGGGATCGGTCGTGTTCGTGGGGCAGAGCATCGCCCAGAGCGCGCTCGAGGGGAATCGCAACCAGAACTCCGGCGCGGTGCAGCACGACGCGGTCCACCGCGGCCTGTCCCCGATCCGGGGCACGGACGCCGACGGTCTCGCGAACCCGGCCCAGCCGCCGCACGGTGGTCCCTGACGGAGATAACGGCGCGCCGGGGCTGTCCGCGGTGACGTTCGAGGAGCTCGTGGCGGAAGGCAGCGCGGTCCCGGCCGAGGGCTGGGACTTCTCCTGGTTCGACGGGCGGGCCACCGAGGAGCGCCCGCCCTGGGGCTACGCCCACCTGATGGGGGAGCGGATGGCCGGCGCCGCGTCCGCGCTGGACGTGCAGACCGGGGGCGGGGAGGTCCTGGCCGCCGTGGCGCGACCGCCGGCGCTGCTGGTGGCCACCGAGTCGTGGCCGCCCAACGTCGCGCTGGCTCGCGCCCGCCTCCGCGCGCTGGGTGCCCACGTGGTCGCGGTGGCCGACGCGCCGGCGCTGCCCTTTGCCGACGTTTCCTTCGACCTCGTGACGAGCCGCCACCCCGTCGCCGTGCTGTGGGAGGAGATCGCACGGGTCCTGCGTCCGGGTGCGACGTACCTGTCCCAACAGATCGGCGCGGGCTCCAACCGGGAGCTGACCGATTTCATCATGGGCCCACGGCCCGTGAACCAGAATCGCAGCGCGGCGCGGGCCCGGGTGGCGGCAGCGGCGGCCGGGCTCGAGGTCGTTCGGCTGGAGGCCTGCGCGCTCCGCGTCGAGTTCTTCGACGTGGCCGCCGTGGTGCACTTCCTGCGCAAGGTGCCCTGGACGGTGCCGGGCTTCAGCGCCGACGGCTACGGCGACCAGCTCCGCCGCATGCACGAGCTCATCACGCGCGAGGGCGTGTTCGTGTCCACCGCCCAACGATTCCTCGTCGAAGCGCGCCGCCCCGCTTGACCGCGACGGCCCGACCGCGACGGCCCGACCGCGACGGCCCGACCGCGACGGGTCCCACCGGCGCCGGCGTGGCTCAACGTATGGTTCGGGTCATGTCATGGCCGCAGTCGCCGCCCCCACCGCCCTCGTCGCTGCCGCCCCCGGGTTGGTACCCCGACCCCTCGGGGCAGTCCACGCATCGGTGGTGGGACGGGTCGACGTGGACGGTCCACACCGGCCAGCCGCCGTCGCCGGAACCCAGACCCCCGCGGCGCTTCCCGACGACGGGCGGCCCGGTCGAGCTCTCCGGTTGGTGGCGGCGTTTCGGTGGCTATCTGCTCGATGTCGTCATGATCGACGCCGCGAGCTACGCCGTCACTCGTCTCATCCGGAATGCCGACGTCGCCCTGCGGGAGCCGCTGGCCCCCGGTGTCTACCCGATGACGCCGGGCGCGCAGGCGGCCGTGGTGGCCTCCGCGCTCCTGATCGGTCTGGGGTATCCGCTGGTCCTCCTGCGGCTGCGCGGCCAGACGGTCGGGATGATGGCGGCGAGTGTCCGCGCCGTCGACCGAGTGTCGGGTGCGCCGCTGACGTCGCCGCAGGTGTGGCGGCGTGTGGTCGCCTACTTCTTCCTCGCCACCCTCTGGGTGCAGATCGGCACCGTCATCGGGTTCAACCACGTGGTCGGGCCGACGCCGGTGGCCGAGACGCTGCTGCGCCTCGTCGGAGGGCTGGGGCTCCTCGCGACGGCTCTGTGGCCCCTGCACAACCCGTTCTTCCAGACGCTGCAGGACAAGGCGGCGGGAACGATCGTGGTCCGCACGAGGCCGTGAACGGCCCGGGGCGCGGCGTGCGGCGGCGTGCGGCGACGCGGCAGCGCCGACCCGGCTCAACTCGCGGGGCTCACCGAGCTCATGTTGTAGTCGGGGATGCGCAACGGCGGCATGACCGTCCGGTTGAGGTACTCCCCGAACTCGCGCCCGAGCGAGCGCACGGGCGTGCCGACCTCGGTGGCGCGGGCGAGGAGGTCGACGGGGCTCTCGTTGAAGCGGAAGTTGTTGGCGGCACCGACCACGGTGCCGTCCTCAATCACGTAGACGCCGTCGCGCGTGAGCCCGGTCGTGAGCAGGGTCGCCGGGTCGACCTCCCGGATGTACCACAGGCAGGTGAGCAGGAGCCCCCGTTCGGTGCGGGCCACCATGTCGTCGACCGAGCCGCCGCCGGCCGCACCACAGCGCAACGCGAGGTTGTCGACGTAGGGCGCCACCGCCACCCCCGACTTCGCGGCACCGGCACGGTGGTAGCGCAGGTGGGTCAGGACGCCGTCACGCAGCCAGTCGATGCGCCCGAGCGGCAGCCCGTTGTCGAAGACGGAGACGTCGGAGCTGCTCGCTTCGGTCGCCACGAAGGGGGTGCACGCCACCGCGCGCTCGAAGGGATCGCTGGAGAGCGTGAAGGGCAGGGTCGTGATCGTCTCGCCCACGCGCGTGCCGCCCCCCTCCTTGGAGAAGACGGTGCGGCCGTCCTCGGCGTCCTGGCCCCCGAGCCCGCCGAACGCCAGCTCGGCCATCATGTCGACCACGCCCGAGGGCGGCAGGATGACCTCGTACCGGCCGGCATCGAGCGCGATGTGCCGCTTCCCCCAGGCGAGCCGGCGCCAGATCTCACGCTCCATCTCCTCGAACGAGAAGTCGATGGCGGGCACGCCGACCCAGGCCGATCCCTTCCCGTCGGCCGTGCGCCCCACCAGGTTCACGGCCGCCGTCGGCTGCACGTGCGACAGGCGGACCCCGGTGCTGCTCCCGAGGTAGAGCGTCGCCACGTCGATCTCGGCGAAGCCCGCCAGCACGGCGTCGCGGGCCCGGGCCCGACCGAAGGCACCCGCGAGGGACGAGAGCACCGGCTCGAGTGCGGACGCATCCGTCTCCTCCGGCCCGAGCGAGAAGTCACGTGCCGGGACGGCGTCCGACGGCTCGACGAGGGCGCAGGCGTCCTCGGCGGGCGGCGCCGCACGAGCGTCGGCCAGCGCCGCCGTCACCATCTCGGCCACGCCGTCGAGCCCGACCACCCCCGTCTGGCGCGCCGTCCCGGCCGACGGACCGGCGAGCGCGACGACGGTCACCGAGCGGGCCCGGTGCACCCCGTTGGTCGTGGTCGTGTTGAGGGCGAAGCGGACGTCGGCATGGCTGGTCTCCTCGATCAGCACGATGCAGCCGTCGGCCGCCGCGGCGCCGGCCGCGGCGACCCCGTGTTCGACGAGCTCCTGGGCGGGGATCACCCGTGCCCCCGGCGCACGCTCAGCGCCCCGATTCCTCGCGCGCGTTCAGCACCCGCACGCCGCGCACGAGCACCGACGGGCAGCCGTGCGAGACCGGCGCCGCCTGTCCCGGCTGGCCCTTGCCACAGTTGAACGCGCCCCCCAACACCCAGGTGGACGCGCCGCCGACCGCCTCCATGGAGCCCCAGAAGTCGGTCGTGGTCGCCTGGTAGGCCACGTCCTTGACCTGCCCCGCCAGCGTCCCGCCCTGAATCGCGTAGAAGCGCTGCCCGGTGAACTGGAAGTTGTAGCGCTGCATGTCGATCGACCAGCTCTTGTCGCCCAGGACGTAGATGCCCCGGTCCACGCCGGCAATGAGCTCCTCGGTGCGCGGACCGTCCACCCCCGCGTGGGCGAGCGACACGTTGGCCATGCGCTGCATGGGCACGTGCATCGGCGAGTCGGCGAACGCGCACCCGTTGGAGCGCTCGAACCCCATTGCGGCGGCGATGGACCGATCGAGCTGATAGCCGACGAGGACCCCGTCGCGGACGAGATCGAACGACTGCGCCGCGACGCCCTCGCTGTCGATGCCCACCGTGGCCAGGCCGTGCTCTGCGGTGCGATCGCCGGTCACGTGCATGACGGGGGACCCGTAGGCGAGCGTGCCCAGCTTGTCGAAGGTGGCGAAGGAGGTCCCGGCGTAGGCCGCCTCGTAGCCGACGGCGCGGTCGAGCTCGGTGGCGTGCCCGATGGACTCGTGGATGGTGAGCCAGAGGTTCGAAGGGTCGATGACGAGGTCGTAGGTCCCCGCCTGCACCGAAGGCGCCTGCAGCTTCTCGGCCAGCAGCTCGGGCAGGCGGGCCAGCTCGGCGTCCCAGTCCCAATTCCCGGCCGAGGGCGGGCCCGTGAGGAACTCCCACCCCCGCCCGACCGGCGGCGCCAGCGTGCGCATGGTCTCGAACCCCGTGTCCGAGAGCGCCAGTGCCTCCAGCTGGGTCTGCAGCCGCACCCGGTGCTGGGTGGCCCGCGTCCCGTTGAGGTCGGCCAGGTACGTCTGCTCGGACACGGCAAGGAGCGCGGCGGTGGTGTGCGACACCGCAGCGTGGTCCCCCAGCCGCGCGCTCCACTCGGCCAGAAGGGAGATCTTCTCGGCCATCGGCACCTTCGTCGGGTCCACCTCGAAGGCGCTCGACCACGTCGACCTCACCGTGCGAGGGCTCGGGCGCCAGCTCGACCCGCCCACCGCCGGCCCTGTGCGTGACCCTGGCCATCTCGGTGGCCCGCCGCACCAGGTTGGCCGCCTCTCGCGGGTCCACGTCGACCGTGGCGGCGTACCCGACCGCGCCGTCGACCACGACGCGCACCCCGATGCCGAACTCCGTGTCGTCCGCCGTCGTCTCCGGGGAGGCGTCGTGGAGGCGGACGATCTGGTTGCGGATGCGCTCGACCCGGAGCTCCGCCGCCTGGCATCCGGCCGCCGCGCTCAGGGCGGCGTCGGCCAGCGCGGAGAGCTCGTCCGCGGGCAGCGGCATCAGTCGACTGGCGTGGGTTGGCGCAGCGAGAGCCCGGCGGCGGTGTAGATGGCGTCGATGAGCTCCATGGTGCGAATGGCGTCGGCGGCCGTGGTCGGGAAGGACGCGCCGTCCTCGACCGCGGCGGCGAACGCCTCGAGCTGGTAGTCGTAGGTCGGCTTGCGGCTGAACCGCTCCTTGCGGGAGCCGAGCGAGGTCGTGACCTTCATCCGGTGGAAGTACTGGGGGCTGAAGGGGTTGAAGACCGAGATCTTGCCGTTGTCACCGGTGACCTCCGCCCGCATGCGCAACACGGAGGAGGAGAACATGGAGCAACCGATGTGGGCGCTCCCGCCGTCGGGGAGAGAGAAGTGCGCGTCCATGGCCCGGTCGACGCCCGGGGAGGACAGCTTCGCCTCGGCACTGATCACCCGGGGGCCGGGCGCCAGGAGGCGCAGGAGGCTGATGGGGTAACAGCCCATGTCCATGGTGGCGCCGCCGGCGAGCGCCAGCTGGTAGCGGATGTCACCCCTCTTCCACAGCGGCGCCGAGAACGACACGTCGACGTTGCGGATGGTGCCCAGCTCGCCCGAGCGGACGATCTCCACCAGACGCTTGGCCAGCGGGTGGTACTGGTAGTGGAAGGCCTCCATGACCACCACGCCGGGGTTCGAGTTGTCCACCTCCGCCACGGCCCTCGCCTCGTCGGCGTTGGCGGTGAAAGGCTTCTCGCACAGGACGTGCTTGCCCGCCTTCAGCGCCGCGATGGTCCAGTACCCGTGGAGCCCGTTGGGCAGCGGGTTGTAGACGGCATCGATGCCGGGGTCGTTGACCAGCTCGGTGTAGGTGTCCAGCACGCGGGGAATTCCCTGTTTGCGGGCGAATTCGGTGGCGCGGTCCCGGTCCCGCGCCGCCACGGCGGTCACCTGGGCCCGGCCTGTCCGGCGCGCCGGCTTGACCAGGGCGATCGGTGTGATGCGGGCCGCCCCGAGGACCCCGATCCTCAGCATGGCGGGGTCGTCGGGGCCAACCGGGCCTGCCGGGCCTGGGGCAGTGAGGCGCGGCTCCCGAGGACGTTTTCCCAGCATGGGACGGAGGGGACGCCACCGCAGGGCGGCCGGGTCGGACGCAGCATGAGCACGGACGCTAACGCACCGGGGACCAGCCCGACGCTGGGCCACATCCGCGGGCTCGACGGGGTCCGCGCCGTGTCCTTGCTGGCCATCATCGCTTTCCACACCGGGCTGCACTCGGTGCCCGGGGGCTTCTTCGGCGTGGACTCCTTCTTCGTGCTCTCGGTGTTCCTCAGCACCTCCCTGCTGGTCAAGGAGTGGGGTGGCAGCGGAACGATCCGGCTCAGCCGGTTCTGGGCAGGCCGCGCCCGACGGCTCCTGCCCGCCCTCTTCCTGCTCGTCGCCGTCATCGGCATTGCCATGGCGTTCTTGCCCGGGGTCCTGGCGACGTCCCACATCCTCGGCGCCGCCCGCCGCCGCGGCCATCGGCGCGGCCCCCACCTTCCTGACGCCGGCCCTGCCCGTGGTGACCAGCGCGAGGCCGGTGAAGGTGTTGCTCGTCGGTGACTCCGTGGCCGGCACGCTCGGAGTCGGCCTGGCGGCGCAGGCGCAGCAGTACGGCGTGCAGATCGCGAACGAGGGGACGCCTGGTTGCGCACTGTCCATGCAGTCCCAGATCCGGGTCCTCTTTACACCGTGTCGCCCCAGGCACCCTGTGACGTCGACGACAACCCCGACTCGCTGCTCGACACCTGGCAGAGGTGGGTGGACGCCTACAACCCCGACGTCGTCGTCTACGTCGCGCGCGGCGAGACGTTTGACCAGACGGTGGTGGGACGGTGGCAGAACCTCGGTCAGCCCGCGTTCGACCGCTACGTGGAGAGCCGGTACAGCCAGGCGGCCGCCGTTCTCGGTTCGAAGGGGGCCAGCGTCGTGCTCATGACGACCCCCTACGACGACAGCGGTGTGGCACCGGCCGGCGGCGGCACCTGGCCCGAGGACGATCCGGCCCGGGTGTCGACCGACAACGCGGCCATGCGGCAAGCGGCCAGTGCCGCGTCCGGAGGGAGCAGTGGGGGCAAGGTCTACGTGTTCGATCTCAACGCAGTGGTCTCGCCCGACGAGAGGTACACGGCGTCGGTCGATCAGGTCGGCGTGCGCTGTGCGGACGGAGTGCACTTCACGCGCCCGGGCGGCATCATCGTCGGGGTGAAACTGGCCCCCGAGCTCGTGGCGCTCGGCCAGTCCCACGCCGCGGTCTCGCCGGGTGGCGCCTGGCCGGGCACTCTGCCACCATCGACCCCGACATGGTTCCCGAACCTGCCCTGCCAGTAGTCCGGCGTGCCACCAACGACGATGTCGATGCGATGGCGGCGCAGCTGGCCGAGACCTTCTTCGACGATCCCGTCATCGGGCACATCTTTCGCAATCCGACGCGCCGCGACGCGGGCCTGCGCGCCTACTTCCGCACCCAGATGCGGGCCGACTACCTCCCCTTCGGTGGCTGCTACACGACCGACGGCTATGCCGGCTCGGCCATCTGGGCTCCGGCGGGCAAGCCGCTCCTCACGGGGTTGACGGCGATCGTCACCATGCTGCCCGTGCTGCCCTACGTGGCGGCCAACCTCGTCACGACGCTGCGCCTCTTGAACCTCGTCGAGTCGATGCACCCGCACGAGCCGCACTGGTACCTGGCCACCCTCGGTACCGCGGTTGCCGAGCAGGGCAAGGGCGTGGGCAGCGCGTTGATGCGCCCGGTGCTCGAGCACTGCGACACCGAAGGGATCCCGTGCTATCTCGAGTCGTCCAAGGAGCGCAACGTCCCCTTCTACCGCCGTCACGGGTTCGAGATCGTGAAGGAGGTGCCGCTCCCCGGCGACGGTCCGCCCATCTGGACCATGTGGGGGAGCCGCGGCCGGCGCCGTCGTCGTGAGCCGGTGCCGATCGGTACCGGTCGGCACCACCCGTTATGTCGGGTGGATCCCCTCGGGCATGGACAGCGTGTCGTTGACGACGAGCCCCAGCGTGTCGATCACGGCCCGCACCGGCGCGGACGGGAGCCCCCGCCGGCGCTGCGCCACGCCCACCCGACGGCGGGGGAGCCCGCTGACCGGCAGCACCGCGAACCGGCCGCGCAGGTGGCCCGGCACGGCGGTGGCCGGGAGGATCGCCGGCCCGTAGCCGTCGAAGGCCAGCGCCGCGATCAGCCGGACGCCGTCGAGCTCCATGGCCGGCCGCAGCACGATCCGGGCCGGACCCGTGGCGCTGTCGATCTCGGCCCGCAGCGCGGTGCCCGGCGCCGGGAGCAGCATCTCCAGCTCCGAGAGGCGTTCGAGGGGGAGCGAGGGCTCGGTGGCCAACGGGTGGCCCGAGGGCAGCACGACCACCAGGTCCTCGTCGAAGAGCTGGGCGGCCAAGATCTCGTCGCCGCTCAGCGGGAAGGTGACCACGGCCAGGTCGAGCTGGCCCGAGGCAAGCTGCTGCTCGAGCTGTCCGCTCGATCCCTCGGCCACGTTCAGGTGCACGTGGGGGTGGCGCACCCGGAGCAGGTCGAAGAGCTGCGGGACCAGCCAGCGTCCCGTCGTGCCGATCATGCCGAGCCTGACGGTCCCGACCACCTCCTCGCGCAAGGCGGTCACGTCGGCCACCATGGCCTCGAGCTCGTTCATCACCCGCCTCGCCCGCTCGATGACGACCTCGCCCTCCTCGGTCAGGCGCCCCGAGGCCCGGTCGACCAGCTGGACGTCGAGCTCGCGCTCCAGGCGGGCCACGTGGGCCGAGACGTTGGACTGCACCGTGCCGATGGAGGTGGCGGCGGCGGAGAAGCTCCCGGTGTCGGCGATGCCCAGCAGTGCTTGCAGATGTTTCAGTTCCACGCCATCGCCTCCGCAGAAGCTGCTTGCCAAAGTATCGCTTTTCATCAGTATAACAGATATCAAGTATCTGCTAAAGCTGCTTGACTGATCGCCGACGTGCCGCCAGAAATGAAATCAGACCGCAGGGAGTCGGAAGCCCCCCCTCCTACCCCTGATGAGTCTCGAGAAGGGATCGCCCTCCCCCCCGGCGATCCCTTCTCCTAATTCCGGGGCCGCTTCGGGGCCGTCTCCCGCACCCGAAATCGGGGCATCGAACTGCTTTAGGCTTCGTACCGTGGCCAAGAGCGCCGTCTTCATCGATCTCGACCGCACCCTGCTGTGCCACGCGTCGGGGCAGGTCCTCAACCAGGCCCTGGTGGAAGAGGGCGTGCTGCCCGCGGGGCGCTCCCTGCCCGGCGACAAGCTGCTCTATGCCCTCAACGACCGTTTGGGCGAGAACCTGCTCTCCATGGGCCTGGTGCGGGCGGCGGCGCGGGTGGCCCGGGGCTGGCGCCAGGACGAGGTCCAGGCGGCCGGGCGGCGGGCCGTGTCCGCCCTGAGCGAGCTCGTCGCCCCCTTTGCCCCGCAGCGCCTGGCCGCGTTCCGGGCCGAGCGGCCACCGCCTCGTGCTCTCGACCACGACGCCGGTCGACATGATCGCCCCCTTCGCCGAGGCCTTCGGCTTCGACGACCTGATCGCGACCGCGTACGAGACGAAGGACGGCCGCTACACCGGCCGCCTCTACGAGGGGTTCGTGTGGGGGACGGGCAAGCTGCGCGCGGTGCGGGAGTGGGCGGGCGGCAAGGACATCGACCTCGCCGACTGCCATGCCTGCAGCGACAGCATCTTCGACGTGCCGTTGCTCTCGAGCGTCGGCTCGCCCCACGCCGTCAATCCCGATCCGTCCCTCACGGTGGTGGCCACGGCGCGGCGCTGGCCGGTGGAGCACTGGGACCGGCCACCGGGCGTCCCGAGCGTCGTCGGGCTCGAGCCGTACCACCTGCTCCGCCCGTTCGTGCGCAAGCTGTCGTTTCCGTACGCGCGCTTCGACATCGCGGGCGTCGACAACGTGCCCACACGGGGCCCGGTCCTGCTTGGCGTCGAACCACCGGAGCTACTTCGACGTCGCCGCGTTGGCCCTCGTCGCCCGCGAGATCGGGCGGCCCGTGCGCTTCCTCGGCAAGAAGGAGATCTTCGAGGCCCCGGTGGTCGGGATGATCGCGCGGGCCATCGGCGGCATCGCGGTCGACCGGGGCAGCGGATCGGGCCAGCCGATGCGCGCGGCCGAGGCGGCGCTCAAGGCGGGCGAGGTCGTCATCGTGCTCCCGCAGGGGACCATCCCGCGCGGGTACGACTTCTTCGATCCGGTGCTGCACGGCAAGACCGGGACGGCGCGGCTGGCCGCGGCGACCGGCGCCACCGTCGTGCCGGTCGCGCTGTGGGGCACCGAGAACGTGTGGCCCCGCTCGGCCCGTGTGCCCGACTTCACCCTCGTGCGCAACCCGCCCACGGTGACGGTGCGCGTGGGCAAGCCGGTGGCCTTGTCGCTCACCGACGCCAAGGCGGACACGGCGACGATCATGGAGGCCATCACCGCGCAGCTGCCCGCGGAGGCGCGGGTGCGCCACGAGCCGACACCCGCCGAGCTCGCCCGCACCAAGCCCCCTCGGTGAGGGCGCGGCTCGCCAGCGCGACCACACGTGTCGTCAACGCCGCCTCGCGCCGTCTCGGCCGCGGCCAGGGCACCGTGGCCGGAGGCCGGGCCGGGCTCCGGGTCGACCCCCGCCTCCTCGAGCATCTGAGCGCGGGGCGCCAGGTGGCCCTCGTCACCGGGACCAACGGGAAGACGACGACGACGCGGCTGCTGACGGTGGGGCTGGGCGCGACGGGCGACGCCGTCGTGAGCAACGAGACCGGCTCCAACATGCCGCCGGGCCATGTCGCCGCGCTCGCCGGGACCGATGCGGGGCGTGCCGTCCTCGAGGTGGACGAGGTCTACCTCCCCCGCGTGCTGGCGGCGACCTCGGCGGCTGCCGTCGTGCTGTTGAACCTGTCGCGGGACCAGCTCGACCGTACGAACGAGGTGCGCATGGTGGCCGGCCGCTGGCGTGCGGCACTGGCCGCCGCCCCGCACACGCACGTCGTGGCGAACGCCGACGACCCACTGGTGGTGTGGGGCGCGGGCGCGGCGCGGGACGTGCACTGGGTCGGTGCGGGCCTGCGCTGGCACCTCGATGCCGTGGGCTGCCCGGCGTGCGAGGGTCGAATCGAATTCCGCGACGGCGGCTGGGCCTGCACGGGGTGTCGACTTCGCACGGCCCCTCCCCGAAGCGGAGCTCGTGCTCGCACCCGACGGTGCGGCCAAGGCCGCATGGGCGGACGGACGGACGCACCCGGTCCGGCTCTTGCTGCCGGGCCGCTTCAATCAGGCCAACGCGCTCATGGCCGCCGTGGCGGCCGACGCGTGCGGCGTCGACGCCGTGGCGGCGCTCGAGGCCATGGAGTCCGTCGAGCAGGTGGCCGGCCGCTTCACCGTCCGCTCCTTCGGAGAGGTGCGGGCCCGGCTGATGCTGGCCAAGAACCCGGCGGGATGGGACGAGCTGCTCGACCTGGTGGCCCGATCGGACGCGCCGCTCGTGGTCAGCATCAACGCGCGGGTGGCCGACGGCGCCGACCCCAGCTGGCTGTGGGACGTGCCCTACGAGCGGCTCGCCGGACGTTCCGTGGTCGCGACCGGAGACCGCTACCGCGACCTCTCGGTCCGCCTGCACTACGCCGGCGTGGCCCACACGACGGAGCCCGACCCGGTCCACGCCGTGCGCAGGGCGGCCGGCGCCACGGGAGGGGTGGTCGACGTCATCGGCAATTACACGGCATTCCATGACCTGCTCGGGGCGCCCGGATGAGCGGGCCTCTGCGTGTGGTGGTGGTGTACCCCGACCTGCTCGGCACCTACGGCGACGGCGGCAACGGGCTGATCCTGGCCCGGCGCGCCGAATGGCGCGGGCGGGACGTCGAGCTCGCTGCCGGCGCCCTCGGACCGCCCACTGCCCGAAGCCGACATGTACTGCCTGGGTGGGGGAGAGGACGGTCCCCAGGTCCGCGCCGCCCGCACCCTCATCGACGACGGCACCTTGGCCAAGCGGGTCGCCGACGGTGCGGTGGTGCTGGCCGTCTGCGCCGGCTTCCAGATCGTCGGGCGGACGTTCCCGGGCGCCGCCGGGGACGCGCACGAGGGCCTGGGCCTCCTGGAGATCGACACCGCCAAGGGCACCGGGCCGCGCGCGGTGGGCGAGGTGCTGGTGGACCCGACGGGCGTGGAGCACCTGCCGGCACTGACGGGCTTCGAGAACCACGGGGGCGTGACCGCGCTGGCGGAGGGTGCCGTGCCCCTGGGCCGGGTGACCGCGGGCGTGGGGAACGGCGACGGCGAGGCGGCGAGGGGGCGGTCCGGGGCCGGGTCGTCGGGACCTACATGCACGGTCCGGTGCTGGCGCGCAACCCGGTGCTGGCCGACGTGCTGCTGTCCTGGGCGCTCGGCGACGACGCGCTCGAACCGCTGGACGACTCGGCAGCAGAGCACCTGCGCGAGGAGCGACTGGCCAGCGTGGGGGGCAGGCGGCGCCGGCGCAGGCGCCGGCGCAGGTAGAGGACGGCCGTCGCGGAGAGGGGAGCCGCGCCTGCCGCTAGCCGGGGCCGACGTCGAGGGCGAGGAGGTCCCGCGCCACCACCACGGTGCCGTCGAAGTGCTCGGCCGCCCTCTCCACCCACTCGTGCTCCGCGTCCGGCTGGGGCGCGGGGACGAGGTGCGTGAGGACGAGGGTGCCGACGCCGTGTCGGGCGGCCGTCCGCGCCGCGTCCTCCACGCTCGAGTGGTAGTCCAAGACGTCGGTCAGCCGTGGCAGTCCGATGGGCTCGATCAGGTCGCGGCGCACCACGGTGTGCACGAGCATGTCGGCCCCCTCGCACAGCTCGTCGAGCCCGGGGCACGGAACCGTGTCACCCGCGATCACGACCGAGCGTCCCCCCTCCTCGACGCGGTAGCCCACGGTCGGGCGCACGGGTGCGTGGTCGGTGGGTGCCACGGTGATCCGGACCGACTGCTCGGCGAGGACCTGGCCGCGCTCGCACTCGACGACGTCGGCGGACGGCCTCCAGTTGAGATCGGCGTGGTGGGCCATGCGGTAGCCGATGTCGAGCTCGAGCATGGCCTCCGTCGCCGTGAGGAGGGATGCCGTCCCGGGCGGCCCGAAGACGCGCAGTGGGCTGGGCTGGAAGGACGTCACCCAGCGCGAGGTGACGACGTCGTTCAAATCGGTGGTGTGGTCGCTGTGCAGATGCGTGAGGAAGAGGCCCCGCAGCGCTCCGGCAGCCGACGCCGCGGCGGCGGCGCGCATGAGGACGCCGCGGCCGCAGTCGAAGAGCAGGTCACCGGCCTCGGTGCGGACCAGGGTGGACGGCCCGGCGCGCTCGGGGTCGGGCAGCGGGCTGCCACTGCCGAGGATGATCATCTGCATCCGGGACTCCTCTCGCCGCGGTCGGGGCCGCGGGAACCACGGGACCCCGGGACCGCGAGAACCCTAGGAGACGTGCTGCAGGTGTTGATCGGCAGTGCGGCGGCGGTGTGCGCGGGTCAGCAGCCACGGCGGAGCGCCTGGACCTCGAGTGCCGCGAGCTCCGCCTGCCCGGCCGAGGTCGGATGGATCGTGTCCCAGATCGTCCATCCGGGGTTGATGTACTCGAGCTGACCCCAGTCCAGGACGTGCACGTTGGCATGGGCTCGGGCCAGCGCGGCCAGCGCCGTGTTGATCTGGTCCGCCACGGGGCCCGCGTGCGGGGACACCGAGACGTAGATCACGCACCGGGACAACCGGACCAGCTGCCACTCGGCCAGGAACGGCTGCGGCCACAAGGCGTGCCAGTCCGGCGTCGCGGTGCCGAGCTCGATGATCCAGTCGTCGGGATCCTGTTGGGCGAGTCGGCGGATGGTCGGCTCGGCCTGGCCCAGCTTGACCCCGGGCACCGCTTGGATGGTCGGCTGATAACCGGCCTGGGCCAGTGAGGTCGCGATCGATTGCTGGCTGAGTGCGGTGATGGAGTCGCCGACCACGGCGACCGTGGGAGGGCTCGTCAGTTCCCGGACGCCGAGCCAGGTGCCGAGTCCCAGGATCACCACCGCAGCGACGAGGATCAACCTCCGCTTCCGCCGCGCCGACGGGTGCCCCGCGTGCGGGTGCCGCGGGTCGGCCAGCGTGCGTGCCATCCCGGGCGCCCCCGCCTTCTGGTGCATGGTGGATTGCACAGTTAACCCGAATCCGATGAGCGCGTTGGGGAGCCTGTCCGGGAGTGATCGGGACTGCCTCTCGGACCACGCCGGAACCGTGCTCAGGGCACGGTCAGTCCGGCCACTCCGAAGCGCCCCGGCGCGACGGGGGTTCGTCGAGCGCCCACGCCCGCCGCCAGGCGGAGGCCGACGGGCCGCGGTGGGCGGTCTCGGCCCCCTCGACGGGCGCCACGGCGCTGACCGAACGCCGGGCCTGCCACCAGTCCGACTGGACCTCGCGGGCCAGCGTGGCCACCGCTGCCTCCACCCGGTCCGAGAAGCGGTGGGCGCTCTCGCCCTCGTCGGGCGTCATCGGAGCCCCGAAGAGCACCGCAATGGGGGAGCGGCGCAGCCGCCCACCCCGGCGCGACTCGGTGCCCGACCCCCCGGGCGCCTTGGCCCCGGACTCCGCGGCCTTGGGTAGCACGTGACGGGTGCCGTGCAGGTACACCGGCACCACGGGGCGCCCGGTGCGCCGGGCCAGGTAGGCGGCGCCGCCGCGGAAGGGCTGTGTCCAGCCGTCGGGTGAGCGGCCGCCCTCGGGGAAGATGACCAGGTTCCAGCCGTCCTCGATCACCTCGGCGGCCGTGTCGGCCGACCTGCGGTTGACCCTGCTGCGCTCGATGGGGATGGCCGCCAGGGCGAACGACCACAGCACCGACTTCCAGGTGCGGTCGAAGAAGTAGTCCGATGCCGCCGCCACGACCGTCCGGTGGCGGAGCTCGACCGGCAAGGTGGTGAGCAGGAGCGGCGTGTCGATGTGGCTGGCGTGGTTGGCGGCGAAGATCACCGGACCGTCCAGGTGCTGGAGGTGCTCCAGGCCGCGCACGGTCGCCGGCGCCAGCACGCGGGCGGCCGGCCGGGTGACGTTGTCCATCACCATGGCGCGGGCCAGACGGACCGGGTAGCGGCGCGACCACTCGTGGTCGTAGTCGAGGCCGACCTTGCGCTCGGGATCGGGCCGTTCCACCGTCGTCGGCCACGACGGTGCGGCGAGGGGAAAGCGCGCCGTCCGTACCCGGGCCAGCAGCCCGGAGACCGCGGGTGCCATCAGTGGACGTCCGACATGAAGATGGGCGGATTGTGCATATGCGTCAGCGTGGCTGAGGGGCCGACCACGTCCGAGGCGATCTCGAGCGCGTCGTCGAGCGAGCTGGCCGGGGAGAACCCCAGCCGGCGCACGGCCTTGGGGTCCCCGCCGACGACGATCACCCGGCCCAGATGTTGCAGCGCGTGGGCGCACCAGTACCACATGTAGAAGGGGTGCACGCCGTGGTAGGCGTGGCCGGTGCGGTAGAGGTGGACGTACCACGGGTCGGTGGCGAAGGACTCCTCGAACTCCTTGTGCATCTGCGCCGGGTCGACGGTCTGCGTCAGCACCTGCTCGTAGAAGTCGATGTAGCTCGGGTGATGGCCGGGATGGAACTCGGGCCGGGTGGGGTGCCGCATGATCACGACGCCGCCCTCGCGCACCAGTGGCCTGCCCCGGTACATGTTGAAGAAGTAGCCCAGCCCGAGGCAGGCCACCAGGATCGGGTTCATGATGGAGTTCACGTTGTAGGGGCAGATGTACGGAAGCCCCATGGTGAGGATGTCGGTCTGCCCGTCGACGTCGACGCCCTGTTGGGCCCAGACGTTCGACGTGGTCACGGCGTGGACCGCCTCGACCTCGCCGGCCTGCACCGACGTCAACGCGTGGGGGGAGCGGATGGAGTGGAAGACCTGGCGGGCGAGGCGCGGCGGCGTCTTGGACAGGGCCGCCGCGGTGGCGGCGTAGGTGGCGCGGTCGCGCACGCCCCATTCCCACTCCCGCTTCTGGAGGAATTGGAAATTGGACGGGAAGGTGTCGTTGTTGAGCGTCGTCTCAATCTGGAAGATCTTCACGCCCGACTCGGCGATGAGCCGTCCCATCCGCCAGTTCGACGAGTGCAGCTCGGACGACGGCTGGTCCATGAACGACTTCGAGTGGCGCATCGTCTGCGGGTTGTGGTGGTGGCGCAGACTGCGGTAGCTGGCCAAGCCGGTGGCGACGCTCTTGTGCCCGCCGTCCATGGAGACCAGGTTGATGTTGACGTAGACGAGGAGGTCGGAGGTGGCGGCCCGCTTGTTGATCTCCACTTCCTCGCCCTGCTCGGTCTCGCCGACGAAGAGGAGGTTGTCGGGGTCCTCGGCGTCGTGCTGGGTGAGCAGGCCGTGGGGGGCGAAGGCGTCGTAGACCCGGTCGCCGAGCGCGTGCCGCAGCTCCTCCTCGGTCATGCGGCGGTGCAGCGCCAACGCAGCGATCAGCATCACGTCGTCCACGCCCGCCTCCGCGGCCATGTCGAGGACGGTCTCGACCACCATCTGGCGGACGTCGGGGGCCTCCATGGGCGGTAGCGGCAGCGACACGTCGTCGAAGCAGATCGTGAGCTTCATGCCGGGCCGCAACAGGGCCGGCAACGGGTCGCGGTCACCGATCGGGTGCGCCAACGCGTGGCGGATGGCCCGGTAGGGGTCCTCGATCGCCTTCATGGGCTCGGGGGCGTAGACCACCCGGCTCCCCTCCGGGCAGCGTCTCGAGCGTGATGCCCTCGCCGTTCCAGAACAGGGTCGGCGGCGTGGACTTGTCCACCTCGAGGACGAAGCCGGGTCGGCGGCTCATCGGGCAGTTCCTTTCCCTACGTCGAAGGCGATCTTCACGGCCCCGCGGCGGCCGGCGGCGCCGGCATGGGCCACGGCGTCCTCGAAGCGGGTGAGCGGATAGGTGGCGGACACGAGGCGGCCGGTCCGTTGCGCCGCCGCGACCTCCAGGGCCAGCGCGAAGGTGGACGTGCGGCCGTCACTGTCCCCGTCCCGCTCGGTCCCGTAGGCGTACGCACCGGCTAGGCGGACCTCGCGGTGCCACAGCGGCGCGAGGTCAACCGTCACCTTCCCCGGCATGCCGACCAGCGACACCGTCCCGCGCGGGCGCACCATGGCCAGTGACTGCGCAATCGACTCGGGACTGCCGACGCAGTCGATGACGACGTCGGCACCACCCGACAGCGTCGCCGCCACGCCGGACGGACCGCCGAACGAGAGGGAACGCGAGAGCCGGCGCACCGCCCGCGCCAGTTGGTCGGGCGGCAGGGCTTCGGTGCACCCCAGCTCGCGGGCCAGGCGTTGCTGGTGGGTGTAGCGCGCCCCGACCAGGATCGTCGACGGCGACGGGCAACGACCCTCAGCGGACAGGTGGCTCAACGCTGCGGTGACCAACAACCCCAGGGTGCCCGCGCCGAGCACGGCCACCACGTCGCCCTCGGCGATGGGCGCGCCGAGCACGGCGTGCACCGCACAGGCCAGGGGCTCGACCGTCACCGCGTCGGCGTCGCTCAGGCCCTCGGGCACGGCGTAGAGCTGGCTGGAGTGCGCCACGAGGCCCGTGCTGGACCAGCCGCCTCCCGTGTCGGCGCAGAACCCGGTCTGCAGGCCCGGCCGGATGTGACCGAAGGCCAGATACCCGCAGTTGCCCACGTTCCCCGCCCGGCAGGCGGGGCAGGGCGGCTCGATCCCTCGGGCTGCGCACCCGAGCACCGGCTGCAGGACGACCCTGGTGCCTGCCGCCAGCGCCAGGCCGTCCGCCCCGGCGGCGTCGGCGGCGAGGGTGCCGACCACCTCGTGGCCCGGCACGAAGGGAAACGAGACGATGTCCTCGAAGTAGCGCGAGCTGCGCCCGTCGAGAGTGGCCAGGTCCGAGCCGCAGATGCCCGACAGCACAGGGTCGACGTGCACCCACCCCTCTGCCGGCACGTCGGGTGCTTCCCGCTCGACCAGGCGCAGCGGGCCGACGCCGGCGCCGCGTCCCGAGCCGAACGACGACACGACCCGCGCCGCGGCGAAGCGTGGCAGCGACCGTTCGAACAGGAGGGTGCTCACCGGCCCATGACCGCTTTGGGCCGCCTTCACGTCGAAGGGGCCCAACGGCAGCGGCCGGTGCGAGCCGCCCTCCGCCTTGGCCCAGTGCTCCACGTGCCAGCCCCTGCGTCGGGCGATGGCGGACAGCCGCGCCTCGGGGTTGACGGCCACCGGGAAGCCGACGGCCTCCAGCATGGCGAGGTCGCTGGCCGAGTCTGCATAGGCGACCGATTCGTCGAGCGAGAGCGAGTGCCGTTCCGCGTACTCGGCGAGCAACAGCGCGCGCGCCTCGCCGATGGGCGGCAGGGTCGTCAGGTGGCCGGTCAGCTGCCCGTCGCGTGACTCCATCTCGGCACACACGATGTCGTCGAAGAGCGGGCGGATGGGCTCGATGATGAAGTCCAGCGCCCCGGTGATCAGCAGTGTCCGCTGGCCGAGCGCTCGGTGCGCCCGCACCCGCGCGAAGCCATTGGGGAACGACCGCGTCAGCAGCTGCCGGTGGAAGAGCTCCCACGAGTCGGCCCGCAGTTGGTCGACCGGCGCGCCCTCGAAGCGCCGGTAGAAGGCGCGCAGGAAGTCGCCGCGGTCCCGTCGGTCGAGGGCGAGCAGTGACGGGCCTTGGCGCACCAGGTCGGCGACGAAGCGCGCCCGTCGGGCTGGCGAGAGATGACGGCTGGCCAGCCAGGCATAGGTGTCGACGACGTTGGACGACATGAGCGTGTGCTCGAGGTCGAACACGGCGAGATGCCGCTCCGGCGACAGGATGGCGCGCCGCTGCCGGTCGGGTCGCTTGTCCACCACGGACCGCCCGGGCTTCGTGCGCACCCGGGTGTGCTCGAGGACCGACGGCAGGTGGATCTCGTGCACGTAGCGGTCCCAGTCGATGGCGGCCGGGTCGAACTCGAACCGCTCGTGGTCGTCGCCGTCGCCGGCGTCCCACAGCTCCATGAGGTTGTCCACCCGGTAGCGGGCGTCGGTCTCCGTGTAGGCGCCGTACAGCTCCACATAGCCCAGGGCCCGCTTGGCCATGGCGTGCCTGTCCTCTATCCGGGCGGCCAGCTGCGCCTGCTTGCCCCGGATCGGCAGGGCAGTGAGCAACTTCTCCACGAAGGTCATCGCCGCATCGGCGCGCTTGAGCTGCCGCTGCACCCGCCCGCGCCCGGGGAACGACCACTCGGGCACGTTGATGGGCTGGCCCCGGTCGTCGTAGAGGGGGTTGCGGCTGAAGAAGTCCTCCGACAGCTCGACGAGGCGCCCGTAACGCAGCGGGTTCCGCACACCGGAGGCGACGTGGTACACCTTCGGCCGCCCTGGCTCCGGCCCCCGCGCCGCCACCGCCAAGATGGCAGCGACCACAAGGTCGACGGGGATGACGTCCACGATGCCCTCGGGCACCCCGGGGAACTCCCGCAGCAGGCCCCGTGCGTAGGAGACGATGATGGGCTCGGCCATGCGGAAGCCGCGGATCCAGCCCGGGCGAGGCTCCGCCAGGGCGGACTCGATGATCGACGGGCGCACGAAGGTGATGGGCACCCGGCCCTCCCACTGCGCCACCAATGCACGCTCGCCGAGTGCCTTGGTGAAGGGATAGGCGTCGGGCCACCCGAGTGACAGCGGCACGCGCCGTGCCGGCCCGGACGAGCTCGTCGCTGACCCACTCCTCGCGGAGCCGCTCGGCTTTCGCCGCGATGAGATGGTCGCCGGCCGCGCCGATCTCGCTCCGCGCAGACTTGGTGAGCTCGTGCAGCTTCTCGGGTTTCCGCGACTCGGCCTGCAGGTCGTCGCGGAGTCGTCGGGCGGCGGCGACCTCGTCCTCCCAGCCGACGTCGAGACTGAATGGGTTCTCGCTGAGCAGCTCCTCCTTGGCCTCGCCCTGGTGCGTGCTCGCCACGTAGGCGGTCGACACGGCGATCAGGTGGGCGGCCGACCCGACCTCGGTCATGGTGGCGGCGACCCGTGAGGGGCCGAGCAGGTTGATCTCGACGGCTTGGGTCAGCGGGGCGTCGAAGGAGACGGTGGCGGCCGAGTGGACGACGACGCCCGCCTCGGCGAGGGCCTGGCGGCCCTCGCCGTCGAGCCCGAGCCCCTCCTGGCCCACGTCTCCGGCGACGGCGCGGACTCGTCGGGCCACTTCGTCGTCGAAGCGATCACCCAGCTCGTTGCGCAGGCGGTCGAAGCAGTCGTTCTTGATGACCTCACGGGCCAGTCGGGACGCGGCGTCGGCCCGGCGGCCGGGCCGGACCAGGAGCGTGATCTCTGCACCCGGGATGCAGCGCAGGATCCGCTCGACCAGGGCCGTGCCCAGGAAGCCGGTGGCACCGGTGACGAAGAAGCGCTTCCCACGGAGATCCCGCTCAATGGGCATCGAGAATGTCTACCACTGCCCACCGATGTTGTCTACCATATGGTAAGTGGCCAGCTCAGCGACCAGCGACCGCATCCTCGACGAAGCCCTGTCCTCCTTCGCGAGCCGGGGCTACGAGGCGACGTCGCTCGATGCAGTGGCGAAGGGCCTCGACCTCACGAAGCAGTCGATCCTCTATTGGTTCCCTTCCAAGGATGCCCTGCTCGAGGCCGTCATCGACAGGAGCGCACGCGACCTGTCGGCGGCGCTCGAGGCGGCGCTCGAAGGAGCGGGGGAGGGATGGGTTCGGGTGGAGGCGGTCGTCCGCTCCGTCTTCCGCTTGGCGGCTCGCCAGCCCGAGCTGCTCGGGCTCCTCCGTGAAGTCGGACGGCTGGGTCCTCCCGCGGCGACCCAGATGACGCTCGCGCTCGAGCCACTGGTCCAGCGGGCGTCGTCGTTCCTCCTGGCGGAGATGGACGCGGGGAACATGCGCCGCCACGATCCGGGCTTGCTGCTGCTGGCCATCTACTCCACGGTCATCGGGATGGTCACGGAGGTCGAGGTGCTGCGGGCGCTGGGGGAGGAGCCGACCGCACGCTCGCTGGTCCGCCGCCGGGCCGACGTGCTGCAGCTGCTGCGCTCGGCGCTCTTGATTGAGCCGTGGACCGACGCGTCCACCTCGGGTTCGCCGACGTGAGCGCCTTGCTCGATGCGGTCGGGTCGTCGTGGGCTCACTCGGTCGGCTTGGGGATCTTCTTCCTCGGTGGCGCCTTCGGCGTGTAGCGCTTGCTCGCGGTCGGTGGTTTGCGGGCGGCGGACGCAGCAGAAGAGGTCGTCTTCGTCCCCGTCTTGGCT
>CAVSLS010000007.1:0-28104 GCA_963728845.1 uncultured Acidimicrobiaceae bacterium
GCAGAAGGCCCCACTGCGGGAGTGGGGCCTGACCTGCGAACTTCTGAGTGGCGGGGGGAGGATTTGAACCTCCGACCTTCGGGTTATGAGCCCGACGAGCTACCAGACTGCTCCACCCCGCGGCGAAGAAGGCATCCTATACCCCTCCTACCCCTCGCCGAACGCCCACCAGGGCGCTCCGGCGCAGCCAGCGGCGTCGCCTACAGCGTCTGTGCCGTCGGAGGCGGTGGGGGTGGCGAGGACGGGTCGGCAGCCTGCGGCGGCGGAGGGGGCGGGGCGGCAGCGCCGGCATCGGCTGCCGTCGGCGCCGCCGTCGGGGCCGCGGCGGCAGACTCGGGGGCCAGCGTCAGGGTGCCGTGCTCGGACTCGTGCTGCTGCAGGGCCGTGACGAGCCGCTCGATGTCGCCCTCCGTGGTCGGGGTGGTCCGCCCCGTCTGGGTGGCGTAGAACGCCGCACCGAGGTCCCGCAGCAACCCGTCGGCCGCCTTCTTGGCCTGTGCCTCGTCGAGCTTCGCCTGCCCTTTGGCTGCCGCATCCTTGGCCATCTCCGTGGCCTGCGTCGCCTTGTCCTTGACCTTGTCGAGGAGTCCCATCGAACTTCCTTTCGTCACAGCGCTTCGCTCCCGACATCATGGGACCCACCGGCGTCGGCCGCAACCCGCCTTCTCGTCGACCGTCGGTCGGCCGGCCTCAGCCGGAGCCCCGGGCCGCCGCCGAGGCCAACGTCGTCGAGGTGGTCGTCGAGCCGCTCCCCTTGGGCCCGGTGCTCGTCGGCACCGTGGTGGTGGTCGAGGACGTCGTCGAGGTCGTACTGCCCGTCTTCGAGGACTTCGCCCCCCTGGCCGGTGGCACCGTCGTCGTCGTTGTTGTCGTGGTGGTCGTCGGGCCCGGCGTCAGCACCTGTTGTGCCTGCATGATCTGCTGGTCCATGGCCTGGATGTCGGTTTGGAACTGCGACAGGTTGCCTGCCTTGAGTGCTGCCAGGGCATTGGTGTAGTCGTTCTGGGCCGCCTGCAAGATGTTCGCCACCGCCGCCGGCACGGTGCCCGCCGAAGAGCTTCCGCCCGCCGTGGGCAGCGGCACGGTGACCTGGAGGACGTCGCCCAGGACGGCCTGCAGCGACGTGTCGATCTGCACGTTCTTGCCCAGCACGGCCACCACGTACTCCAGTTGGGGCTGCGGGTTGGTCGTCGACCGCCACGTAGAGGGGGCGCAGGTAGATCATGGAGTCCGCAATCGGGACCATGAGCGTCTCCCCCAGCAGGACCTCGGATCCCTTCGTGTCCAGCAGCGAGATGTCCTTCGACACCGTCGAATTGGCCGAGATCTCGGCGTCCGCGTTGGCCGGTCCCAGGGTGCCCTGCGGCGTCTCGTAGAGATCGAGCTGGCCGTACTGCCCGGGGTCCGCCAGCCCCACCATCCACGCGGTGAGGTTGAAGTTCTGGTTCGACCCCGAGAGGCTCGATTGCGACGCCGGGACGAAGCCGTCCGAGACCGTGAAGACCTGGTCGGTCGGTGGCGTCCCCGGCAGCGAGTACACCTGGTACTGCGGATCCATCCGGGCCGGAGTCGACGAGACCAGCTCGCCCTGGTTGTTGTAGGTGTTCTGGGCCAGCAGCGCCTGCGACTGCGGGCCGGCGCCCGCGGTGGGCGAAAGTTGCCAGGCGTTGCTGGCCGCGTAGAACTGCTGTGGGTTGGTCAGGTGGTAGCGGCCGTAGATGGCGGACTGAATGGAGAAGATGTCCTCCGGGTAGCGCAGGTGCGCCTGGAGCGTCGGGCTCATCGTCCGACTTTGGGGTGAACATGTGCGGGAAGGCGGCCGAGTACGCCTGCAGGATCGGGTCGCTGGGGTCGACGTCGTAGAACGTCATCTGCCCCGAGTAGGCGTCGATCACGACCTTGACCGAGTTGCGCACGTAGTTGTAGCTCCCCGGCAGGTTGCTCCCGATCGCCACCTGCTGCGTGTCGGCGTTCTGCGAGTAGGGGTAGTTGGCCGTCGTGGTGTAGCCGTCGACCACCCAGTCGATGTGCCCGTCGTTGATCACCGCGTAGGGGTCGTGGTCGAAGCTCAGGAACGGCGCCGCCTTCTGGGCCATGGCGATGGGGTCCCGCACGAACATGATGCGCGACTTGTTCGTGATCTGGCTCGAGATCAGCAGGTTGAAGTCCCCCAGCCGCAGCGCGAAGGCAGCCCGGGTGAAGATCGACGACAGTTGGACGCCGCCGTTTCCCTTGTAGTGGCTCTCGACGGCCGTTCCGTTCTGACTGGTAGTCGACCTCGGCCTGCTTCGTGTTCGCCACCACGTAGCCGGACTCGTTCGCGCCGAAGTAGACGCCCGGATGGTTGATGGCGGGCATGCCCGCCGAGGACTGGGGCGGCACCTGCTGGACGCCGAACACGGGGTTCGTGGAGTTGGTCATGGTTGGCCAGTGCCACGGCGGCGCCGTTTCCGTGGGTGTACTGGAGGTGGGTGTTCACCCACGACGAGGACGGCAGGTTCGCGGCCGAGATGTCACGCACGCCGATCAGCACGGGCGTGCGCTGCCCGTTGAGCGTGTAGCGGTCGACGCCAACGACGGGAACAGGTAGTACGACTTGATGCCCTGCAGGCGCTGGAACGTCTGCAACGAGATGCTCGGGTCGGGATCCCACTGCCGGATGTTGTCGATGGTGGGTGCGGCGAGCACCGTCTGGCTGGCGGTGATGGACGTTTGGGCGGGGAACGGGTGCACCTTCACGTTGTTCAGGCCGTAGGCGGCCCGGGTGGCCGTGATGTTTCGCTGGATGTAGGGCGCCTCGAGCGAGCTCTGCGCCGGGTGTCACCTTCAGCGCCTGCAGCAGGGCCGGGTAGATGATGCCGACGACCAGCGCGACGAAGGCCCAGATGCCGACGGCGAGCACCGGCAGTGTCCAGCCCTGGCGCCGGATGTTGAACAGCAGGATCGCCGCGGCGAAGATCGACACGTAGATCAGCAGGGTCTCGGCCGGCAGGCGGGCGTGGACGTCCGTGTAGCCGGCGCCGTTGACGTAGCCGTCCTGTGCGTTGACGAGTGACCAGCGCTGCAGGACGTAGCCGGCCGCCTTGTCGAGCGCGATCAGGGCGAGGAGCACCGAGATGTGCGCCTTCACCGGTGGCCGCACCCGCGGCAGGCCCCGCTGGGGCTGGATCCCCCCGTTGAAGTAGTGGAACACGACGGACACGGCCAGCGTCACGATCAGGATGGCCAGCGTCCAGTCCACCACGAAGGTCAGGAAGGGCAGATCGAAGACGTAGAACCCCACGTCCTTGCCGAACTGGGGATCGGTGATGTTGAAGCTGCCCCCGTGGCGGAAGAGGATCCAGTTGTTCCACTGGCTGATCGTCCCCGACGCGCCGATCAGCGCGAGGACGAAGGCCAGGGCGACGTAGATCCGGCCGGCGTAGGGCCGCACGTATTGCTGGTAACGGCGCACCAGCTCGTCGTCCTGGGCGAGCACGATGTCGTGGCCCGCGATGCGGTCGCACACCACGAGGTTGACCCACAAGACGGCGAAGAAGATCGCTCCGAACACGCCGAAGAGCCCGAGCTTTATGGCGAGCAGCGTCGAGAAGACGTTGTGGTAGCCGACCGAGGAGAACCAGAGGCTGTCGGTGTAGAGCCCGGCCAGCGAGCGCAGCGACACCAGCAGGATGATGACGACGACCACGAAGCCGATCAGCCACCAGCGGGCACGGTGTCGCCGGCGCGGCGAGGGATCAGCGGTCAGGTCGCTGGGGATGCGCACGGGGGGAGCCTAACGTCCGCCACCTGCGGCCAAACTGCCAGGCACGTCGCAAAGGCGGCGGGTGGCGGCAGCGGTCAGGAGGCCTCGTCGCCGACGGGCGCCACCAGACAGCGGCAGCCCGAATGGGCAGGCGGGTGGGAGTGGCCGGTCGGGAACATCTCGATGCCGCTCACCGCGCCGGCGAGCGCGTTGTCCTCGCAGTCCGAGCAGCCGCCGGTGGACGTCACGATCCAGCGCATCTTGCCCTCCCCTCCCGCAGCCGCCACGCCCGCCGAGAACGCCTGCGTGGCGTAGTCACCCGCCAGGCGCTCCACCCGCTCCCCCCGCCACTCTCGGAACGCGGCACCGACCCGGTCGGCAGGCTCTCCCGTCCCCTCTTCAATTTGGCGGCGCAGCATCGTCACGATCACCCGCGCCAACGCCCCCGAAGACTGTTCGACCGCGTCGCCTTCGGGCACGGCCGCCGCCTCGGCTCCGGCGAACACCGTCCCGGCGGTGAACGCCTCGGCGAGATGGCCCCGCGCCTTGGCGGCGAACTGGACCACGTGTGCCTCCTCGTCGCCCAACAGCTCGTCGTCGGCCCGCGTCTTCGAGCTGCGCAGCTGGTCGAGCAGCCGGTTCTGGTCGTCGCCCAGGGCGCGCTTGACCGTGCGGCTCAGCCGCGCCGTCACCGGGACCAGCAGTTCGTCGCGCCGGGCGATGATCTCGTCGTCGGGTCCGGGCGCGGCCTCGGCTTCGGCCGGCTCGGTTTCGGCTGTACCGCCGGCCGCGGCACCGGCCGCGCACTCACGCGTGGCCGCCGCCGCCGCGCCCTCCGACGTCTTGCCCGCCGTCGTCCCGGGCGGAGCCGCCCCCGTCTCGGACCCGGCGCGGATGCGCGCGAACAGCTCGTCGACCGAGGGCGTGGCTCCGGGCGCGCCTCCCTCGTCAGCCCCCGGCTCGTCCCCGGGTTCCTGCCCGCTCGGTGCGGCCCTGGGTCCGGGCGGCGGCACCTGCCCCGCCGCGTCGTCGAGCGCGTCCTGGTCCAGCGGGCCCTCCGTCGCACCGTGCAGCCGGAACTGGTCGCCGACGGCCGCCGCTGCGGCGCGGGCCTCCTCGTCGGTCCGCTCCAGGTGGCCCAGGATCCCGTCCACCTTGTCGCGCACTCCGAGGACGGACGCCGCCATTTCGTCGCGGGCGGCACGGAGCTGTTCGATCTGGATCCCGAGCGCACGCCGTCGCGAGGCCAGGTCGGCGAGCACCCGGCGGCGGGCCTCTTGCACCTGCTCGAGCAGTGCCCGCCCCTCGTCCTTGGCCCGAGCGATCACCGCCTCGCCGTCGGCCATCGCGTCGGCGACGATCCGCTCGCTCTCGACGCGGGCCTCCTGCTGTGCGTTGGCCACCAGCAGCTCCACCTCGACGACGCGCTCGGCGGCCGACGATTCCGTTTGCGCCTGGAGCTCGTCGACCTGACTCTGGGTGTCCCGCAGCAACGTCGCCGCCCGCTCCTGTGCCTGGGCGACGATGCGAGCCGCCTCCTCGTGGGCGTGGCGCAGGATCTGTGCGCTGTGCTGGCCCAGCGACGCCGTGAGCGTGGCCTCGTCGACCACCGGGTGGGCGGCCCGCTCTTCGGCCTCGGACAGGGCGGTCCGCAATTCCTGCTCGCGCTCCTCGATGGCCTCGAGGCTCCGGGCCACCGACTGGAGGTAGGCGCGCACCTCGTCGGTGTCGAAGCCCCTCCGGACCACGGCGAAGGAGTGGCGGGCGATATCCCCGGTCGCGATCCGGGCGGACGAGATGGGGGCGCGGCCTTCGGGCATGGGCCAGAGCCTACGGCGCCGCCTGGACCGGCACAGGGTTGGAGTGGGTGGGCACGCTGCCCCCCAGATGCTTGAGGATGCGCAGCACCTGGTCCAGGTTGCTCACGGCGTAGACGTGGAGCTGCGCGTTGGCCTTGGCCTTCGCCTTCGCTCCCTCGACCGCGGGCACGAAGAAGACGGTCGCCCCGGCCCGCTCGACGGCAATGGTCTTCTCCGGCCACGCCGCCGACGTCACCGACGTTGCCGTTCTGATCGATCGTGCCCGTGGCGGCGATGATCCTGTGGCCCGTCAGGCGCCCGCTGCTCAGCTTGTCGATGATGCCGAGCGTCATGGCCAGGCCGGCGGACGGGCCGCCGATGTTCTGGGTGTGCACGGTCACGTCGACGGGGAAGTGCCAGTCCTGCTGCGTCATGGGATCGATGAGTCCGAGGAACGCGGTCGGCTTGAACGTCGCGCCACACCCCGTGACCAGCGTGCCCTTGGGGGGAGCGGCCAGCGTCACCGACCTGTGCACCGTCGGCCCGGGCACGAACGTCCCGACGTCGTTGATGGAGGAGTCCTCGACGCCGAGCGAGACGGTGGTCCCCGGTGTGATCCCGTGCAGCGCCTCGGTCAGGGCGCAACTCGTCGGCGTGGCGGTGCCGTTCACCGCCGTGATCACCTGGCCCACGCGCAGGACCTTGGCGGCGGGGGAACCCGCGGCGATCCCGTAGACGAGCGTGCCGGCGTTGGTCGCGCTCACCCGGTACCCGAGGTGGGACAGCGCCGCCGCGGTCGCATAGGACTGGGCCTGCGCCATCTGGAGGAAGCCCTGGTCGAGGAACTGGTTCTGGTCGGGCGCCGCGCCGAGCAGGTCGGACGCCGAGTAGATCTCGCTGTCCGAGTGGTCGAAGTACTTGTACTGGAGGTAGTTGAGCGCGTTCAGCTGGTTGACGAAGACGTCGGTCAAGCAGGATCTTGCCGGTCAAGGGATGGTTGTCGCTGGGTGGCACCTCGATGTACTGGGCGACCGGTGTGGCGTCCCCCGGGGTGAGGACGTAGTAGTCGACCGAGATGCGGGCGGCGATGAAGCCGGCGATGACGATCAAGGGCGAGGAGGGCCAGGAAGACGGGCCAGATCCGCCGCCGGCGCCGGCGCCGGACGCCAGCGGCCGGCAACGGTGGCGCCCACGCACCGGCCGCGGTCGGGCCGGCGTCGCGGGGAGGAGGGGTCGCCGCGGCGTCCCCGTCGGCGATCGCGTCAGGGTCGGACATACTCGAAGGGTGAGGGACGATGTTGCCACGGATGTGGCCGCCGGCAGTCGCGCCGACCGGCGCCGGCGTCGGGTCACGCTGGCCGGCCACCGTGGAGACGCGGCCGTCGCCCGGCGAGGCCTCGGCGATCCCGACGCCGGCGTGCAGGCGGCCGCGCTCGGCGCGCTGGCGCGCCTGGGGGCGCTGACGGCCGGCAGACGTCGCCTCCGCGCTCATTGGCGGACCCCCCGTGGTGCGCCGCCGCGCCGTCGACGCCGCGGTGGAGGTGAGGGGCAAGGGCTCGCGCTCCACGCTGGTACGCGCTGTCGCTGGCGCGCTCGACGATACGGACCCGCTGGTGGTCGTCGGCGCGGCCTGGTTCCTGGCCGAGCGTCGATACCGGCCGGCCGTGCCCGGCCTGGCCGCGACGGCGACCGGGCACGGTGACATCCGCTGCCGCGAAGCGGCCGTCGCCGCGCTGGGAGCCATCGGCGATCCGGCGGGGCTCCCGGCCGTGCTCCTCGCGCAGGGCGACAAGGCCACCGTCAGGCGGCGGGCGACCGTCGCCCTGGCCGGCTTCGACGACCCCCGGGTCGAGGCGGCACTCCGGGCGGCGGCGGGTGACCGCGACTGGCAGGTACGACAGGCCGCCGCCGAGCTGCTCGACGATGCTCCCGACGAGCTGGGGTCTCGACGCGGCCTCGATGGGGGTTGCAGCTGACTAGTCATCTTGGCTGAAGAGCCGCTTCAAGCGGTCGAAGGACTCGAGGCAGACCCCGGCGCCCTGGACCACGCACTCGAGCGGCGTGTCGACCAGGTGCACGGGGACTGCGGTGGCGTCGGCCAGCCGCTGGGTCATCCCCCGCAGCAGCGCACCGCCCCCGGTCAGGTGGACCCCTTGGAACATGATGTCCTGCGCCAGCTCCGGCGGTGCCTCCCCCAGGCACTCGGCAGCCGCTTCGACGATCGAAGCGACATTGTCCTGCGAGCGCGCCGCGTACCTCGAGCGGGGAGAGGATCACCGTCTTGGGCCGGCCTGTGGCGACCTCGCGGCCGCGGATCTCGGCCTGCTGCTCTCCCTCGTAGGGGGAGGCCGAACCGATGGCCATCTTGACCGCCTCGGCCGTGCGCTCGCCGATGGCCACCCCGTGGCGGTAGCGCACGTAATTCTGGATGGAGGCGTCGAAGTCGAACCCCCCGCAGCGCAGTGCCTGGACCGCCACGACCCCACCCAGCGAGATGACGGCCATCTCGGCCGTGCCACCGCCCACGTCGACGACCATGTTGCCCACCGGTTCGTGAATGGGCAGCCCGGCGCCGATGGCGGCCGCCATGGGCTGTTCGATCAGGAAGCTGGCCGACGCACCCGCTCGGCGCGCCGCCTCCTTCACCGCCCGCCGCTCCACCGCCGTGATGGCGGACGGCACACAGATCAGCACCTTGGGCCGGTTGATCCGGCTGACGCCGACCCGGTGCAGGAGCACGCTCAGCATCCGTTCGGTCACGTCGAAGTCGGTGATGGCGCCGCCGCGGAGCGGGCGTTCGGCGACGATGTAACCCGGCGTGCGGCCGATCATCTGCCAGGCGTCGGTCCCGATGGCCAGCACCTCCCGGCTGCGCGAGTCGAGCGCGACGACGGTCGGCTCGTTCAGGACGAGGCCCTTCCCCTTGGCGTAGACCAGCGTGTTGGCGGTACCAAGGTCGATTGCCAGGTCGCGCGCCATGGGGGCACATGGTACGGCCGGGCCGTCCCGCGACGGCATTTCCAGGGCCGTTCTCGGTATCGTCGCCCAGGTGAGCGACATGCCCGAGGAGCCTCGAGAGGACGAGCCGGGCCCCGAAGAGGGTGCCGGAACCGGTCCGGACGGCCCCGACGCCCCGTTGCGCGGGTGGATCGATCCCGACGACCGGTTGTGGCGCCACCCGAGCGAGATCGGCCAGAGCACCGAGGAACCACTGCTCTTCAACGCCCCGCCGAGCCATCCCTACCGCGGCGTGGTCATGGTCCTCGTCGGCGTCGGGGCCATCATGGCTGCCGTCGCCTGGGTCGTCGTGCTGGTCTCCCCGGCATCGCAGCGCCCGCTCAAGGGCGCCACGGCGGACATCGAGACCAGTGCGCCCACGACTCTGGCCGGGCCGCAGAACACGGTGCCGACGGCGGCCCAGGCGGCCGGCCGTTCCATGGTCGAGCTGCAGGTGACGACGGACCAGGGCACGGTTGCGCTGATCGGCGTCGCCGTGGCCGAGGGGGGTCTGGTCGCCACGACCGCCGACCTCCTGGGCGGTGTCCGGCGGCTCGTCATGGTCGGCCCGGGCGGCAAGCTCGAGCCCGCCACGGTGGTGGCGACCGACAAGGCATCGGACGTCGCGCTGGTGACCGTGCCGGTGGACCTCCCCGTGGCACCCTTCGCGGACGACACCACTGTGAGCGGGGGCTCGCCCGACCTGACCCTGAGCTTCGTGCCGGCGGCCGGCACCTCGATCGCGCTGCACTGCACTCCCGGAGCGGTCAGCGGCGCCGGGGCAGCCATCGCCAACGGTCCGGCCGGAGGGATGCCGTCCATCAGCTCCACCCCGACCGCTCCCGAGCTGGCGCCCGGTGACCCGCTGTTGAACGCCAGCGGGTCGGTCGTGGGCATCCTCTACGAGGCCGCCTCGGGCGCCGGCTCCCCGACCACGTTCCTACCAAGCCAACTCGTCGTCGGGGTGGCCGACGACCTGCGCTCCAAGAACCGCGTGGTGCAGGGATGGCTCGGGGTCTCGGGCTCCGACGCCCCGGGCGGCACGGGGGCCATGGTGGAGCAGGTGGTCTCCAACGGGCCGGCCGCCGGCCGGCTCCAGCAGGGCCAGGTGATCGTCGCCGTGAACGCGCTGCCGGTGCGCACGATGGCCGAACTGCGGGCACGCGTCTACGTCCTGCCCCCGGGCACGGCCGTCGCCGTGTCGGTCCAGCAGGGCTCGGGCAGCAAGGTCGTGGGCATCACGCTCGGCGCGTCCTCGTAGCATGCGAGGGTGAGCATGTTCGGTTCCAGCGATGCCGACAACCCCATGGGGGGTCTCCTCGGTGATCTCCTCAAGGTCATCGGGTCGGGACCGGGAGCGGCGGACAGCTGGTTCGAGGCCGCCCGGACCCTGGCCTTCGGGGTCGCCACCGACGGTGGTGAGGACGAGAACCCCGATCCGCTGGTGCGCATCGCCTTCGAGGAGCTGGCCCGGGTGGCCGAGCTCCATGTGGCTGACGCGACCGGGATCGCGTCCACGTCGGGGAGCGGGGGCGTCTCCTTCGAGGCGGTCGGGCCGGGGCAGTGGAGCGTCCGCGTGCTCGAGGCCTACCGGACCGTCCTCAAGTCGATGGTCGAGGCGCAGCAGCAGGGGGCGGCGGCCGTCCCGTCATCGCTGGACGTGAGCGAGCTCGACCCGGCCGCCGGCGGCCTCGGAGGTTTGCTCGGGCAGTTCGCGCTCACGCTCGGCCCGGTCTTCCTCGGCATGCAGTTCGGGTCGGCGGCCGGGCACCTGGCCCGCCGGGCCTTCGGGCAGTACGCGCTGCCGCTGCCGTGGCCCGAATCGTCGACGCTGCTCCTCGTCCCCGGGAACGTGGCTCGCTTCGCCGACGATTGGAGCCTCCCCCTGCAAGAGGTGCAGCTCTGGGTCTGCCTGCGCGAGCTGACCATGCACGCGGTGCTCACGCGGCCCGGTGTGCGGGCCTCGCTCGCGACGTTGCTCGGCGACGCGTCCGCTCACGCGGCGGCGGCGCAGCGCTCCATCGTCGAGCGGCTGGGTGACGGCCTCACCGACCCGGCGGCGCTCGAGGACGCCCTGGGCGACCCCGAGGCGCTGCTCTCGGATCTCATCACCCCCGAGCAGCGCAACATCTCGAGCACGCTGACGGCGCAGACGACCGCCATCGGCGCCTACGTGGATCACGTCACAGCCGGCATCGCGGAGACGCTGACGTCGTCGCCCGCCGCGCTCCGCGAGGCGTGGTACCGCTACCGGATAGAAGAAGGAAAGGGTGAACAGGCCTTCGCGGGACTGTTCGGCCTCGACGTCGGCCAGGAGGAGGTCGACCGGGGACGCGCCTTCGTCAGTGGGGTGGTCGAGCGCGCCGGTGAGGACGCGCTGACCCGGCTGTGGTCCGACGAGCTCGATCTGCCCACCCCGGCCGAGGTCGACGCCCCCGGACTGTGGCTCGCCCGCATCGGCCTCCTCGACTGAGCGCCGGCGCCGCGCCGACTGCCGCGGGCGGGCTCAGCCGACCGGCGCGGGAACGCGGTGCACCGGCGCGGAGCGCTCGGCCACCGGGGGCGCGGACGCGAGGCGCTCAAGGGTGCAGCGGTTGAACGCCGTGGTCACCCGCCCGCCGAGCAGCAGCGTCTCGACGCTGCCGTCCCAACTCGGTGCGATGGCGTAGACGTACTCCGCCATGGCCTCGTCGTAGCGGATCGTCGCCAGCAGGTCGACGAGGTCGAACAGGTGCTCGACCATCGCCGAACGCTCCAGGTCCGGCGGCGTGAGCGTGCGCACCAAGGCCGTCTCGTCGTCGGTCAGCTCGCCAACGAGCCCCTTGATGTCCCGGACGACCGGTGCGTCGTCCAACGTGTAGGTGTCCCCCATCGTCGTTCCCCCTCCCACGGACCCTGGGCCCGTAGACCGTTCGTTGTGTGTCGCGGCCGCCATGCTTCCACTACGGGGGTGTCCGCCCAGTGGCGTGCCGGGGGCAACTTGGGTGCTGTTGGGACGGGCGGCCGGGGTGGCTCAGCGGGCGGGCCCCTCCGGGGCCGGATCCCGCGCCGGCACGCTCAGCCTCAGGAGTCCTCGCCGTAGTCGAGGACCCATTCGAGGGCCAGGTTCTCCCGCTCGGCGTCACGCACCACGCGCTCGCTGTTGCGGCGGAACTGGGGGTCGTGCGGGGGCAGCAGCACGAGACGGGCCAGGACGCGCTCGCGGAACTGCTCGATCACCTCGGGCGGGCCGTAGTCCGACTGCACCTCCCAGTGGGGTGCGACGGGCCCGAGGTACACGACGCGCACGTGCCCGATCGGCTCGATCGGCTCACCCTCTTCGACTACGTCGTCCTCGGGTTCCGGGGACATGGCACCTCCTGGCATCGGCGATCGGCGCCAGCGTAGCCCCGGGTGCCAGAGGCACGTTCTCCCTGGTAGATCGAAAATCGGGGTCGCAATTCTTACGAACTTCCTACGCGAAGACCCTTCTTCCCGACTGGCGCGTGCCTTAGAATGGTGCGCGAAAGGGGAGCCGAGCGATGAATACCGATTGGATGGCCCGGGGCAAGTGCAAGGAAGTTGCACCCGACATCTTTTTTCCGAACGACGGGATGGGGGTTCTGGTGGCCCAGCGTATCTGCGCCGAGTGCCCCGTCTCCGAGCCGTGCCTGGAATACGCGCTCGAGCACCACATCGACCACGGCGTCTGGGGCGGTGCGTCGGAGCGTGAGCGCCGCCGGATCCTGCGCCGGCGTCGGCTCTCCCACGCCGTCGTCGCCAAGTAGCACTTCGCCCCGAGCGGCGAGCACCAACTCGCACTGAGCCGGGGGCCCGGCTCCCGCCGGTGCCGGGGCGTCCCCGGCGTGCCGTGCGTGCCACGCTGGCGCGGTGATCGTCGAGTGCGTGGCCAACGTCAGCGAGGGCCGCGACGAGGACGTCCTGGGTCAGCTGGCCGCTGCCGCCGGGCCCACCTTGTTGCATCTGCACCGCGACCCCGACCACAACCGCTCGGTCTTCACGCTGGCCGGCCCCGCCGATGCCGTCGCCGAGGGCACACGGTCGCTGGCCGGCGCGACGGTCGCCCGACTCGACCTGCGCCAACACGCCGGGGCCCACCCCCGCCTGGGCGTGCTCGACGTCGTGCCCTTCGTCCCCTACGAGCCCGGCGGCCTTCCGCCCGAGGACCTCGCCCCCGCAGTCATCCTCCGTGACGAGTGCGCCGGCTGGCTCGGCACGGAGCTGGGTGTGCCGAGCTTCCTCTACGGGCCCCTTCCCGGCGGGCGGGCCCGGACCCTGCCCGAGGTGCGCCGCTCCGCCTTCGGCACCGACGAGGCGGGAGGGCTCACCCCTGACTACGGGCCGGCGGTGCCCGATACCCGCACCGGCGCCACCGCCGTCGGCGCCCGGCCGGTGCTGGTGGCCTTCAACGTGTGGGTCTCCTCGGCCGAGGTGGCCCGGCGGGTGGCGCCGCTGGTGCGCCGTCCCGAGGTGCGCGCCCTGGGCCTGGCTGTCGGTGAGCGGGCCCAGGTGTCGTGCAACCTGGTCGACCCGGCCCGCTACGGGCCAGCCGTGCTCTACGACACGGTGGCGGCCCTCGTGACCCAGGCGGGTGGCGCGGTGCAAGGCGGTGAGCTGGTGGGACTCCTCCCCGAGACCGTCCTGGCCGGGGTGCCCCGCGCCCGCTGGGCAGAGCTCGGCCTGTCGGACGAGGCCACGGTCGAGAGCGGGTTGGCTCGCTGCGGCTGGTGACTCGCCCTCACGATCGGGCCGAGCGTGTAACTCATGGCGGGATGGATCGTCAGACCTCCCGAGGGGGATCGGCCCAAAGGAGCGCCCGATGATCACACGAACCCGTGGATGCGCCACTCTGAGGAGCGCCTTGCACAACGGTGCCACTGTCGCGGCGGCGGCCGTCGTGCTGGCCGCCCTGGCGCTGCTCGGCTCCTCCCCGGCCGCGGCCGCCGCGGAGCAGCCATCGGCCCGATCGCACTTGACGCCCATCGCCTCCGGGTCGGGTGGGGGTTACTGGCTGGGGGCCTCCGACGGCGGGATCTTCGCCTACGGGCCCGGCGCCGCGTTTTCGGCTCCCACGGCGGGTCACCACTCAACAAGCCGATCGTCGGCATGGCAGCCGCGCCCGACGGGCAGGGCTACTGGCTGGCGGCCTCCGACGGCGGCATCTTCGACTACGGCCCCGGTGCCGCGTTCTTCGGCTCCCATGGCGGGTCGCCGCTCAACAAGCCCGTCGTCGGCATGGCGGCAACACCCGACGGACAGGGCTACTGGCTCGTCGCCTCTGACGGCGGCATCTTCAGCTACGGGCCAAGCGCCAAGTTCTTCGGCTCCCTTGGCGGGTTGATTCTGAACAAGCCCATCGTCGGCATGGCCGCCGCGCCCGACGGAAAGGGCTACTGGCTGGTGGCCTCTGACGGCGGGATCTTCGCCTTCGGCTCCGCCGGGTTCTTCGGCTCCCACGGCGGGTCGCCGCTCAACGCGCCCATCGTGGGCATGGCGGCGGCACCGAACGGACAGGGCTACTGGCTCGTCGCCTCCGACGGCGGCATCTTCAGCTACGGGCCGAGCGCCGCGTTCTTCGGCTCCCACGGCGGGTCGCCGCTCAACGCGCCCATCGTCGGCATGGCCGCCGCGTCCGACGGACAGGGCTACTGGTTCGTCGCCTCTGACGGCGGCATCTTCGCCTACGGGCCGAGCGCCACGTTCTTCGGTTCCCATGGCGGGTCACCGCTCAACAAGCCGATCGTTGCCATGGCGACCGCGCCCCCTGTCGCCACGAGCGTGACGTCGAACAACCTGGTGCAGGTGTCGTGCCCGACCACGACGTGGTGCGCCGCGGTCGACCAGAACGGCAACGCCTTCATCTACTCGAACGGTAAGTGGTCGGCACCCGACCTCGTCGACCCGGGCTACGCCGCGGACGCTGACGTCGGGGCCGGTGAGTTCGACGGGCTCTCGTGCCCGACCACCACGTTCTGCATGGCCGTGAGCTATCTCGACGGCTTCGCCACCTACAACGGGTCCAGCTGGACGGCCATGAGCACCCACGACGTGGCACCGGCGTTCCCAAACGCAAGCTTCACGGGGGTTTCGTGCTCGACAACGACGTTCTGCGCGGTGTCGGACTTCCTCAGCGGGCTCGAGGGCGTCTACAACACCGGAGCGTGGTCCGCCATCTCGGGCCCAGGCGCGGGCGGCGGCCAGGGCATGCCGACAGTCTCCTGCGCCTTCGGCAAGACCTGCATGATGGTCGACAACCAGGGGCGGTACGTCACGACGACGGACGGCTCGAGTTGGACCGCGCTGACCGCGTCGGGGATCGATCCCAAACCGCACAACAACTTCTACGGCGTGGCGTGCCTGAAGTCGAACAATCAGTGCATGGTGGTGGACAGCAATGGCTACGCCGGCATGGGGTTCAACGGCGTGGCATGGACGCAGTTCGGCAACATCGATACGGGTACCACATTCGACTCCCTGCGGTCGGTGTCGTGTGACCCCTCCGGGGCCGTGTGCGTGGCCATCGACTTCGACGGCAACGCGCTGGTGTACAACGCCTCGAGCCAGACGTGGTCGTCTCCCGTCCCCTACGACTTCACCGCCGCCCCGACGAGCGTCTCGTGCCCGAGCACTGCGTGGTGCATGGCGGTCGACGCCGGCGGCTACGCGTATCAGTTCAACCCGACAGGCTGACCCCGCCGTGACCCGACGCGAGAAGCGGCGCTAGCGCCTAGGCGCTGGCCACGTCCCGGCGGGCCAGGGCGCGGGCCCGGCGCAGGCGCCGGCGCTCCCGTTCGCTCATGCCGCCCCAGATGCCGAACTTCTCCCCGTTGGCCAGCGCGTACTCCAAGCAGTCCTCACGCACGACGCAACCCCGGCAGACCTCCTTGGCCTCCCGGGTGGAGGCTCCCCGCTCCGGGAAGAACAGGTCCGGGTCGACTCCCATGCAGTTGGCCTGCAACTGCCAGCTTCGTTCTTGGCGACCGTAGAGCGTCGTGACTATGTCGACTGGCACTGGGTTCGCCCCCCTTCTTCGCCTCAGGTGGCATAGGTGTAGTTACAACGGTGTAGTCATCTTTCACTACGCTCCCCCCGAGCGCAAGGGGGAAAATGGCGGCAGCAGGCAGGAAACGTGCGTCGCCGGGCCCGGTCGGTCGTCCCGGCGCAGCGAAAACCCCAGTTGAGACCCGGTTTTGACGAGCCTTGTTGCCACGGGGCATCGGGAACGGCGAAGACACCAGGGACCGACAAAAAGGTGGTCCTCAGCGGGCAGGGTCCTCACGGGTCCTCAGCCGGTGGGGCCCTCAGCCGGCGGGGCCTCAGCAGGCGAGTCCTCAGCCGGCGGGGCGCAGCACCCGACGGTGCTGGAGGAAGTCGACCAGCACGTAGCCACCCAGGTCGTCCGGCGTGGTGTAGAAGGTGCGGCCGCCGTTGACCCGGGCGATCTGCTCCACGAAGGGGTAGTGCGTGCGCTGGAGGTCGAGGGCGAAGGTGTTGATCACGATGCCGGCCCGGGTGCAGCGGATGACCTCGGCCATCGTGCGGCGCAGGGTCTCGGGCACCGGAGGGTAATTGAAGTGGACCTCGCCGTGGTCGTCGATATGGGCCGTCGGCTCGCCGTCGGTCACCACGATGATCTGCTTGGTCCCGTGCTCGTGGGCCAGCATGCGCCGCGCCAGCGCGAGCGCGTGCTGCAGGTTGGTCCCATAGACGTAGTCCCACATGGCCGTGGGGATCTCGTCGGGGCGTATCTCGCGGGCGACCTCGGAGAAGCCCACGATACCGAGGTAATCGCGGGGGAACTTGGACGAGATCAGCGTCTGCAGCGCCATGGCCATGCGCTTGGCAGGCACGAAGTTGTCCCGCATCGGCATCGACATGGACAGGTCGATCGCCAGCACGGTGGCCGACCGGGACAGCGCCTCGACCTCGACCACCTCGAAGTCCTCGGGGGTGAGCCGGACGGGGACACCCGATCCGCTGCGGCGCACGGCGTTGTGCACCGTCGTCGAGAGGTGCAGGTTCAGCGGGTCGCCGTACTCGTAGGCCTTCGTCGTCTCCTCGCGGTCGTGGCCGGCACCCGTCCGCACGGTCGAGTGGTCCCCGATGCGGTCCTTGTTGATCTGCCCGAACAGGTCGGCCAGCGCCTTCTGGCCGAGGCGCCGGACCCCCTGGGGCGTCAGCTCGATGTGTCCGCCTTGCTGCTCGATCAGGCCGGCGTCGGCCAGCGACTTGGTCAACTTGGCCAGGCGGTCCAGGGCCCGGGCCGCGTCCTCACCCATGTGCTGCTTGACCTGGTCGAGGTCGATCTCGCCCAGGGCGGCCGGGGTGGAAGCCGACTGGAGCACCTCCTCCATGCGGTCGAGCTGGCCCAGCTGGGAGGCGAGGTCGGTGGCCCGGTTCATGCTCATGGGGCCCTCGCCGTTGAAGTCGTAGGCGCGCTGCCAGCCGGCGTCGGGCACGGCGCGCTGGAGGTTCTGGGCCAGGCGCTCCACCTGCCAGCGCAGGTCCATGTCCTCGAGCACGGCCTCCATCAGCTGCGTGAGCTGGGCCTGCTGTTCGGGGCTGAGCGAGTTCCACACGGCCTGGGCGGCGGCCATGCGCTCGGCCAGCTGCTCCAAGAGTTCGTCGAGCGTCTGGGGGTTGCCCGGGAACATGTCGCCGTACTGGGCCATGAACTCCTCGAAGCTCGGGTCGAGGTCGTCGCCGCGTTCGCGCTGTTCGAGCATCTTGTTGAGGGCGTCATAGGCGTCGCGCATGCGCGCCATCTGCTCGGGGCTCATGTTGGAGAGCGCGTCCGACGCGCCCTCGAAGAAGGTGTCGGCCATCTCCCGCCGGAGATCCTCGACGAGCTCTTCGAAGCGCTCCCGTGCCTCCGAGGACACGAAGTCGTAGTGCTGCAGGGAACTGATGCGACCGGCCGGGTCATCGGGTTGGAGGTCGAGCGCCATGCGCCGCTCGGTGGCGACGTCGTCGGTGACCTCGCTGCGCCGCTGGTCGCCCGACGAGTGGGCGTCTTCGACCAGTTCGTCGATGGCTGCCCGCTCGTCCTGCTCTATCTCGTCGAGCTGCCTGGTGAGCTCGGCCATGCGGCCGTCGGGGTCGCCCTCGGCCAGCATCTCGGCCCGGCGGCGGCGGAGCTGGTCGAGGAGGTCCCGCAGTCCGGGGACCTGGTCGCCGTCGGCGGTGTGGAAGCCGCTGCGGAGGAGCCGGCGCAGCGCGTCGTCGAGGTCACCGCCTGCCAGGAGGTCCTCGGTGAGGCCCGCCAGCAGGTCGTCGGGGTCGAGGTCGGCGAACTCCTGGGTGCCGTCCCATTCCGAGTAGTCGTAGCGGGCACTCATGGATTCGGTCTACTTGCGACCGCGGTAGAGGGCGCGGGCCCCCGACGCGTCCTTGTTGAGCCGTTTGGTCAGGTGCATGCCCTCGAGAAGGAACTCGAGGGCACTGGCCATGAGAGCGGGCGACTCGGCCTCTGCCGCCTCGGGGCCGGCCAGCTTGCGCGTCGGTGGCTCGAGCTCGGGGATGTCGGCCAGCACCTCGAGGTAGGTCGACGACGGCAGGTCGTCGCCCACGTGCACGACGACCTGATCGTGGAAGGCAGACACGATCGACTGCGGGTCGTCGAGCGTGACGCGTCGGCGGAAGACAGACAGCGTGGCCGCCGCCACCAGCTGGGCCACCACCTCGTCCTCGTGCCCCTCCTCCATCGCCTCGACCTCGATCTTGCCCTGGGTCGAGGGCACAAGTGAGGAGAGGTCGCTGATGCGGGGCACCGCGACCGGCTCGCCGGTGCGCAGCGCGCGGCGGACGGCGGACGCGACCAGGGTCTCGTAGTTGGCGATGGACAGCCGGACCGACACGCCGCTGCGCTGGTTCAAGTGGGTGCTGCGCCGGGCCAGCTGGCTGATCTCGGCCACCACCTCCTTCATGAACTTGGGCACCTGGACCGGCACGCCGGCGGTCGGCAGGTCGGCCTCGCCCTCCATGATCCGGACCTCGGTCAACGTCTCGAAGGGGTAGTGGGTGCGGATCTGCGCGCCGAAGCGGTCCTTGAGCGGCGTGATGATGCGGCCCCGGTTGGTGTAGTCCTCGGGGTTGGCCGTGGCCACGAGCATGATGTCGAGCGGCAGCCGGATGCGGTGGCCGCGGATCTGCACGTCGCGCTCCTCCAAGATGTTGAGCAGCCCGACCTGGATCCGCTCCGAGAGATCCGGCAACTCGTTGATGGCGAAGATGCCCCGGTTGACCCGGGGGATGAGCCCGTAGTGCAGCGCCAGTTCGTCGCTGAGATAGCGGCCCTCCGCGATCTTGATCGGGTCCACCTCACCAATGAGGTCGGCGATGGAGGTGTCTGGTGTGGCCAGCTTCTCGCCGTAGCGCTGTGAGCGGTGGACCCAGTCGATCGGCGTGGCGTCGCCGAGCTCGTCGACCAGGTCGAGCGCGAACCGCGAGACCGGGTGGTAGGGGTCGTCGTTGATCTCGGAGCCGCCGACGGCGGGCATCCACTCGTCGAGCAGTCCGACCAGGGAGCGGATCACCCGCGTCTTCGCCTGACCGCGCTCGCCCAGCAAGATGATGTCGTGACCGGCCAGGATCGCGTTCTCCAGCTGGGGCACGACGGTCTCTTCGAAGCCGAGCACGCCCGGGACGAGCGAGTTGCCGGCGGCGATGGCCTTGGCCGTGTTGCGCCGCATCTCTTCGGCCACGGGCACCGACTCCCAGCCCGACGCCTTCAGGTCGGCCAGTGACCGCGGAAGGTCGGCGGGAGGCTTTCGCCCACCGGGAGCTGGCGTCACGGAAGGATCGAAGTGCTGAGAGGGGCCGTCCATGGACGAAGCCTAAACCCCGATCTCGCACGGAGGTGCGGCCGCGCGGTCAGTTCGAGCGGTCGCCAAGCGCCGGGAGCGAGCCGGTGCGAGCGGGTGGGAGCTGGTGGGAGCAGGTGGGAGCGCCGGGACATCGTCCTGGAACTGTCCACAATCTCGTTGAGAGTTTTCAGAGAGGATGCGTGGGGTGCGGGTGGACGAGAGCCCGGGTACATCCTCGTGGAACTGTCCACAATCTCGTTGAGAGTTTTTGAAAGGTCCATCGGAAGCGCGGATGCGGCGGAGGCCGATGCGGCGGCGCGGCGCCGTGGGCACCCCAGGGACTACACCAACTCGCTCCTCGGGGTTGCAGGAGTGTGCCGAACCAGGAGCTGGTCGGCCAGCGCGCGGGCCGGGCGGGCCAGCGCACGGTCGCCGCGCTGGGCCAGCGCGACGGTGCGGCCCAGCGTCGGAGCCGTGAAGGGGATGGCACGGAGGGAGCCGTCGGCGGGAAGTGCGATGGCGGGCACCACGGCAGCGCCGAGGCCAGCGGCGACGAAGGACAGCACGCCGGCCATCTCGCCCCCCTCGCAAACGAGATGCGGCTCCACCCCCGCTCACACACGCCGCCAGCGTCGCGGTGCGCAGGTCGTAACCCTCCCGGAACATGACCAGGTCGAGGCCGTCGAGGTCGCTCACCCTGACCCGCCGCCGCGTGGCGAAGGGGTGATCGGGTGCGGTGGCCAGCACCAAGGGGTCGTCGAAGAGCGGCGTCGTCACGACGAGCGGGTCGGTGACCGGCAGCACGACGAGTGCGAGGTCGACCTCGCCCGACGCGACCTGGGGCACCAGTTGGTGCGAACCGGCCTCGACCACCGACAGGTCAATCCCGGGATGGCTGGCGTGGAACTCCACCAAGGCGGGGGCGAGCGCGCTGGTGATGAGACTGGGCGTGGCGCCGACGGAGATGCGGCCTCGGGCCATGCCCGACAAGGCGCGGGCCTCGGCACCGGTGGCCTCGATGTCGGCCAGCACCCGCTGCATGAAGGGCAGGAGCGCGCTGCCGTCGGGCGTGAGGGTCACCGGCCCCTGTCCGGGTCCGCGGTTGAAGAGGATCACCCCCAGTTCTTGCTCGAGCAGCCGGACCTGGCGGGACAGTGAGGGCTGGGCCAGGTGGAGCCGTTCGGCGGCCCGGGTGAAGCTGCGCTCCTCGGCGACGGCCAGGGTGTAGGCCAGCTGGTGCAGCTGCATTGCTCATAGCCTATCGCTGTGAACTTCATGCCCTTTATGTCTTTGACGTGCCGAGGGGCGGATCGTAGGGTCTCGGCGTGGAGCCCGGGCGACTTGCAGTGGCACGGGAGCGCCCTGGAATGATGCGGCGGGCGCAGCGGGTGCTGGACCCGGCACTGAGGAGGTGCGAGTGACGACGACCGTCGAGAGCGCAACCGCGACCCCGGTCGCGATCGGAGCACCCCGGGGCGGGCCTGATCAGCCGACTCTCCGCGAGGACACCTGGTGGGTCGAGCCGGTGGTGACGGTCGTGATCCTGACGGCCTTCGTCGCCTACTCGACCTGGGCCGCCTTCGTCGGGAAGAACTACTACGCCGGTGACCTGCTCCACCGGAACTACATCTCGCCCTTCTACTCCCCGTGCATCGCCAACAGCTGCGTGCCGGGCAGTCACACCTTCGGGACGCTCGGATTCTGGAACTACTCGCCGGCCCTCCTGATCCTCATCTTCCCGCTCGGCTTCCGCCTCACCTGTTACTACTACCGCAAGGCCTATTACCGGTCGTTCTGGTGGTCGCCGCCGGCGTGCGCGGTCGCCGACGGTCACCGCAGTTACAGCGGCGAGACGCGGTTCCCCCTCATCCTCCAGAACATCCACCGCTACTTCTTCTGGATCCTCCTCATCTTCAACTGCATCCTCACCTACGACGCCATCCTCTCGTTCGACCAGCCGGGCATCGGCATCGGCATCGGCGTGGGCACGGTGATTCTCTGCCTCAACGCCGCGTTCCTTTGGCTCTACAGCCTTTCGTGCCACGCCTGCCGGCACTTCTGCGGCGGCCAGGTGCGCTCCTTCGCCAAGCACCCGATCCGCCACAAGCTCTGGAAGTTCGTGACGCCGCTCAACGCCTATCACATGCGTTTCGCCTGGATCAGCCTCTTCGGGGTCGCCATCGCCGACCTCTACGTGCGCCTCGTGGCCAGCGGGACGATCCACGACCCGGCCTTCCACTTCGGATGATGACCATGGCCGACGAAACCCAGAGCCAGACCCAGAGCCAGACCCAGCACGACGACTATGAGACGCACGACTACGACGTCATCGTCATCGGTGCCGGCGGCGCCGGCCTGCGGGCCGTCATCGAGGCCAAGGAGCGCGGCCTGCGGGTAGCGGTGATCTGCAAGTCGCTGCTCGGCAAGGCGCACACCGTCATGGCCGAGGGCGGCATTGCCGCCGCGATGGGCAACGTCTGGCCCGAGGACAACTGGCAGGTCCACTTCCGCGACACCATGCGCGGCGGCAAGATGCTCAACAACTGGCGCATGGCGCAGACTCCACGCCCAGGAGGCCCCCGAGCGGGTCTACGAGCTGGAGCGCTGGGGCGCCCTGCTCGACCGCACGCCGGACGGTCGGATCACCCAGCGCGACTTCGGCGGACACCGCTACGCCCGACTGGCCCACGTCGGCGACCGCACCGGGCTCGAGCTCATCCGGACGCTGCAGCAGAAGGTCGTCTCCATGGACACCGACGTGTTCATGGAGTGCAAGATCCTACGCCTGTTGCCCGACGCCGAGGGCCGCATCAGCGGGGCGGTGGGCTACATGCGCCCGACGGGCGAGATGAAGCTCTTCACCGCCAAGGCCTTCATCCTCGCCACGGGCTCGATCGGCAAGTCGTGGAAGTACACCTCGAACTCGTGGGAGTCCGTCGGCGACGGCCACGCCATGGCGATCTGGGCCGGGGCCGACGTCATCGACATGGAGGCCGTGCAGTTCCACCCGACCGGCATGGTGTGGCCGCTGTCGGTGCGCGGCATCCTGGTGACCGAGGGCGTGCGCGGCGACGGCGGCGTGCTGCGCAACTCCGAGGGCACCCGCTTCATGTTCAATTACGTCGCCGATATGTTCCGGGCCGAGACGGCGGAGACCGAGGAAGAGGCCGACGCCTGGTACGAGGACCACCACAACAACCGGCGCACGCCCGACCTGCTGCCCCGGGACGAGGTGGCCCGGGCCATCAACTCCGAGGTCAAGGCGGGCAGGGGCAGCCCCCACGGTGGCGTCTTCCTTGACATCGCCTCGCGGCGCACCCCGAGTACATCCGCCGCCGCCTCCCGTCCATGTACCACCAGTTCATGGAGCTGGCCGGCGTGGACATCACGGCCGGCCCCTTCGAGGTCGGGCCCACCTGCCACTACATGATGGGCGGGGTGCGCGTCGACGCCGAGACGCAGGCGGCCACCGTCCCCGGCCTCTTCGCCGCAGGCGAGGTGGCGGGCGGCATGCACGGCGCGAACCGCCTAGGCGGCAACTCGTTGTCGGACCTCGTCGTCTTCGGCCGCCGGGCGGGCATCGGAGCAGCCGATTTCGCGGAGGGCCGCACCGGAGCACCGAGCGTCGACGCGGCGGAGGTCGCCTCGGTGATCGACGAGGCCTTCGCTCCTTTCGGGCGCGAGGGCGGCCGCAACCCCTACGACGTGCAGCACGAGCTGCAGGAGACCATGCATTCGCTGGTGGGCATCATTCGCACCGGGCCCGAGCTCGAAGAAGCGCTCACCAAGCTCGAGGACCTCAAGCAGCAGACGGCGAAGGTGTCGGTCACTGGCGGGCGGACCTACAACCCGGGCTGGAACCTCGCCACCGACTTGCCCTCCATGATCACGACCTCCATCGCCGTGGCGCAGGGAGCGCTCAACCGCAAGGAGTCGCGGGGCGGGCACACGCCGCGAGGACTATCCGGGTCCCGATCCCGAGATGGGCAAGGTCAACTTCGTGCAGCGCCAGACCGGCGAGCACGGCTACCTGCCGTCGATCGCCATCGCACCAGAACCACTGCCCGAAATGCCCGCCGAGCTCCGCGCACTCTTCGAGGAGGGAAATAGCCATGGCCGACGGCGAGAAGGTCACCATGCGGGTCTGGCGGGGGGACGACCAGGGGGGTGAGTTCACCGACTACGTGATGCCGGCCGTCGAGGGCGAGGTCGTGCTCGACGTGATCCACCGGATCCAGGCCTCCGACGCACCGGACCTGGCCTGCCGCTGGAACTGCAAGGCCGGCAAGTGCGGCTCGTGCTCGGCCGAGATCAACGGGCTGCCCCGCCTCATGTGCATGACGCGGATGGACACCCTGCCCGAGGGCGAGCCCGTCATGGTGGCGCCGATGAAGACGTTTCCCATCGTCCGGGACCTGGTCACCGACGTCTCGTTCAACTACGAGGTGGCCAAGACCATCCCGGCGTTTGCACCGGGACCCGAGCCCGAGGGCGGTTACCGGATGATGCAGGTCGACGTCGAGCGCGGCCAGGAGTTCCGCAAGTGCATCGAGTGCTTCATGTGCCAGGACGTCTGTCACGTCATCCGTGACCACGAGGAGAACAAGCCACGCTACGCGGGGTCCGCGCTTCTTCATACGCTTCGCCGAGCTCGAGATGCACCCCCTCGACGTGAGCGACCGCCGGGAGCTGGCCCATGACAAGGGTCTCGGCATGTGCAACATCACGAAATGCTGCACCGAGGTCTGCCCGGAGCACATCAAGATCACCGACAACGCCATCATCCCGATGAAAGAGCGGGTGGTCGAGCGCGCGCTACGACCCGGTCGCCTGGCTCGGGCGCAAGATACTGGTCGCACCAAGAAGACCGCCGAAGAGGCTGCCGCGGGCTGAGCAGTAGGATGCGCCCCGGCGCTCGAGGCCGCGCAGCCGGCACCGCCTCGAACGCTCGACGCCACAACGCACTCGGCACTCGGAACCTCCCCATGGCCGGCTACCTCTCACCCAATGGGTGCAGTCCTCGACGCCGCGCTCAGCGCCCTCGACCTGTCCGAGCGTCGCCGCGGCCGGGGCAGGATCGCTGGCCGCGGCCGACGGGACCTTCAGCGTGGTCCAGGTCGTCACCGGCGTGCCGACCGCCCCCGCCGGACCGGACGAGGCGGCGGAGGCGGCGGGGGCGGCGGCCGATGTGCGCGTGGTCTTGACCGTGGCCGACGAACGAGCCCGCCTCGTGCTGACCGAGCGGGGACGTCACCGGCACGGCGACGAGGTGCTCGGCTATGCGGATGCGGCCGCCATGGCACGCGGCGCTCGACCCCGCCGATGCTGGCGGCGGGGCGATACGCGTTCGCGGTGACCTCGCGGCGCTCGTCGCCGGCCAGGACGTGCTGGCCGCCGCGGCGACCCGGCTCGGGACGGACCTGGTGAACCTGACCGACCTGACAGACCTGACGGACCTGACGGACACGGGGGACTGAACGCGTGGCGTGGTCGTTCCCGCTCCGCCACGACGCCGCTCCAGCCTTTGGCGGGGCGTCGTGGGGTTGGCCCGCAACACCGAGCGGCTCGACGCCTTCTCGTGGCCGTTAGTTGCGCTCGCACAGCCCTGAGTCGGCGACCATCACCTGCGACGTCTCGGACACAGCGGGCCTCCAACGCGCCCTCGAGCAGGTGACAGCAACCCAAGGTCCCATCGACGTGCTCATCAACAATGCGGCGCAGGACCCCGGTGTCCGCCTGGTCGAGACCGTCGAGGAGGACTTCCGGCGCATCTTCGACGTCAACTTCTTCGTCCTGGTGGCCGCCACCCTGGCCGTGCTCCCGGTCATGGTCGAGCGTGGGCACGGCACGATCGTCAACGTCTCCTCCGATGGGGTGGTTGGCTGCCCTCGCCGGGGCCCGGCGCCTACCCCTCGTCGAAGGCGGCGCTGTCGGCCTTCACCGAGTCAACCTCGTTCCGGCTGGCCCCCCAAGGGGGTCCACGTCCACGTCGTCTACCCCGCCTTCATGGCCACCGAGCTGGGGCTGGGGGCGCTCGGGACGTGGATGGCGCAGGCCTCCGTGGATGACGACCCGCACCGTGGAGGCAGTGGCACGCCGGATACTGGCGAAGGCGGGTGGGCCAGCGCTCGAGATCAGCGCTTCCGGCCTGATCGACGCCGCCACGGTCTTCCGCTCCGTGATGCCCCGGACCTACCACCGTCTTCGACGCAACCTGGTAGGACACCCGGCGCTACTCGCGCTCCGGACCTGGCGGATCGGGTTCCGGGTCGGCCGGGAGAATTGCCCGGGGGTTGCGAATCAGCGTCTCCGCCTCGGCGGGCGACCCAAGCGAACAACGTGCGACGGAAGTATTCTTTCGGAACCGGCTCGCAACGGTCGGGCCGCAGTAGGAGGGACGACGTGCATCAGCCGATCGACGACCACTTCCTTTTGAAGCATCGGGCCCTGCTGGATGCTGAAGACGTGGCGTTCGACGAGCTCGAGCACGTGTGCGAAGAAGGCGACCGCATGCAGTTCGACAAGGACATGGTCGATTGGCAGAACGCCCTCGAGCACAAGCTGGTCTTCCTGGCCAACGTGGGGATCGAGGTGAGACTGCCCGTTTTGGGTAACCGTCCCCTCCTGCCAGGACGTCCCCGGCCGGGGCCCTTCACTGACTCGGGACGATCGGCCCTGGCGGAATCCACCTTGGGCGACCAGGATGGTGGGGTGGCGAAGTCATCCGAGAGCTGTTTGTGGGCTGAGTCGAACGGGAGGCGCGGCCTCCAAAATTGCCGCGAAGTGCCACGCAATTGGTGGCGCCATCCAACCGTGTGAACGTCGCATTGCCGTTCTCCCAGATCAAGCTGGACGAGCCCAGCTCGGAGCTGGCCGAGCTGGCGGCGCTGGTGTTCGACCTCGTCGGGACCATGGCCGTATGGGTACCCGAGGACGAGCTCGAGGAGCTCAGCGCGCGGGCACGGGTCCTGCGCGCGACAGGCTCCGCTGAGAGGGCCCCCCTCAACGGCGGGGACGTGCCCAGGCGGCCTTATATCAAGGTCAGCCCGATCGTCTCCGCGACCTGCCTGATTGTGGCTTCGAAGAACCGCTCCGGATGAAGGATCGTGTTGCGCCAGTGCCCGAACACTTCGAGGCTGATGACGCCGACGATGGTCGTCCAGGCCTGAATGGCCAGCACCACCTTCTCGACCGGCATCCCAGGGAAGAGCCCGTCGGCCACCGGCGCCACCGCATCGCGGAGTTCGCCTGAGACCTTCCGTGGCCGCTTGTCCATGCGCAACCGACCCGCCGCTCTCGCCGTGAGCACGGGGCGCACCAGATGGGGGGCCACCCGTGCGTACGGCTCGACGGTGTCCTCGGGCGCCTCATAGCCGGGGACGGGCGTGCCGAAGATGAGCCCCCACTCGTGCGGGATGCACCAGGGCCCAGGCGTGGAGGGCCCGGGGTACGAACAGCCACCGTTTGGCGTCGCCCCTGGCGCTGCCGCTCCGCCTCGTCTGCCGCTCGTTCCGCCTCCGCCGCCAGCGCCTCGTAGGCGCCCAGGATCAGGGCACTGAGCAGGGCGTCACGCCCGTCGAAGTAGCGGTAGAGCGCCGACGGCGCCATCTCCAGATCGCGGGCGATGGATCGGAGCGACAGGGCCGCCGCCCCCTCCCGGGCGACGTGCTCCGCGCCACGGCCAGGATCTCCGCGGTCATCTCCTCGCGAACCCGCTCCCGGGCGGTGCGTGCGATTGCCATGGAGCCAGTCTGAACGTTCCGGACCGAGAACACAAGTACTTGACAAGAACACTGTTCGCTTTTAGTATCAGTGTTCATGACAAACCAGGACCCAGGAGACACAGATGAGCACGATCCCCACTCCCGAGCAGCCGGCGTCAGCCCACTACAAGCGCCCCGACTGGTTCACGCGCAACGTCTTCAACCGCGTGCTGAGCGGCCTGACCCGCATGGGCATCAGCGTCTGGGGGTCGCGGGTGCTCGAGCACCGGGGCCGGACCAGCGGCAAGCTGCACCACACCCCAGTGAACCTCCTCGCCATAGATGAGACCCAGTACCTCGTCGCCCCGCGTGGCGAGACCCAGTGGGTCCGCAACGTGCGCCACGCCGACGGACATCTCGTGCTGATCCTCGGCCGCCGGCGTCAGCTGTGCACCGCGAGGGAGATCCCCGTGGCCGACCGGGTGCCCATCCTGCGGGCCTACCTGCGCCGCTGGAAGTTCGAGACGGGGATGTTCTTCGACGGCGTCACCCCTGACTCCACCGACGAGGAGTGGGGCGAGGTGGCGGCCCGACACCCGGTGTTCGCGCTGAGTTGCTGACGTGTTGTTGCACAGCGGCTGCACCTTGTTACGAGTCCTCTCGATCACAGAAACCCTCCGGAGGCGAAAAAACCCGCTGGCGTCGCTCCGTTCGTTACCTGGCTACACACCCATGGCTATGACTCTGGGCCAAATGCGGGCCGAACGAATCGGGTTTGTGGCGCGGCCCCGCCGGGTTATCACCGTAAGTGAGCGGGTCCCAACGAACGATTGGCTCGACAATCCCGAAGAACCAACTGCGGGTGGCGGTCGATGAAGCCAGAGACAGAGACGTACAGGCGAAAGAGGCGCGAGCTCTCCTCGCGCGCCGTCCGCTCGCTCGCCCTCGTCGTGTTCGGGATCGTTGCGGTCGTCGCCTTCGTTGTGCTGCTCGGCTCCGGCCGAGCCTCGGCTCTGGGCGATTGACACCTCGTCCGCCTCATCAGCGCTTTCGTC
>CAVSLS010000008.1:0-15024 GCA_963728845.1 uncultured Acidimicrobiaceae bacterium
TGACCGCGGCCGGTGATGCCGGCGCCGCTCCCCGCGCCCATGTGCTCGGATCCGACCCGAAGCGCACCGACAGGGCCTTGCGCGCCTCGACCGTGTCGTCGAAGGGCAACCGCCTTCCCTCAATCTCTTGATAGGTCTCGTGGCCCTTCCCGGCGATGAGGACGACGTCCCCCGGGCCGGCCTCGTCCAGGGCACGGCGGATCGCCACCCTGCGATCGAGCTCGACCACGATCCTCGGGTTGTCGCTCCCGCCGGGTACCCCGCTCAGCACCTCCGCGACGATGGCAGCCGGGTCCTCGTTCGCGGGTTGTCCGACGTCACGAAGGCGACGTCGCACACCGCGCGGCGACGCCGCCCATCAGGGGCCGCTGGCCCGGTCCCGGTTCCCCCCGCAGCCGAAGACGCACAGGACCCGACCGCCCGTTACAAAGGTTCGAGCCTCGCCCAGCACCACCTCCAGCCCGGCCGGCGTGTGCACGTAATCGACGAACACGGTGAAGGGAGGGCGCTCCCCCACGCCGCGCTGCGCCACGCGTCTCTCCTGCTTCCGGGCTTTGTGGGACGCCTCGGGTGCCGGCACGGTGATCACCTGAAGCCGTCCAGGGACCGGTGAGAGTTCGCTCATGGCCTGGGCGATCTCCACTGGCGCCAACCCGAGCTCGTCGACCGCGAGGGCCGCCTCGGCCGCCAAGAGGGAGTTGTCGACGTTGATGGCGCCGGTCAGAGGGGTCGTGACCCGCTGGCCGCGCCAGGTGAACTCGGTGTGGCCCGGCTCCAACACGATGTCGGTGGCGTCCGAATGGCTGACGGCGACCATGGGGATGCGGGCACGCTCGAGGAGTCGCCGGCCCCACGCATCGTCCGCATCGACGACGCCCCGCAACGCGTACCCCGGGGTGAACAGCGTCGCCTTTGCTTCGAAGTACTCCTCCATCGTCTCGTGGTAGTCGAGATGGTCGTGACTGAGGTTGGTGAAGACGCTGACGTCGAAGTGAATGCCCTCGACCCGCGATTGGACGAGGGCGTGGCTCGACACCTCCATGGCCACGACATGGCGCGCACCGTCAGACTTCTGGCGGTCGCGCACGCCGGCCAGGACCCGTTGGATCTCGGTCGCCTCGGGCGTCGTCCTGGCGCCCGACAGCGTTCCCATCACGTTGGTGGGGCGACCCGTCGCAGTGAGAAGGTCGCCGAGGAGCTGGGTCACGGTGGTCTTGCCGTTGGTACCGGTCACGCCGATCATCAAGAGGTCCCGGGCCGGGTGCTCGTAGAAAGCCGCAGCCAGCCGGGCCATGACGGGTCGCATCGTTCCTTGCGCCACCCGCGTCTGCACGACGTCGTGTTCGAGCAGGTCGGCAATGAAGTGCTCGCACAAGAGGCCGACGGCACCGCGCTCGACTGCCTCGGCCGCGTAGGCGTGACCGTCGCTGAGGTGGCCGGGGACACAGCAGAAGAGATCCCCGGCACCACCCGACGGCTGTCGTGGGAGATGCCTGCGACCACGACCGAGGCGGGTTCACCTACCGACTCGATCACGTCGACGTCGTCGAAGAGGAGGTTCATGGGCACGGTTCGCATGATCGACCCGACAGCGTTGCATGCCCCGGACACCTTCGCGGCACGTCCGCAATGGGTATGTCGGTGAGGTTCACGTGATGTCCTGCGCCTGATCGGTCGCCTTGGGGGTCGACCCGGGGGTGGTGGTGGTCTTGGCTCCCGGGGTGGTGGGGATGTCGTAGCGGTGCAGCGCGTAGCTCATGATCTGCGAGAACACCGGTGCGGCCACGGTGCCGCCGAAGATCGGGGTCGGCCGGTCGAGGACCACGATCATGGAGAACGTGGGGTTGGCTGCGGGTGCGAACCCGACGAACGAGGCCATGTAGGCGCCGGTCACGTACGAGTCCTTGCCCTGCGTGGGGATCTGGGCGGTGCCGGTCTTTCCGGCCACCGTGTACCCGGGGACTGCGGCACTCGTGCCGGTGCCCTGGTTGACGACCTGCTCGAGCATCGATGTCAGCTCGGCGTCCACCGGGGGTGAGAACACCGGGTGGGTCGCGGAGGGAGCGGTCCTGGTGACCGAGCCCGTCGGGCTCACCGTCGCCTGGACCAGTTTGGGTGCGACGAAGACGCCACCGTTGGCCACGGCGTTGTACGCATCGAGCACCTGGAGTGCGCTCACGGCGTCCACCTGACCGATGGGAAGCGAGACGTAGTCGGTCGGCTCCCATTGCGCAGCTGTCGCCAGCAGGCCGGGCGATTCCCCTGGGAACTGCAGCCCGGTCGACTGCCCGAAACCGAGCGCCTTGACCTGGTCGAGCAGGCGCTGTTCGCCGACACCCTGAGCGATCTCCGAGGTCCCGATGTTGGAGGACTGGGCCAGGATCTGCGTCGCGGTCAGCGTCTCGGTCGGGTGGGGCTCGGCGTCGTGGAAGATGGACCCGTCGAGCTTGATCTGGTCGGGCACCTTGAAGACGGAGTTGGGGTTGATCAGGCTGTCCGCCAGTGCAGCCGAGAAGGTGACGAGCTTGAACACCGACCCCGGCTCGTAGAGCTGGCTGACGGCAAGGTTGTCGGGCGCCTCGTCGACCGCGTCGTGGGGACCGATCGGCACGACCCCACCGGGCGCGGGAGGGGTCGTGCCGGTCGTCGCGGCAGGTGCATTGGGGTGGGTGGCGACGAGATTGGCCATGGAGAGGACCTGGCCCGTCTTGACGTCCATCAGCACCGCTGTGCCACTCGCGGCGTGAGAAGACTCGATCGCCTCCGCCAGGGCTTGCTCCGACTCGTACTGGAGCTCGGTATCGAGCGTGAGCTCCAGACCCGTGCCTGGCGACGTGGCGACTTGGTTCGCGACGGGTGACTGTGGCAACGCCACACCCCCAGGCGACTCGATGATCGTCTCCCGGCCGTCGGTTCCCGCCAAGAGATGATTGTCCCCGAATTCGAGTCCGGCGGCTCCATGGCCTGCCGCGTTGGTGAACCCGAGAACCGGTCCCGCCAGGTTTCCGTTGGGCACGATCCGTTTTGAGTCGGCGATCATCGTGATGCCGGGGAAGGCGTCCGCCGAGATCTTCTGCCCGAGTGACCGGGGCAGCTGACGGGCGAGGACGACATAACCAGAGGGGCGGTGCAGCTGGGTGGCAAGCGTCGTGGCGGGGATGTTGAGGATCGGCGAGAGCGCAAGTGCCGTCTGCACGGGATGCGCGACCTGGAAATCGTCGGCAACCACGTCGTCTGTCGGCACCGACATGGCCAGGGGGGCGCCGTCGCGCGCGTAGATCCCACCTCGCAGCGAGGGCAGGGAGACGGATATGGAGGACTCCCCTCGCGCCGCCGCCTCGTAGGCGCCGGCGTGCAGCACCTGGACGTCGACCAGTCGGGCCACCAAGAGCAGCATGGCCACCACGAGCACGAACCGGACGAGGCGGATCCGGCGCTGGAAGGTGCCGCCCGCCCAGGCGCGTCGGGGCCGGGAGACCGGCAGCCGGGCGACCTTCGCCGGCGGTCGGTGTGGACGCGGTCGGGCCCCGGTTCCGGTCGAGGCCGGGCGGCGCGCAGGGGTGGCGGGCTGGGAGCGGGCCGGCCGTACGGGGCGCGTTGTCCGGACCGGCCGCGAGGGCTGAACCGGAGGCTTTGGCGAGCGTTGTGGGGTCCGCGCCGACGCCGTCTTCGCGGACGGGCGACGCCCGGAACCAGCGGCGCGCGGTGAGGGTCGTGTCGGGTGGTGACGCTCATCGCGTGGACGTAGGAGTCGTCGTGGACGTAGGAGTCGTCGTGGACGTAGGAGTCGTCGTGGACGTTGCAGCCGTCGCCGGCGGCACCGTCGTCGTTGTCACGGGCGCAGGCGCCGCCGTCACGTTGGGAGTCGGCAGCGGAACCGACAACGAGACATAGGGGAGCTCGACGATGTTCGGCGGCCGCACCATGTGCAGCTCACCGGAGGCGGCAGCGACGATCCGTGATGGCGTCTCGAGTTGGGCGACCGCCAGTTCGCTCTGGCGGTGCGCGCTCTGCTCCAGCGCGAGTTCGTGTTGGAGGGTGGACAGCTTCACCTGGCCGTTGGCGAGGAGCGCCTGCCCCACGACGACGGCCAAAAGAGTGGCCACCACGATCGAGATGGCCATGATGTTGAGCAGCCGCGCCTGACGGAGCGGGGCACGCCACCGACGGGTGCGGGATCCGGAGCGGCCGGGGACGACGCGGAGCGGCGCCCGGCGCGGCGTCGGTGCCGCGGCACGGCGGGCGATCCGGCGGTCCGGCGCCGCCGTCGCGGCCGATGGAGGCGCCATCAGACCTTGCCCTTGTCCCTGTCCTCGTCCCCGTCGTCCACGGACGCGCCGTTTTCGTCCCCGGCGTCCTCGACCGCCTCGGTCCGGACGATGGCACGGAGTCGAGCGCTCTCGGCACGCCGGTTCGAAGCAACCTCGGACGCTGCCGGCTTCCGCGCACCTCGGAACACCAGCGCGTGACGTGGGACGGCACCGCACACGCAGGGCAGGCCCGGGGGGCACACGCAGCCGCCGGAGACAGCGTCGGCGAACGTCTGCTTCGTGAGGCGGTCCTCGCCCGAGTGGTAGCTGATCACCGCACACACTCCCCCGACCGCCAGGTGCGACAAGGCGACCGGCAGCGCAGTTCGGAGTTGCCCCAGCTCGTCGTTGACCTCTATGCGCAGGGCCTGGAACACCCGGCGCGCCGGGTGGCCCTTGCGCCGGACCGCCGCCGGCACCGACGATGACACGACTTCGGCCAGCTGCCTCGTGGAGGTCAGTGGCCGGGATCCCACGACCGCGCGGGCGATGCGCCCGGACAGTCGGCCCTCACCGTTCTGCCGGAACAGCGCGGCGAGCGACTCCTCCGGCAGGCTGTTCACCAGGTCGGCGGCGGTCAGGCCGGTGGTCGGGTCCATCCGCATGTCGAGCGGCCCGTCGACCCGGAACGAAAAGCCCCGCTCCACCCGATCGAGCTGTGGCGAGCTGACGCCGAGGTCGAAGAGGACCCCCGAGAGAGGCCCGAAGGAACGGGCCGAGAGGTTCTCCTGGAGCGACGAGAACGGGGCCCGCACGAGCGAGACCCGGTCTCCGAAGGTGGACAGGCGCGCCCGCGCCGCCTCGAGGGCCGCCGGATCACGGTCGAACCCGACGACCCGCAGCGCTGGATACGCCTCGAGCAACGCTGCGGCGTGCCCTCCCCCACCGACGGTCGCATCGACCACCACGCCGGGGGGAACCGACGCGAACAGCGAGACCACCTCGTCGCGCAGCACGGGAATGTGTTCGAACGAGTGGGCCATCTGCAGCCCCTCGGCCGGTGGGTCGAGAGGGAGGTGGAGGTCCGGACGACCAGCTAGGAGGTGGGTGGAGTGGCCCTCCAGCGTGCCGGTCGAGGAGCTGCACATGGTCCAGTGCGTTCCGTGTTTCTCTGTCGTGGTCCAGCGTCGTGTCCGTTCGTCTATTCCTTCGGTCCTTTCGTCGGTCCCTTCGGTCCTGTCGTTCGTCCAGTCCTTCGTCCGCGAGCCGGTCGCTCCATCTGTCCTCGCCGGTGCTAGTCCTCGTCTGCCTCGAGGAGCCAGCTCTCCTCGGGCAGCACGCGCTCGGCCCATGCCGCCGGGTTCCACAGCTCGACCCGGTCGATGGCACCGTGCACGAGCACCTCGGCGTCGAGGTGAGCGAACGTCCGCAGGTGTGCAGGGATCGGCATGCGCCCCTGCCGATCGATCTCGACCTCGGCTGAGTTCGACGCCCAAATCCGCGCCCGGTTGCGGTCGGCGCGACTCGTACCCGCTCGCTCCTGCATCTGCTCCATCTGCCGTTCGAATTCCCCGGGCGCCCAGAGGGCGAGACAGCCCTCCGAATTCTGGGTCAGATAGCCGCCTCGCTCGAACTGGCCGCGGAACTTCGCGGGCAGGATCACCCTGCCCTTCGTGTCGAGCGAGTGCTCGTACCTTCCGACGAAGCCTGCCACCAGCTGTGTCTCCCACGTCGCTCCCTGGCCTGCGTCCTTTGACGCCCCCTTACACCACTTCGCACCACTCTACGCCCTTTTCCTCCACTGCACAACCACTACGGCCCCCAGGCAACCCAAATGCAACCACCACCCGGCCCAACGTCCCCGGCCAGGGCTGCCACCCTTGGATAGGCCGCCGCCGCCTGCAGGCCAGGCCCGTTCCGGCGGCCGGACCGACCCGGCCACGAACCGGTCCGGCGAAGGCCCATTGCCCGGGACCGTTCTTGCGCTGAAGGCCCGGAGAGATCGGCTACCCCAGCGCCGGCTCGAGCGGCGACGGATCGAAAGAGTGCGCGTAGGAAGGGAGGGAAACGAAGGGAGGGAAACGAAGGGAGGGAAACGAAGGGAGGGAAACGAAGGAGGGGTCGGACCGGTCGGCTACGCCGCGCCTCCTCCGAAGGCGTCGAACGAGCCGAGCAGCCGCTCGCGCAGGGGAACCAGGTCCTCCACCGCTGGGTCGAGCTCGGCGAGACCCAGCGCCACCGTCTTCAGATCGCGCGTCAGTGCCTCGTGGACCGTTCGATCGGGGTGGATGAGCGCCAGCAATGGCGCGGGATCCCACCGAAGATACGCGCACGACGAGAACAGGGCGCCTTCCCGGCCCCGCCACTGCGAGAGCCCCACCACCTTGCGCGCACCGTGGAAGACCTCGCCGGGTCCCCGCCCGGCGAAGCACACCAATGCCCCGAACGGGCCAGGTGACGACCTGCCGGTATGAACGTCGAAGCCTTGGTGCCCGAGTCCCGCCAGAGCGTCCAGCCACCACTTCCCGACCCACTCGGCCGCGACGGACACGTCGGCTCGCCACAGGGGGTCGTCCTTGGGTATCCAGGCATCCAGCCAGAGCTGCGCGCCGGGCTCGAGACAGACTGCCCCTCCTCCGCTGCGGCGCCGGGCCAGCTCGGCGCCCCGCCGCCGCAGGGCGGTCGCATCGACGAGCTCCGCCGGCTGCGTGCTGCCGAGCACGAGCGTGGGCCGGACGATCTCACGGGCCAGGGCGACCCGGCGGGGTTCGGGACGAAACGGTTCGACGTCGAAGAGAGATCGCGAGGAGGTCAACCTCAGGAGGCGGCAGCGAGATACGGCGCCCACAACGGATCGACGTCGGAGAGATGGCGCAGCCGCCACAGGTGCCCGTCGGGCGGGGCTGGCTTCACCCGGAGTGTCCACCCCAACTCGGAGAGCAACTGATCGGCCTTGACCAAGTTGTCGCGCTTGCACGCGGCGACGACGTTGAACCAATCGTGGGTGCCACCCCGGCTGCGCGGGATCACGTGGTCGATCGTGTCGGCGGGCTGCGAGCAGTACACGCAGAGCCCGCCGTCGCGCCGGAGCACGGAGCGACGGGTCACGGGTGGTGTGCGGGCCCAGCGTGGGATGCGGACCATATGCGAGAGCCGCACGATCGACGGCACCTCGATCTTGAGCTTGGCCGAATGGAAGACCTTGCAGTCTTCACGGACGGCGACGGCTTCGGCACGGCCTCCGAGCATCAGAACGACGGCACGACGGTCGGAAACGAGGGCGAGCGGCTCGTAGGTCGCATTGAGGAGGAGCACCCGCTCCATACCCGAGAGAGGCTATCCGCGGCGGGGCCGCGACCTCTTGCACCATCGCAGGAAGGCCACGACGTCGGACGGGGTGAGCACCCCGGTTTGACCGTCCCCGCCGTACGCGGTGACGAGCCGGAATCGCCAGTAGCCCTCTCCAGGCAGAGGGACGAAGGGTGCGCGATGCCACCACCCGCGCCGGGCCATGCGGTGGACGGCGCCGAACGCGGCCCACCACAGACCCGGACGGGGCAGGACGGCCCGCGTGACGACGGCCGTGTCCCGGGCCCATCGGGCCCGGCCGCCCCGACCCGGACCGGTCGGCACGCTCTTCTCCGGCGCGGGCTGCTTCACGCGGCGCCCGCCCCGCACCAGCCGACACGGGCCGCACCGATCAGTGGGCCCCGGTCGCCGAGGCCGCCCGGCACGACGAGTGCACCCTGGGCGAATTCGAGCCGGCACAACTGGTCCATCTCCGCCTGGGCGGCCCCGAAGAAGGGCTCGCCGAAACCCAGTGCGACCGATCCGCTGACGACGGCGAGCGGCAGGTCGAGGAGGTTCACCACCGACGCGATGGCGCGACCTACCAGCCTCCCCGCGCGCTCCACCACGACCGCGGGAGCGAGTCGGGCCGGCTGCCCCGTGATGGCGGCCAGCGCCGTCCCGGATGCCTCCGCCTCGAGGCAGCCACGGCCGCCGCAGTGGCACTTCCTTCCGCCGGGAACGACGATGATGTGGCCGATGTGGCCCGCGTTGCCGAGCCGCCCGGAGAGCAGTCTTCCCTCGAGCACGATGCCACCGCCGACGCCCGTCGACACCACCATCGCGAGGTAGTCCGTGCGGCCCGCCGCGGCACCGACCCAGCCCTCGCCCAACGCGAGGGCCTTGGCGTCGTTGTCGACGAAGACGGGGAGTCCGGTCAGCTGGTTCAGTCGCGAGCGCAAGGGGAAAGAACGCCATGCGGGGATGTTCAGCGGCGACACCTCATCTCCGCCGGGAGTCATCGGCCCCCCGCATCCCACCCCGCAGACGAGGACACGGTCCCCGCCACCGACCGCCAAGACGACGTCCTGCACCAGCTCGGCGAGGTCGTCCCACAGGGTCTCCGCCCCTTCCACCTGGGAGTGAGGCGCCTCACCCGCCCCGCCGCCCGCGTCGGTCCCCCACCACGCCCGCGTCGGCCGCATCGCCCGTTCCACCAGGGAACCGTCGAGTGTGACCAACCCGGCCGCCATCTTGGTGCCGCCGATGTCCACGGCCAGCGCGAGATCCGTCACGGACGGGCGCTACCTCAGCCCCGGTCTCGACGCTTGTTCCGCCAACGGTGTGTCCCGGCTCAGCAGGGTCGCGTGCGACCCCGCGCCGTGCTCAGTTCTCGCGCCGGTGGAATCTGGAGCGGAACCAGTCGCGCGCTTCGCTCACGGCACCCTCGATACCACCCGTTGCGCCGCTCGGCTTCGACTCGCCGTCCTTCGTGCGTGTCAAGTCATGCCAACCGGCGCGACCCATGCGTCGCAGGTTCCGCTCGAACCAGACCGCCGAGGCGAACATGATGACGACGCCGACGAAGCCGGCCGGGACGGACTTACTGTAGAAGGCGACGAGAATGACCACGCCGATGACGAAGGTGACGGCGGCCCACTTGCAGTAGCGGCCCGCGTGTCGGTAGACGGTCTCCGACCGCACCCGTTCGGCGAACTCCGGGTCCTGACGGACCAGTGACTCCTCGAGCTCGGCCAGAATTCGCTGTTCGTGGTCGGAAAGCGGCACTACCACCTGCCCCCTGGGATCTCCACATCCATCTGCGTCCCATGTTTGCACGCCAGGAGGGCGCGGACAACGAGATTGTGCCCCTTCGTGCCTGCCCTTCTCGGGTTCTCCACCGCCGCTCAGCTTAGAACGGGATCCGAACGGGCGGAACGCGGCCGCCGATGCCGGAGGGCCTGCCCAACGGGGCCGGCTCGGGTCGGCTCGGGTCGGCTCGGGCCGGTTCGGGCCACCCGGCCCGCACCACCGCTGGACCCTGGCCCGGCGACGGCCCTACTCCTTGGGCTCCTTGGGCTTGCGGCGCATGACGAGGGCGGTGATCAGCGCCCCGAGCAGGCCGGAGATCACGATCACGAGGATCAAGGGCGCCTGGCGGTTGAAGACCCAGAAATCGATCTGGACCCGTCGCAAGTTGGCCAGAGCGAACCAGGCCAGGAGCACGACGGCCACGGCCACCCCGACCAGGCTGGCCTGACGCCGGCGGTCGAGCCGCTGGTCGCCGCCGCCGTCCGAGGACTTCATGGAATGGGTTTCCGAGTGCACGGGCCGTCTCGCCACTCGGACATTCTGCACCGTCGGGGTCCCGAGGACGCACCAGGGGTGCCGCACCACCGCCGGCCCGCCGCATCCACCTGCTATGAGAGGGGTCCCGGGAGGAGAGGTCATGACCACGACCACGAGCGACATACTCACCGACGCCCGCACGATGTGGGAGCTCGTCGAGCGCCGGGCCCACGCGTCGCCCGAACACCCCATGCTGATCGCCGCCGACGGTGACACGGTCACGTTCGGCCAGTTCCGCGAGCGGGCCGAGCGGGTCGCCGCCGGACTCCACGGGATGGGCGTGAGGACGGGCTCGGTCGTCTCGTGGCAGCTCCCGACCCGCATCGACACCGTCGTGCTCTCCATCGCGCTGTCCCGCCTCGGCGCCGTCCAGAACCCGATCATCCACCTCTACCGCGAGCGGGAAGTCGGCTTCGCCCTCCGTCAGACGGGTGCCGACCTCTTCGCCATCCCCGGCACCTGGCGCGACATCGACTTCTCCGCCATCGCCGAGCGCGCCCTCGCCGGCGCGGCGTCGCCGCCAACGATCCTGACGACGGGTGAGGGCCTTCCGGAGGCCGACCCGGCGGTCCTACCCCCGCCGCCCCCGGGGACTGACCCGGCGGACGCCCCGATCCGCTGGATCTACTACACCTCGGGATCCACCGCCGATCCCAAGGGCGTGCGGCACACCGACCAGACCCTGATCGCCGGCGGTCGGGGCCTCGCCCGAGCCCTCGACATGCGTCCCGACGACGTGGGCTCCATGGCCTTCCCGTTCGCCCACATTGCCGGCCCCGACTATCTGGTGACGATGCTGTCCGTCGGGTTCCCCGCCATCCTCGTCGAGGCGTTCTCGGCACCGGACGTCCTGCCCATCTTCCGTGAGCACGGTGCGACCATGGTCGGTGGGAGCACGGCGTTCTACGTGGCGTATCTCGCGGAACAGCGCAAGTCGCCCGCGGTCCCGATCCTTCCGGCCCTGCGGGTCATGACCGGCGGTGGCGCGGCCAAACCGCCCGAGATCCATTACGAGGTCCGTGACGAGATCGGCGGGCGCGGCGTCGTGCACGGCTACGGCATGACCGAGGTGCCGATGATCTCCAACGGCTCGCCGCACGACACCGACGAGCAGCTGGCCAACACTGATGGCAAGCCGGTGGAGGGGGCGGAGGTCCGCATCGTCACCCTCGACGGGCGGCTGGCCGGGCCCGACGAGGAGGGCGAGGTCCGGGTCAGGGGCCCGATGGTGTTCCACGGCTACACCGATCCCGCTCTGAACGAGGATGCGTTCGACGAGGAGGGCTACTTCCGCACCGGCGACCTCGGCCGGCTGCGCGCCGACGGGCACCTCACGCTGACCGGTCGTCTGAAGGACGTCATCGTCCGCAAGGGGGAGAACATCAGTGCCAAGGAGATCGAGGATCTGCTCTACTCCCACCCCAGCGTCATCGAGGTGGCCGTCATCGGGCTGCCCGACCCCGAGCGAGGGGAGCGAGTCTGCGCCGTGGTGCAGCTCGCCGAGGGCGCCGACGGGCTCGAGCTCGCCGATGTCGAAGCCTTCTGCCGCGACGCCGGCCTCATGACGCAGAAGATCCCCGAACAGCTCGAGATCCGCACCGAGTGGCCCCGGGCCGGCACGGGCAAGATCGTCAAGAGGTCACTGCGCGACCAATATGCGGCGACGTGAGCCGCCCCGAGCGACTCCCAGCCGGCGGCCTCGTCGTGCCGCCGGGGCCGATCGGGAACCGGCCCTACCGCATCGTCTTCGTCTGCACCGGGAACATCTGCCGCTCGCCGATGGCCGAGGTGATCACCCGCTCGCTGGCCGCGTCCACCGAGCTGGGCGACGGCACCGCCATGGGCGACCACCTCGAGGTCCGCAGTGCCGGCACGGGTCCGTGGCACGAGGGCGAACCCATGCACGAGCTGGCTTCCGAGGCGCTGGCCCGCGCCGGTTATCCGCGTCACCCTCACGTGGCGCACCAGGTGGTGTCCTCCCGGCTCTCGCAGATCGACCTCGTCGTGGCACTCGACCGCAGCCACCAGCAGACGCTGCGCGGCCTGGGGGCTGACCCCGATCGTTTGGTCCTGCTCAGGCGGTTCGACGCCGCTGCGGGTGCCGCGGCCGATGTTCCGGATCCCTACTACGGCGACCATGCGGGCTTCGACGAATGCCGCGACATGATCGCCGCGGCCTGCTTGGGTCTGGTCGCCTCCCTCGTGACCCACTGGGACAGGCTCTGGGTCTCCTAGCCACCGGCGCCGGTCGCGCGAAACGGCTGGTCAGCGAGCATCCCGCTCGGGTTCGACCGCCGGGCGTGTGCCATAGTGCCCCGTGGTCTCACGCAGGGTCATGCGGCGGCGGCGCCAGTTCGCGGTCGGAGGGGTGCTCCTCCTGCTCCTTGTGATCTATTTCGCATTCTTCTCCGGCGGCTCGGGCAAGACGCCTCCCGCTCCTCCCGCCAGGCAGCACCAGTCGACGGCCGCCGACCATTTCCCCCGGCTCTCACCCTCAACCCCGACTGGAAGGGCAGCGGCCACCCCGTGACGCTGGGCTTCGGGGGGGACACGCACTTCGAAGGCACGGTGGGCGCGAACCTCACCAAGGACCCCTCGACGGCCCTGGGCACGACGATCCCGCAGCTGTTCGCGGGGACACAAGCCAGCATGGTGAACCTGGAGACGGTCATCACGGACAGCACCTGTCCCGAGCCGCAATCGAAGCCCTACACCTTCGACGCACCGGCGTCGGCCGTCACCGCGCTCGAAGAGCGCCGACATCTCGTTGGGCTCGGAGGCGAACGACCATGGCTTGGACTGCGGACCGCAGGGCCTGTCCCAGAACCTGACCATCGTGTCGCAGGACAGCTATCCGATCATCGGGATCGGCAACACCGCGGCCCAGGCCTTTGCCCCGTACAGGATCACCATCGACGGACAGCGCATCGCCATCATCGCCGCGACGCAAGTCATCGCCGACAACCTGGTGAACACGTGGACCGCCACCGCCACCCAGCCCGGCGTCGCCTCTGCGATCGACCCAACAACAAGCTCGTCCGCGAGGTCCAACAGGTGCGTCGCACCGCAGACACCGTGATCGTCTACGTGCATTGGGGTACGAGACGCAGACGTGCCCGAACCCTCAGCAGGAGCCGCTCGCGCAGCAGCTCGTGAAGGCCGGAGCGGACATCGTCATCGGCGCAGAATCAGATGTCCTGTTGGGCGGCGGATACCTCGGCAACGAGTACGTCGACTACGGCCTCGGCAACTTTGCCTTCTACGACACCGCCCCTCCCGAGACGGACAGCGGTGCGCTCATCATCACCGCCGAGGGCCGCCATGTGACGGGGGTGGTCTGGCGCCACCGGCCACGATCGTGGACGGCCTGCCCGAGCCGCTGAGCCGGAGCGCCAGGCCGCCGCGGGCGATCCAAGCTGGAACACCGCGCGGCTGCACCAACCTGAGGGCCGGACCCTCCACAAGCCTCACGACGCTGCATGGTCCGGCGGCGCCGACGCCGTTCGTCGCACCCGCCACGTAGGCGACGACGACCACGACGACGAGCACCTCGTCCTCCACGAACGGCGGCGGTACCACCACAACGACGGCTGCAACCGGCTCCTCCGAAGCCGGGTCGGGTGGCACCGCGGCCACGACCAGCCCCACGACCACGACGAGGTCGACGACCACGACGGCGCCACGGTCGACGACCACGTCCCCGACCGATAAAGCGGGAGCCTGACTCGCCCCTTTCAACGCACGGATGCGAAGGTCGGGGCACCGTCCTCGAGAGCGACACGGGCCGAGCGCGCCGTGAAACTGACGGCGTGGTACCACCCGCACAGCATGAGCAGGTCGAGAAGCTGCTCGTCACCGAACTCCTCGTGGAGGGCACGCCAGAGCGCGTCCCCGACGTCGGCCGAGTCGTGGAGCTCGTCGACCAGCCGGATCAGGAGCCGGTCGCGCTGGTCCACCCAACAAGCGTCATCGGGTGCGCCATGGGTCAGTGACGTCACCTGCGCCCGGTCGAGCCCGGCCCGCTCTGCGAAGAAGGCGACATGGACGCCCCACTCGTATTCGCAGACACAACGAGCGCAGGTCCGGTCGATCACGATCTCCCTCTCGCGCAGCCCGACAGAGAGCGAACGGCTCAGTTCGTGCCGTCCCCACGTCTGCATCGCCGCCGCCATGGGCCGATTCCGGACGAAGGTCCGGAACAGACCGATCGGCGGGACACCGGCAGGCATCATCGAGCGCAGTTGTTCCTCGACCGCCGGTTCGAACGGCGGCTCGAGGGCGGCGATACGCGGGGCACCGATCATGGCCGTCACCTCCAAGGTTTCTGATTTCGAAACGTCCGGACCGGTGGTACTCTAACGTTTCGGATTCAGAACAGCAACGGCGCGACCCACGCACCCGCGGCTCCGACCTTGACCGCCACCAGGTGACACCGCCCGCCATCCCGATGACACCAGCCGCCACCCCCGTCCCGGGCCGACCGGTCCGTGGCTCGACCACGGGGCGTCCGCTCATGGCCGCCCTCGACCTGCTGGGACGCCGCTGGGCGCTTCGCATCCTCTGGGAGCTGCGCGGCGGGAACCTCGGTGCCCGCAGCGCTCCGGGCTCGGTGCGACGAGATGTCCTCGAGCGTCCTCTACGAAAGGCTGGGCGAACTCCGTACGGCCGGGCTGATCGAACAGACCGGTGACGGGGCATATTCCCTGACCGACCACGGTCGGGAGCTGGGCGAAGCCATCGCACCACTGCAGCGGTGGGCCGAACGCTGGTCGTCCGGGCGACGGGGACACCGACGGGCGTCCCAGTAGACGGCGCCCGAACGGACGCCGATGCCCCGCGCCGGATGCGTGGTGTCCCGTCGCTCAGGGCAGATCGAGCTTCGACCAGGTGTGCGGTTGCTCCTTGAACGCGTCCTCGCCCGGAATGCGCCGGTAGCGGAACCGGATCTCCTCCAGGTCGTTCTCCTCGGTGACCGTCTCCTCCGAGAGCCGCAGGACCCATGTCCGCCTGCCGCCGCAGCACCGCTCGCTGCTCGGCCGAGGTGGTGTCCAACGTGATGGAGCCAAGGGAGTCGATGAGCCGGATGAGCACGGCCGGGTTACCCCGCGCGGACTGGCGGATCTTGTCGAAGGCTCGG
>CAVSLS010000009.1:0-12103 GCA_963728845.1 uncultured Acidimicrobiaceae bacterium
ATGACGGTTGATCTTTCACCAGCAGTCATGGCACCTCACCAGAGATCGTAAAGCCGCGCCTGCCAAGGTAGACGCCGGTACTCCCACCCCTGCTCCCTCGTCACAGGCGTTATCAGTCACCATCTCATGCCGAAGCTTCACCTGTCGCCGGCCCGAGGCCGCCTCACGGACGCTCCGCGACCACCTTGACACGTTCGAGGGTGCTGAGCATGTCCCGCCGGTTGCGGCGTTCCCGAAGGTAGCCGCCGAGTGGGCGCCAGATCTTGGTGAAGAGATTGTCGCCGAGGTCGAATGACTCGGTGACATCAGTACCTCCGTCTCCAGTCGCGCGGAACTCGTAGCGCCAGGTGTTCACCGGTCGCTCGCCCATCATGACCGCGAACTCGAAGATCTGACCAGGTACGCACTCGGTGATCCTGCATGTGGTCCAGTAGACGGGCCATTTTTCATTCCGCTTGACGTGACCGCGGTACCGAGCGCCAACGGCTGGACCCCTCGCACCATCGATCCATTCGGCCTCAATCACCTCAGGGCTGTACTCGCCCATCTTCGTGATGTCGCTGACCAGTTCCCAGACCTTGTCGGGTGGAGCGTCGATATGGAGATTCACAGCAGCGCGCATCGCAACAGACCTTAGGTCGTCGTGTGACGACCGTCAGGCCCGAATGGATTGCCGACCCGGTGAGGAGAGCCCTCCTCGATCCGCCATATCGCCCGGCGTCATCGGGACACAGCAGGGACCCGCGGGACATCTTGGCCCCGAATCGGCGGGGGCTATCCTCATGTTGCAAGCGACGTTCCACACCGAGGAAGGCGCTGAGCGGTTCTGGGAGGCGCTCGTGCCGCTCTTTGAGCTGCTGGGTGATGCTCTTGGCTTCATCCGACGCTATGGCTTTGGCGATGGACCGAGCAACACCTTGATCGCTCTCTGGCAGACCATCGAAGATGCGAAAGCATTCGCAGCGACACTCAACACCGTGAGGTCGTACGCAACCTGTATCGCGAACGATGGCAATACCCCCACCTTGCCGCGCTGTGGGAAATGAGTACGAACCATGACCGAATTGCCTTTTGTGATCGATGCGAAGCGACCACCCCAGTGCCACGCGGAACGTGCAGCGCATGAGGTCAACAGATCACCGACATCTATGCGCCCTGACGATCGCTGGCCATAGCTCATGACGCCGGGACGGTGGGACAGCTGGCCACACCGGAGTGCTATGGGATACTCACACGGTGCGGACGGTGTTGAACGTCATTTGGCTCCTGCTGTCTGGTGTATGGCTGGCACTGGGTTACGCAGTGGCTGGCCTCGTCATGTTCGTCTTGATCATCACCATTCCATTTGGGATCGCGTCATTTCGACTCGCTGCCTATGTGCTGTGGCCATTTGGAAGAACGGTGGTTCGTCGGCCGGACGCCGGTACCGCTTCCACAATCGGAAACGTCATCTGGTTCATCCTCGTAGGGATTTGGATGGCCATCGCTCACCTGGTTCTCGGCCTTCTGCTCTGCCTGACCATCATCGGCATCCCGCTTGGGCTCGGAAACTTCAAGTTGGCGACTGTGGCCATAGCCCCCCTCGGCAAGGAAATCGTGCCGACGACTGATCCCCGAGCGGTGCTCGGAACCGTTTCATTCTGAATTCCGCGGAGTCTCCGTTGGCTGCCGGCCTGGGGCGCCACCTGTCGCACTGTGGCACATCCCAACCACGCCCACCCGACGATGTGCGGTGCAAGAGTGAGCGGCCGGGGTCGGACAGGGATTCAGACTGCCCGGTACCCTTGTCGGGGTGCCTTCCAGCACCAGGACCCGCTATGCCAAGTGCGGCGACTCGGACATCGCCTACCAGGTGCTCGGCGAGGGGCCCGTGGACCTGTTGCTGTACACGGGGCTCATCATCCCGATCGACTGCATGGACGAGGAGCCGTCCCTGGCACGTTTTCAGCGGCGCCTGGCGACCTTTGGCCGATTGATTCGCTTCGATCAGCGCGGGGTCGGATTGTCCGACCGGGGATCGCCGTCGGCGGCCCCGACCGGGGAGCACTGGGTGCAGGACGCCCTGTCCGTCCTGGCTGCGGCCGGCTCCGAACGATCCGTCGTTCTTGCCCCCTTTCTCGCAGCGGGGGAGGGCATCACTCTGGCGGCGAGGCACCCCGAGCGAGTAGCGAACCTGGTCGTCGTGAACGGCGCAGCCCGCCTCATGTCGGGCCCGGACTACCCGTACGGCGTCACGCCAAGTCTTCTCGCCTCCATAGCGCGGCCACTTGTCGAACCCGACGCGGTGGATCTGGGCGTGGATATGCTCACCATGATCGCCCCGAGCGTCGCTGCTGACCCAGCGTTTCGCGCCTGGTTCGATCGTGCGGGCAACCTCGGCGCCACTCCGGCTATGGCTCAGGCGCATTGGACCGAGGTATTCCAAAACGACGTGCGTCCACTGCTCCCGCAGATCCGGGTACCGACATTGGTGATCCACAGGGAGAACGTCTCGGCCCCGTTCCTTGAGGTCGAGCACGGTCGCTTCCTCGCCGAGCACATTCCCGGTGCGAAATACGTCGAGTTGTCCGGATCGGATGCGCTCTACTGGGTGGGCAACGCTGGTGAGCTTCTCGATGAGATCGAGGAATTCGTGACGGGTACCCGGGGCGGGTTCGGCACCGAGCGGGTCTTGGCCACAGTCCTGTTCACAGACATCGTGGGGTCCACGGACTGGGCGGCCCGGCTGGGCGATGGACGATGGCGAGATCTCCTCGACCGCCATGACCAGAGCGTGCGCACTCAGATCGGGCGTTTCCGCGGCCGTGAGGTCAACACCATCGGCGATGGCTTCGTGGCCACTTTCGACAGCCCCGGTCGGGCCATCGAATGTGCCCAGGCGATTCGAGACTCCCTTCGAGCGCTCGACCTCGACGTACGGGCCGGGATTCACACCGGCGAGATCGAGGTCCGGGGCGACGACATTGCGGGGATGGCGGTCCACATAGGTGCCAGGGTGTTGGCCCTCGCCGGACCCGGTGAGATTCTCGTTTCTGGTGCTGTGCCACCGTTGGTCGCGGGTTCGGGCATCGAATTTGAGGATCGCGGCGAACGCGGGCTCAAGGGCGTCCCCGGGAGTTGGCGGCTGTTCCGCGTCGAGGGCTGACCTCATCGTTCGCAAGTTGACGGAAACCGCAATCCGGTCCGGCCTGCTTCGCCGATTCGACGCCACGGGGCCAGCGGGGCAACCATGGATCGCGTGGGCGGACCATTGAGCGCCGAGGAGCTCGTGCGTGACTTCATGGCAGCGTTCATGGCGGCTTGGCCGACGGGCGACGCCGCCACGCTCAGCCGGTTCTTCAGCGAGGACGCCGAGTATCGCAACGGCCCCCTTGAACCAGTTCATGGGCGAGAAGCAATCGTCGCAGACCTCGCCCAGATGATGAGCCTGGGCGGCGAGGTGGACGTCGACATTCGCCACCTACTGTCCGATGGCGCCGTTGTGATGACCGAGAGGGTCGATTACGTGAGGGTAAGCGGAAAGAAGGCAAGCCTGAGGATTGCAGGCATTTTTGAGGTTCATGCCGGAGTCATCACCGGCTGGCGTGACTACTTCGATCCGAAGGAGTTCGGGGCGCAGGTATCCACCGACTGACCGACGGGGAGGTTCAGTGCCGATACGGAGCGGGGTCGAGACATCCCACACGGCCGCACTTGAGGCGCCTCGAATCATTTCGGAAGGTTCTGCGTACTAAGGAAGTGCCGCTCGGCAAAATGCTACGGCGAGCAGATGGGCACTACCTGGCTCGACCGGTTCTGATCTACAGCTCACGTGTTCGATCGCCTTACTCAGCGAAAGGTCCATTGTCGACGGCCCTCGGCTGCCAACAGCCGGCCGAATTTGAGCCCCGGAAAGTGGCTCGCCGCCGACGGGATGTTCGAACCCTCGAGCTCTCTGGCCAGAGCCTCACGTGACCGCTGCGCAAGTTGTTTGTCGACGTCACCAACCATCACCCAGTCGTCGCTGAGGAGCTCGGCGGGACAGTGCACGACGTCACCGAGGAGCATGGCTCGTTCGGTCCCGGACGAAATCACAATGACGGTACTGCCGGGCGTGTGACCAGGGGCGCTGCGCACGTCCATACCTGGCAGAATCGTCTCGTCCCCACTCCACGTCTCGAGGCGCTCTGCGATGGGAGGAAGCAACTCCGACGACGCTCGACCACCCATCTGGGAAATGGCCAGGCTGTCATCGAAGGGGGTGGAGCCCATGAAGAATTCCCAATCGGCCTCGTGGCACCGGTAGGTGGCGTTGCCGAACAAGCAACGCTCCCCGTCGGTTGCCCACCCGAGGTGATCGAAATGGAGGTGCGTGAGTACGACATCGGTGATCTCCGACGGCTCGACTCCTCGAGCGGCCAGGTTCTTCATGAACCTCCCCGTCCGCTCCGGAGCGGCGTGTGGGCCTATTCCGGTATCGACGAGTGCCAGGCGATCCCCACAGCGTACGAGGAAGCCGCCCATCTCGATGGGCAGCATCCCATCCGTGTCGAGGAACTGGGAATGCTGGAGCCAATCCTGATCGCTCTTGTTGAACAGGAGCGTCGGTGGCGCCTGCAGGCTCCCATCAGAGACGCCCTCGATCGTCAGGGCACCGATCTGCATGTCGCCGACGATAGTGCGGAGGTTGTCCCAGTCGCCCGGAGAAGGGGCAGGGATATCATCACCAAACGTGTCCATCGAGACTCTCCAAGACCTTCTCGACGCTTCAATGGCAGCGGCCTCTTCGTTTACCCGCTCGCTGGAGGGTGAAGTTCGGACTGCTCGCCAAGTCGAAGAATTCATCAACGCCACGCGAAACGTCACGGTGGCAGTTGTCAGAAGCAACGGCCGGCCGCACGCTGTTCCTGTCATCGGGGGCTCCGTTGACGGTGAGATATATATGACTGTCTCTCCTGGATCACTATTGGCCAAGTGCCTCGAGCAGAGTCCAGAGATCGCCTTCACCGTTGCGGATCTTGTCCACAGCCTCATTGGCTCGGGCACGGCCGAGAAGGTTGGTCGGCCATCTGAGAGCGCTGAACTGTGTGACCGTCTTGACCGTACCTCACCATTTGGAAAGTTTGCCCCGGACGGTTGGGACGGCTACTTGTATATTTTGCGTCCCCGTCGCCTCTTCGCCTGGTAGTTCGAGGAACCCCCTAGGTACCTCGTAGCCGGTGAATCACCGGAGCGAAACCATCAAGGTCTCGGACGCTGAAGTAGGAGATTCCCCAGCGCTTCCGACATACTTCGAGGTGGTCGGCGATCTCATCGTGGGTCCCGATGGCGAGAAACGGTGCGCACAGAGCATCGTGGACGCTCAGACCGGGCACTCGGGAAGCCAGTTGTTCGGCTGCCCTTCGCCTGTCGTCGGTCACCACGACAGCTTGGACCAGCACGTTGAGTTCCACTTGCTCCCAGCGCTCTCCGGCCTGCTCTCTGATGTATCTGACGGTGGCGTCGAGCCGTTCTTGTTCCCAGCGGACCTCGTGACGCTGTCCGTCCTCAAGGGTGCGACCGAGCATCGTCAGACCGATGATGTCGGCATGCTGGGCCGCATGAGCGAGGGCCCGCTGTCCCGTTGACGCCGACAAGCAGGGGTACGTGGTCTTGGCGTGCGCGCAGGGTGCGCACGTTGTCGAGGCTGTAATGCTCACCGCCATAGGTCACGGTCTCGCCATCGAGCAGCTGACGAAGAATCTCGATTGCCTCGGCAAGCCGGGCCTTGCGGACCCTGGGGAGATCGAAGTGCTGACCGATGGCCTCGTACTCGGTGAAGGAGTGCCCTGCTCCGATCCCGACTTCGAGGCGACCCCCGCTCAGATGGTCCAAGCTGGCGAGTTCCTGGGCCAGATGGACGGGGTGGTGAAAGTCGTTGTTCAGGACGAGCGGGCAGATACGCAGAGTCGTCGTACAGTCAGCGATCGCCATCAAGGGTATGAGGGGTGACCATCCATCAACGACGTGATCCCATGAATGCATTACTTCGAATCCAGCTTCCTCCGCCGACCGGGCCTGTGCCCGCAGTTCGTCTGCGGAGCACTGAGCCACCTGGAAGCCAAAGCGAAATGGCCGCACGGGTAGAGGCTACGAGCTTGGATAAAGGGGTGCCTCCGTTCGCCCGGGACGGTGAGGCAGTTCGGCACGTCGGGGACAGTGCTCAGCGCCCGCCAGCCCGACGATCAATTTCTCGCTGGATGTCGCTCTCAGATATGTCTCGGTGTCGGTAGACGGACCAGGCGCGCCCGGCCATGATCAGAACCCAGGCACCGAGGGGATAGACGATCCAGTAGTTCCACACGTCGTGGATTCCGGAACTCTGGCTGAATCCCTGCGTGGGCCAGCCGCCCCGCGTTGTTTTACTCGCAGGTTGCCCAGATCAACACCAGAAACATCATGCCGATGCCGGACACGACCAGCTCGAGTTGGAAGCGGCGCCTCCGTTTGATCTGTTGGATGGCCTGCTGACGCTCCTCCTCGTTGTCATTGCTCGCCGGGGACACCTCGGCCTTCAGGCCGCCCTCTGGGACATCCACCCTCGGATCATTCAAATTCATCGACATCTCACAGGACCTCCTCGCTTCGCACCGTGGCCCCGCTCATCAGGCGGTGACAGGGCCAACGGTCCTTTTCTGACCCCTACCGGGTGAGCAGGACTCTGTCCGTTGCCACCCGGCTGATCCCCGATCCCACAGGACACAGGTGTCCCCCTACGCCGTACGTCGGGAGGGTGCTGTCAGGCTCGGGCGGTCTCGCCGAGGTGGGGACGGTCGGCCAGGTTCGAGGTGGATGACTCATGCCGTGGGTGGTTACGGGTACGAGCAGGAACTTTGCGGAAATACTGCCCGAATTGCCCCGGCTTCTGCCCAGTGCGACCAGGGTTTTCCACACGAAATCCCTGGTTGTGTTCGGGTTGTGTTCCCCAGGGCGCGTCAATCATGGTTGGAGGGAGAACCCCTTCGGGCAGATTGAACGGACTATGGACGAGACAGGAGCGGTCGTGGTCGAGCACGAGAAGGTCATCCTCCCTCCCAGCTTCCGACGTCGCCCTGCGGACGCTCGGCGGGTCCGGAACATGGGAGCACCGAACCTCATCATTCAATGCAGGGCCGTGCGCCAGCAGGTTCATGGATTGCATCGCCGCGGATCTCAACGCCTCACAGCGATACCCACAAGGGCGGCATGAAGGACCACCGCTGGTTGTTGATCCTCATTGGTGTGGCGGCCGCAGTGGCGCCGTTCATGCTGATCGGCATCGGTATCGCGAGTGACTACCGCGCCGGTCACCCGAGGAGGCCGTACGAGCCGCACAACGCACGCAATATCGTCCTCGGGTTTGCCGTGGCCATTATTGCCACCGTGATGTTCGCTGGGCTTTCTCGTCATTCGCAGGCACCGACCCTCGCTCCTGTGCGCGCCGATAGCGCGACCGGGGTACCTTCTGTCCCGTCGCCGGCGTCCACGGCGACGGGAGCTCCGCCCTCGGCGCCAGCAGCCGCGTCTGTCGCAACCGCGCCGAGGTCGACTCCCACCACGTTCACGGTGCATCGATCTGGCCTCACAGCGTTCGTGAGTACGCTCGTCAATGGCACGACGGTCATCACCGCTACGACCGTTCCGTCTGGCACCTTGGCGGTGGCCACCGCCAAGCCACCGATTACGACAGCGACGACGAAGAGCACAGTTGTCACGACAACTCCGACCCGCGGTGCCACGACGACGAGTACAACGCGGCCGCGGTCAACGACAACGACCGTGCCTGCAACGACGACGACGGTGCCGGTGACCACGACGACAGCCACGACGGTGCCGGTGACCACGACGACAGCCACGACGGTGCCGGTGACCACGACGACAGCCACGACGGTGCCGGTGACCACGACGACAGGAGCGACGTGACCAATGACCACATGCGCCAGGTCAGGGAACGCTGGAAGTTGATAAAGCGAGCGGCGGAGCCCCGAACCGATCTCCCATCGCCCGGGGTCGACATCCCCGGCTGGAGGGCCGCCGCTGGCCACTGAGAATCCACGAAGCCCGAGAGGCGATAGCGACGCTCAGGCAGGATCGGATAGCGGTCCAGGAGGTCGGGATCACGGTCTCCAGGTAGTAACTCTCTGTACAGACCACCTTCGGCCCACGACACGTGGTTGGTGCCAAGTCCACCGAGAACACGTCCATCAACGGCGTTCAACGTCCCCGACCCAGACCGACCGACGGATGTGTTCTCGAATGCCGGACTGATGGGACGCTAGTCGGTCAGATCTGGAGCCCTGTCGAGGTCGTGAATGTCCGGTCTGCTGTAGAGATCGTCGATGTGGCCGATCACCGCCTCGAGTGACGGTTGGTAACCGTGGTCGGTGTTCACGATGACGCAGGGGCAGGCGAAGTCCAGCGGTTCGTGCAGCTCAGCGTTGAGCCGTTCCACGACGGGAACCAACTTCTTCAAGCGGTTCTCTCCGCAAAGGGGATCGTTCCGCATCCTCTGCTCCCACCGATCGAATGAGTGAGCGCTGCGACAATGGACGTTCACCACGGTGCTCCGCGACGAAAGGCGACTCGCCACATCTGCTTCGCTCACTTTGGGATAGAAGATCTGTTCGGCTACGAAGCTGATGCCCGCCGCGATCCACAGCTCCATTGAGCGAAAGAATGGGTCGACGCCCGACTGTCCCAGCTCTGTAGCCCTGTCCAGAGTGCGCCACCGCCCGTGTACAAGTCGGTCCTTGTGCAGCACCGGGAGATCCATACCGGCGGCCAGAGCCTCCGCCAACGTGGTCTTGCCCGATCCCGGTGCCCCGCCCACGAGGACCGCCAGCGGCGGACGATCCGACATGGTGGCACCGTATCCGAGGGAGGGAGACGGGTGCTCCAGTCGCCGGAAGATGGCTCACTCACGTCCCACGCTCTCAGTCGTGTCTCCGCCGCGGTGGACGGCCGCCTCTCGTCGACGGTTGTCGTTGGCGCATCTCAGCCATACCGCGGGTTGCACTGTCGACGCAAAATCGACTAAACGTCTTCCCAATCGTGACCGGTGCCGAGAAGTGCCCGACGACGAAGCCAGGTCTCCGATGCCGAGTGCAAAGGCTCGCCGGTGTTGGGGCGGGAATGGTGGGCCTGACTCTCGTGACCGCGATCACCGCAACGGTGGTCGTGCCTCCGGGACCCGTCGCGGCCGATCAAGTGTCCAATCTCAAAGCGCAGGCGGCCCAGATCGCCCAGGATCTCGTGCTGGAGCAGCTCCAGATCGGCACTTACCAACAGCAGTACGACGTCGATATCGCCAAGGTCCAACGCGACGAGGCGGAGATCGGATCCAGCGAGGACCAGATCCAAGCCGACATCAGCCGGGTGAGCCGCGATCGCAAGCGGCTCCAGTCTGAGGCGGTGTCGGCCTACATCAACTTGGATCCGGAAGTCAACGGGACCGAGGCCTTGTTCGAGAACCAGAAGGATGCGCCGACGAGAGCGGAGTACGAAGAAGTGGCGAGTGGTGATATCGCCCTTGCCATCGACGCGCTTCACACCGACGAGAACGGGTTGCGCGCCGAACGCGCCACGCTCGAGCAGCAAGAGGCACAGGATCAAGCGACCACCAACCAGGAGGCAACGCTGGCCAACGCCGCCCGCCAGACCCAGGTCCAGCTCGCGTCCAAGCAGTCAGAGATCACGGGCGAGCTCGCCGTGGCGGTGGCCCAGCAGCAGGCGGCACAGGCCGCGGCCGCTGCAGCGGCAGTCCGGGCGGCACAGGCCACGGCCGCTGCTGCAGCGCGGCCACTTCGCGCCCGTCAGAGCCGCCTTCCACCACCTCCACGGCGGTTCAGGGAAGCGCCGCCAGCACGTCCACGGGCGACCCCTCGCTGCCTCCCTTCCTCCAATGCGTCCTGCAGGTCGAGTCGGGCGGCAACTACGACGCCGTCTCGCCGGGGGGCACGTACATGGGCGGTTTCCAATTCAGCCAGGCGACGTGGAACGAAGCGGCCCAGCTGGCCGGCATGCCGCAGCTCATCAACGTCCCCCCGAACGAGGCGACTCCGGCCGAGCAGGACGACCTCGCCATCGCCCTCTACGAGGCCGATGGCGAGCAGTCCTGGAACGACTCCTGCCAGACCAGCTGATGCTGGCCACCACGGTGCTGTAACTGGATCCACGTGTGCGTCCGACGCCGAACCGCCGTGGCGAATCGGCGTAGCATTCGGCGCAACGTTGGGATTGAGGCTGTCCAATGGGAGTACCAGAGCGTGCCCGATCGCGGGAAGGTCCACACAGACGAGGATGGTCCGGTCGGCCAACCGTCCGGCGAGCGCGAGCCGCACACGGCTGACCGCCCCGTTCTGAGCGCGGTCGTCTTCGCCTACCACAACGAAGACACCATCGTGCCGGTGGTCTCCTCCCTGGTCCAACAGGACTGCGACGAGCCCTTCGAGGTGATCGTGGCGACGTCAGGCGGGGACAGCACCGGCGAGCGGGTTCGGCACAACTTCCCGGGGGTGCACGTGATCGAATCCCCGGTCCGCTTGATGCCAGGCGGTGCGCGCAACCTCGGGATGAAGGTCGCGCGCGGTGAGATCATCGCGTTCTTGGAGGGTGACTGCATCGCTCGTCCCGGTTGGATCACGAACAGAGTCGCCGCGCACCGGGCCGGCCACGAAGCGGTGGCGAGCACCGTGGCGGCGGCGAACCCCGAGAAGGCGGCGGCCCGGGCCACGGCGTTCCTCTGCTACGAGAACCGCCTGGAGGGCTCGCCGGCGGGGCCGGCGGGGATACCGCGTTCGTACGGACTCTCGTTCACCCGGGACCTCATAGGGCGCGCCGGGCCCTTCGACGAGAGCCTCCGTATCGAAGAGGACGCCCTCATGGCCGAGCGCCTCGCTCAGTTGGGGGTCGGCACGTGGTTCGAGCCCTCGGTGTGCATCGAGCACGTGGGACCGAACCGTCTGGGGGATCTCGTCAAGGAGCAGACCTTGCGCGGGCGTCGCCAGGCCCGGAGCGACATCGTGCGGCGCGCGCCCGGCTGGCTGCGGGTCAGGCTGGAATCGAGACCGGGGTTGTGCACGCTCGTGGTGGCGGCGCGGGTGGTCCGCTACGGCCTGGTGCGCAGCCGCTTCCTGGCGCGGAACTTGCAACGCTGCGCGACCGACCGTCGCCAGCTCGCCGTGACGGCTCCTTGGATCGTCCTCGGGTTGATGGCCAACATCGTCGGCTGGGGGCGCGAGCACTACGCCTACGCACGAAGGGGGGCCTTCACCGAAGTGGACGGTGCCGCGCCGGCGGGCGGGCCCTTGCGACGCCGGACCACCACGACCGGCGAGAAGACCCTGGTCCTCACGTTCGACGACGGCCCGTCCGAGTACACCACCGACGTGCTCGGGGTGCTCTCGAGCCATGGCGTCCGCGCCACCTTCTTCGTCCTCGGTGAGCATGCGGCGTCGAGGCCCGAGGTTGTTCGAGCGCTCGCCGAGGCGGGGCACGGCGTCGGGATCCACGGGTGGGACCACACGGCCTTCACCGAGCTCGACCCCGAGGCCCTGGCCGCGGACATCTCTCGGACCGAAGCGCTTCTGCGAGAACTCTCGGGTGCCGAGTGCCGGGACATTCGACCCCCCTATGGCGTCTACGACCAAGAGGTGATCTCGCGCCTCGAAGATCGAGGGCTCGTGACGTGGTTGTGGACCGCGGAGGCTCGCGACTGGGCCGCCGAGGGGACCGCCGAGCGGATCGCCACGAAGATCCTGCTCTCGCTGACACCCGGTGGCATCGTCTTGTTGCATGACGGCGGCGGAGACCGTGCCGGGACGGTGCGCGCCCTGCCCAGGATCATCGAAGGTGCCCGCCCGGGATGGCTTCCAGACCCTGGACGAGGTGCGAACGACAGGGACCGGGCCCTCCCTGGCACCTGCGCAGCCAGGGCAGCCATCCTTGACAACCTGAGGGTCACCGGCGTTCGCCGACGCACCCACGGGCTGGCGTCGGCGTCATGCCCGGGCCCACGAAACCGGTCCTCCGTTTCGATGCGATGGCATTGACGTTGACGACTGTCATGGACGATCGGGGTCCACGATGGGTGCGACGTCACCGGCGT
>CAVSLS010000010.1:0-39810 GCA_963728845.1 uncultured Acidimicrobiaceae bacterium
ACCGAGGAGCGCCATGTCCGAGTTCGTCATGACCATCGTGGGAGACGCTGCGCCGACCGAGGGGACCTTCGGTGTCCGCAACCCGGCCACGGGCGAGGTCTTCGCCCAGGCCCCCGAGTGCACCCGCCAGCAGCTCGATGCCGCCTTCGACGCCGCCACCAAGGCGGCCCGCGACTGGAAGGCCGACGAGGCGGCGCGCCGCAGCCGTGTTGCTCCGTGCGGCCGACGTGCTGCTGGCCTCGGGGGACCAGCTGGCCCCGGTCCTGACGGCCGAGCAGGGCAAGCCGCTGAGCGACGCCGGCATCGAGGTCTTCGCCTCGGCCATCTGGAGCCAGTACTTCGCCAACCTCGAGATGGCGAACCAGGTAATTCAGGACGACGACTCGGCCTACGTGGAGCTGGCCCGCCGCCCCCTTGGTGTCGTCGCCGCCATCACGCCCTGGAACTTCCCACTGACGCTCGCCTTCTGGAAGATCGCACCGGCGCTGCTTGCGGGCAACACGCTGGTGTTGAAGCCCTCCCCCTACACGCCGCTGACCACGCTCAAGGTCGGCGAGCTGTGCGCGACGTCTTCCCCCCGGGGGTGGTCAACATCGTGAGCGGCGGCGACGAACTCGGCGCCTGGATGACCTCGCACCCCGTGCCGCGCAAGATCAGCTTCACCGGCTCGGTGGAGACGGGCAAGAAAGTCGCACAGTCGGCGGCGCCCGACCTCAAGCGGGTGACCCTCGAGCTGGGCGGCAACGACCCGGCCATCGTGCTCGACGACGCCGACCCCGCCGCCGTGGCCTCGGCCATCTTCGCCGGTGCGTTCAACAACAACGGGCAGGTCTGCTCGGCGATCAAGCGGGTCTACGTCCCCGAAGCCCTCTACGACGACGTGGTCGAGGGGCTGGCGACGCACGCCCGCGCCATCAAGGTCGGCGAGGGCACCGAGGAGGGCGTGAAGCTCGGACCGATCAACAACGAACCCCAGTACGAGCGGGTCAAGGAGCTGGTCGCCGACGCCCTCTCGCACGGCGCCACGGCGGTGACGGGGGGCAGTGCCATGGACCGCCCCGGCTACTTCTTCGAGCCCACCATCCTCACGGGCGTCTCCGACGGGACGCGGATCGTCGACGAGGAGCAGTTCGGTCCGGCCCTGCCGGTGGTGCCGTACCGAGACCTGGGCGACGCCATCGACCGGGCCAACGCCACCCACTTCGGCCTGTCGGGCTCTGTGTGGAGCGCCGACCCCGACCGCGCCGCCGACGTGGCGGCGCAGCTCGAGTGCGGGACCGCCTGGGTCAACACGCATCTGGCGCTGGCCCCGCAGCAGCCCTTCGGCGGCTTCAAGTGGAGCGGCATCGGCGTGGAGAACGGGCCCTGGGGCCTGGCCGAATTCTCCGAGTTCCAGGTGGTGCACCGCTCCAAGGCGGCCAACGGGCTCAACGCCAACACGGCCTTGCTGCTCTCCTAGGCCGCGCCCGGGCGGGCATCCCTCCTCCCGACCCGGCGGGCGTCACGTGACGTCAGCTGGTCGTGGTGGTGGTCGCGGCACGCGCCCGCCGTGGCAGAGCCCCTTCGCAGGACCTGCACGATGTCCTGCACGTCCGACCGCCCCTTCTTGATCGCTGCGTCCGCGCTCTGCTCAGCCGACCGGGCCGGCGAGAGCAAGGCATGGTTGGCGTTCCACTGGGGCGGGGTGTCGGCGAGCACGGTGGCGGCCAGGCCGTTGACCGCACTCGAGGCGGTGCTGATCTGGTGGTTCAGATCGTCGATGAGTGGTTGCAGGAACTCGCTGTTGCGCGGGTTCACGTGGGAGGCCGCCTTGGCCGCGTCCGCGGTGAGCGCGGGAAGCGTCGTGTGGTCGCGCGGGTCGGCGTCGGCGGCGATCCGGGCCGCCGGCAGCACGAGCACATAGACGCGGTAGTCGGTGAAGATGGTGGAGAAGTCATGGGCGGCCTGCTTGACCGTGGTGTCGCCCTGAATCGTGGCGTTCAGCTGCTGCAGCGGGGAGATGTCCGTGCCGAGGTAGGTGGCGATGGCCGATTGGCCAGAGCCGAGCCCCTTGGCCGCGTTGACCTTGGAGATGGCCGCGTTGAGGTCGTTGACCCGGTTCGTGATGTCGGTCGCGGCCTTGGCCTTGATGCCCGCCAGCGTCGCCGGGACTGCCGCGGACCCGCCGGGCGGGGCCGGTGTCGCCGGTGCTGCGGGGGGCGCGCGGCAGCCGCCCGCGGCCGCCCAACGCGGCGGCGGCGCCAGGCCCGCTGCGCCGAAGCGGATCAGGGTGGTACGCGCACTCGACATGGGTGCTCCTCTCGTCGGGTCCCTCCGGTGGGCCGCAATGAGGTCACGATGAGCGCGCCCGGTGAAGCGGGTGTTCGGCAAACGTGAGGGTTCTGTGAGGAATGCGGACATTCCGGCAATTCGGGGTGCGCGAGATGGAAGGCTGGGTGGGTGAACACCGACAACGGGACGGTCGTCGTCGTCGAGGACGACCCGCACATCGCCGACCTGGTGGACCTCTACCTGCGGCGCGAGGGCTACCGGGTGCTGCTGGCCGGCGACGGCGAGAAGGGTCTCGAGATCTTCAAGCAGGAGGACCCCTGGATCGTCATCCTCGACGTCGGGCTCCCGGGGGCACGCGACGGGTTCGACGTCTGCCGCGAGATCCGCGCCCGCAGCACGGTGCCCGTCCTGTTCCTCACGGCCCGCGACGACGAGGTGGATCGCATTCTCGGCCTGGAGTTGGGTGCCGACGACTACCTGGTCAAGCCCTTCTCGCCCCGCGAGATGGTGGCCCGCGTCCGGGCCATCCTGCGCCGGACGCGCGAGGGCCCGGCGCCCCAGGAGGTGATCACCGTCGGCCATCTCGAGGTCGACATGCGGCGCCGGGAGGCACGGCGGGCCGGCGAGGTCGTCGCGCTGACCACCCGCGAGTTCGACCTGCTCGCCTTCCTGGCCAACAACGTGGGCCTGGCCCTGTCGCGCCAGCAGCTGCTCGACGGCGTCTGGGGCTCCGACTGGTACGGCGACGAGCGCACGGTGGACGTCCACGTGGCGCAGCTGCGAAAGAAACTCGGGTCCGACCTCCCGCTCGCCACGGTGTGGGGCGTCGGCTACCGGTTCGGCTGACCGATGCGTCGCCGCCTGATGCTGGCCATGGTGGGCCTGGTCGCGGTCGTGCTGGTGATCGCCGGGGCGGGCAGCCTGATCCTGACCCGCAACCAGGCGCGCGACCAGGCGCAGGAGCAGCTGGTCTCGGAAGCCAACTCGCTCACGTCGCCGAACGGCGAGACGCGCGTCGCTCGGCGGTGCTGCGGGTCTACAGAGGACTCTCAAGCTCGAGGACGCGGAGATCATCCGGATCAATCCGGCCGGCACCATCGTGGGCACCTTGCCCAACGGCCTCAGCGCACAGGACATCGACGTGGCGGCGGTGCAGTCGGGGCAGACGGTGTCGGGCCGGATGGGCAACCTCGTCTTCGCCGTGGCGCCGGTCACGCTCTGACCGAGACCGAGCGCCTGCGCTGGAGCGACTGCACCGCTGCGGCGGCACGTTCGCCGTCCTCCTCACCCGCGACGTGGGCGACCTCGGGCCGAGCTGGGGGTACTTCATCATCGCCGGTGGGGCCGCGCTCCTCGTCGCCGCGCTGGTGGCCTGGCAGATGAGCCGGCGCATGGCCCGGCCCCTCGTCGAGGCCGAGGAGGTGACGGGCCGAATCGCGGCGGGGGAGCTGACCAGCCGTGTGCCGGTCCGGCCCCACGACTACCCCGAGTTCGCATCGCTCGCCGGCTCCGTCAACGACATGGCGCAGAGCCTCGAGGACGGCCGCGCCCGGGAGCGTCACCTCCTGCTCGCAGTCTCGCACGACCTGCGGACGCCGCTCACGTCCATTCGCGGCTTCGCGGAGGCGATCCAGGACGGGGCGATTGAGGACGACGGGCAGGCGGCCGACGTGATCATCGCCGAGTCGCGCCGGCTGGAGCGCCTGGTGGGCGACCTGCTCGACCTGACGAAGCTCGAGGCGCGGCAGATGTCGATCTCCATGCGCCCCACGGATGCGGCGGAAGTGGTGGCCACGACGGCGGAGGGGTTCCGGCCCGCGGCGGCCAAGAGCGGTTTGGCGATCGTGCTCCAGCTGCCCGGGGCCGACGGGGTCCCGACGGCGCCGAGCTCCGCCGCGGGCCCCCGGCCGCCCGTGGCGGCGGACCCCGACCGACTGGCCCAGCTCCTGGCCAACCTGCTCGAGAACGCCATCACGTTCGCCCTGACGACGGTGACCGTGACGATGACGGACGACCCTGCCGCCGGGGCCTGCGTGATCACCGTCGTCGACGACGGGCCGGGTATCGCGGCCGGCGACCTGACCAGGGTGTTCGAACGTTTCTACCGGGCCGACCGAGGGCCTAATCGCCGGCTGGGATCGGGGCTCGGACTGGCGATCGTGGCCGAGCTGGCAGCGGCCATGGGTGGCAACGTGCGGGCGGAATCGCCCGTCGACTTCGACGGCGGCTCCCGCTTCGTGGTGACCCTGCGGTACTGGCCAGGCGCAGCTGCGACGCCGCCGCCCGGCCGGCTCCGGTGGTCAGGGCGCCCGAGTCTCGTGTGTGACCGCGAGGGCCACACCGAGGCTGACGACAGGGTCTGACTCGGGAGGTGGACCCTGCTTCGACGGTGAGTCGGGACCTCAGCGGACGGGGCCGGGAGCCGGGCAACCGGCGCGACCGGGGCGTGGGCCACCGATGCGATCGGCGCCACCCATCCCGTTGTGGCGGGCTGGGATATGAGGATCAGGACGTGGTAGGTCGCGGTGTACGCACCGATGCCGACGACTGCGCTGAGGGCGAAGGCGGCCACGAGCTTCGACCACCGCCCCGCCCTCGACATCCGCATCGTCGTGGGTTCGGCTCCCCTTGCCCCGCCCCAGCGCCCGGCCTGGATGTCCACATAGGAGTTTCGGGTGATCCGCACCAGACCTTGAGCGGAGCGCCGTGCCTCCTGGCGGCCCTCGACGTGCTCATTCGGCCCGAAGCAGCAGCGACGTGCGGGTGCGGGCGGCGACGCGCCCGGGGAACAGGGCGACGAGGTTGGCGAAGACGAGGGCGCCGAGGGCGACGCCAGAACCGATGCCACAGGCACGGTCGGGTGGGGGACGGCCGAGATGCCGCGGGCGAACAGCGTCCACAGCAGCGTCCCAGGGCGATGCCGACCGGGACGCCGACGATCACGCCAATCAGGGCAGCGACCGAGGACTGCCAGGCCACCGATGCGGCGAGCTGGCGCTCGGGTGAACCCGAGCGCCTTCAGCACGGCGAACTGGCGCCGGCGCTGCCGGACGGAGGCGACGAGCGTGAGCCCGAGCGCGCCCAGGGCGCCGGCGGCCAAGACGGTGGCAAGGAGCGCCGGGGTCGTCGTGACGGCGTGGAAGTCGGCGATCTCGGCCGGGCGCAACGCGCCGACGACGCCACCCACCGGGCCATCCGGATCGGTGGGCGGTCCAGGACGGCAGTGATGTGGTCGAGCGAGCGGAGGGCCGCGCGAGTGGCTGACGCCGGGGCGGACGGTGATGAACGCGGCCATGGGGCCCGCGACGGGACTGCCCTGTTGGTTGAGGTCGGTGGCGGAGAAGAGCGAGGTGGCCATGACCGCGCCGGTGCCCATCTCCATCACGGGTTGGCCCGAGCCGCCGATGGTGGGGAGGGTGGCGGTGCCGACGACATGGAGGGTCCGCGCATGCCCGTCCACGTTGGCCACCACCGCGCCTCCGACGTGCGCGTGCAGCGACGCCAGCGTCGCCGGGCCCGAGCACGATCTGTGACGGTGCCGCAGCGCGTGACCGGAGAGCATGACGGGCTGACCGAGGCATGGGGTTCATGGCCAGCACCGGCACCCCCTGTCCGGACCAAGGTCACGCTCTCGAAGTAGACGCCAGTCCAGTGGGCGACGGCAGGATCATGGTCGAGCAGTGCGGTGGTTTGCCCGCCGGCAGGTTCTCGGCGCCGCGAGAACCCCGCTAACAGGGCATAGTCCCAATTCCACCCGTACAGCGACGGGCTGCGACACGAGGGCATTGAGGCTGGCGCCGAACGTGATGGAGACAACGATCACGACGATGGCGACGACGGCCCCCAAGAGCGCCGATCGCACCGGTGCCGCGACCGCGCCGACCCCACCAAGGGCGGATCGCAGACCCAGTACTGCGCTCGGGCGGAAGGCCGGCCGGAGGCAGCGGCCTTGTTCCAGGCGGGATCGTGTACGGGGATGTCGCCTTGGCGGCCAACCGGTGTGGTGCGACCCGGTATGCCACCAGCAGCGCCGCCGCAGTCAGCACCACGATGAAGAAAGAAGTCCGAAGCCGAGAACGGTCCAGTCGAAGGAGGCACCGTCCGGGGTAGACGGGCCGGACCGGCCCGAACGGGGCCAGCGGGGACAGCGCGACGGCGACCGCCATCGCGAGCAGGGACCCCGCGACGACGGCGCCGAGACGCCGAAGAACCTGTCGGCCATGGCCATGCCGGGCCCGGCTCCCAGGGCGCGCATGACCGCACTGTCGTTGCTGTTCCGCCGCACGAGGCGGCTGATCACCTGGCCGTTGATCACCAGGGCCGCCACGCCGCGATGAGCCCGAAGAGCCCGATGGCAATGGCCTCGGGCCTGATGGCGCGTTCGGCCTTCGCCACGAACGGCGCCCAGGTCTGGTGCCCGCAACGGGCCCGAGGTTGGGGATGACCTTGTTCAGGGCGGAGACAACGGCCGACTGGTGGGCTGGGCTGCCGGGGATGAACATCTGAATGTAGGTGTAGTAGGCGCAGCACGCCTCGAGCCGCTTGGTCAGGGCGGGGGTGACCACCGCCAACTGGTCGCCGAGTGCGGCGTCGTCGTCCTCGACGACCTGCGGGGGTGCCTCGATGATGCCGACGAGCTTGAAGGGGACGACAAGGTACGGCTTGGACTGTGGGATAGCCGGTGAAGTTGCGAGGGGCCCATCTGCGCGCGTGGTGAAGAATGGCCACGGGCAGGGTGGAGCCGATGTGCAGCCCGTACGGGCGGCGGCGCCCGAAGACATGTCGATCTCGTCCATCGATCCGGTCGGGCCAGCCGGCCCTGGACCACGGTCACCTTGTCCGTGGTAGGTACTCCCCGTTGGTGCTGCCTTCGATGGACGGCGGCGCCTGGCCGGGAACGCCTGTCCCCCGATTGTGCCCCAGCACCTGCAGGGTGCCGTCGAAGCCGATGACGTCGACGGCCTTGCCACGCCCGGGACCCGGGCTACCGCTTGGTCCACCCGGGCGGAGTAACCCGTGTTCGAGATCGGGTCGAACTCTGTGAAGTCCCGACGTCCGAGGGATTCGTGCTGGCCAGATAGGCAGGAAAGGAGGACTGCGTGCGCCGCGCACCCGCCACCGCTGCCATGGCGACGCCGCCCACGAGTCCGATGAGCACGACGAGGGTCAGGTAGCCGGTCCATCGCTGGCGGAAGGTGGCTCGGAACCGATAGGTGGACTCGCGGAATCGCTCGGATCAACGGCGATCCTCCTCCTTGTGCCTCGTGCGGATTGGTGCCTGGTGCGGCTTGCGATGGCCGGCCAGCGGGTGCTTTTCCTCCTTCAAGTGTCGCCGAACCGCCCGCCGCGCCCAAGGTGGGTACCCGCCGCCCGGGTTTTGGTGCTAGCACCCGGGCCGAACGCCGACGGTCCGTCTGCGTGCCGTATGACGGATCAAGCGCCCGCACCCATTCGGCCTACGAACCAGTACCTTCGGCCCATGACTCGGGACTTTCGGCCCTGTGGCCGCCGCGGATCGCCTGCGAACATGTTGGAGTGGCGATGTATGCGGAACTGTTGGCGGAGACGGTCACCGAGGTGGATCGGAAGAGCCGGGCCAGCATCTCGCTGGTCGAAGACTTCTTCAGGGCCCGTGGACAGTATCGGCGACTCAAGCAGTCGACCTGCGCCGATCCCTGCGAGCATCTCGTGTGCGGTCTGCGGTACGACAAGGCGCTCATCAGACTGAGCCTCGCGCTCGGTGCCGAGACGTCTCCCAACCGGTTCGTCTGTCCCGACGCGGAGCGGGCACGGCTCGAAGGACAGCTCGCCTCGCTCGGGCCCTGCCTGCACGACTTCATCGAATCGAGGGTAGGGGGCGAAGGGACTCGCATCGTCCACTGGCCCGCCGGCCGCTGTTCGCCCTGGGCGACACCCGGTCGGACGGATGCTCCGGTTTCGGGTGGCCCGGGAGATCGGTGTAACCGCGGGCCGTGCCCTCCGTCACTCTTGCGGTCCGAATCGGCATGCGAAGGACGACCGGCATAGGTGCGCATGGCAAGCGGGTATCAACGCGCGTCCCAAGAACCGTTCGTGGGAGCACGGCGCAACCAGAAATTGTCGCCTTCGTGTCTGCCTCGTCGGGATCCCGATGGGGAGCTCACCGTGCAGGCACGAGCCACGACAACGACGCAGTCTCAGTTGACAGGTTGCATTTGGACTGTTCCAATACCGGGCACTGGATGAAGGGAGCTCTCCATGCACACCCGAAGCGCCTCGTTTCTCACCCCTGTAGGGCTTCGACAACCTCTTCGCGCTGCCTGCGCGGCGGTCTTGCTTCTGGCGTTCGTCGCCGTCGTCGTTCTCTTGCCGACCCGGGCAGGTGCTGATCCGAAGGCCGTGCCGCACTCCACGGGGCCACTTCACCGCTCACGACGTTGCCGGATTCCCCGGGACCTCGACCACCGCACCGTTCAACGAGTGCCCCGCAGATCGGCTACGACAACAGCTGCGGGCTGCTGATCGTGGTCAGCAACAACGGTGAGACAGGTGCTGCAGGACACCAACAACCAGGCCGCCGGAGTGACACCAGAACGCCGGCTCGCAGACGCCGTATCGACAACATCGACGACACACTCGTGGGGATCGTGAACACCTCGAGCAAGCCGATCTTCGGCATCCAGCTCTCGGGCTCGTCGACCTCGACCCCGATATTCGGCTTCGAGGGTGACGGCATCTGCACCTACGCCACCGGCGGATCCAACACCAACGGCACCGGCGGTGGCGGCTCGGTTGGCGGGTCGGTGAACCCCCGGCGGGCTACACGGGCGACAGCTACTGCAACGCTTCGCAATTGGCGGGGAGTGCCAACGCCGCGGGCCCTGACCCGAACGGCAGCGACTACCAGGGTCCCACCACCACCTTCTCCAACATCAGCGCCGACACGACGACCGGCGTGGTCAACTTCGCCGGAGGCCTGGCCCCCGGTGCATCGACGTACTTCTCCCTGGAGGACTCGTTGGCCTCCAACCAGGTGAGCGTCCAGTTCGGCTACTGGGTGGCCGCTTCCGATGGTGGCATCTTCGCCTACGACGCACCGTTCTTCGGCTCAATGGGCGGCAAGTTCCTTGTCCAGCCCATCGTCGGGATCGCCGCCGACCCTCGCACCGGTGGCTACTGGGAGGTGGCGTCGGACGGCGGCCTGTTCGCCTTCAACGCGCCGTTCTTTGGCTCAATGGGCGGCAAACCGCTCAACGCGCCCGTTGTCGGGCATGGTGGCCACACCGGACGGGCTCGGCTACTGGGAGGTGGCGGCCGACGGCGGTATCTTCAACTTTGGTGACGCCAAGTTGTACGGCTCAATGGGTGGCAAGCCGCTCAACAAACCGGTGGTCGGCATCGCCACCACCCCCGACGGCCTCGGCTACTGGGAGGTTGCGACCGATGGTGGGATCTTCAACTTCGGCGACGCCGCCTTCCTGGGCTCAATGGGCGGCAAGCCGTTGAACAAGCCGGTCGTCGGCATCGTGGGCGACCAGGCCACGGGCGGCTACTGGGAGGTGGCGTCCGACGGCGGACTCTTTGCCTACAACGCGCCGTTCTTCGGGTCGCCCGCCTCCATGCCTCTGAACAAGCCGGTCGTCGGGATGGCGTCGACGCCTGACGGTCAGGGGTACTGGGAGACTGCCACCGACGGCGGCATCTTCAACTACGGGGACGCCTTCTTCTGGGGCTCCACCGGATCCATCACGCTCAACAAGCCCGTGGTGGGGATCGCCGGCAGCAACACATAGGCAGATCCCGCCGCCAGCATCACGAACCGTGCCCCCGGCAAGATCCGGGGGCACGGTCGCGTCTGCGGCCGAGTGGTCTTACGGCCGCGCTCCACTCCACCGCGCCCCAAGGGAAGGTCTGCCGGCTACGACTGGGACAGTCCGTGGCGCCGGGAGCTCACCGCGAGGACCGCGTCCGCGATCGCACACGACACTCCGAAGAGGATCTCGTTCGGGATACCTTCCGGTGATTCGTTCTGGGCCCGGGCATGAATCCGTCTGACGGCCCTGGGGAACGGATTGCGCCCGAAGTAGTAGATCATCGGCTTGTCGGCGTCGAGCAGCACCGCCCCGGCCATCGCGGCGATCGTGGCGTTTCGAGCACGCCGACCCACCGCACCCGCAGCACAGGCCATCACGAGGAGGCCCAGCACACCATCCCGTTTCGCGTAGCGAAGGAAGAGTTGCCTTGCCGTCGGCCGTCCTCAATTCACAACCCCAGTGGGGTACCATGTCCAACGCGAGGTGCGATCCAACGCCGACGAAGAAGGCCGCCACCGGACGCCGCTCGAGGAGTCGACCGATCACGACCCCCGAGAGCACATGATTCGTAACGAACATCGGCCTCCTCCTAGGAGAGTAGACCCTGCCGGGTGCTGCGACAAGATTCGGGCACTCGAGGCAGAACACCTGGTGGCCCATCCCAGATTGAAGAGTTCACCTTAAGTATCGTGTTGGGTAGGCCGATACGACCCCTGTGAGTTTCACATTCTCCACGGATGCGGAATCAATGAGCCAACGAGAGGGTACGGGCGCCCGCAAACAGAGTCGTGGCGTATGCCACCGCTGTGGTTGGACCGGACCAGTTTCGAGAATCGGTCGGGTGGATCGGCGTCGCCTCGGGACGGGAAGAGCCTTCGGACGTCTGTGTGACGACTGCATCACTGCCTTGCCAGCCAGCGATCGGCGGGCGGGGGTTTCCACCTCCCCGGAGGACCAGGCATCGACGGGACGTGGCTTGAACTTCGATGCGCACGGATGATCGTCGATCCGATCATCAGGGCACCAGCTCACTAGGTCAAACAGCCTCGTCGCTGAGTGTGGACAGCAGGGCCCATGAAGCTGCCGTCTTTCGTTCCGAAAGCCTGGAAGTCGCGGCTGCGTCCCGCGCACCCTTGCTCTCGACGCGGATGGTCCTCAGCACTCGCATGCCGTCGGAGAAGGCGTTGAGGTTGCTCGCCCCGAAGTGACGGCAGGACTCGAAGCTCGGAACCTCTGTCACCCGGAGACCGGCTTTGGCGATCCGCACGTTGATCAACGTCTCGACCTCGAATCCATCTCCCCAGAGCATCACCCCTGGCTCCGAGCCTTCGATATCGGGTGCATTGAGTCTCATGACGTCCAGGCAGGCTCGCCGGAAGGCGTTGTAGCCGTAGCAGAGGTCCGTGTATCGAGTTCCGTAGATCAGGTTGACGATCTTGTTGAGCCAGAAGTTGCCGAATCTCCTGATCAAGCTGATGTCCAGGCTTCCCCCACCGGAGAGGAACCGGGATCCTTTGGCAAAGTCGGCGCCTTCCTTCAGGGCGGTCGACGAAGCGGGGTATCTCCGCGGGGTCGTTCGAGCCGTCCGCGTCGATCATCACGATGAAGTCGCCCGTGGCTGCGGCAAAGCCGCAGGCGAGGGCGTTTCCCTTGCCCCCACGGGTCTGGCGGATGACGGTGATGTCGGGTCGCAGGCGCTGCGCGACGCCGACGGTGTCGTCCGTCGAGTTCCCGTCGACGACGATCACTTCGCAGTCCTCGGGAGCCTCGACAGGACGTACGGCAGGTTGCGCGCCTCGTTCTTTGTCGGAATCACGATGCTGACAGTGGGCTCCACATCCCGCGGCACGAGCTTCGGCCCGACGCGAGGCATCTCTTCGGCCGGCGCCTCGCCGCGCCCCTGGGGAACCCTCTGTCCCTCTTGCCCGAATGGAGTAGTGGCTCCCGTCTGGCCCGTTGTTTCTCTGTTGTGAATTGCTCGCAGCCCCATTGTCTCCGCCTCGTGAATGGCGCGCAGCCTGGCCGCCTCTTTGCTTCTCCCTGCCAACATGCGTCGCTCCGCTCCCAACTGGGCCTACTCCGCAAGGATGACCACGAGCTCCCCGTCGAGGTAGAGCCGATCGGATCAAAAGAAGAGAATTTCGTCGATTCGCGCCGGGTGAAGGCCCGTCGAGGCCGCAGATCGCAACCAGGCGATCACAGCAGTGGGGACAACTGGCCCGACTCGACCGGCATGCGACCTTCTGATGAGCCATGTCACGCGAGTACCATGCCGACCTTGGGGCGCCATGGGCACCGGCGGGGGATGGTGACGACGGTGCCCAGTTCTAACCATCGACAACCATCTGACAACCATCTGACAACCATGCCGACAGCGCTGATCATCGGATCCGGTCCCGGGGCGGCGGGGGCCGCCCTGGCCCTGACGGCTGATCCGGCACAGCAGGTCACCGTCGTCGACGTGGGGGGCATGCTCGAACCGGATCTCCGGTCGGCCCTGCACCGGCTCGCGACGACGGACGAGGGCCGGTGGTCGTCGGCCGATGTCGAGCGCATCAGTCGCCAGCCGGTACCGACTCGTCGTGGAGGACTGCCCCAGAAAAGGGCCTACGGATCGGACTTTCCCTTCCGTGACGTCGGGCAGCTAGACGGGATCGAGCCGCATGGATCGGCCAACCCGTCGCTGGTCTCGGGAGCCTACGGGGGTTTCTCGAACGTCTGGGGCGCCCAGATCATGCCGTTCTCCAAGCAAACGTTTGGTGCCTGGCCCATCACATGGACCGAGATGGAACCGCACTACTGCACCGCCTTGGCTGAGATGGACCTGGCCGGAGAGGAGGACGACCTGAGCGAGCTCTTCCCGTTGATGGCTCCGGCCCGACCGCTGCCACCGGCCGCTGACCGGACCGAACGCGTTCTGGACCGGTACCGGCAGCGACGGGCCTTCGTCCGGTCGCACGGCATAACTCTGGGCCGGGCTCGGTTGGCCTTCAGGTCCGACGAGTGCACTCGCTGTGGCCTGTGCATGACCGGTTGCCCTCACCAGCTCATCTACTCGAGCTCCCACACGTTCGACCGTCTTCGCGCCAAGAAGCGGATCAGGTATCGGCCCGACATGCTCGCCGTCCATCTCGACGAGGTCGACGGTGAGCCACACGTGCTGGTGCGGAGTACCCGGACAGGGCGGGTGGAGCGAATAGGGGCCGACCGGATCTTCGTAGCGTGTGGCGGGATCGGCACGGCGCGGCTGGTGCTCGGCTCCCTCGGTGCCTTCGATCAGCCTGTCTACCTCCAGGAGTCCGTGCAGTTCGTGATGCCGACCGTGTCGATGCATGCCGTTCCCGATCCGCGCTCCGCACGGAATTTCACCCTCAACCAGTTCAATCTGCTCTACGACGTGAGCGGCGAGGGTGTGGATCTCTGCCAGGTCCACTTCTACGAGTACAACCCGGCGTTTCTCGCTTCGGTCCCCGGGGCGATCCGGCGTCCGGGCGCCGAACCTGTGCTGACGGCACTCCTGCGGCGGGTCTCGGTGGGACTCGGCTACGTGCCGGGATGGGGGTCACCGAGGGTGAAGGTCGTCGCGCGTCGGGTGTCCGGAGGGAACGATCGGTTGCCCGTCTTGGAGGTGGAGGGCGAAGCAGGCGGCCGATGGCCACCCATGCTGCGCGCTCTGGTGCGCTCGATGCTCAAGGTCGCCCCGGCGCTGGACCTCTGGCCGGCAGTCCCGGCGATCTCCGTCTCGGCGGCGGCGAAGAGCTATCACTTCGGGGCCGGCTTTCCCCATGCTCGGTCGCGCACCGCCACTACGACCGACCGGACGGGGCGGCTGGCCGCATGGGACCACATCCACCTGGTGGATGCGTCGGTTTTCCCGGACGTACCCGCCACCACTTTCACCTTGACGATCATGGCCAACGCCCACCGCATCGCCAGCGAAACGCTCGGGAGCCCGTGATGACAGCCCATCCCACGGGGAACCCAACCCCGAACGGGCAGCCGGTTGTCGCCATCACCGGCGCCAGCGGCTACCTGGGTTCGGTCCTCGTTGCCGCCTTCGGTTCAGCCGGGTACACGGTCCGTCGCCTGGTCCGGTCCCCGGTCCAGGCGAGCGGCGATCACTTCTTCGACCTGACCTCGGTTGGTTCGTCCGATGCCCTCGATGGCGTCGACCTCCTCGTCCATTGCGCCTACGACATGGCGGTGACGAACAGGGCCGACATCTGGCAATCGAACGTGTTCGGCACCGTCTCGCTGTTCGACCAGGCCGTGTCACGCGGGGTCCGCCGGAGCATCGTGCTGTCGTCGATGTCTGCGTATGCGGGGACTCGGCAGCTGTACGGCCGGGCCAAACTGGCGACGGAGACGGCGGCCCTTGCCCGCGGGTTCTGCGTCGTACGCCCGGGCTTGGTCTACGGAGCCGGCTGGGGTGGGATGGCCGGGACGCTGCGCCGGCTGGCTGCCCTCCCGCTGCTTCCCGACTTCGGCCCGCACGCACGGCAATTCACCGTCTCAGAGTACGATTTCGCCGCCACCGTGGTGGCCCTGGCCGGGGCTGAGCACGTCCCTGCCCTCCCGGTCGGCATCGCCCATCCCGATCCGGTTCCCTTCACGGACCTGCTGACGAGCTTCGCCGCCAGCCAGGGGAAGCCACGCCCCCGGTTCGTCGCCACGCCGCCCATGGTCGTGTACGCAGCCTTGCGTGCCGCCGAGGTCTTGCCGGTCAAATTGCCGGTCCGGGCGGACTCCCTGCTCGGGCTCGTCCGGCCGGCACCCAACGTGCCGAACCTCGAGGTCCTCGACCGGCTCGGCGTGGTGCTGCAACCGTTCGCGCTCTCCTGCGCCGGCGCGGGCGCCGAGGGATCCGAGCAGGCCGCGTCAGGTTCGTCCGAGCCCCGCTGAACTTCCGTTGGCGCGTGCCACGCCCCGTGAGCCTCGTTGCGAAGATGCGAAGGACGCAGATGATCGATTAGCTGTCGACCTGGCGCAGGGTGTGCCCCTCGGTGGCAAGCACCACCCGTGAACGCTTGTTGAGAAGACCGGTGGGAAGATCGACGCTCTGCGCCGTGGTGGTCCGCGCGAGGCTGGAGCGCCAGACGGCGCGGCCACCGTTCCTGACCTCGAGCGTTGCGGCGACGGGACCAGCCGAGCCGAGCTGCACCTCTGCGACGGAATGGCCGGTCGTGCTCGTCGCGACCGAGAGCTCCGGGGGAGGTGTCCAATCCTTGAGCGCCGGGACCGTGGCCAACGTGGCGCCGAGGGCGAAGAGCACCAGCCCCAGGCAGCCGATGAGCACCTGGGATCGCGCGCTACGAGTCCTGCCCGGCGTCGGGGTGGACGAGGTGGGGTCGGGCCGGTCAGCGTCGGAGCGCGGACCCAACGTGGCCGCCGGGTCCAGCCCGTCGGTTTCCACTGCCGATGCGACTGCTTCTAAGAACTCGGTGACGTCGTCGAAATGGCCGGCCCTGGTGGCCATTTCGGCCAGGTGCTGAATCCGGCCGTCCGCCTCGTGGGTGTGCTCGGCCACCAGCTCGGCCTTGTAGCCGGTGCGCTCGGCCACCAGTTGGACGAGGTCGGCCGGACCCATCGTGTGCACGAGCGGCCGCAGCTCGACCAACAGCTCGGACAGCTGCTCGGCGCCGTGCAGAGAATGGCCGTCGAGCCCGGCCTCGGCGGCGCGGTCGATGGCATCGCTGAACGAGACGTCGTTGAACTTGGCCCAGGTGGCCAGGCGGGAGACCGACCTGCCGCCGATGCCACGCTTCGGGCGGTTGACGATGCGCCGAGCGGAGACGTCGTCGTCGGGGTCGGCGAGCACGCGCACGTAGGCGAGCACGTCCTTGATCTCCCGGCGGTCGTAGAAGTTGGCGCCCCGATGACCTGGTCCGGGAGGCTCGCTCGACCTCATGGACGTCTCCGATCGGCACCGATCGCGTGTCTGGTGTGGTCGTAGACGGCGGCGTCGCCCTGTCTCAGGTCGTCGTCGGTGCCGGCCCAGCCGGGCGCAGGCTCAGCCCGAGCAGCACCAGGAGGACGATGATCGCGACGGTCTCGGGCGGTAAGTGGGTCAGCCGGATGAGGAACGCACCAAAGACCCCGATCACCAGTGCTCCCACCACGCCGCACACAACGAGGTGCGCCGCGTCGCGGCCGCGGCCCGGACGGCGGCGCAATCTGCGCAGCCACAGCATCGCAACCACCGCGGCCAAGAGGAAGACGCCGACGTTGAGACCAGTGCCTCCCACCGGGGGGCCTGCAGGCGCAGACCGAGCGGACGGACGGAGCAGCGAGGTCACGTCGTAGACCTGGATCGGACCGTTGTCGTAGATGCGCTTGATGAAGGGGTACGAGTTGAACTTGTTGAGCTCGGCCAGTGTGAGACGGGTCGAAGGTTCGCCAGCGGCGATGTAGGTTCCGTAGAGCGGAAGTCCTTGGGCGAGGCGGTCGTCCACCACGATGTAGCGGATGTCGTCCTTGCGGATCAGATAGATGTCATACAGGCTGAGCCGACGGTCGAAGAAGATCAGCTCCGGATTGACCAGCCCGCTCTCGGCCGTCACCGAAACGACGCCTCCGATGGCATTGAGCAACACGCCGTTGTCCTTGTCGGCCGCCACGTGCGACCCTTCCGGGAGGTGGCTGTCGGCCCAGTGCGCGACGGCCAGCGAGGGGGAACCATATGACAGATTGTCGGCGCCGACACGGTAGGGCCCCGGCAGGAGACTCACGAGCGGGCCGATACCGAAGAGCAGGCTGCCCAGGAAGACAACGGTGGCCACACCGATCGTGGCGGACCGCTCGACCAGGCGACGGTCTCGTGAGATGCGTCGGCCCAGCCAGGCGCCAACGATCAGCGCCACGCCGAAGAAGATGAACGTCGTGGCGCGCTCAGCCACCAGCTTGGTGCCGGCGGAGATGTTGGCAGCGACCGAGATCGGATAGGTGGCTGCGATGACCGCAGGGATATAGCGGAGAGCACCACCGCGGACACTCCGCTTGAAGATCACGCTGAACAGCGAAGGAACCAGGATGAGGCACCAAGCGAAGGCAGAGGCCAGGATCAGGGCGATCTCCCAGTGGGGTGATCCGCCACCCGCGGCGCTCTTGAAGAGCGTCCGATTCCCGTGCCCGGTGCCCAATGCGTCGGCGAGGTCTGCCGCCGCGGCCTCAAAGACAGGTCCGAGGTACGGGGTGAGGAGTCGACCGACGAACAAGGTCCAAGCGCCGCCAATGACGAGTCCGACCGCGGCGGCGATCCCGACGATGCGGGCCTGGGCCCTCCTCCTGTCGGGTAGCTCCCGGTCGGACGTGGACGAGGCGTTGGCCCGGATGGATGCCGGATCTACCAGGCACCGAAGGGGTGGCGCAGCAGAGCCGTCCGCCGTGGGCGCGGCAAAGAGGGCCAGAGCAGGGCCCCAGCCGGTGAGCGTGAGGTGACGGCGAGGGTGGGCCGTGAGGTACAGCCCAGCTGCCCACACGACGAGGAAACCGACGGTGAACCAGCCGGTGACATGGTGGCTGAGGACCACGGCCACGACGCAACCGAGTGCGAGCGCGAAGGATCTGCCCATCCTGGGTCGTGCGGAATCAATCGAGACGAAGAGGAGATACACGACGGCGACGGCGAAGGCGAGGGCGATCGTCTCGTAGGCGTACTGGGCGTCGAAGCCGTAGAACTGCGGACTGGCGGCGTAGGCGAGCACGCCAATGCCGCCCGCACGCGACGAGTGGCAGGCACGCTCGACGACGAGGAAGACTCCGAGAACGAGCACGATCCGGACGGCGGCGAGCACGATCAGCTGGTCGAGCACCAAAGGGAGACCGGTGAACCATCTGGTCGCGGCAGTGGCCAACTCGAGCCCGGGATAGTAGGGGCTCACCGGCAGGACCGAATTGGTGGGAAACAGGGCGTGGCTGTCGAGCAGGCGGGTGAGGGTCCCAAGGTGAGCCAGCTCGTCGAAGCTGTCCAAGAGGAGCGGTTGGAGCATCGCGTACGAGGCGAAGAGCCCGAGACCGAGGACGAATGAGACCCAGAGCCGCTCGGTCCGTGCGGCATGCCGACTCGTCAGACGCCACGCGCAGGCGGCAAAGAAGAGTGCGATGCCCAAGAGGAAGAGCGCCACCGCCGGCGACCCATGTCCGGAGCGAGCGAGGGCGTCTGCCGCACCCTGCATCAGGAGGCCGAACCCGGCCAGACCGAGCACGACCCCGAGGCGCGATCGGTCCAGCGGAGGAGGCGGGGACGGGGTCACAACCTTCTCGGCTCGAGGCTCAGGAAGGACGTCGGGCGCCTCGAAGGAGGGATCGACAACCGTCTCGCCGTACTCGTGGAGACTAGGGCGAATTCGTTGTGACATCAGTGTGCCCTGGCACTTGCCTCTCGTTGTGTGAGCCCGCTCCGGGGCGAGCATCCCAGTTCGGGCTCTTTGAGACGAGCCGCCGCGCCTCGGCACCCCAGTGGCAGCTCCAAGTATGACATGGGTGACGGTTGCGTCGTGGTCGCAAGTCCGTGTTGACCGACTGACCGCGGTGGGTTGCCGGTGTTGGTCGCCGTTTCCCAGGCTGGACCCAGCAGAGCCGGTGCAGGCCGCAGCGGGGATCGGGGACCGCTCCGTCGGTCCCCGGGGCCTGTGGGCCAACCGGTGACCGAGGCGTTAGCCTCGATCATTCGCTCGCGGACACGTGTGGGCGTTGTTGAGGGACTCGACGAATTGCCAGGGTTAGGATCTTCCAGTGAAGCGCGGGGTTCACGTGCGCGGCGACGACGCTTCGTGTCCATGAGCGGATACCTGCGCGGGCCTGGCGTCCCCCGCCGCAGCCCGAAGACGGTACCGGCACGATGAATTGGTTCGGCGGTGCAGAAACGAAACAGGTAGGCGAGCTGCGGCGCCTCTTCACGACGTTCGCGTACCTCGTTGCCAAGCAGGGAGCGGTCGCCGTGATCGGCCTTGCGTACTGGGCCGTCGTGACGCATCTCTTCGATGCGCGAGACGTCGGACTCGCGGCTGCCGCGGCGTCGACGGCGCTGTTGCTGGCGGCTTTCGGCGCCCTCGGGATCCCGCTGCTCCTCCTGGCGGAAATCGAACGGATCGACGCCGCGGAGCGGCGCGTCTTCTTCACGACCGGAAATGCGATCGCCATGTTCGTGGTCCTCATCATGGCGGTGGGCACCATGGCGCTGTCGCCCTTCCTGGGGAAGAGTCTGAAAATCATCGGTCATGATCCGGCCACAGCCGCCCTGTTCGTGGTGGGGTCGGTGGCCGCCATGGCGGGCCTCACCCTGGACGGCGCGGCGGTCGGGTTACACCGCGGCGCGGCGCAACTCTGGCGAGGCAGCCTGAGTTCCATACTGAAGCTTGCCTGTGTGGGCGTTCTGGTCCTCGTCTCGACGCGCACGAGTGCCGGCCTGATCTTCGCCTGGGCGCTAGCCCTGATCATCGCTTTCATCGTCTGCATGCCGATGCTCGGATTGCAGCGGACCCCTCCGGGGGAAGGAGCACTCAGCCACCGCGTGGCGCTCGTACGTCGCTTCACAACGCTCTCCCTCCAGCACCACGTCCTCAATCTCTCCATTAGTTCGGTCTCCTTCATCGTTCCGCTGACGGCGACCCTGCTCATCTCACCGTCGCAGGTTGCCTACTTCTCGGCTGCGTATCTCCTGGCCTCCACCATGTTGATCATTCCGTACCTCCTCGCCCTTTCCCTCTTCGCCGAGCGATCGGGAGACCCCGGTCTCCTCCATCGTCACGTCCGGCGGACGCTCCCCTTTGCGCTCGCTCTGATTGGAGCAATCGTGCTCGTCGTCGAGATCGCGGCTCCCTACGCGCTGCGTATCTTCGGTCCGGCGTACGCCGCGAACGGAACGACCGCGTTGCGCATCCTCATCCTGGTCGGGCCGGCTTACGTCATCAAGGACCACTATGTGTCGATTTGCCGGGCCCAGCAGCGGATGGCCCACGGCTCCAGGATCATGGCAATCGGGACCTCGGTCGAGGTCGCGGGGTCGGCCTTGGGCGGGGCTCTGTGGGGTCTCACGGGGATCTGCGTGGGATGGGCGATCTCCGCCTCGTGCGAGGCGATGTTCCTGCTCCCCGCCGTCCTCAGTATCTACCGCCATGCCCCTGCCCTCGAATCAGACAGAGGCAGTGAGTCCGACTGAGCCTCGGCAGGAGGTCAGTTTTCTGGCGGCAAGCCGGACATCAGGCGTTCGTACAGGCTCTCGACCCGTCCAACCACCGCAGATGCCGTGAACGATCGGACCCGCTCGAGGGCCGCCCGCCCCATCGCCGCAGCGATCTCCGGGTCGTTGACAACCTTCGAGAGAGCAGCGGACAGGGCAACGGGGTCGCCCGCAGCCACAAGAAGCCCGGTCACTCCGTCGTCCACCAGGTCAACGATCCCTCCACTGGCGGCAGCAACGACCGGCCGGCCGACGGCCATCGCCTCGAGGACCACTGTCGGACAGCAGTCGGGCACGATGGACGGAGCGACGACGACCGACGCCGTCTGCATCAGATCCATGACCGCCGCGTGATCGAGCAATCCCCGTAGCTCCACCTGATCGGAAAATTCGAGCGGCATCCCTTCGACTGCCCTGCCGGCCAGCACCAGGCGGGGACGGCCGCCAAGTCGTTTGTGCGCCTCGAGCAACACCTCAATGCCCTTGTCCCGGCTCAGGTCTCCGACGAACACGATCGGCCCGTCCGGACGGGGTGCAGCTTCGTCGAGGACGAGGTCGTCGGGAATGAAGTTGGGAATGACCTCATAGGGACTCCGCCCGGGCAGCCCCGTGCTGACCGCGACGACCGAGCTGACCGGGACGAACGCGTTCACGTGCTTGGTGCGGGCGCGGCGGCTGAGGGCGTTCGCCGAGCGCGACACCGGGACCGACCACCGGCCCGTGCCACGACGACGCACAGCGGAGACAGGCAATCGGCGCCGGTCCAGGACAGACCTCGTCACCCCGCATCAGCCTCTTTGTGGCGCAGACGTGGCTGTAGTCGTGTTGGGTCAGCACCACGGGTACGCCGGCGCGGCGGGCCGGGCCCATGGCCGAGCCGATGCTCCAGTCGTGAGCATGCACAATGTCGAATCGGCCGGCAGCGAGCAGCCGTCCGATCGCGCTCCGAAAGCCAGGGTCCCTTATCGGCATTGCATGCGGCCGTGCCGAGTCGCCGTGGAGCAAGGGCAGACGTTGGGCCGTCGTCCGGATGCGGTGGACGGGGACGGCCCCGTCGAATGTCGTGCCTGGAGGAGCATCCGCAGCGATCGTGATCACTTCGACGCGATGGCCGCGGTCCACCAGTGCATGCGCCAGGTTCCGGACATGCTGCTCCTGCCCGCCGGCCACTGGCGGGTAGAACTGGGTGATCATCAGCACTCGCATGCGGAACGAGAACCTAGATCGCTGAGGACGACTGCGGCTATTGTCTTGCTTCCACCGGGCAAGGGAGTCGGCGTCGTCGCATCCCGTGCATCGTCGTTGGGCGTGCGTTGTGAACAAGACCGAGAGGACAGACCGAACTGGCACTTGACGCATCTCCGAACGTGCAACGAGCACGGGACACGATCCGGGATCACGAGCCCTGCCAGCGCTCGGGGACCACCATGCTCCAGCAGACGGTTCTTGATCGCTCCTGGCGAGTCCTGATCATCGAGGAACACGACCGTCGCCTGCTACGTCGGGATCGCGCCACCACTGCATTCCATTGTCTCCAAGATGCGTCCGCAACCCGACGGTCTGGGGGCGACGGATCTCCACCCGGACGTCGAGAGCCTCCGCCAGAAGACATGGGCGTCCCTGGCGGGATGTCCGGAGGTCCGAGGCGAATGGAGGTGCAGCATGGGGCGTAGCGGGTCGATGATCCTCTGCTACCACCGAGTGGCGGAAGGGTCCGACGACCCGTTCCAACTCTGTGTGACCCCCACGAATTTCGCCGCCCAACTCGACGAGATCGCGCGGCATGGCGAGCCGTCGACGCTTGCAGAATTGCCAGTTCCGTCCCGCCGGCCCCGTGTCGTCGTCACCTTCGACGACGGGTACGCCGACAACCTGACCAACGCCTTGCCGATCGCGGAGGCCAAGGGAATACCCATAACGGTCTTCGTGACGAGCGGTGTTCTCGGGGCCGCCCACTCCGGGTTCTGGTGGGATCGCCTCGGCACGCTGCTGGGTTCACGTCCATCCGGGATAAGCGAGATCTGCCTGCCGACAAGTGAAGGGACCGTCCGAGTTGGCCTCGGTACCTCGGGCGCCAAAGAGGACCTCCAGGCCGTACGTCGCCACCTGCTCCCACTTCCCGTGGCGGAGATACACCGTGTTCTCGACGCCGTCTCGGAGCAATGGGGGACCTCTGCTCCGCCTCCCCCCGACGCTCGACCGCTGACGCCGTCAGAACTCGTCCAATTGGCGGCATCGAAGGTGGTGACGATCGGTGCCCACACGGTCGACCACGTGCGCCTCCGGGGGCTGCCAGAACAGGTGCAGAAGCAAACCATCTCCTCCTCGAAGGAGGAGCTGGAGCGGTTGAGCGGCCAGGCGATCTCGCATTTTGCCTACCCCTACGGGGGACCGGACAGCTTTGACGACCAGTCCGTCGACGCCGTGCGCTCGGCCGGTTTCGAGACGGCGTGCACTACTATCCCGGGTAACGCCAGACCCGCAGGGGACCCACACCGCCTCCCGCGCCGCATCGTCATGAACTGGGGTCGCCTTCGTTTCAGGATGGGCCTGGAGCGCTGGAAACTCGTCACCCGGCACTGATCTCCGAGCAGCCCCCAGCCAACCATGAGCCCGGTTCGCATCGCCATGGTGAGTTCCCGTTACGCGCCTCACCTGGGCGGCGTCGAGACGCACGTCTACGAGGTCGCTCGGAGGATGGCCGCGAGCGGTCTCGACCTCACCGTTCTCACCACCGACCTCACGGGCGAGCTGCCACCGGTGGAGCACGACGGATTGATGACCGTGCGACGCTATGCCACGTGGCCCAGGCGGGCCGATCTCTACATCTCGCCGGCTCTCATCCGGCAGGTCAGGGAGGGACGCTACGACCTCGTCCATGTACAGGGTGTCAACAACTTCCTACCCCCAATGTCTCTGCACGCCGCCCAACGGTCGGGGGTACCCACGGTGGCGACGTTCCACACAGGTGGTCACTCCAGCCGTATGCGGACGATGGTCAGGGGGACGCAGTGGCGAGCCCTGCGACCACTGCTCCGCCGGGCCAAGGGCCTGGTGGCCGTGTGCCATTTCGAGGTCGAGGTCTTCGCCCGGCGGCTCGGAGTCGAACCGGAACGGATCCGGCTGATCCGCAACGGGGCGGAGCCCCTCCCGGTCGGCGATTCGCCACCCGAGGTCTCCGGTTCACCCTTGGTGTGTTCGGTGGCTCGACTCGAGCGGTACAAGGGACATCATCGCCTGATCGCGGCAATGCCTGCCCTCCTCGAACTGGCACCCGGCGCACACTTGGCCGTGATCGGTCGGGGCAGCTATGAGCCGCAACTCCGTCGCCTGGTCGGCCGGTTGGGGGTCGAACATGCCGTGACCTTCACCTCGTTCGACGGCACGCGGCGAGAGGCACTCGGGGCGCTCCTGCGATCGAGCGACGTGGTCGCCCTGATGAGCGACTACGAGGCGAACCCAGTCGCCGTCATGGAAGCACTCGCCCTGGGCCGGAAGGTGGTCGTCGCCGACACGTCAGGGTTGTCGGAGCTGGCATCGGAGGGACTGGCGACCGCCGTTCCGCCGAACGTGTCCCCTCGGGTGCTGGCCGGCGTGCTCGCTCGGGTGGCGGTGGAGGCCTGACCCGGTGGCCCCCGACCTGCCGACGTGGGACGGCTGCGCAGACCAGCTCCTGAAGCTCTACGAGGAGATTCTGTCGTCTGCCCCTGGTCGCTGAGCCGGCTCTCCCCCGCCGGGGGGAGAGCACCGGGACCGTTCCGCCGGCGAGAATTGTGAGTCAGTTGATCCGACGGCCTGCCACGCGTTCGAAGTGTCGCGATTCCGTCGTCGGGCGAGCTCAGGCCGTGACTTTCGACCCTTGGAACGGTGATCGCGGGTGCCGTAGAGTGTGTGCTGAGCGAGGCGGTAGCAGGGGTTGATGACTGGATCCGGGTACAACGAGGAGGGTGGGCGACGCGTCGTGCTGCCCCCATCCCTCGCCGTTGTCGAAGAGCCCGACTCACTGACGGCGGTGCAGGTGAACCTGACCGTTTCCGTCGTGATCTGCGCATACACGGAGGATCGTTGGCCGCTTCTCCTGCGATCGGTGGCATCGGTGCAACACCAGAATCGAGCCCCGGTCGAGATCATCGTCTGTGTCGATCACAACGACTCCCTTCTGGAGCGATGTCGGCAGCAATGGGGCGACCACCAGGACATTCCCTCGGTCCCGGTGGTGGTGCTCGCCAACAGATACCAGGGTCGCCTCGGTTCGGCCCGCAATTCGGCCGCCGAAGTCGCCCGTGGTGACATCGTGGCCTTTCTCGATGACGACGCCTGGGCCGAGCCGGATTGGCTGGGCCGGCTCCTGTCGCCCTATGGCAACGAGTCCGTCGTCGCCGTGGGGGGAGCTCCGGTGCCCGAGTTCGAGGGACGACGGCCCGGCTGGTTTCCGTTCGAGTTCGACTGGGTGTTCGGTTGCGCGTATTCGGGTCTCCCCGAGGAGCAGGCACCGGTCGCTCGACTCATTGGAGCCAACATGTCGGCCCGGCGACTGGCGCTGGCGGAGATCGGTGGCTTCCACTCCGACAACCACGACGACATGGACATGTGTCATCGCCTTCTGCATGTGCGCCCGGAAGAACAGATCGTCTACGAACCGATGGCGCGAGTCCATCACTTCGTTCCGGCAGCGCGGACGACGTGGGGTTATTTCTGGCGACGCTGCTTCTTTGTGAACAAGGGAAAGGTTGAGGCCTTCCGCCAGATGGAGGGAGCGGGAAATCTGTCCGCCGACATCGGCTTCGTGGGCCGAGCGTTGTCCCGTGGGGTCTCGAGGGGGTTGCGTCAGGCAGTCCGGGGAGACGCCTGGGGTCTGGCCAGGGCCGCATCCATACTCGCCGGCATCGTTCTGGCGGGGTCCGGTCACGTCGCCGGCGCGTGGCAGTTGCGCCACAGGCAACCGGGACGACAACTCAGAGGTGGCCGTCCGGACCCCGGCAGGTTTCCGGGTCCGGGCGCACCCCCGACGGGTGCCGCGAGCTCCGAGAACTTCATTGACAGTCCCCCCACAGGGGAGCAGTATCACAAACTCAGCATTGAGAGGCAATCGTGGTTGCAGAACCGGTAGGACAGGTCCTTCCGACGGTTGACCAAATTCCACTTTGCGGATATCCGGAACGACCGTTGGCATTCGTCCATGACCTCCACCTCGATGATCGTGTAAGCCCCGCCTCCATCGCGGACCTTGCCGACCGGCTGCCCAGTGAATCGGTGTGCTACGAGATTGCCTCGCAGGAGCTCGTGGTTCCTGCTGGCGGACCGCCTCGGGGTGTCCTGGAGCGACCGGGCGACGTCATCCGCGATTTGGACAACGCGAATGCCTGGCTGTCACTCCTCAACGTGGAAGAGGACCCTGCCATCGCCGACCTCATGATGAGCGTGCTGGACCAACTCCAGCCGGGGATCCTTGCCACGCAGGGCAAGATGCGCAATCGCGGGGCATTCTTCTTCATCGTGTCCCCGAATTCGATCACGCCCGTCCATATCGACATCGAGTTCAGCCTGTTGCTGCAGTTCCGGGGGACCAAGACGGTCAGCTTCGGGCGTTGGGCGAGTGACGCCGTTCGACGGCGTGAGGTGAACCGCTACTGGGAGGGCTCCCACGGGCGGGTCGAGGCCATGCCCGAGGAGATGGTCTCATACCACCTTTCTCCTGGGGAGGGTGTGTACATCCCCCCGTGCACGCCGCACTGGGTGACGTACGGACCCGAGACATCGGGGTCCCTCACCCTCGCGTTCCACACGGCCGCCTCGGTGCGCGAGCGGCGCGTCGAGGACTTCAACTCGCTCGCTCGGCGGGTGCACCTGAACCCACGCGAGCCCGGGCACTCCGCCATCGTCGACACGGCCAAGATCGGCGCCATGGCGGTCTGGGCGGCTGGAAGACGAATCCGCGGTGCCCCGCGGGCGCTCGGCACCAAATAAAAGCTTTCGCTCACCCCGGTACTCGGGTGGGTCGTTCTCGGCGCCAGACGGCACCGTCCTGACGGACCGGGCGACCGGCGTGCAGCCGAGCTAGGCCTTCCTCCGGGCGGCCATGGACCGCCCCAAACGAATGCACCGGACCGCTGCCTGCTTGGCGTGGAACGTCGCCGCGGTCGAGACGAGGCCGAGTCGGCCGACGACCCCGCTTCCGGCCACGAGCCTGAACATCTCCCGATGGTGGGGGGTGAACCGTCCCTTGTACGACTCCTCGCCTCGGAGGAAGTCCACTTCCGTGAAGCCTCGGGCGCAGGCATCGTCGATGATGGCGGCGAGCAGGGCGGTCGTCGCATCCCTCCAGCGTGGATCGGTGAGTCGGGCGCTCTGGTACAGGCTCACGCGCCCGGCCACCTCGAACGCCAACAAGGTCGCTACCACCAGGTTGCCGTCGCCGAGTTCGTGGACGACCACCTCGTCGACCGCGGCGCCACCGGCGCAGCCGGCGACGAAGCGATCGAAGGCTGGAAGGAACCGGGAGCGGGTTCCCCACTGTGCCTGGTGGAGCTCGCGGAGGATGTCGAGGCGGGAGAGTACGGCCGGGCCCCGGATCGTCCGATGACCCACCCCTTCGGTCGCGAGGCGGTCGGCGGACTTGCGGAGATTCCGACGGAACTGCTTGGGCAGGGTCGCCCGGAATGCCTCTGCGCTGTCGGGCAACGGCGCGTAGGGGGCCGCGGCCATCGGTTCACGGCGCACGCGGCCTGGCAGGGCTTCGACCAACCGAGCCCCGGCTCGGACGCCCCTCAGGTCTAGGAGGCGGCCATGGGCGACAGAGCCAGTCCCGGAGGAGGCTGACCACGCCGGCCTCGTGGCCGGGGACGGCCAAGAGGTCGAGATGGTCAGGGCACAGCAAGCCGTCCCCCATGACACGGATGCTCGACAAGCGATGGCGCTGCTCCAGGGCGAGGCCGCCGAGGAGCTCGTTCGCCGTCGACGACCAGCAGGAAGTGGCGGTCGGGGCCACCGGTTCCGGCCAGCCACCACGAACGCAAGAAGGGCGACGGAATCGGCGAGGTATCGACCAACTGATCCCACTGCGACGCCCACCCGTCGAGGCGCGGGACGTCAACCAGGCTGGGTGGCGCCACTACCGAGCCTCACGGGGAATGTTGACGATCGGGGAGTCGGGGCACCTCACGACAACAATCGTTCCGTTGCCGGCTGACACCTGGTCACGCTCCCTGTGTTGGCTGCTGGCGACCGTCGCCGGCATCGAGTCCGGCCCACCTTAGGGAATCGCCGTCCCCGCAAACCAAATCGTCCGAGTCGTGTATCGATCCGTCAGGCACACCTGGGGCGACCCACTAGGAGTACGCCTGCACCTCGGTGACCTTCATGGTGTAGGTGGGGTAGCTGCCCGGAGTGGGGACCGTGTGGTAGCCCGACGTGCTCGCCGCGGCAATCTGCAAGTCGAGCATGATCTCGTAGCCCTGCGCGGTGACGGTTCCGCTATAGCTGTCCATCAGGGTGCCGTCGATGTACCAGTTGATCGAGCCAGGGCTGCCGGGGGTCCACTGGACACCGATGATGTGGTATCCCGCACTCATATCGGTAATGGACGGGATCTTTGCCGACACGTCCTGCTCGGATGCCTGCTGACCGGCTGGACCGAAGTAGTTGAAGTGGACCGTCTTTTTGGGTCCCGCTCCGATCTGATTGAAGCCACCTTCGTACGCATCGAGTTCGTTCTGGGAGTCGTTCGTGAGTCCTGGCAGGAACCAGATCGACGGCCAGCATCCGTTCGATGCATCGGGCAGCCAGACCTTGACCTGCACATACCATCCGGTTTCGGGCAGGGTGAACTTGCCCATCGTGTTGATGACCCCGCTGATCCAGGGGTAGTCGCTCTGTTGCACGCCACTCGTGTTCTGCTTGGCCGTGATGGTCAGCCCACCATCGACACTGAGCTGGGACGCGTTCAGGACGGCTTGCTGATTGCCACCCGGCATGTTCATCCCCGAATAACCGGAGCGTAGCGAGTTCTTGTTGCTCCAGACCTGCCCCGCCGAGCCCAGCTCCGTGATCCACTTGGAAGTGTCGAGTGACGTGCCGGCGAACTGGTCGTCAAAGATCAGCTGTTGCGGCGAGTAGCCGAGGGGAGCCGAGATGCCCCCAGCGGAGGCTGCCAGCCAGTAGCCCTTGCCGTCGGGGGTGGCAGCCATCCCCACGATGTTGTTGTTCAGGGCCAGACCGCCAGTCGAGCCGTAGAAGGCGGCGTCCCCATAGGTGAAGATGCCACCGTCGGAGGCCACCAGCCAGTAGCCCCGGCCGTCCGGGGTGGCGGTCATCCCCACGATGGGCCGGTTCAAGGTCAGGCCGCCCGTGGAGCCGTCGAACACGGCGTCGGCGTAGGCGAAGATGCCCCCGTCGGAGGCCACGAGCCAGTAGCCCTTGCCGTCCGGGGTGCGGGTCATCCCCACGATGGGCCGGTTCAAGATCAGGCTCCCCGTGGAGCCGTGAAGGCGGCGTCCCCGTAGGCGAAGATGCCCCCGTCGAGGCCACGAGCCAGTAGCCCTTGCCGTCGGGGGTGGCGGCCATCCCCACCACGGGCCGGTTGAGACGCAGGCTCCCCGTGGAACCGAAGAAGGCGGCGTCACCGTAGGCGAAGACGCCCCCGTCGGAGGCCACAGCCAGTAGCCCTTGCCGTCGGGGGTGGCGGCCATCCCACGACGGGCCGGTTAGGCCAGGCTCCCCGTGGAACCGAAGAAGGCGGCGTCACCGTAGGCGAAGATGCCCCCGTCGGAGGCCACAGCCAGTAGCCCTTGCCGTCGGGGGTGGCGGCCATCCCCACGATGGGCGTTCAGGGTCAGGCCGCCCGTGGAGCCGTAGAAGGCGGCGTCCCCGTAGGTGAAGATGCCCCCGCCGGAGGCGCGACCCGAGCTCCTCGCGGTTGCCAGTATCGGGAACAGGCAGGACAAGACGAGCGATCGCCAGCACCGAGCGCCTCGGAAGCTGAGATCCCGTGCCCTGGACGTCAACAAGGCCAAGGGTCTGCAAGAGCCGGCGGGACCGCCCAATCACGCACGTGTTCCACTCTAGGCACCAGACGCTGCAACATGGGTCAGCGAGCCGTGACCCGGTGGGTCGCGTCCTGAGGCTTGGGCGGCCACGACACCGAGCCGGCAAAGCACTACGAGTACGCCTGCACCTCGGCGACCCGTATGGACGCGGAGGGGGTGGCATTCGTCGTCATCGTGTGCAGCCCCGATGCCTGCGCCGCCACCTGGAGCTCGAGGATGATCTCGTAGGGCTCTCCGGTGATGGTGATGCTGCTCGACGCCCTGACCTGCCACACCTGCCTGCCGTCGAAGTAGGCGGTGATCGATTGGCCCGGGATGAACCGGAACCCATAGATGTGGTAACCGGCCGTGACATCTTGACCAACGCCGTAGGCGTCCTGCTGTTGACCCTGATCGGCGAAGTAGTCCGAGTGCATGATCTGGTTCGGATCGGCCCCGGTCCACCCGCCCTCGTAGCCATCCAGCTCGTTGATCGGACCACCGAAGGGTCCCGGCAGGAACCAGATGGCAGGCCACATGCCCTGTGACTGGTCGGGCATCTTCGCCTTCACCTGGACGTACCAGCCGGTCGTCGGCAGGGCGAACTTCCCCTCGGTGGTGACCACACCGCTGATCCACGGATACGCGCCCGAGTACGGGCTGAGTGACGGAGTGTTGCGCTGCGCGGTCAGTGTCAGTCCGTTGTGAACCGCGACCTGACTGGGCGCGAACATCTCGAGCTGATTCGTCAGCGGGAGGTTCGGACCCGAGTAGGGGTGTTGCAGGATCCCGTTCGAGTCCCAGCGGATGCCCCCGGCGCCGAGGTACGTGGTCCACTTGGATGTGTCGAGGCTGGTACCGGAAAACCTGTCGTCGAAGATCCTCTGCCGACTGGTGTAGCCGGCTGGAGCCGACATGCCTCCCTTCGAGGCCACTGGAGAGGCGTTCCGACACGCGGCCAACAACGGGACCAAGCAGGACAGGACGATCACGATCGTCAGTGCGCCGGAGCCTCGGAAACGGAGATCCCGTGCCCTGGACGTCAACACGGCGGAGAGTTTGCAAGAGCCAGCGGGACCGCCCAATCGCGCATGTGTTCCACTCTATGCAGCGCGCATATGCCATTCTCCGTCACCAGCACACCCGATTAGGAGTACGCCTGCACCTCGGCGACGTCCATCGTGTGAACGGGAAACTGTCCCGCCACCGGAACAGTGTGCCAGCCGCTGATGCCTGGATAGGCGAGGCTTGCCACTTGGAGGTTGATCATCATCTCGTATCCCTGCACTGGGATGTTGCCGCTGTAGGTGGCTTGGAGGACGTTGTCGATGTAGTACTTGATCGTCCCTGATGGACCGGGCTTCCATTCGACACCGTAGACGTGGTAACCGGCGCTCAGGTCCACACCGACATTGGTCATGTGCGCCTGCTGCCCCGATGGAGAGAAGTAGTCGTAGTGGCTGATCTGATCTTGCGGCCCCGAGGGGCCACCGGTCATCCCACCCTCGAATCCATCCAACTCGTCTTGGGAGGCGTTGTTCAATCCCGGCAGGAACCAAAAGGCCGGCCACATGCCCGTCGTCATGTCGGGCATCTTGATCTTGGCCTGGAAATACCAGCCCGTCGTCGGCAGGGTGAACTTGCCCATCGAGTTGATCATCCCACTGATCCACGGGAAGTTGGATTCTTGCACGCCGGTCGTGTTCTGCTGTGCCGTGATCGTCAGACCGTTCGGGCCGTATGACAGTTGCGAAGCGTTGAACACGGCGCCGCCCGTTCCTCCCGGCATGTTGTTGCCCGAGTATCCAGCCGGGAGTGAGCCCTCGTTGTTCCATATCTGGCCGCCGCTGCCTTCCTTTGTGATCCATTTGGTCGAGTCGGGGACAGCGAAGTTGTCGTCGAAGACCTTCTGCTGGGCCGTGTAGCCGGCGGGTGCGGTCATGCCGTCTGACGTAACGGTCGTGGTCGTGGTCGTGGTCGTGGTGGTGGTCGTGGTGGTGGTCGGCGCTGTCGTTGCGATGGTCGGCGCGTTCGTGGTTGTGGTCGTGGTCGGCGCGCTGCTCGGCGTGTTGGTAGCCGGCGATGCTCCTCCTGCGTTCGCCGGAGATGCTGCCATCGCGACGATGGGCCTGTTCAGATCCATGCCGCCGGTGGAGCCGTAGAAGACGGCATCCCCGTAGGTAAAGACGCCACCGTCGGAGGCCACGAGCCAGTAGCCGCGGCCGTCCGGGGTGGCTGCCATGGTGACGATTGGCTTGTTCAGGTCCATGCCGCCGGTGGAGCCGTAGAAGACGGCATCCCCGTAGGTAAAGACGCCACCGTCGGAGGCCACGAGCCAGTAGCCGCGGCCGTCCGGGGTGGCTGCCATGGTGACGATTGGCTTGTTCAGGGCCCCCCCGCCGGTGGAGCCGTAGAAGGCGGCGTCCCCGTAGGTGAAGACGCCACCGTCGGAGGCCACGAGCCAGTAGCCGCGGCCATCGGGGGTGGCGGTCATCGCCACGATCGGCTTCTTCAGGCTGATGCCGCCGGTGGAACCGTAGAAAGAGGCATCCCCGAACGAGAAGACGCCTCCGTCGGAGGCGACGAGCCAGTAGCCGCGGCCATCGGGGCTGGCGGTGATCGCCACGATCGGATTCTTCAGTCTCAACCCGCCGGTGGAGCCATAGAAGGCGGCATCCCCGTAAGGGAAGACGCCACCGTCGGAGGCGACGAGCCAGTAGCCCTGTCCGTCGGGGGTCGCGGCCATCGCCACAATCGGCTTGTTGAGGCTCATCGCGCCGGTGGAGCCATAGAAGGCGGCGTCCCCGTAGGTGAAGACGCCTCCGTCGGAGGCGACGAGCCAGTAGCCCGGAGCCGTCGCCGACCCTCCGGTCGCTGCGGAAGCGGGTGGGAGAGCTGTCGTCAATCCTGCGACGATCGTGGCCAGACCGGGGACGATGCAAAACATGACGACCGCGATTGTCAGGAGACGAGCGACTCCACGCCGAAGAATGCTGACTTTCGATATCACTCCTGGCGAAGATCCGCACTGCGCCGAAGCGGGATCGCGCGAATCGTGCACATGAGCCACCGCCATCCTTTTGGGATCGGCAAGAAGGTCGACAATCGATGCGCAATTTCACGTCGAAGGGTCGTGGCCTCAGATGCTTGGTGGGTCAGCGCTCGTGCAGCGGGAGGTGCAAGAGACAATGTCCGACACCAGTGCGGACGCGCGTCAGCGCGGACGCACTGTGAGGTTGTAGTAACCGGTATTTCACCGATCGTGAGCCCGATCTGCCGCGCGATCGGGCCATGCGACGCCGTAGCTCAAGGCCTCCCTTCCGCGAAGAGAAGTGGTTGCACTCACCTGGTTGGCACCGTGGGAGGTCCCTGGCGAGTTCGCATCTTCAAGTGTGCGCGTTCATCGGGGGCAACGCGGTCGGACCGAAGCAGCTCGACGCCCGCGGCAGCAGCTGCCGACGTCCTGTGAAGTGCTCGCGGCGGGCGGGGATAGGACAGAGGCGCTCGAAATGACGAAATCGACGAACAGACGGCTCTCGCCGGACTTTGAGCCGAGCCCAGACCCACAGGTGTTGTGGGCGTGTTGTGAGGTTCCGTTACAAACGGCTCTATGGCTCTTCGGACGCGGTCGCCAGAATGCCTGGCAGGGCGCGGCCCAAGACCAACTGGCCTACACCAATGACTCCGGCCCGCCCGATCATCGAGCATCATGCGAGAAGCAACCGCGACGATTCCGAAGGAATCTCTGATCGCCTTCTGATGACAACGCGCCCGTTACCGTGACTCTCGGCAAGCCCGAGGCCGAGGGGTCACTTCCCTAGGTCCAGGGCCCAGCCCGACATCCGTTCGCACCGCCGCTGCGGCTACCCCGGTTTCGAACGGAACGACAGCCACGTTGGCGTGATGCGGCGCCGCAGGCGGGTTCAGCCAGCTCACCCGCCGGTGACCATCGGGCGTTGCATGGTCACGAATTCCCGGCAGTGCCTTCGAACAGGGCCATGACTACCCCGCCCCGTCGAACCTGGACGCGTTGACGGCTTGCATCGTTCGGGGCCAATCATGTGAAGGTCAGGGCAGGTGACGGTCGGAGTCGGATGCCAAGGGACGGCCGCTCCGGGCCAGCCGACATGCCGGTTTCCAGCTCGCAGCGCGTCGGTGAGCGGCCATTTCAACCCCGGGCAATCCGTTTGACATCCACTTTCGTAATAGTCAATATCGGAACAACAGCTGCTGGAGGCGAGCGTTGGTGTCACTCCCCGGACTAACGATCGGACAAATTCCATTCGAGGGCGTGTTCCCGGCGCGACCAGTGGAGTTCGTCCACGACCTGGACCTTGACGACCGCTTGACCCTCGCTGCGGTCGCTGATCTGGCGGACCGACTGGGCCGTCGATCGGTGATCTACGACACCGCCGCTCAGCCCCTCTTGGTCCCTCAGGGAGGACCACCTCGGGGTGCCCTGGCAGGGCCTGGCGACGTCATACGCCATATGAGCAGCGCCAATGCCTGGCTCACCCTGCTCAACGTGGAAGACGACCCCGGTTTGGCCGAACTGATGAACGCAATGTTGGACCGGCTCGAGGCGGGGATGTGCGCCAAGCAGGGCAAGATGCGCAACCGGGCTGCATTCGTCTTTGTTTCATCCCCGAATTCGGTCACGCCGGTCCACTTCGACATCGAACACAGCCTGTTGATGCAAGTCAGCGGAACCAAGACCCTCAGCATCGGGCGCTACGCGAGCGATGCCGTTCGACGGCACGAGATGGACAGGTACTGGGACGGCTCCCACGGGAGGATCGAGGCCCTGCCGGAGGAAGTGGCCGCGTTCACGTTGACGCCGGGGCGGGCGGCGTACATACCCGCTGGCACGCCGCACTGGGTGCACAACGGACCCGACATTTCCCTGTCCGTGACTCTCACGTACTTCACGGCCGCCTCCGTGCGCCAGAATTGCATCGAAGACTTCAACTCGCTCGCCCGGCGGATGCACCTGAACCCGCGGGAGCCCGGGCATTCTGCCGCTGTCGACACAGGCAAGTTCGCAGCCATGGGACTCTGGGCCATCGGGAGACGGCTTCGCTCCGCCATCGTCGGCGCGGTGTACCGGGACCGCCCGCCCCCCGCCGATGGACCTGGCTACCGGGTGGAGGGGAGTTAGACCCCCCACCCGGGCGACCGGGATCGCCCGGACGAACCCAAGGCGTACGGCACCGTGTAGCAGCCGGATAGTCCACGTAGTAGCGGGCCAGGAGTTCTTCGACGTTGCTCGAGATGTCGAACGCTTCTCGGACCTCCTCGAAGAAGACCTTCTTTGGCGTCATGCCATCCTGATCAGCGGATTCCATAAATGGCCAAGCCTCTTCTGGAAGCCCATGGTCGCGAAGGAACACATGGGACCAGCGACTGAAGGCAGCCTCGCGATCGAGGAGCGTGTTGTCCAGATCGAAGAGGGCGAGACCCATGAATCAAGTATCGCCGAGTGAACTCTCGACCTCGTCCCCGGCGCCGGTGTGACCCCCAGCCGGCGAATCGGGCACCCGGTCTGAGGGTCGTGCAGCGGCGAGCGTCAGAGGAGTCTGATGTAACGAAGATCCTCGACTCCGGCTGACTCAGGTACTGATTTGCGCTGCCCTGTGCAGGTCCAACCGAGCCGCTCATACCAATTTCGAGCTCGTTCATTGCGCTCTAGCACCCAGAGCGACGCCTGTGTGTAGCCAGTTTGAGTGAGATGCGAGATGGCCCTGTCGTAGAGTGATCGCCCCATACCTTGACCCCACTGTCGGGGATCCACGTACAACCTCGTGATGTGCCCGAAGTCACGGTCGTCGGGATCTCCGCATGCGACGATCACTCCTGCCGGGAGATTGCCGTTCACTTCTGCTGCAAAACCACGGGTGTTGGGAGCATGGATCCCATTAAGCCGCCGCTGCCAATCCAGCGTCATCGAATTGAGATCTGGCTGAGGTGCCTCGGGCGGAAATATCGAGGCGTACGCAAAGAGAGCGGTTCGGCGCTGGAGTGCGGCCAGCGCTGGTGCTTCGTCAACAGTAGCTTGGCGGACCCAGACCTCCATCCTGGTCACATTTTGGCTGACATCGGAGGCGCATTTACGAACGGGGGCACTGCTCCCGCTCGGTATCGCAAGTCGCGGAAAGGATGAGCAACCGCGCGTTCAACCCCCCGGTGGGCGGTAATCGCCTCCCACCTTGACGGCAGCGTCGACCTCTTCCGGACTCAACAGAACGGTGGTCTTGACGTCTACCTTGCCGCTGGCGGCGATGAGCAGAGCGACCCCGGCCGCGGTCGCGTTGTCCGGCAGGTCTATGACCGTAACGACGTCTGTTTCGCCGAACGCGTAGTAGAACGCTTCGAGCTTTCCTCCCACGCTGGCACACGCCTTTTCGACGGCGGCTCGACGAGCTGAACCACCCTCCTGGCGGAGTCCCTGGACCCCTTCGCCGACATAGGACGCTTGGACAAGGTATTTCGGCATCGAGTTCCTCCTGGGTCGCAGTCCTTGGTTGCGGGCACCCGAGTCTCGCACCCCTTGGCCGAGGCGGCAACGGACATGCCGGATCGCGGGCTGCCGGCCAACTCGCACCTTGGCCGCTGTAGCGCCGAGCGGAGCGCCGCGGTCCGGCGGCGAACGGGGGCATTTGGGACTCCCGGCGAACCGGGGCACCTTTTGGGCAAGACGTTGCAGAACTAGGGTGACAAGCCTGTACAGATTGCTTTCCTCGTGAACCCGTCCGCACGATCGAGGTTGCTTTGTTCATAGGCCTCTTGATCTTCTTGGGAGCAGCTATCGCCATAGGTATTCCCCTGTGGGCCATCATCGATGCGGCGCGGCGGACTGACAGCTCGTTTCAACAGATCGGGAGCGACAAGACGAGGTGGATCGTAATCCTCGTTGTCCTCTCGGTGTTCTTCAATGTTGGTGGGATCGTCGCCAGCGTCATCTACCTCACAACCACGAGACCCCGGCTCCGGAATGCGGGTCCGACACCAATCGACAACAACAGTCAGCTGCCCGGACCGCGCCAAGGCCAGGGCTCAGGGATGCTGGCCTCTGATGGAGATAGAGACCAAGTGACCCGGGAATTGCGCCATCACTTTGAGACGGGACGGCTGACGTTTGATGATCTGACGAATCGATTGGACGCCACGCTGAGAGCTCGGACAGTAGGTGAGCTCTTCACGGTCACTCAGGACTTACCCCAGATCTGAGGCCTTCTCCCCAACGCCGGCGACGAACTGGGGCATTTAGTCTCCAGCCGGAAGTACCGTATTGTCTGTGCCCAGGACCTTCGAGATAATTTGCGAGGTCGAGCCGGCGACACGCCCGGACCTGAAGCACGTTCGCCATCAGATTGGCGTTCTGAGTACTGTCGCCAGTGCATTCCTGATCCCCGACAATCACATCGGCCGATCGACGGTTTCGAGCATTGCGGTAGCCCACGAAGTCCAGCTCATGGGAGGCCGCTCCATCGCCTGCATCAATGCCCGTGATCGCAACGTCCTTGGCTTCAATCGGGATCTCCTGACTGCCACCGCGTATGGCGTCCGTGAGTTCCTCTTCGTCTACGGCGACCGCCCGGAGACGGGTGCTCGATCGGACGATCTCACGGTCCGCTCCATGATCGCTGAAGCCCGTCAGTTCGCCCATCGTCCAGATGTCGGCGAAGGGTTCCGGATTGGAGTGGCAACCGGCCTGCGGTCCATTCCAGCGTGGAAGCACGAAGCCGACTTCCTGCTCACTCAGGTGTCGTTCTCGGTCGCGGATCTCATCCGTTGGCGCACATCCCACGACTTCGCCGGCCCCGTGTTCGCCGGTGTCATGGTTCTACCGAGTGTCTCAATGGCGAGAAAGCTCTCAGCCGGGGTGCCTCAACTAGCCGTACCTGAACCCATCATCCGCCGACTCGATGCCGATCGAGATGCCGGGGTTGCAATTGCATGTGAGCTCATCACCCAGATCCGAGAATCTGAGGCATTCGAAGGTGTTCACCTCGTTCCAGTCAATCGCTATAGGGAAATGGCCGGCCGGTTGGAGTCGATGCTTTAGGAGCCTATTCGGGTCTGGGGACATCTACCCTGACGCTCGGCTCACGGTGTCCTGATCACGAACGAGCGCCAGCCGCTCGGCCCGTTGCTCGATTCCCAGGAGCATCTTGCGCTCCATGACCAAACTCCCTGGCTCCATCACGTACTTGAAGAAAGCCCGAGACAGTTGCGACGCTCCGGGTGTGGAGATCCTGTTTCGGCTGACGAGTCGGGTCTTGTTCCCATCGGCCATTAGGCAGAAAGCCCAGACCCAGTTGCCATCGTCAGAGCGAAAGACAAGGCAGCGTCTTCATCCGCCACCGCCACGCGGAGCACGGGCCGTTCTTGCCGAGTTGTTGCGCATCACCGACCTCTATGTTCTGGAACTGCGGAAGGATCACCTCAGCACTGTGCATGTGCAGGGCCGAAGAGGTTCTCGATCCAGTCGTAGGTGTAGACCCCACGCCGACCAGATCCCATCTGGGCCAACCATGGCCAGACGTCGCTGACCGCGGCGTCGATCGCTACGGCGCGGGTCGAGACCACGTCAGCGTCGTCCAACAGATCGTCACCGGGAAGGGCCTTGGTTTCCTCTTAATCCGACGCGCCCCACGTCAGGCACCAGGTCCGCCAGCGAGGGTAGGACACCATGGCCAGTCCGCCGGCCAGCGCGAGGGCACCGGCGATAAGGGCCGCCTCCTCGGAGCGCAAATCGTGCAGACGATGTCATCAGTCCTCGAGAAGTCATGGCACAAGGAAGGCGTTTGCCGCTCCTCGCCACAGAGGTGAACGTCACCGACACCGGTGAAGCTGCGCAGGCGCCTGCTGGCGGCGCAGGGATTGACACCCCGGTCCGGCATCGTACGAGGGGCATTGCTTCCACCCCGCCGTCTTAGGCGTAAATGTGGACGTCGGCCTCCTTCATGACGGACATGAATGAGAAGTACTCGACGAGCGGAAGGTCGTCGAAGATGAGGGCGTCGGACTTGACTCGGAAGTGTTGCATCGAGGGGCCGCACATGTAGATCTTCGCGCCGAGGCCGCGAAGCTGGCGCAGCTTGTCCTGGGCTGGGAGGTGTCCGGCCTTGCTGAGACCAGATGCAGCGAACCGGTTGAAAGGTTTGGCCCAGCCGTGCAGCTTTGGTCGGAAGCCTTGCACGAGCACCCGTACGGCAGGTCCCTGCACGTAGACGTACACCGGCATGCCTTCCAGAGCGGCAGCGAGGGCGAAGCCAAGGGGCGACAGCAGTTCCTCGAGGCCGTCAGAGGAGATCACCACGGCCAAGCTGGCATCGGTGTTTGGAGCCGGTCCCTTCTCAATCAGGAAGCAAAGGCCATCGGTAGTGGACACGGACGAGACCAGCTTGTGCCCCACAGTCCCGCACCAGGCTGCCACGTCGTGCGTGAAGGGATCGAAGTCGTCTGTCAGGAGTTCGAGTACGTCGCCCTCCCGGATCGTCGCGAGTTCGGCAGCAGCATCGAAGATGACGAACGTGGTGATGGTCTTTCCTCGCCGATCTAACGATTTGGTAACTGGGATCGTTGTCATTCCCAAATCTCCCTCACTCGGTGCACCCTTGCCTTGGATGACAACACATCTGGGCTCCAGCGCAAAGGGTCCTTTGTAACGTCGAGGGGTGCCGCAGGGAGGCGCCCTGTCCCGTCACAGGGGGCACCCACCGTGTCATGACGGACCTACCCCGCAAAGGACGGGAGACTCGATGTAGGCGACCTCCTCGGCTGTGCCGCAATAAGGCAGACCGACGGGCGGGGCGGGAGGGGACGGCCGGCACTGCCCCAGTGGCGCCGGACTCCCGGCGGTCAGGGATACGCTGCGCTGAGACAGAACACTCACTGCCAGCACCAACGGAGGTGCATTGTGATCGGAGATGTGTTTGGCCCAGATCTGTTCATCGTGGCCATCATCGGCCTTTTGGGATTCGTCATTCCGATTTGGGCGATCGTCGATGCAGCCTCGAGGCCTTCAGCGGCATTCAGCGCCGCAGGCTCCTCAAAGGTGATGTGGATCTCACTTATTGCCGTGTTCTGGTTTGTAACCGGAATCGTTGGGCTGATTCTTGCGGTCGTCTACCTTGCTTCAATCCGGCCCAGAGTTAGAGCGATCTCGGGCTGACATCCTTCCGGCATACAGACATATCCAGAACGGCAAGATCCCGTGCAGAATCGGATTGTGAAGATTGTTATGCCACTCGCCGGCTGCCGGGGTGGATGACGGAGGTCCAGTCCGCAAAGGGCCGCCCGCTCGATGGACAGCGGCACGTTGGAAGTCCGCGTTGCGCCCAAACACGAAGAAACCCCCGAACCCGAGACCAGCGTCCTTGGGGGGTTGGGGGATTAACTTCGTCGGGGTCATGGCGTGTGAACGGAACCCCCGGGGACCACACCTGGAAATCGGGGCAGAGGTCGGCGCAATCCAGTTCAACGGTATGCCGATGCGGTAGGGGGTGGTGCAACGCCCTGTTTGGGGCACCGCCAAGTA
>CAVSLS010000011.1:0-41115 GCA_963728845.1 uncultured Acidimicrobiaceae bacterium
GATTCGATCGCCGTGCCAAAACGCCCTGCGACTCGATTCGTCGTCGTCCACGCCCGGTCCTGCCGGCAGCACCACCCATGCTCGGGACACAGGTCGCAACCGGTGAGGAGACCACCGCATGACCACCCTCGATAGCAGCGTGGCGACCACCGAGTCGGCACCGCCTTCCGGTGGCCACCACCCCCCGACCCCGCGACCACCGGTGGATCCGCCAGGACCGGCCGGCCTGGGCCCTTCCGGCCCATGCCGGCGTCACGATCCTGGCCGCCGTTCTCTATACCTGGGGGCTTTCGTCTTCCGTCGGCATGGGCAACACCTTCTACGCGGCCGCGGTCAAATCCGGAACGGAGAGCTGGAAGGCGTTCCTGTTCGGTTCCCTCGACCCGGGGAACTTCATCACCGTCGACAAGCCTCCTGCCTCGCTGTGGGTCATGGAGCTCTCGGGGCGGATCTTCGGCTTCTCCAGCTGGAGCATGCTCCTCCCCGAGGCGTTGGCCGGCGTGGTCACCGTCGCCGTGCTCTACCATCTGGTGCGTCGTTGGTTCGGCGATGTTGCGGCGCTCTTCGCCGGTTTGGCCATGGCCGTCACCCCCATCGCCGTCGTGATGTTCCGCGACAACAATCCCGACGGCCTGTTGACCCTGCTTCTGGTGCTCACCGCGTGGGCGCTCATGTCGGCCCTCGAGTCGGCGCACACGTCGCGGTTGGTGCTCTGCGGGGCCCTCCTGGGCATCGCCTTCACCACCAAGATGCTCCAGGCCTTCATCGTCGTCCCCGTCTTCGGGCTCGTCTACCTGTGGGCCGGACAGCCCCGGCTCGGCCGGCGGGTCGTCCAGTTGCTGTGGGGCGGTCTCGCCCTTGTGGTCTTGAGCAGCTGGTGGGTCGCCATCGTCGAGCTCTGGCCGGCGTCCTCGCGTCCTTTCATCGGGAGCAGCACCAACAACTCCGAGCTCAATCTCATCTTCGGCTACAACGGATTCGGGCGCCTTCTGGGCTCGGGGAGCGGTCCCATTGGCGGTATCGCTTCCCTGGGAGGCGGATCCCTCGGCACCGGAGGCCAGGCGGGCTGGCTCCGCATGTTCAACGACCTCGTCGGCGGACAGATCTCCTGGCTGATGCGGCTCGCCCTCTCCGGCCTCGTGGCCGGCTTGTGGCTCACCCGACGCGGCTCCCGTCAGGATGTGGGCCGGGCCGGCTTCGTGCTGTGGGGCGGCTGGATGCTCATCACCGCTGCGGTCTTCAGCGAGACCAAGGGAATCTTCAACGCCTATTACACGGTGGCCCTGGCTCCTGCCGTCGCCGCGTGCGCGGGTGCGGGCGCCGTCGCTCTTTGGCGTCTCGGACGGGAGCGCCGTTGCCTCGCCTTCGTCCTCCCCGCCGCCATCGTCGCGAGTGCGCTGTGGGCGGCAGCGCTGCTCGACCGGAACTCCGGCTACGCCCCGGGTCTGGCCACATCGATCCTCGTGACCACCGGCGTGGCTGCTCTCGGGATCCTGATTGCGCTGCTGGTCCGTCCGAACGACACGGTGGGCCGATGGCTCGGCGCTGGCGCCGGGACCCTCGCCGGCTTGGCTCTGCTGGCGGGACCGCTCGCCTACTCGGTCACCAGCATCGAGCAGGGCACGTCGGGACCCCTCGCGTTGGCGGGTCCGCCGGTCAGCGGAGGTGGCGTGAGCCTCGGGATTCCCGGCTTCTCCATCTCGATCGCGTCCATGCAGCGGAAAGGCAGCGCCAAGTCCCCACCGAGTGCGCTGCTCCAGTACCTCGAAGAACATCGTGACGGCAGCCGGTATTTGCTGGCAGTGTCGGGGTCACTGACGGCGGCGCCGTACATCATCGCGACCGGCCAGCCGGTGATGGCGATGGGCGGCTATACGGGCATGGATCCGTGGCCCACCCTCTCGGCCTTCGAGACGGCGGTCGCCCAGGACGAGATCCACTACGTCCTCGTGGGCAGCGCATTCGCATCCTTTGGCTTCGGAGGCGGCGATCTCAAGATTTCGCCCGCGATGATCCACTACTTCGTCGAGCTGATCCAAGAGGAGGGCGGCCTGAAGAAGTTCTTGGGGAGTAGCGCCTTTGGCAACGCCGGGTCGGGTCCCACTGCGGTCGACCAGTGGGTGCAAAAACACGGGGTTCCGGTAACCTCCACCGCCTACGGGAGCACCCCTGACGGAACCCTCTATTATGTCTCGTCGGCCTCCGCGCAGTCCTGATGCCTCGCGGACAGCGCCCCGAACTGAACACCATGGCACCGACGAGAGGACAGGACTTGGACACTCAGTCGCTTTCTCTCCAGCTGCGGGCGAAGCGCTCGGAGATGATGGTGTCGGAGTTGGAGGCAGTTGCTCTGCGGCTGTTCGACCAGCGCGGTTTTGCGAACGTCACCGTGGAGGAGATCGCCCTCGAAGCGCACATCTCGGTACGAACCTTCTACCGTTATTTCGCCGCCAAGGACGACGTGCTGCAAATGAGGATCAACAGGCGAAGCGAAGTCCTCCAGAAGGCGCTGTCGGCGGGCGTCCGGCCAACGAGCCGCCGCTGCGCTCGCTCCGCTTGGTGCTCGAGGCCGAGTTCTCGGTCGTCGACCCGACCGTGCTCAAGCGTTGGATCGCCGTTATTGCGGACAATCCAAACGTGATGAAGGGCGTGGTGGGTGCCATCCAGTTGAAGATTCACCCGGTGATCGCCGAGTTCTTCGGTTCTCGACTGGGTTTGCCCAGTGACGCGCTGGTACCCACGATGCTCGCGGCGGCGGTCCTCGGCGTCATCCAAGCGGCCCACACGCAGTGGTTCATTCACGGTGGAGACTTGGCGACCACGATGTCGGAGAGTCTCGCTGTTCTCGAGCGGGGCATCAGCACTGACCCCAGAAGCTGGGCCGCGGCCGGAGAGGCCACAGAGACGCAGAAGGCACGCAGCCCCAACCGACCGAAGCCCCGGAGGCCGAAGTCTCCCTAGGTCCGAACGTCGACGCACCCAGGCTGGACGACATCCCTACCGACGGTGGCCCGGGGGCCGGGCGGCAGGCCCGCCCCGGGCATGGCTACGCCGGAGGGAACGCGGCCAAGGGGGACGTGCTCAGCCACGTGGGGTCGGGGATGTACGCCTCGACCAACCACCGCGCGCCGCGTCGGGGCGCGGCCGTCCAAGCCGGCGGGTGCAACGTGATCGTCTCGGAGTCGTGAGGCCCGAGCGTTGCGAGTCCTCCATCCGACGGCGTCCAGAATCCGTCGTAATTCTGACTGGTGGCCGAGTTCACGAGGAAGTGTGGCACGAGTCTCTCGGACGTCCGGTTGACGACCGAGACCGTCACCGCATCGAGCTCCGTTCCGGCGTGGGACGTGACGACGCTGCGTACCGACAGCTGCAGAGGTGGCCCGTTGAAGGCCATGAACGACGCGATGACGACGCCAATGCACGATGCGGCGACCACAAGCACCGACGGGCGCGCGAGCAGGCCTCGCCACGCCGTCCTGTCCTCGGATGCGTCCCGGGGCACACCGTCGACAGAGAGTGCTGCGACGAGAGCAACTGGAAAGAGGTCGACGAGGTAACTCGAAAGGCTCGCGGTGAAAAGAAGAAGGGGACCGTCAGGAGCAGGGGCCAGATCCGCTTGAGCTGCGGGTACCATGCGACGAACGCAGCGACGCCGCCGACCATGGCCAGAGCTCCTGCCAGGCTGAGCATCATCAGATTCACGCCACCCGTCAGACCGTGGGTAGCGAGCGTGACGAATCCTTGGCCATCGGCGACCAACCCACCGGTCAAGGGGATGAGCGTGCCGTGCCACCATGCCCCCGGGTGCCATGCGAGAAAGGGGAGATTCACGGCGGCGAACACGACGAGAACGGTGAGCAGGTAGCGCAGACATAAACGAATTGGAGCGCGTCCACTCAGACGCGCTTCGAGGAAGATACCGGTGACCAACATGGGGACCGCGAACCATGGTGTCTGTTTGATGGCGCAGGCGACTCCCAGCGAAATTGGTCCGATCCATCGCGCCAGTCCTGGCTCGCTGGAGCGGCCGTACCTGTCCCAACGCCAGACGGCCACGACAAGGAACGGCAGGAACATCGCATCGGTGCCTCCCGACGTGAACGAACCTAAGTAGAACGGCGTCAAGCCGAGCAACGCCGCGAGCCACCGCAATGATGTGGGGAGCAGTGTGAACAAGAGCACGATCGTGGCGAGCCAGGCGGCGAGGTCGGTCCAGTCGACGGCCATGTGCACGCCGAGCGCCGCGGCCGGGAGGCTGAGCAGGAACGACCCCGCGGGGTAGGAGAAGTGGGTGACGTGACCACCATCGACGGTGTAGGTCCAAAAGCGGGATGGAACGTCCAGAAGACGAGCGACGCCCGACATCGGGGCCACGTACGGATCGGCGCCGTGCACCAACGCACTCGCCGCCACCTGGTCGAATGCCGCGGAGTCGGTGGTATAGAACGCGCGCGTGCTGATCTCGATCGACTGCGGAAACAGTGCAGTCACGATCACTGCTCCGAGAGTGACCCGCTGGAAGAGACGTGAGCGAGGGTTCCCGACGAGCCAGGTGGACGCGACACCGAGGAGGCCGCCGATGATCATCAGCGGAGCCAGGGCGACGACCGCGGGTGACCACCACCAGAAGCCCCAGAGGTTCACACCGCCGGTGACAACGGCCAACCACACGAGACTCCACGCTCCTCGCTCCGCCAGGAGCGTGCGTCGGTAGACCGGCGACGGAAGTGGTGCAAGGTCCGGATCGAGGCGGGGTGCCTCGGCCGGGCCGGCGCCGGGAGCGGTCAGCACTCGTCAAGTATGGCCAGACAAGGGGGGTGGAGCCAGAGTGCGGCGGTGAGCCGTTCGGTAGCGTTGGCGTCGTGCTCCATGACCGCGATCTGCCAGACGGCAGCTCACCTCTTCCGTCTCGGTGAGCGTCACCGGGTCAAGGGCCGCATTGCCCACGCGGCCTCCCACCCTTGGGGGCGACCGAACCGCCACGGCGGATGGCCCGGTCCGCGATCGCCGTGGATCTCGCTTGGTCGTTCCGGCGACCGCCGTAGGCGGCTTCCTTGTCCTGGTGGCGATCTTCTACGTGTCAGCGCGCCATGCGTTCGCCGGAGACTCGGACGGCGCCACCGTTGTGCTGCAGGGACACGCCATGGGAACCGGCAATCTCACACTCCATGGCTGGGCGCTCTCGCTCGACTCGTTCTGGACGGTGGATGCCGTCGTGTACACACTCGTGGAGCTGGTGACGGGCGTGCGGGGCATGCTGCTGTTCCTCGTCCCTTCGATGATCGCCGCATGCTGTCGTCGTCGTGGGCGCACTATTGGCCCGCGAAGGTCGTCGTGGGATCGCTGGTGTCGCCGCGGCGGCGACAGTCGTGGTCGTCCTGGGGCTGCCGAGCCACTGCTGGCCAACGTCTTCCTCCGTGGGCCGCTGCACGTCGGTACGGCGTTGCTGTGCCTCTGCGCATTTGCAGGGCTCCGCTCAGGTCGCTTCGGATGGGGCTGGGTCACGGCGGTCCTGTGCCTGGCCGCCGGCGTCCTCGGTGATTTCCAGACGGCGGCACTCGGCATCGGGTCGGTGTGCGCAGCCGGCGTCGTTGCCATGCTCCGAACGCGCGACTGGCGTGCGGGAGTGCCCGAGGTGGGCGCGGGTGTCGCCGGTCTGGTCCTCGCTGCACTGGTTCGAGCGGCGTCCGAGTGGTGGGCACCTTCTCGGTGAATACCGGCCACCCCCGGGCCTCTGGGTCGCAGATGATCACCAACCTCCACTACCTCCCGTCATGGGGCGCCAACATGCTCGGCGTCGGAGGTGGACAGCTCGGCAACGGTGGTGTTCCGGCGGCGTTCGAGGCGGTGCACCTGATCAGCCTGTTTGTCGTGACCGGGGGCATCACGCGGCCACCGTGGCAATGGTCGGCGGGGTGATTCGTGGGCGGAGGTCGCCGGTGGAGGCGAGCGGGTCGTGGAGGCTCGAGGACCTTCTCGTCGTGGCCGTGTTCGCCGACCTCGGCGTCTTCGTCGTGCTGACGACTTCGGACGACCCCGGGTTCTTGCGTTATCTACCGGCGGCAGTCATCTTTGGAACCGTCCTCGCGGGACGCTGGGTGGGGCGCCTCGACACATCGTTCCCGTCGGCGCTGCTCGTGAGGCGGGGTGCGGCCGCCGTCTGCCTCGCCCTCGTGGCCGCCTTCGCCGCCGCCTTCGGGTTCACCCTTGCCGCCCCGATGCCCAAGCAACCATATCGCCCAGCTCGACAAGTTCCTCGAGGCTCGCCAACTGGCTGTCGGGATTGGCGACTACTGGAGTGCGTCGATCACCACCGTGGCCACCAGCGGCGGCGTGACCGTGCGCCCTGTCATCACCACCCCTGCCGGGCGCGTGGTGCGCTACCAGCGACAGTCAGCTCGGACCTGGTACACGAATCAGTCATTCGAGTTCCTCGTCTACGACACCGCCAGGCCGTGGGGAGGTATTGACGCCACCACGGCTTCGTTGACGTTCGGCCCCGTAGCCCGGACCTACGTGGTCGGCCCCTACCGGGTACTGGTGTGGGGGCACCCGCTCTCGGTGCCGGGCACAGGCTTCGCTCCCGTGCCTGTGCAATCCAACACTTCTGTTCGCCACGCCGGGTAGGGCTTCTCCATGCTGCGACCTCTTGGGCGAAAAGCTCGGGGACGCGTGGCCAGTGTCGGGATCGTGGGCCTGAGCAGTCAGGAGGCGATTGGTGTCGGCGCAAAAGCCAAGTAGTCGTGGATCGATCTGACTGCAGCCGAGCCTTCTCCGACGGCCGTGGCCACACGCTTGGTCGACCCGGATCGAAGGTCACCCACGGCGAAGAGTCCGGGGTGATTCGTTTCGTACGGCAGGGGCGAGCGGCCCAAGGCGGTCCACGGCCCATCGAGGTGCTCGGCGGTCAAGGATCGATCGGTCAGGACGAATCCATGGTCGTCAAGGGCAGCGAAGCCAGAGAGCCAGTCTGACTGAGGATCAGCGCCGATGAACGAGAACAGAGCGGCGCTGGGCCGTCCGTCATGCCATCTTGGCCCTCGATTCGCACAGACCTCAGGACTTCGTCACCTTCGAGCCCGACGACCTGGCTCGAGGAGAGGATGTCGATACGCGGATGGCTCTCGAGTCGCTGGACGAGGTAGCCCGACATGCCGGCGTTCAGTTGCGCGCCTCGGATCACCACCGTGACACCGCTCCCCTGGTCAGCCAAGAAGATCGCGGCCTGTCCTGCCGAATTTCCCCCACCCACCACCACCACCGGGCTGCCGGCGCACAAGCGCGCCTCGAGTTCTGTGGCGGCGTAGTAGACGCCCTTGGCCTCGAACTCGTCTATCCGATCGACGTCGAGACGCCTGTAGCGTGCGCCAGTCGCGGCGATGACCGCTCGACCGGCCACTTCCGAGTTGTCCGAGAGTTCGACGACGAGATGGCCCGCCCGCTCGCTCAGGCCGACTGCCTGGCACGGAGCGGTCAACTGTGCACCGAACTTCTCTGCTTGCACGAATCCACGTTGAGCGAGTTCGGAGCCCGAAATACCCGTCGGGAAGCCGAAGTAGTTCTCGATTCTCGAGCTCGTCCCGGCTTGACCACCCGGGGCCACCATGTCGACCCCGAGCGTCCGGAGCCCCTCGGAGGCGCCGTACACGGCTGCAGCCAGCCCAGATGGGCCTCCGCCGACGATGACGAGGTCGAAGCAGCGCCCCGGGAGGCGATCGACGGTCAGACCGAGATAGTCAGCGAGCTCTCCGGGGGTCGCGCGACGAAACACGGTCCCCGAGGAGACGACGACGGGGTAATCGGACGGCTCGAGGCCGAACTGCTCGACCATGGACTCCACCTGCGGGTCGCCGTCGGGGTCCAGCCACTCATGGGGGATCCGGGTCCGCGAGAGGAACTCGCGCAGCTGAAGCACCTCGGGCGAGAAGCGAGAGCCGACGACTCGTGTCGCCGGCCCGGCACCCGCCATGAGCTCGTTGCGACGCGCCATGAAGGTCGCGAGGATCTTGTCGCTCAGCTGCTCTTGCGTCGCGAGAATCCGCCGGAGCTCTTCGGCCGGGACAACCAGCAGTTCGCCGCTCTCGGCCACCCGGGCCGAGACGAAGACCCGCAGACCTGTCAACAGGTTCAATTCTCCGAGAAACCGTCCGGGTCCGTGCGTGACGATGACCCGCTCTTCCCCGTCGATGTCCAGAACGATCTCGACCAGTCCGGAGAGGACGACGTAGAAGTCATAGCCGGTGTCACCAGCCCTGTAGAGGTACTCTCCTGCGTGGACCACACGATGGGTGCCGCGCGACTCCAACTGGGCGATCTCCGAATCGTCGAGATTGGGAATCAGTGCGGCGTCGATCATGGGAACCTCTTGGATCCTAGAGACCTGCAACCTCTTCGATGTACGGCGCCAGGATCTGGGCCAGCAAACGCCGCTGCCGTTGGCTGCGGTCCTGCTTCGGGGCCACCGTGTCGTACGCCATGGAGTCGAGAAGCTGTTGGCTGAAGGCGAAACCACGGATGACGAGAAAGATGGTCGTCGCCAGTTCGGACTTGTTGGCGGCCGGCCCGAGGGCTTCCCGCAGCAGCCGGCGAACGTGGGCATTGGAACGCTCCGCAACCTCGAGCATCGTCTTACGGACTTCGGCACTTGTGCGGGGGTCGTGATCCATGTTGAGCAGCACCTGAAGGCTGGCCAAGTAGTCGGGGCGGGCGTAGTGAGCCGAGAACACGTCGATCAGCTGTGACATCCGCTCCACCACGGTGGGTCCGTCTATGCGTGCCTCCTCGACGGTCGCGACCATGTGACTCGCGCCCTCTTCCAACACCGCGAGCATCAGGCCCTCGCGGTTGCCGAAGTACCACTGGATCACCCCCCACGTCACCCCCGCCCTGCGAGCGATCTCATTGGTACTGGATCCTCGGTAAAAGCCCAGGTCGATGATGCATTCAACAGCTGCTCTGATCACCCGGTCACGGGTATCGACATCCCCGCTGCCGGCCGTCCGCTCGCGGCGCTGACCGCGGTCGGCCGTCGTCCGGTCTGGCTTGATCGTCACCATGGCAACTCTAGGGCTCCCCTTGTCGGCCGGAGGGTCCTATGTTACGTTCGACATTGTAGCTACTATGTCATTGCATCTGGGGTCCACCGTGCCACGGCGGAGCCTCCGATTCACTGTCCGAGGAGGGCGCATGACGACCCGGCTGATATCCGTCGATTCTCACGTCAAGGTGATGCCCGAACAGCTCAGGGACCGGATGCCGGCGAAGTACCACGCCGACTGGGACGCGGCCGTTGCAGCCGAGCGGGAGCAGCACCTGAGAGAGATGGGGGGCATGGATCCCTCCGTCATGGTGGCCGGGTTCAGCCACGAGGCCTTCACGAGCCCCGGCTACTACGACTCGGCCGAGCGACTCAAAGCCATGGACCGTGACGGGGTGGACGCGGAGATCCTCTACAGCGAAGTCAGCGCCTTTCGGCATTACCCCCACATGAAGGACGGTTGGAAGGAGGCGTCGGAGGCCTTCAATCGATTCATGCTCGATTTCGCCTCCGCGGATCCGGCACGCCTCGTGCCGGCCTATCAGGTGCCCCTCATGGACATCGATTTCGCCGTCAAGCAGATCGAGGGACTGGCTGTCGAGGGGGCAAAGGCCATCCACATTCCGACCTTCCCGGCCGAAGTCGGCCTGCCCGAGTACCACGACGCCCGGTACGACCCCGTCTGGGCGACGATCGCGGAGTCCGGGATGTCGATCAGCCAGCACCTCGGGCTCGTCGAGTCGTTGTGGGCTGTCTTCCGCAGAGACCCCACTCGCCAGAAGGCAATTTTCACGTCGCAGACCCCCATGCGATTGGCGGAGACGATCGCATTCTGGATCCTGCCGGGCGTGCTGGCCCGGTTCCCGGAGCTGAAGATCGTGCTGGTCGAGCCGAGCTTGGGCTGGGTGCCCTTCTACCTCGATCTCTTGGATTCGATGGCCGAGGGCCCCTACGACTTCCCTGCGCTGGACGACAAGCCGAGCAGCTACTTCCACCGCCAGATGTACCTCACCTTCGTGGACGACCCGCGCGGACTCGAGCACCGTCACACGCTGGGCGTCGACCGGATCATGTGGTCCACCGATTTTCCCCATCCGGCCACCTCGTGGCCCAATTCGCAGGGCATCGTCGCAAAGAACTTCGAAGGCATCCCGGCTGACGAGCGGGATCTGATCGTGGCCGGCAACGCGGCCCGCGTGTACGGGCTCTGAGGAAGGCCCTCATGGTCGTCTGAGGATCACACCGGTTCGGCCTGCGCACACGAGCGCAGTCGCGGGATCGACCAGCTGATTGGGTGACGTGCCCCGGAGTTGCCGCACCGCTTCGGTGGTGAGGTTCAGTCCGTGGATGTACCCCTCGCCGATCAAGCCACCGTTCGTGTTGCAGGGGAGGTCACCGTGCGGGCCAAGGTTGCCGGCTGCGATGAAATCCTTGGCCTCCCCGGGACCGCAGAAACCGAGAGCCTCGAGTTGCATCAGGAACATCGGGGAGAACGCGTCATAAATCAACGCGACGTCGATATCGGAGCGGCTGAATCCATACCCGTCGAACAGGCGCTCGGCCATTGCCGCGCAGCCCCCCATGACCGCAATGTCCCTCGTGTAGTGGTTGCTGGCAATCTCCTCTTCGAAGGGACCGGCGTTCGCTGCCGCAGCGATGAGCACCGGCTGGTCGCTGGCAGCTGCACGGTCGGCGGAGGTGATCACCAGGGCCACGGAGCCATCGGTCTCCTGGCAACAATCGAAGAGCCTGATGGCTGGTTCGGCGATCCATCGGGAGGCCTGGTGCTCGTCCAACGTGATCGGCTTCTTGTAGAAGTGGGCAGTGGGGTTGTTCGCGGCGTACTCCCTGAATTGCACGACCGCACGACCAAAATCCTCGTTCGACACGCCATAGGCATGCATGTAGCGGACCGCATTGAGCGACATCCACGACGCGGGCGTGAGGACGCCGTACGGGGTGCACCATTGCATGGCCGTGGAGCCGGAATGTGACGAGGTCCCTCTACTCCCAACGGCCGCTCGGCCGAAGCGCTCGCCCGATCTCGCCTTGATGGCTCGATAGGCGACTACCACGTCGGCGATGCCCGCGGCCACCGCCGCTGCGGCGTGGAGGAGCACGCCTTGGGAACCGCCGCCCCCATAGGGCACCCGGCTGGAGAATCGGATCTCCGGGATGCCGAGGGCCCGGACGAGCTCGGTCTCCTCCACGGGATCGATCGTGTAGCTGACCAGCCCGTCCACGTCCGCCGTGGTGAGTCCCGCATCCGCGAGCGCCGCCACGATCGCTTCGGCGGCGAGTTGCGTCTCGCTGCGACCAGCAGCCTTCGAGAACTCCGTCTGCCCCATGCCGACGATCGCCGTCGCGTCACGGAGCCGGCTATCCATCGGCCGTCCCCTTGGGCTTGAAGACGGGGACAGCGCCGTCGTGACTGGTCGGCCGGAAGTCGACCGTCACCGGCATCCCGATGCTGATGTCGCGGGGATCGATATCGACCAAGTTCGACAACACCCGGACACCCTCGTCGAGGTCGATGAGGGCGGCCAGCACCGGGTAGTCGAACGCCGGGTTCTGCGGGTGATGAAGGATGGCGTAGCTGTAGACGACACCATCCCCCGCCAGGTCGATGATCTCGAATTCGAGCGAGTGGCACGCCGGGCACATGGGCCGGGGCGGGTGGCGCAACCGGCCGCATCGCTGGCACTTCTGGGTGACGAGCCGGCCCTCCCGCGCCGCGTCCCAATAGAAGTGGTTGTCGTCATTGCGGAGCGGAGCTGGGCGGGAGACCTCGCCCGCTTCGGTCATGGCGCTCCATCCAGGACGGCATGACCCTCCACCATGGCCTCGAGCTCGGCGTCGGTGTATCCCAGTTCCTTCAAGATGTCCCTGGTGTGCTCCCCACAGGCGCACGGACCGCGTTGGACGACCGGCTCGGCGGGGCTCGTGTTGACCAGCAGGCCGGGGTCTTCGAATCGACCCACGCTGCTCGACCAGGTCTCACTGACCAGGCGCAATCGCCTGGCCTCGGGATCGTCGAAGAGGTTCCGGCAGAAGAATTCGTCGACCAGCTCGATCGGCACCCCCTCGCCATCGAGGGCAGCGAAGGCCTCCGTCGCCACCGTGCTCTCGAAATACGAGCCGAGCCAGGCGGCCACCGACTCGTCATCGTCGGCCGTGGGTGCGCCGGGAACCACCCTCCCCAGCTTCGCCCGCGCCTCACCGGTGATGGCGGCGAGAAAGACCCATTCGCCGAGTGCGCACCGATAGAGGCGGTAATAAGGAGAGAGCCCGAACTGATCGCCGTCCACATGCCCCCAGTCCGGTGCCGAACCGTCCGAATGGATCCATGCGTAGGACGTGTGCAAGAGCCCGGCGTTGACGATGGAGGTGCTCACCGCTTGGCCTTCCCGGTCCGGTCCCGGTGGTAGAGGGCGCTCGTGATGGCGATGGCCGCCAGAAGGGCATTGCCGGTGTCCCCCATGTTGGACCGGCTCCAGAGCGGAGGGTTGCCGGCACCGCATGCCCCGTCCTCCCACTCCGTCCCCGTCATTGCCGCGGCGTTCTGGTCGGTGCCGGGCAGATCGGACCTGGGACCCTTCTCGTACCCCCGAGTATTGCAGTAGACCAGCCTCGGATAGCGCTCACGGAGGGTCTCGTAGTCGAGCCCCAACCGGGCGGCCGCTCCCGGCCTCCAGTTCAACGTGATCACGTCGGAGCGCTGCAGCAACTTCTCGAGCACCTCCCTGCCGGCAGGGTCCTTGAGATTGAGCGCGACGCTGCGCTTCCCGCGGTTCGTGCCGAGACCCATGTGCGTGCCGTTCCAGTAGGTGTCGTGCAGCGCGTTGATCTTGATGACGTCTGCTCCGAGGTCGGCGAGGACACGCCCCGTGAACGGTCCCGCCACCCCGAGCCCGAGGTCGAGGACCCGAACACCGGCCAAGGGGTGCGCGAGCGACTCATCGGACCCGAGAGCAGGACTGGGTCGCGCCACACCGGAACGGTTCTCGGCAAGCACCTCATCGGTGTGTTGGCCGGAGCGGGGTGCCGGTCCGGCGACGGCGCCCGGTGTGGCCGAGAACTCCAGCAACGGTCCGGCATGGTGAATCGGTCCCTGTTCGGGATCGTCGACCTCGACCACACAGCCATCGGCGAGGTACGACTTGTCCGCCAGCGCCTCCGCCGGCGACCGGACGGTGGTGATACCGAGACCCGCCTCCTCGGCCGCTCGGACCCACTCGTCGGCCGGGAACTTCTTGAACGCCTCCGCCAGTTGCGGGTGGAGGAAGATGCCCGTCAACATCCCTTCTGGCTCCATGGGCACACGATCCGGATCGTCCCGGTACGACGTGTCCAACCCGACGGCCGAGAGCTTGTCCCCTTCGGCAGCAGCCAGGACCCACCGGGGGCGGAGTGTCCAGTGATGGACCCATTTGCCGTCCGCACATTCGTAGAGACCCTCGATCGACCTCGAGTCGACGGGCCACATCCAGTACAGCGGCGCATCCGGGTCCTCGACCCGCTGCCAGTTCAGGCACGACGCGGCCAGGGCGCCCTGGAGCAGCGATGTGGTGACATGCTGGCCCAGACCACTGACCTGCCGAGCGCGCGCAGGGCGGCGGCGATCCCCAGCGTGGCGAAGTAGGTCGCTCCGATGCTCGGCCACGGGGTGCGCGGGAAGATGGGACCGTCCCGATCGGCCCCCCGGACGAGTCCCTCGGGCGCACCGAACTCGGGGTACGGCCCGCTCCGGCCGTTGATGAACTCCATGGCCGTCCCCCGCCGACCCTTCTGGTCGTAGAGAAGGCCGGTCCGGGCAGCCACGAGCCCGTCGTAGCCGGGGCGGTCGCGGTGTACGGGGTGCTCCCCGTAGGCGGTGATCGAACAGGTGATGATCCGAGGATTCAGAGCACTGACGGCGTCATGGTCGATGCCGAGCCGCGTTGTCGTCCCCAACGAGAAGCTGTCGACGACGACATCGGATGTCCGTGCGAGCTCGTCGAATTGCTGCCGTCCATCGGCGCTGTGCAGATCGAGGCGGGCACTTCGCTTGCCCCTATTCCAGACCCGGTAGCCGGTCTGGTGCGCAAATGGATCGCCCGTTGGCGACTCGATCCGTATGACGTCAGCACCGTTGTCGGCCAGGAACATGGTGGTCATCGGGCCCGCCATGCCCCAGGACAAGTCAAGGACGCGCAGATCTTCGAATACTCCAGCCATACGACTCCACCCTTCACATTCCGGTGGGTCCACCATAGTTCTTACTATGTCATGCGTCACGAGGTCATCCAACGGGCCTCCCCGGCGGCGTGCACCGGCGCCTACGGCGCTGGCGGGTCCGAGAAGTATCGCTTGAGCTGGACCTTTTCGATCTTGCCCGCCACGGAGCGGGGCAGGCGGTCGACGATCTCGACCTGCTCTGGCCACGCATGGCGACGGAGTCCAAGGCCCCCGAGATACGCACCGATGGCGCCGACGTCGAGGCTGGGGGCGCCGGGCGCCAACTCGAGCACCGCGAGACTCGCTCCCCCGTCCGGTCGTCGGGCAGTCCGATGACGGCGAGGTCGGCGACGGACGGATGGTGCCGCAACAGCTCTTCGACCTCCGCCGTCCCGATGTTCTCGCCGTTGCGGATGACGACGTCTTTGTATGCGGCCGGTGATGCGCATGTGCCCGTCCGCGTCGATCGTCCCCAAATCACCGGTTCTCAAGTATCCGTCGCCATCGAAAGCGGCTGCGTCCAACGACGAGTCCACGTACCCGACCATCAACTGGGAAGCGTGGGCGAGCTCACCCGGCTCCCCCGGCGTGAGCACGTGTTCGTCGGGTGAGACGATCCGGAGCTGGACGCCGGGCAGGGGGCGGCCTTCTGTCTCCGAGAGCTTCACGTCGGAATCGGTCGGCCTACCCATTGTCAGCACCGGAGCCTCGGTCAGTCCCCACCTGGAGATGATTCCCCGGCTGCCCAGTTCGACGGCGGACCGTGCGTACTCCCGGGGGCTTCGGCGCCTCCCCCCGGGGCAACAGCGCAACGCCGGGCAACAGAGGTCGGGTGGGGTTCGCGTGTTGGGCCTCGAGATAGCCGACGTGGAACGCGGTACCGGAGCCCGCCATCGTGACGCCCTCTCGGGACAGCACCGCCGACGACGTGACGGATCGAAGATCTCGATGAGAATGAGTGTGGCCCCCGACAGCAGGCCGGCCATCAAGTTGATGGGCCCGCCGACGTGGGCAATCGGAAAGGCGATCCCGTTGCGATCGCTCCCCGTCATCATCAGGTGGTCGACCATGCCCCGTGCCACCGCGTACAACGTGGCGTCGGTGTGCCGGACACCCTTGGGGAGCCCCGTGGATCCCGAGGTGTAGAAGAGCCATTGCGATGCACCCAGGTTCTCGTGCGCCCTCCACATGGATGTCCGCTTGCATGGGGGACGAGCCCTGCATGACGTCCTCGAGCGTGAGGATGCTCGGCCGACCGGCCCTGTTCACGGGAAAGGTCCTCGACGATGCTCAGGTAGTCGACGTGGCCAGTTGGGCGTGACGACGATGACGTCGATGGACGCCTCGTCGACGATGTGCCCGATCTCCCGAGCTCGGTAGATCGGCACGATGGGGTTCTGCACCGCGCCGAGCCGGGACAGGGCGGCCATGACCAGCAGCGTGTCGATACGGGTGGGCAAGATCCACGACACCACGGTGCCGGCACCGATGCCGGAGGCGCCGAGATCGACCGCCAGTCGGCGCGAGGCGTCGCGGAAGTCACCACATGTCACCCGCCGGCCCTCGCCGTCGACGAGAAGTAGATGGTCGGGGTGTCGCGTCGGCCCGAGCGTCCACGAGGTCGACCAGCGACGCGCTCGTTCTCGATCGTCGTCATCGCGTCAGGACGAACACTCTTCAGAGAAAGCTGGGCATGCCAACGTTCTGGTCGAATCCCGATCCATCCCGGCGACTCGACCACGGGCGCCAAATCCAGGCTGTGACGGCGAGCCCGATCAACCCGGCAATCAACAAGAGCCATCCCAACGGGTCGATGGCACTTCCGGGTCCCGCGAAGAGGAAGTGGTGAGGGTTCACGAGGATCGACGGCACTGGGCGGTAGAAGCGCCGCCCGACGGGAGCCGCGATGGCTTGAGAAGAGAAGCGGGGCCGAACGAGGATGAGCAAACCCACCCCTGCGACCACCGCACCGACCAGAGCGGCGAGGGCCAGCACCAGTGATCGGATTCGAATCGTGCCGCGATTACGGTGGGTCACCTTGACGACGCCTCGGGCGGTCGCCCACGAAGCGACAAAGGACTTGGCGTCGAAGTAGCCGTTACCCAGCACCTCTTCGGGCGATGCTCCGTCGGCTCGAGCTTCGGCGAGATCAGCCTCCAGATCTGCTGCCATCTCGTTTCTGTCGGCCTCGGGCACACCGAGCCGGCTCCACTCTTTTCGGCATTCGTCGACGAAACCGCTCACGACCTCACCTCCGCTTTTGCAAGACCGAGCACGGCGTCGACGGCCTCGCGGGTGGTCTGCCACTCGTCGATTCCCGATGCGAGGGCTCGCTGCCCCTGGCGGGACAGCTGGTAGTACTTCCGCGGTGGACCCCCGTTGCTGGCGGCCCGGTGTGTGTCCACGAGGCCGTCACGCTCGAGCCGGCCCAGCAACGGATAGATCGAGCCCTCACCGACGATGGAGAGTCCGCGCTCCCCGAGGCGCTTGGTCATCTCGTATCCGTAGGCCGGCCCCTCATCCATCACCGCCAGCAGGCACAGATCCAATACCCCGCGGAGCAACTGGGTCCTGCGACCTCCGCTCACTACCATGTGTCACATGATAGTGAGATAGTGGCTCGCTATGCAAGGGGTAGCTGCCTCGATACTCGCTGCAATCTGGCAGTCAGAGGTCAGGCCTCCGTTGCGCCGGACCTTGTCATGGATTGAGATGACCGCCTGAGTCACATCGTTCCTAAAACTGGAGTTTCCTTTGTCCGCACGCGCTCCGCCCTGCGCAGGATCGGACTGGCGATTTTCGAGGCGCAGCGGAGCCATGCGGAGCGATCCGGCGAGCTCACCGCCCTCGACGAGATCCTCATCGGCGTGGACGCCTACTCGAGCTCTTCGGGGATCCGGGTCCAGACCAACGGGCCCTCCTGGTGATGTGGGGCTCGACCTTTCCCTCCAACGCGTCCGTCGACGGCATGGCCGATGCGGAGCGGCGCAGCTACGAGGGGCTGTCCCAGCTGATCGTGTTGGGTCAGGACGACGGCTCCGTGCGGACAGACGTCGACGCCATGGCCAGTGCGGTGCTCCTGCATGGGCTCATGCGGGGAGTCGCCGCCTGTTCCTTGGCGACGGAGGCGCGGCGGACATGCACCGTTCGCCGGACGTGTCACGAGTGGATCTCGTCAGCGCTCGTGCCGGCGTGAGTCCTCAGGTGCGTGCGCCGAGCCTCTGGGTGCCAGTGGATGCCATGCCCGTCCAATGGACCCGGTGCCTCGCCGGGCGGTCGGCGCCTACAATCCGACCATGACCGAAGTCCAAGACAGGTATAGGCAGGTGTCGAACGGCTTCGACGCCGCCGTTCGGGCCGTGCCACCTGACAAGTGGGACACCCAGTCGCCCTGCGAGCAATGGAAGGCCCGCGACGTGGTGGCCCATGTGGTCGAGGGCCATCGGGGTGTGATCGCCGGCATCAGAGGTGGGGCGTCGACGCCCTTGGGCGCCGACGATGACCCGAAGAAGGCCTGGGAGGAAGCTTCTCGGGCGATCGACGAAATCACCGCGGACCCAGAGGCGCTGGCCAAAGAGCTCGACGGGCCGACCGGCAAGATGCCCGCGGGTGAGATCATCGGCCGGTTCGTGACCATGGACGTGCTCGTCCACACCTGGGACCTGGCGCGCACCGTGGGTGCGGACGAGCGCCTCGACGAGGACTCCGTTCGGCAGGCCTACGAGGCCCTCAAGCCGATGGATGCCATGATCCGCCAGCCGAAGGTCTTTGGGCCCAAGCTGGAGCCACCCCCGGGGGCAGATGTACAGACGGAGTTCCTGTACTTCCTCGGCCGTCGGGCGTAGAGGCGCCACGAGCCTTTAGGCACATCACGCCGCACGTCACCCAGAGTGCCGCGGCCCGACCTGCGGACACTGTGTGATGGCGAGGGAGGATGGATGGGCAAGACGGACGCTCTCGGTCGAGCGCCGTTGACGTCGTCGTCCCCGCGAGTAGGGCAGAACCATGACCTCGCCGACGGTGCAGCCCGGCGGTCAGGCTAGGACCGTGGCGATTGCGGACACCGGGGCGACCAGGTGGCCCGCGTCGGGTGCACCGAGGAAGGTCGCGTCGCCGTACGTGTACACGGCGCCGTTCGCACCGGCTAGCCAGTAGCCCGATCCTGTCGGCGTCGAGGTGATGCCGACGACCGGTGCCTGCGCGGTGATGCCCTGACCCGGCACGGAGCCGAAGTACGTGGCGTCGCCGTAGGTGAACACGCCGCCGTCGGATCCCACCAGCCAGTAGCCCTGGCCGTCGGGCGTGGCCGCCACTCCCGCCACGGGGGCGTTGAGCCGGGTCCCGCCGGCGGAGCCGTAGAAGGACGCGCCCCCGAAGCTGAAGACGCCACCGTCGGAGGCGGCGAGCCAGTAGCCGCCGTGGTCGGTGGCGGCCACGGCGACGACGGGGGCGTTGAGACGGGTGCCGCCCATGGAACCGTGGAAGCCGGCGTCGCCGAAGGCAAACACCCCGCCGTCGGAGGCCACCAGCCAGTAACCCTGACCGTTACGGGTCGGCGCAATACCGACGATCGGCGCGTTCAGGTGCTGGCCGCCCATGGAACCCTCGAAGGGGGCGTCGCCGAAGGCGAAGACCCCGCCGTCGCTGGCCACCAGCCAGTAGCCCTGGCCGTCGGGCGTAGTGGCGACGCCGACGATCGGCGCGTTGAGGTGCTTGCCGCCCATGGAGCCCTCGAAGGGCGCGGTGCCGTAGGCGAACACACCGCCGTCCCGAGCCGCGAGCACAGTGCCCTGGCTCGACGCCGGGGGGAAGGTCAACTGTTCGACGAAGGCACGCAGTCCGGGGTCACCGTTCCCGTTGGGATTGGTCAACGTGCTCCCGTCGGCCAGGCACCCGACGCTCGGCACGCAGCTCACCGAATTGAGGAAGCTGAGGGCGGTGACGTTCGGGCTGGGCTGCACGGACCACGACGACCCGTTCCAGTACTCCACCACACTCTGTGGCTGTGCACCCGAGCCGCCGTTGTTGAACGACCCCGTGGAGCCCACGGCCCAGCACTGCGCCGCGCTCAGACAGGCGATCCCGGCCAGGAGGCCCGGCGACGTGGAGCCTGGGACCGACGCAGACGCATCGGTCCACGACGAGCCGTTCCAATGCTCCATCAGCAACCCCGATGCCGTCCCGCTCACGGGATCGGTCGTGGCGCCCGAGGCCCAGCAGTCGGTGGCGCCGACGCATTCGAGGCCGCTCAGGTAGCCGCCGCTGGGCGCCGGCTCGGTCACACTCGGCACGATCGACCAGGCCGATCCGTCCCAGTGCTCGATGAGGCCCTGGTCGCCTACAGCGCCAGGAAAGATCGGAAGGAAGCCCGACATCTGTGACGCCGGTCCGGCGTTGCCGACGGCCCAGCAGTTGCTGGCCGAGGGGCACCGGACGCTCAGCAGCTGGTCGAAGGCCTGGCCGGTGGCCGCACCGGGGACGATGGTCCAGCTGGACCCGTTCCATTGCTCGACGACGTCGGTGAGATTGTTCCCATTCACGTCCGTCGCATAGCCAACCGCCATGCAACTCGACGCCGACACGCAGCTCACACTCGAGAGGATGGCGCCCACTACGCCCGGACCGCTCGGGGTGGGGCTCGGCACCACGGACCACGACGTGCCGTTCCACTGTTCGGTGAGGGTCCCAGTCGGATTCCCGCTGCCGGTCGCGACCACGGCTCCGACGGCCCAGCAGTCGGAGCCGTTGACGCAGGTGACGTCGAAGAGTCCACCGCCCTCCCCACCCGGCAACGGCATCGGGACGAGCGTCCACGATGTGCCATTCCAGGCCTCCAGGAGTGGTCTGGGGGACGACTGACTGCTGCCGATGTTCACCAAGGTGATGCCTACGGCCCAGCACTGGAGCGCGTTGGCGCACGTCGAATCGAGCAGGACGTCATCCGCTCCCGTGCCCGGGACCGTGGCGACGTACCAACCTGACGTCGCAGCCTCCGCCGTCTGCGTCGACACGATCCCGGTCCCGCCAAACAACGCGGTCACGTGAGGACGACGCTCGAGAGCGCGGCGGCACGGCCTCGAATGTGCCTGATGCGTGGGGGAAGATACGGACGCGACTTCATTACACCATGGTTGCACGTAGTCCAGTGGCTCCAACGGATGGTCGCCCGTATCGCTCATGGACGGTCCCTGCTGATACCCGGCGACCATGTGGCTCCTCTTCGATTGCGGCATCTGGTCGCGGAGGCGAGACCGCTCTGAACCTTCGACAACGAATCCCGGCCCTTCTGCAACGCATCCAGAAACGGCCCGATTGTCGAGGCCCGCAAGCCGCGGCCATAAATCCGGCCGCTAATGCCCCGAAAACCTTCTGAACCGCCCTACGGGATTGACAACTCGCGTGCGGCGGGCGGATCAGAGCGGTCCGAGATTCAGAAACCCGGTCTCTGAATTTTCGTTCGATCTACTACTCCACTGGTCGGGACGCTAGCCCCGACCTGGTCTTTCGCGCCAACCGTCCGAGATTGGCATGCCGTTGGACGACCGTTGGAAGACCGGCACGGATGATCCGGGTGGAGAACAAGGACGGGCGTTGGGCGCTCCCGACGTACCAGTCCAAAGGAGGAAACCCGTGGTCAACACCTCATACATCTCACGTGTCTTTCCATTGGACGCTGCCGCGGCAATCGCTGCGACCGAGGCGTGGCATTGTGACCTTGCCTCGGCTGGCGCAAGGCGCCTCGTCGCCGGACACCGTCTGCGCTTAAGGCATCGCTTTGAGCCGACTGACTTCGACCCCCTCCTCCTCCGTCGGCTTCGCGGCACCCTGTGGGTGGGTGGATGGCCGGTGGCAGTAGAACTCGAGCTGGTGCGATATTCACGCTACGCGTCCAAAATTGCTCTCCGACCCTCCGGTCTTCGTTGGCCCGTGCTGACGGAGCGCTACGAATATACGGCAGCTCGGGCTGTTGCAGAGGTCGTGGATTCGATCATGGCTGCTGCGAAGTGCTTGGCGGAGCAGTCGATTGAACGGACGGCAGACTCCACAGAACTGGTGCGCCGTTTTGTCGAGGGCGACCCAGGCACAAATGGTCAGTGTGGGTCCCCTGCGCCGCACCTGCCTGGGTCGTCCCAGCTGCTCGAGTTCAACGGACTCGGCCGGCAGGTCTTGGGCAACGAGCGAGCTGTCGAACACATCGTGTCCTTCCTCGGCACTGTGACAGCCGACCCGGACAATGAGGATCGGGTCCTTGCCAGTGTTGTGTTCACTGACGTCGTAGTCTCTACGCCAAAATTTGGCGGCGATGGAGATCGGCGGTGGAGTGAACTGCTCGACTTGCACGATCGGGTCACCGAGCGGCTCGTGACCCGATTTTGGGGTCGACTGGTGAACCGTATGGGTGATGCGGTTCGTGGCCACCTTCGACTGCCCAGCGCGCGCTGTTCGGTGCGCTGAGGCGATATGCCGCGAGGTCAGCGATCTCGGGGATCGAGATCAGGGCGGGCGTCCATGTCGGAGAGATCGAGCTACGGGGAGACGAAATCGGTGGGATCGTCGGTCCACATCGCAGCGTCATGAGGGCCGCTGACGCGGGTGAAGTAGTTGTCACGAGGACCGTGAAGGAGCTGACGGCGGGGTCAGGGCTCAGTTTCGAAGATCGAGGGGTGCACGATCTCAAAGGCATTCCCGAGCCATGTGAGCTCCTCACACTGCAGCCCTGAATCCGATGAGATGGCGAGTTTGTGTCCGAGACGCCGATCCTCTAACCGCGCGATGTACGGGATGCCGCCCGACTTTTTCCCGATTTCGTGGGTTTGGCTTCCATCTCGCTCCCGCAACGTGGTCGTACGCAAAAGCAGACGCCGGTCCGTTGGGCAACCGAGCCGACAATCGCAGAGACGCTGCGGTCGTGACGGCGGAGCGTCCACATGAACAGCTGCCGGTAAGCGTCCAGTCAAGATGGGGCCAACCAGCGGAGGCGAGGAGCGGGCCGTCACGAACCCGCAGGCGGGACATGCTTGACTGGGTCGCTACCATCGCCGGCCCAGGGTCGGAAGGAGTAGGCATGAAAGGACCCCTGCATCGACTGCGGCAGAAGGCCCTGGGCTCCGGTCGTTCGATGCTCTGGGCGAGCCGCTTTCCGGGCGAGCAGTACACGCACCCGGTCGGAGACAATGGCCTCTTCGGCCCGGACAGTCCGGCATGGAGGGTCCACTCCGATACCTCGATGTTCGTTGGCGGTCTAAGCGCCATCCTGATTCAGATGCTCCATCCCCTGGCGATGGCCGGCGTCGCCGACCATTCCAACTGGGTGGCGGAGCCGATCAAACGGCTGTCGAGGACTGCTTCGTTCATCACCGCCACGACCTTCGGTTCCACCCCCGTTGCGGAAGCCGTTATCGAGCAAGTCCGGCGGAGGCATGCCCGAGTCAGCGGGACGGCACCCGACGGGCGCCCGTACCGCGCTGATGATCCGGCTTTGTTGTGTTGGGTCCACACCGCCCAGGTTGCTAGTTTCCTGAGGCCCATCTTCGCTTTCATCCCGACCCGGTCAGACCTTCGGACCAGGACCGCTACCTTCGTGAGTCGGCAGAAGTCGCTAGGCGACTGGGGGCAATTGATGTGCCTGAGGATCGCCAAGCGGTCTCCGAATACTTCCGTGCAATGCAAAAGGAACTCTCCTTGGGAGCTCAAGCGAGCGATGCACTCCGCGTCTTGCAGCATCTGCGACTGGACGGTTTTGGCGAGACCCCCGCGTACCGACTGCTCCTTCATGCCGCAGGAGGCGTCATCCCCCCATGGGCTCAACAGCAGTTGGACGTACGTGGCTCGAGGTTTGCTCGTGCCGTGACCCCGTGGTCCTTGGCGCAGTTACGCAAGGCCCGCGGGACCCCTGACTGGTTGACAGAGGCCCGGATCCGCTGCGCCTCGTGACAACTGCGCTCTCAAGACGGTGAGCGTCATCGCATGCGGGCTGCTAGGGGCCGAGCAGAACCTCCGGTATCAACGGACCGAACCATCGAAGGGCCTCTTGCAACCCGGACGATCGACTCAGTCCATGCCACCTGACCACAGCCTCATCAAACGCGACAACTTCCGCGTCGGAGTCGTAAAGCATCTTTCCATCATCGGAGAAGATGATGGAAAGGTCGGGTGGGTCCGCTCCACGAGCCACATGAGCGCATAGAGCTCCGGGTCTGGCGTACCACGAAGGGAGCGTCGTAGCTCTTCCGGGAACACCTCGACCAGGTGGCTGAGAGCTCCAAGGCTCAATGCCGACCGCCGCCCGTTGCCCACACCGGCAATGCTGATGCGGACATCCGCGTCGACCCAGGCTTTGGGCCAGAAGGCCCGTGCACATCCCGCTTCGAAAATGAACATCTCCCTGGACGGGCGATCGTCGTCTTGGAGGTGCAAGCCCTCCGGCGCGCTTATGGTCCGATGTTGCCACTGGTCTGACTCGCGCAAGCAGGCATTGACCATCCTCTCGGTTGCCTGGGAGCATTCGCCAATGACTAGCGCTACCTGCGCCGGCGTGCCGCCAGTCCCGTTCTTTTCGCAAGCCTTCGCCACGAGCTCCTGTATCAGTCGATCATGGTTGCCCGCGGGATGCACCTCCACCCGGTAGGTATCCCTCGCCAAGCGGTGCCCTCTGAACTCGGGAGCTACGAATGCATTGTGGATCGGGCTGAATTCAGAGACCAATGTGTTCTCCGTGGAGGTCCACGCCATCTGCCAGAAGACCATCGCATGCCGGATCTCCGTGCTTGCTATCTGCTCCGACACACGGGCAAGATCGCCAGGCTCGTTTTCTTGTCCTCTCCATTCAATTCGATTCAGTTCTCCGCTCCCGTGGGGAAGCTCGTTGAGGTAGCTCGGCCTTCGAGATCACCCTCCAACCGAGCGCAGCGGCGTACTCGAAATCCACGGAAGTGTCGAAGTACTCCTTCGTCGGCATCGGTTTGATCGCGTCAATCGCATTTGCCGGGGCGTTCCGTAGTAACCCTGCAAGTGGCACGATCGCCTTATGGAGCAATCGGGTCACCCAACCCGGATCGTGGTACACATGCCCCGACCACGTTCCAGCCGCGTAGCCTCCTAAGCGGGCCGCCCTGCGTCTCCATTTGGCGCCCGAGCTGCGCGGCACGCACTGCAAGAGGAAATGTGTGTGCAGCGCTTCGTCCTGCCAGGCGTTGCGCAACGCGTATGAGTAGATCCGTCCAAATGGGTCCGGTTCATCTGCGATTCCTCTCACGAGGTGATCTGCGTAGGATGCCGCAGGGATGGCTTCCCGTAGGGTGGCAAAGTTCGTGAGCTTTACCCGCAACTTGTCCTCGGGAAGCTGGCATATGCCCTCGAGTTGCTTGACCGCTTCCTGAGTGAGGCCGGAACGGGATGATCCGATTGGCGCATAGCCGTTCACGAATTCCGCGTCCAGGGAGTTGGCCACTTGCCTGACGTCGGGAGCTTCGCCCGCTGGGATCATCCTGGCCTCGGCCGATGCTCGCCATCACCAAAGCCCGCCTCTCCCTCACCTAGGCCGGCTTCAGCTGCACGCCGTTCCTTCTCCTCTGCCTTCTCTGCTCGCCTCCTGTGTCTTTCTGCGCGCTTCCTGGCACGCCGCTCCTCACGCGCGGCTATTCGATCGTGCCTCCTCTGCCTACGCCGTTGCTTCCTCGCCTTGCGTCTCTCCTCCTTCTCGTCAGCGCGCCGACGCTTCGCCTGGTCCCTCTTGGGCGCGCAGTCGCTTCTCGTCATCTACGTCTGGCTGCGTCTTCCGGCTGGGTTCGGTCCGGACCGACTCCACGAGCATCTCTTCGGACTGGGCCATCTCCGCAGGAACCGACGCGACCACATCTGCTGGTGTCGAAACAGCTGTCTCTGCATTGGCTATCGCGGGGAGTTGGGATTCGGCCAGCAAGGGAGCTTCGTTCCCTTGTCCGACAATGCCGCTTGCCGATTCGATAAGGCTCGCCAACAACGCGATCGACACGTCGACCTCGTCGACGTGGCTCCAAATGGGCGATGTCGGGGCGCCGTGACGCAAATCGTCCCGGCTGGTTTGGAGCGTGACAGGGTGGTTGGTGAGCACCCGGAAGCGCTCAAGGACCTCTGGCTCCTCCTCGAGGGATGCACCACTGGCGACGCCCCAACGCCGCACCCAATCCTCGAGCGCCTCACGGTCCGCCACGATCAGCATGTCGTTTCCTACCGAGACCGCCTGGTCGACCAGCGGGTCGTTCATCAGGTATGACTCTTCCTTCGTCGGAGCAAGATTGATGCCTCGGATGCTGATGCGTTGCTCACCCGTCACCTCCTCGTCCGCTCCGAAGATACGCAACCAGCCCTCATCGACCTCGGCGACATCGGCGGTGGGGATGGCGTCGACGAAACGAGTGGGCTTCTCTGCCCCAGATAGCGCCCAGACCATCGGACCAGTTACCGTGAGGTGTTCGTCGGCGAAGATCTTGTAGGGGAGCTTCCAAGCCAAAGGTGTCGAGTTGCCAATTGCTGGGCGAGTTGGTGGCGATGAGGCCTGCGAGCCAGTTTCCGCCATAACTCCGGTAGATCCGCAGCATCACTGCTTCGAAGAAGAGCACCGTGTCCGCGTCAAAGAGCCTCGAAGCTGAAGTCAACAACCGAAGGCTGTTACCCGCAAGTACCTGGACTACCGGCACGAGCACGTCTCTCCAGCCTTGGCTCTGTTGCGCCAGCTCCCTCGGGATATCTCGATCGAGGAGTCTCAGAGCGCTCTCGGTCTCGAGATCGGAGAAGGCCTGGGAGAGGTCGATGACATCTCCCACTCGTGCTTCCAGCGCATCGATCAGCCGTCGACGCAAGTGGTCGTAGACATGGCTGGAGCCGGAGAACAGCGTCGGCCGGGCATCTCGAAGGTCGAGGAGAATATCTCGGTGATCACAGGGGACGAATGTGGTGATACCGGCGATGATGCTCAAGTAGACGCTTTGGATCCTCTCGATGATGTGCGCCCATGGCATTACGGTTAGCCGTCTGTCATAGCCCTCCGCAGGGTTGCTCATGTCAGCGAGCCCCCGGTACTCGAAAGCGCGCTTGAGGGCCTCGCACTGCTCGAAAATGTGATCATGGGCGACGGCAAGGACCCTGCCACCGTTGACGTCGTTGGCACGCGGGCGCACGTAGATCCCACAGGCGACGTCCGCCCCTTCCAACTGCAGATCGCCGACATCTGCCCGCCTTCGCCCTGTGCTTGCTCTATCAGGTCGAGCATGCTCTCGGTGGTCGCGGGAACAATCGGAGCCTCGCGCCATCGGAACGATTCGACCACCTCGGGGCGGTACGTGAAGAGCACGCGTGGATGCGCGGCTTCTCCGATTGCTGCGATCGCAGTATCCGCCGACGGAGGCGGGGAACCGGCGTAGATGGGGATCGTGTATGCGCCGATCATTTGCGCCCCGAGGTCGAGCGCCAGCCACTCAGGGCCATTCGGCACGTCGAGCACGATGGCATCGCCCGTTCGGAGGTCGTAGCTGTGACGGAGCACGCGTCCGATCGCCAGGGCGACGCGAGCGGTCTCGCTCCAGGTCCACGTCGTCCAGTGGTCGGCAGTGCGAAAGACGAATGCGGGCTCCTCCGGCCAGTTTGCAGCATGCCAGAGCAAGCGGGAGCCGACCGGGCCCCAGGCAGCTGCGCTTGGAGGAGGAAGCGGCTCGCGAGATGTCCGAACGCACAGCTCCCCAATGGACGTCGCCGTGGGCGATTGGTGACCCGGCTCAGCCTGCGACACCAGCGACTCCTTCGATCAATCGAATCCGGGTTGCAAGGCTAGCCATGCCAAGGCGATTCGCAACGAGGAGGCTTTGCCCCAGCAGGCGATGGCCCTCGGCCTGGGATTCCCCGTCACCCCTGAGCATGAGCAACCCGAGATCACCCCGGCAAAGAGCAGCAAAGGGAACTGCGTTCCATTCGTCGTAGCGATTGATACCGGCCTGAAGATGGCGCTGCGCAGACTCAACCGCCCCTGAGGCGTCTGCCAACAGCCCGAGGAAGTGTTCGGCATTGCCGAAGAAGGCCACGCCTGCGGAGACGCAGTTGTGTGCGCGATAGGGCAGGATCTGCTCGTACAGCGCCTTGGCGAGACGCTGGTCGTCGACCACTCGGAGAGCGATAGCGGTACTCACCATGATCGGCCACCACTCGAGGTCCTTGGGAATGGACGGCCACCCCGCGTCGACGATTTGATCAAGCAGGGCTCGCGCGTGGTCGATCCTGCCCGTCTCGATTTCCGTCCAGAGCATCGCAGCGGTCATCGATAGCCGACCCGGTGAGCTGGTCATCATGTTGCTGATGGCCTCGCGATCCTCCCCAAGCCTGCCTTGCAGCCAGTGACGCTGAAAGCGTTGCGTGCCAAAAGCGACGATCGCCTGGACCGCATCACTCGGTCGGTGGATACGCAGCGCTGCGTCCGCGAGCTCCTCCGCTTCGAGGAAACGACCCTCGTCGTCGCCGCGGAGAGCCTTATGAACCGTTGAGCTCCAGAGGTGGGCGGGGTGCCGGAGCCTGTTCGCGAGACTCGCCACTTCGTCGCCCGTCGCACGAGCTTCATCTGCAGGTCCCAGTTCGAGGAGCGCGTGCAGGCGGCATTGCTGGCCGTGAAGAACGAGTTCGGCGTCGTTCAGGGTCTCTCCGATCGCGACCATCTCGGCGCCGGCGGCCAGTTGGTCATCGCTGTCGTCCGGACCGAAGAGGGCCCAACTCCTGTCATACAGCACCGCGGCGAGGACGCGTTGATTCGGGACGGCCCGCGCCAAGAGAAGGGCCTCGTCGCACAGTGATTGCCTTTCGGAGCGCGACCTTGTTCTGTACTGCCAGAGCGCCAGCCTGCTGAGACAACGAGCTCTCGTGGATATCTCATCCTCGTTGAGCTCGTTCAGCGTCTGTCTTAGCATCCGAGATGGATGCTCATCATCGACATTCGTTGCCAGAGGGAGCGAACCGCCATAGAGGAGTGCGGCGCGAGCCTTCAAGTCCACTCGAGCCGCCAGACAGCTGAAGTCGAATGCCCGACGAAGCGTTTCCTTCCCGCGTTCGGTCTCCCCTGTACCGTTAAGCGACTGTCCCAGGAGGATGTTGAGCTCGGACACCAAGCTCGGGTCCGCACCGGGGAGCATTTCAACGAAGCGGAGCGCCGATTCGTAGTGTCGGGCGGCGGACTCGAAGGCCAGCTGCGAATAGTCACCGTCACCCGCTATGCGGGCCCACGACGCGGCGGCCTCGGTGTCTTCTGGTCCAAGCGCCGCCGCCTGTGCAAAGTGATAGGCGATCTCGCCGACCGGCAGCTTGGACCGCTCGATCGTCTGTGAGGCAAGGCGCCTGGCCGCCTCCCGGTGGATTCGCAGTCGGCGTCCAGACGCCAGTGAGTCATAGATCGCGCGACGCACTAAATCGTGTTCGAAGCGATAGGAGTCACCTGCTTGCGCAGTAACAAGCCTGGCAGCTCGCAGCTGGTCGACGGCAGCTAGCGCCCGGTCGAGGTCCATCTCGGTGACCTCAGCGACAAGGTCGAATGGAAAGCGCTCACCGAAGACCGACCCCACCGTCAACAGCGCTATGGCGTCCCCCGTGAGCTTTGAGACCCTCAGATCGATCATGTCTCGCACTCGTTTCGGCACCTGGAGATCCGCCGTGCCGATGGGTTCGTCCGACCGGCCGCAGCGCGAGCTCTTCGCCAAGCTCGCGCGCAATTTGGAGCACAAAGAAGGGGTTTCCCTGGGTCACCCGCCAGACTTCGGGGATTACTGTTGAGCGGCCGATGGTTGGCTGGTGACTTCGGACGAGCAGTTCAACGTCATCGACTTGCAAACCGGATATGGCCATACGGTTCGACGAGACACCTCGATCAATCCGATCAACCAGCCTGGAGACGGAGAGCCGGTACTCGGGTTCCTCGTCCCGTGCCGTGGCCACGATCGTCACTGGCGTCGGCTCGAGACGACCGAGCAGGTGACGGACGACGACCATTGTCAGCGGGTCCGCCCATTGAAGGTCGTCGATGACGAGGAAGAGGGCTCGCAGTGCACCCACGCCAGCCAGAAAGCTGCTGACCGCGTCGAGCAACCGGAACCGATCGGATTCGGCATGTGGGGAGAGGGGAGCCTGCTCGATCCGCAACCTCCGCGCGATCGGCCGGGAGAGACAGCTCAGTCCGTCGGCATGCGGGTTGACAAGGGCGTAGAAGTCATCGTCACCGAGGGCCGACGAGATAGTCAAGCATCTCCGCAAGCGGCTGACATGGTCGTATGGCCTCTTCGTCGCAGCGCCCGAAGAGAACCATTCCACCATCCATGTCGATCCGCCGGGCCGCCTCACCCACGAGCCCGGTCTTTCCGACCCCCGCGTTGCCCTCCACCACCACCAACCGCGGACGAAAGACAGTCTGCCGCCATTCGGCCTGCAGCTGCTCCAGTTCATCGACCCGCCCTACGAACTGTGGGTCGGTCGGTGGCGGGAGCCATCGCAGATCCGACGACAGGTTTGAGTCGGAACCCGGACCGTCCATCGATGTCCTGTTCGGAAAGGACCCGGAGTCGTCGCTGTGATGGTCACGCCCAACGGCACCTTCGGTGCTCGGAAGAACTCCAATACCGTGGACGGTCCCGATCATGGGGACCGTCCACGTAAGTCCGCCGTCCTGAAGAACGATGGCCTCCTCGAGAGCCGAAAGCTCGGCAGACGGAACGATGCCGAGCTCCTCGCCCAAGAGTGTCCGCACCGTCTGAAAGACCCGGAGCGCGTCGGCCTGACGGCCAGCCCGGTACAGGGCCAGCATCAACAGGGCCGACAAACGTTCGCGCAGCGGCTGTTCCGCTACGGCGGCTTCGATCATGGGCAGGACTTGGGCATGTTCGCCCAGCGTGAGCCGCACTTCAATGAGGGCCTCGAGCGTCGCGAGGCGGAGTCCTTCCAACCGGACGATATCCGGAAGAGCCCACTGAGTCCACGCCACGTCCGTCAATGCGTCACCACGCCAGCGACCGAGAGCGTGCTCGAACAACGCCGCGGCCGCCTGGAATTCACCTCTTCGGATCGCGTCGCGTCCCCGGTCGAATTCGGACTCAAACAACTGGGCGTCGACCTCAGTCACGTCCGCCTTGAGCGCATAGCCACCATCTCGGCTCCAAATCCGGTCTGAGCCGATGAGACCGCGTAGCAGCGAAATGTGGCTCGAGAGGGTCGACTTCGCTCCCGCCGGGGGCGTCCCTTCCCACAGATCGTCGGCGAGGCGCTCGGCAGGAATCGAGCGGTTCGCCGAGACCAACAACCGGGCAAGCAACGCCCGACGTCGTGCGCCCACGATCCGCACTTCGCCAGCATCTGTCCGGACCACAAGCGGCCCGAGAATTCCAAACTCGAACACCGCGACCACCGATCCCTGCGACCGGCTCCATTGTAGCAACGGGGGTGGAGCAGATGCTTCCAGAGCCCTGCAGCGAGAATTGGTCCGACCCGGGGTGGGGCGTCGTCGCTCTAGGGTGCGCTACGTCAATCAAGCGATAACGCTTGCCCCGATTCCATGCCGCAATGCCTGAACTCGTCCGCCTCCAAAGGTCGGGGGAGCGAATTCCGGAACGGACCCAGACATGGTTCGATCCAACCACTCTCCAAGCTCGTGGGCTCGCGTCCATCGGGAAACAGCGCTCGAGTTCCCGGCTGTCACACCTAGGTCACTCGACACCAGGAGGGTACCTCGAGTGTTGCTTCTTCCGGGCAGTGATGTCCCGGCATAGGCATCTTCAGTGGGGTTCTGGCTTTGCTGGACATTCGCGTTCCGTGGCGGGACCGGTCTCCCCCCAACCGCGGTCAGATGGGTCTCCGATTCGGCCACTGCGTTCGCTATTGCAGCCCGCTGCTCGGCGACCTTGGCCTGATTTCGCTGGACGGCGTTGCCAAATATGAGTCCTGGTGCCCCGAACAACACACTCCGACCTCGACCATAGACGAAGACAGGCCGCTTCCAAATGGTCTCGCGACTAGGACCGAACGTGGGAAGTAGGTGCTTGTGCTCTTTGCCATTTTCGTCATCATGCCCGGCCCTGGGATCGAGCGCGCCGTGATGATATTTTTGGATCGTCTACAGATCCCAATGCACAACAACCCCTCCTGGATCAAGCCTGCACCGTTCGCTCGACCGATATATATAGGCAAGCTTCGAAGTGGAAAGGTATCCAGTCGTGACCCATTTTCTAGATAGCTTTCCGCTCGATTTCACCCAACCGGCGACCCAGGAACTTCAAGACCTCCTGTCGGTAACATACTTTCAGCCAGCAGAAGCGCTTATCCTCGTCCAACAAGCCGGCGTTGGTCCCGATACGATCAACTGGAACCAGCCCATGCGGTTGGTCTGGCACCAGATTCTCGTAATGGCGCGCAATCAGAACAAGATTCACCCTCTCATGCAAGTCATAATCGATGGTGCTGACGCCGCTGTCGCACTTCGGGTGCAAGAACTGATCGGACCAACACCGATCACCGCAGCTCCATCTGACGCTAAGTCCAGAGTGCGAGCAGCGCCCCCTCCCGACCCCGCGTTCCGTGAACGCCAGATCGCCCGTGAGTCAACGCTATTGGATGTGGCCTTTCTCGAGCGCGGCGTTTACCTCGCGAGATCTGTGGTCCGCTTACTCGTGGAGTTTCCGTCAGGTGAATTCTATGGTACTGGCTTCCGAATAACCGACGACAAATTGCTAACTGAATTATCATGTGTTATTCGATATAGATGGCGATGGCGCGCCCGCCAGCAGAGTTGAGATTTGGTTCGGCTACGAACTCACATTTGCGGGGCGACAACTAGCGCACACTGTCGTCATGGGCCAGCCGACGACCATCCTCGGTAACGCAATTCATGACTGGGCGGTCATTTCAACCGAAGGTCCGATGCCAGAAGAGATTCCGATCATTCCGCTGATGGGCGCGGCCGTTCCAGAGGTTGGCCAACGAGTCAACATTATCCAGCACCCTAACGGTGGGGTGAAGAAGATTGGCATGATTCATAACATTGTCCGGTTCGTAGACGAGGATGTCATTCAATACTGGACCGATACAGAGGCGGGCTCATCGGGTTCGCCGGTGTTCAATGAGCAGTGGCAGGTTGTTGGACTGCATCACAGCTGGGTCGAGGAGACCGTCGGTCCGGAGCGCGAGTTCCGTAACCAGGGCAGTCGCATCGAACGTGTGGCGGCGGAACTGATGACTGCAGACGTGGTAATCCCATGAACCTCCTCGACCAGCGTGACTTTCCATTCGTTGAACCCGACGCCCAATGTCTCCTCAAGGTTCTGCTTAAGTCCTATTCCGATCCGGACGTTATTGAAAATTTGGCCAGTTACGCAGGGCTAGACCCCGGAGCGATTCGTTGGAAACAACCCACAAACGACCTCTGGCCACAAGTCCTGGAGCATGCTGCCACCACAGGACGATTGCGCGAATTTGTGCAAGTGATCTACGACGATGGGAAGTCGGGACCCGGATTGGTATTCATGGCTGACCTGCTCAATCGAGAGGTCGCTGGTTCGAGTCGCGATCCATGGTTGGCGCACCTCGTCTCGTCGGACCGTCCCTTTATCGATCGATCGGAACTTCGTGGCGCGATTCGCGAAATTGGTGCGCCAGGACGGAGCCCGGGTCATGGTTGTGACCGGCCCAAAGTGGTCTGGAAAGAGTCACTCCTGGTATTTGATCTCGCACGTTAGGGACGCGCTGCACCTGACGGCAATCCGAATTAATCCCTCTGAGTGGGACGGCGTCCCGAAAGCGATCGACGTCGCGTCAAGCATCGCCGACCGGCTGGGGTGGGACCCGCCGCGAGCCGATCTGACCAACGTGGAAGCGAACGCTGTCCACACGCTGACCAATTGGTTCAAAGGAAAAGCCACGAAACAAAAAGGGATCTGGTGGCTAATCTTCGATGGGCTCAATGAGCCGAATATTGGTGAGGGAGCGCGCGACATGGTGCGCAGCATCGCGTGTGCCGCAGCCAGCGAGGAGGCCGGCGGGCTGCGGGTCGTGCTGTTGGCATTCGACGGGAGCTTGCCTCCCGAGTCGGAACCGTCAACCCTGCGCGAAGCGCTCCAGCCGGTCCCTCCTAATGAGATTCAGCGCTTCTTGCAGGCCGTCGCTGAGGAGACCAATTGTGCAATCGAACCTCACCAACTCGACCGCATCGTTCAGTCTCTGCTCGGTGACCCACCCCACGAGCCCGTTGTGGAGCTAAACGAACTCGGTCGTCGCTTAGGTGACATCGCAAGGTCGTTCCGGAAATGGGGTATGGCACATGCCTGACCCGGTCTCGGTTACGGCCGAGATGGTCACTGATCTCCTCCAGGAACTCGCGACAGCATCTGCCTCGGCTCCTACGGATGTCAATGACTCACGTTGGGAATACCGGCAACGGACGGCCCTTCTAGTGGCATTTGATGCCGAGATGGTACCCCTGACCGATGACGATCCCGCAGGCGAGTCCCAACGTGCCTTCCTTGTCGAGGATTGCGAGCGAGTTGCGGGACCAAGGGGCAATCGGTGGCGGCTACTCGCACCAGTCCGCGAAGCCGCAATCCGACGTGCTCAAACTCCACAGAGACTTCTGGAGTTAGCGCTGGCCCCGTCCCATGAAGCTGACCGCGCCTACGAAATGTCCGTGGCCTACCTTCGCGGAAACGCCCCGCCGATTGAACAGCAGACCCAACCCGAGCTCTTCGGAACGCTCCAAGCGATCGAGTGGTTGAAGCCTCTCGGTCGTTCCCTTCCTCCGATCGATGACGTGCGTGCGGAGTTGGAATTGGCCAATTTGCTCCAGCCATTGCGTGACTTGGTTGGTGAAAGCTTCGTCGGCCGCGTAGCTGAACTGGACGTGCTTGCGGCTTACATTGCGAGTACGCCCGGTCAGAGTTCTGCCGATTCAACTGTCCCCCCCGACTTTCAGCCGTTGGTCATACGAGGACCTGGGGGTATCGGAAAGTCGACGCTTCTGGCCACGCTCATCTTGTCAACGTGCCGGACATCACATGCAACCCGTCCATTCGCATATTTGAACTTTGATCGCGGTCCGATCTAACTGGCGCCCGCCCTCTCACAATTCTGGCTGAGATGATCCGGCAAATAGGAGTGCAGTTTCGGCATCTGGCGGATGACGCCCGCTCACTACAAGAAGTGGTACACAGCGTGGACCAACGGTCGGCAGCGGTGGACGAGGGCGACTCTGCCGTAACCGTCACAACGCGACGGCCTTCGGCAAGACCACACTGAGCGCGATACCGAAGAGCTCCTTTACCGATACGGCCGGCTCCTGGAGACGGCCGTTAGCCAAGAAGAGGACGCTATCCCCAACCTGGTCATTCTCGATACATTCGAGCGCGTACAGCAAAGGGGGTCCATCTCGGTTGACCGCGTCTGGGACCTGTTCCGTCGCTTACAACAGATCATTCCGTATAGTCGCGTTGTTTTCGCCAGCCGAGCCGAGATCCTCCATTACGACACGAGGGACACTTTTCTTACAGGATTCGATGAAACAACCGCGCTTGACTTCCTGAGGGTGCGGTTAGCTGGCTATCCGGTATCCGACGACTTCCTCCGGCGCGTCGTTGCCCAGGTGGGAACTAACCCGTTGAGCCTCAAACTCGCAGCGGGAGTGGTCCACCAGGAAGGCACGATTGGTCTGGAAAACCTGACCGCGCAGCAAAGGGTGCTGCTGAAACTACAGACCGAGCAAGTTCAGGGACTCCTGTATCGAAGGATACTCGACCATCTCAGTAACCCCGACCTCCGACGGATTGCCAACCCAGGGCTCATCGTTCGAAGACTCACGCCCGACGTCATCCTCCGCGTGCTCGCTAAACCCTGCGGGCTTGGATCGATCAGTGAGTCGGATGCCAGATTGTTATTCGACCAACTCAGAGCAGAGATATCCCTCGTTGACGCCGTACCCGGACGTCCAGACGTCGTAGTCCATCGGTCGGACCTCCGCGAAGTAATGCTACCGATGCTTGAGCACGACGACCCGAAGCGGGCCCGAGAAATCCACTTGCGTGCCATTAAATTCTATCAGTCGCAGTACCTACGTCATTCGGATCTCGACGCAAAGGTCGAAGAGCTGTACCACCGCCTGGTGATTGGCCAGTCCACTCGTGTGCTCGACAGACACTGGGATGCGTCAGCCGGTCTGATGATCGATCCCGCGCTACCCGAGATCCCAGCAACCAGCCGAGCGTATCTGTTCGACAAGCAAGGACTTCCCGTGGACTCGGACCTGCTCGCAGCCGTCGACAATGCCTCTTGGATCAGGCAGGCGGAGCGAGTGGCGCGCCAATCGCTTGATGCTGGCGATGCTGTGGATGCAATCTTATTGCTTGATGAACGGCCAGCAGCGGCTACCTCACTACCGCTAGTCCAGCTCCGCGTCGAAGCGTTGGCCATACTGGGACGTGCGTATGAGGCACTCGAACTGGTTGAGACGGGCCTACTGCAGTCTGCCGCACTAGGCCAACGCAAGTCCTTTGTTGATCTCGCATTGCTCGGCGGAAAAGTGGCCGAGGATGCTGGTTTCAACGAACAAGCACTGGACTGGCTCGAACAGGGGCGGGATGCGGCCCAAGAATTGGAACCCGCGCTCACCTTAGCGTGCGGCGTCGCTCAGCTTCGGCTCTACCGGAAGATCGGTTCCTCTGGAACCAACCGTGCTGAGCGTCTTCGCCAACAGATTCTCTACGAAGCGAGCCAACTCACTTCGCGTGATCGGACGCGCAATCCGGCACTTATGCGGGACTTGGCCGCCGAAGTCGGAATAGACGCGCCGGAGTTCGTAATGAAAGCTGTGCAGCTGGTCGGGATGGACGCAGATAGCGAAGCTGGGCAGGTTCTCGGCCGCGTCCTCTCGGATGATGACCGCAACGACCTTAATACCTTCTTGGAATCAGAATCGTCCGCGCCGATATCCTCGCCACCGGATCCCACCAGCCTCAACCAAGACCCGAACGCCTCCATGCCGCCCCCCGTTTCAACGACGATCGAACAGGGGCAACAAATCGCGGAATACCTCGATCAAGCCACGAGCCTTGAAAGCTCCTCCGTCAGCGAAGCGCTCGTTGAAAGCTATCAGTACGATTCAGATCAACCGACTTTCGACCTAAGCGCGCCACTGGTCATCGATCCGTCCAGTCGGTACGGGTACCGTCGGTCGCCCGAACTGCAAGAAGCGTTTGAACAGGCCGCTTCCACACTGCGAGCAACGGATGGGTGGTCCTCCGGTCAAGGCGGTGAGAGACATTTGTGCGCTGATTTAGTTCTGGATGGTGGTGGGGTAAAGCTCATCGGTCTAATCGGCGCTGTGTTGGCCCTGGGCGAGGCGGGATACACGTTTCCGAGATCGATTGGCACGAGCGGCGGCGCGTTGTCGCGTGCCTAGTCGCCGCTCTACAACAGCGTGGGGAGCCAATCGAACGACTCAAATCATTGTTGGATTCAATCAATTTCGCAAGCTTTATGCCCGCTGGGCGACATGTCAACCTCCTCGCAGATCATTACGGCGAGGTCGGGACATCCTTGGAAGACCTTCTTCCCTTGGTAGACAGGATGGGACTGTACTCGGGGGATTACTTAGTGCAGTTTCTCGAGCCGGTCCTCCGCGAGCTCGGCGTTCAAACCTTTCAGGATTTAAAGATCACCCCGTCTGAAGATCCGGGTATGAGTCTGGATGCGGATCATCATCAGTACCGCCTTGCCGTACAAGTGGCAGACATCACACGACGAGTTCTGGCCCAGCTGCCGTGGGACTATCGATTCTACGGAACTGATCCAGGCGCGCAGTCGGTTGTCCAGGCTGTGCGGGCCTCAATGGCTCTTCCCCTCTTCCTGGAACCCGTCACCTATATGGCACGCCCGGCGAGCATCGACACGCCGATGCCCGACGGAACGCACATTGTCCGGAACCTCGAGGGCGGCCCGGTGACATGGGTCGATGGCACTGTGCTTCGATTGTTTCCGCTCGACGCCTTCAGCAGGGTTGATGGCGGTCCGGCGCGTTGGCCTACGGTTGGGATCAAGTTCGCCCAGAGCGAGACATGGGTCACACGCCAGCGGAGCGAAACGGCGTTGAGCGTCGCCCTCAATACGTTGAGGGCGACGCTCGACGAATGGGATACCTACGCCGTCGGTGATACAACAAAGGCTCGGACCACCATCTGGATACCCAGTGCAGGCCTTACCGCAACGAATTTCGGTCTCACGATCCCACAACAGAACCAACTGTTCCTTAATGGGGTGGCGGCGGCTACCGACTGGGTTATCGAAATGGGTTCAACGTACGGGGTAGTCCCACGTACAGCCGATCAGGGTAGACAATATGCGATTTGGCGCCGCGCCCGGCCTGGCTCAAGATAGTCCCGGAATATCGAGCGATGCGACGGAGCCCCACGCACCGCTGACCGCGGCGTGACCCAAGACCTCGGCTTCTGTCGAAGGGCGACAGCGCAATGTGGCCGAGCCGTCCGGAGCGGGCGCGAAGCCTCCTTCGACATAAGCCGTCAGAGCATCGAGGTGCAACTGGTCGAGCGTCGCCTTTGATCGACAAATTCTCATAGCCTTCGTCCAGCGAATCGAAGGGGTTGCGCCGCCGGGACGACCACTCAGACATGGGATTGTCGCCATCTGGGAGCGATCCGCCCTCTGTGGGTACAATGGCCGGCTCATATAGCCACAGCGACCGAAATGCATCGGGTCGTCGTGCTGCAGCGGCACCAGGGCCGCACCACCCACCGAATGGCCGATGCCGTGAAACGGCCCATCGTGAAGCGATCACTGTCGAGGACCTCCAGGAGGTCGTCGGCCATGCCCGACACGCAAACGCCGCTCCCGGGGCTCGGACATGCCGTGGCCTCGCAGATCGGCTGGCAGATTCCGGTCAACACAATGGATGTGGCCGGCCCTCCCGGGCCGGCCTGGATGGCGCCTCGTCCATTCCCAGTTGAGGTCTCAGTCGCCCCGGAATGGGTGCGGCGGTTGGGCGGGGTAGCTTGCACGGCAGTGCAAGTGTGTGTCTCCATTTGTGGACATTGGCCGAGAGGTATGGAACGTGTCCGACTGGCCGTTGAGTTGTCCGGCGGAGGACGGGTTTCGAGGATCGGGTTGGACCCCGCAATCACCTCATCTGCGGGTACGGGTGTCGCCTTTTCGCTTGCCAGAGTTAGCGAGCTGTTGGCTCGGCGCCTCAAACGCGTCACCGTCCCGCAACGTACTGGGTGGGGCAGCCTTGGACCTGCCCTGAGCCGGCACACTGCGAGCGGTCGGGTGGAGGCGGGAATCAACCCATGGGTCAACCCTCGGGCCGACGACCCGGGGCGCTCCTGGGCGGACACTGAGGGTATGACCATTACCGATTACGCCCTCAACATCGCCCTGATCAGCCTCGTTGTGCTTCAGATCCGGGGCCACAACATCACCCGCGCCCGCCTCTTGTTCCCAGTTGTGATGACCATCTGGGCCTGCTCTCAGTTCCTCCACGCCATGCCCACCGCTGGCAACGACCTGGTTCTTGTGACCACGCTCGCCCTGGTGGGCGGCACCCTCGGTGCGCTGGCGGGGATGACCACGGGCATCTCCCGCCTGGGTGAAGGCGCCTTCGCCAAGGCGGGCGTGATCGCAGCCTTCCTGTGGGTGGTCGGTGTCGGCGCCCGCATCACGTTCGCCATCTGGGTGACCCATGGCGGCCAGGCTTCGGTCGCCCGCTTCAGCGCTGCGCACCACGTCACCTCCGGCTCCGCCTGGACGGCTGCTTTCGTCCTCATGGCCCTGGCCGAGGTGGTCAGCCGGACCGGCGTGCTCTACCTCAAGACCCGACGGATCGGCGCCGTGATCCCCCGTGGGGGCCTCCGCCGCAGCCCGGCGGTGGCCTGAGGCGAGTTCGTTCGAGACCAACGAGACCGGCCGAGGCACGAGCGCGATCATGTCGGGCATGGAGCTGCCAGACAGACTCCGATTGGCCTGGGGCAGCCGGTCGAGCCGGATGCTCACCGTCGCCCGGCTGGGCGCCCTCGCCGGAGTGCTGTGGGGCGTCGCCCACCAGGTTCAGCGTGGCGCTTCTGGGGCGGGCCTCGCGGTGCCGCTGCTCGCAGTGACCGCCTCGCTGGGCTGGATGGGGTGGATGGCTTGCCGCCGTTTCGAGGCCCCATCGGCGGCCACCTGGGGGTGCCTGGCCGTGCTGGCCGTTTCGGGCGGGGCCCTCAGCGGGTATGCGCCCTTCTCTGTCACCTTCGTGGCGGTCGGGGCGCTCGGCGCCGGCATTGCGTTCGACACGGCACCAGCTGCCGCAGTGGGCGCGCTCGGTGTGGCTGCGGTGGCCGTCTCGGTGTTGGCCCTTGGCACCGCCTCGCCGGGCGAGATCATCGCCGAGGGCGCACTTGCGGCAGTCGCAGGGCTCATGGCGGGAGCAAGCCGTCGTCAATACTTGGCGCGGGCTGATCAGGCCGAACAACTCCTCGCCGAGCGTGTGCGTGCCGACGCCGAACGGGACAAGGCGGCTGCGCTCGCGGAACGCAACCGCCTTGGCCGCGAGCTCCATGATGTTCTGGCCCATTCCCTCGGCGCTCTCTCCGTTCAACTCGGTGCGGCCGACGCAGTCTTGGAGCAGGGAGACGACCCGGAACGCGCTCGGGAGCTGGTCCGGCAAGCCCGAAGCCTCGCCGTCCGGGGCCTGGAGGAGACGCGCCAAGCGGTACATGTCTTGCGAGACGAGCCGGTCGAACTCACTGAGCAGCTGGCGTCATTGGCCGCCCACGAATGCGCCGAACTGACGGTCGAGGGGAACGCTCGGTCCCTCGGTGCAGAGGCCGGACTCGCCCTCTACCGCGCCGCCCAGGAGGCACTGACGAACGCCCGGAAACACGCTCCCGGTGCGCAGGTGACGATTCGGCTCAACTTCGAGCAGGAACGAGTCACCCTGCTCGTGGCCAACGGTCAGGAAGCTGGGGGCGCCGATGAGCTGCGAGATACGGGGGGCGGGTTCGGGCTGCAGGGCATGCGCGAGCGTGTCGAACTGCTCGGGGGTGAGGTCGAGGCGGGGCCAAGCCCGATGGCTGGAGCGTCCACGTGGCGGTACCTGCGTGAAGGTCCTGGTCGTGGACGATCAGACCGTCGTTCGGGAGGGTCTGACGACCTTGCTCGGCACCCTGCCCGGAATCGAAGTCGTGGCTGCAGCTGCCGACGGCGAGGAAGCTCTCGCCCGCGTCGAGGAGTGGGCGCCCGACGTGGTCCTCATGGACCTGCGGATGCCCAGGGTGGACGGGGTCGAGGCAACACGGCGCATTCGCTCCGGATACCCCGCGACCCAGGTTGTGGTCCTTACCACCTATGCCGACGACGAATCGATCTTCGGGGCGCTGCGCGCCGGAGCGATTGGCTATCTCACCAAGGATGCCGGGCGGGACGAGATCCGACGTGCGCTGGAAGCGGCCGGCAGTGGCCAGGCCGTGTTGGACTCAGAGGTCCAGGCTCGACTTGTCGAAGCGGCCGTGAGCCCCTCCTCTCCTGGCAGCGTGGGTGCTCTGCCCGACGGACTGACGGAACGTGAAGGCGAGGTGCTTCGACTCATCGCGGCGGGTCGGTCGAACGCCCAGATCGCCGAGGAGCTGTTCGTGAGCGAGGCCACGGTCAAGACGCACGTCAACCACATCTTCTCCAAGACGGGCTGTCGTGATCGGGCTCAGGCGGTTGCATACGCCCATCGGCGCGGACTCGCGTAGAAGCTGCGGTTCGCCCGCTGGAAAGTGCCGGATATCGGTCAGCCCGCGAGTCTCTCTCGGACTGCCACCGTTGTGCTGTGTCCCGCACGTGGGTAG
>CAVSLS010000012.1:0-16544 GCA_963728845.1 uncultured Acidimicrobiaceae bacterium
GATTCCCGTCGCCCGCTCTCTTCTCGCCCGCTCTCTTCCGTCGCCCGCTCTCCCGTCGCCCGCTCTCCTCCCGTCGCCCGCTCTCTTCTCCTCTGATCTCCGCTCTCAGTTGGTGTTGCCGTTCCATCGTGAGTTCCAGCTCGTCTGGGGTGAGATTTATCTGGTCCTTTTGGTGGATGTCGGCGGGATGCGCCCGGCTGTGCCTCACCGCGGAGGGACCCTCCGAGAAGCCGATGGTCGGCGGGCTGTGGATGGGGGCTCCGAAGAAGTCATGCGTTGCGGCTGTGGGAACCCGGCGGGGATGGGAACGCCAGCACCGATCGCAGGTGAGCCTGTGCGAAGGAGGAAGGCAACTGTCGCCCACCACCCAGAACCCCGGAAGGTCGGAAAGGAAGAGCGGATCCGCTGTCACGGAATTCGTCGCCGTGGAGGGCGTCGGCATGTCGAAGAAGAGGTTGTTGGTGCACGCACTCCCGCAGTCGAAGATGTGGTTTGCAGCGTCGCTGGACGTCGCAACGACGAGATTGTTCTGGAACGAGAAGGACCCGTAGAAGGGAAGTATCAGGGGGACGAGTGACTCCTCGAGCTCGGTCGTCACACGGGGCGTTGCAGCCACGATGGTGTTGTTGTACATCTGCACGCCGTCGAGGTTGCTGGTAGTCGGATCGAAGTTGAGCGCACAGGGAGCCGGGCTGAACGTGGAGTTGTCATCCACGCTCAGGTTGTAGCGGACGACCGCCCGGTGCGGAGACTGGTCCGTGCAGAGCAGCACGAACCCTCCCGCGTTGTCGTGGGAGTAGTTGTACTGGATGATGGTCCCGTCCTGGTTGTAGTCCAGGTCGAACCCCTCGCCGTCGCAACCATTCAGCGCGCCCGGTGTGGTGCTCGGCCCGAAGTTCATGTTGCTGACTTCGTTGTACTGAATCAGGGTGTTGTTCGCATCCCAGGCCCAGATGCCAGCGGCGCAGTTTGGATCCGGGCCGAACACGTTGTTCCCGCCGAGGTTGCCTTGCTCGACGACATTGTGTTCGACGACGGCACCGTCGGTGCCCAAGGGGACGATGCCGTCACCTTGGACCTGTGTGACGGTGTTGCCGAGGATGAAGAGGCCGGTGCTCGCCTGAGGCCATGGGCTCGTTGCCGGAGGTCGTGAGCCCGACGTCGTCCCGTAGACGGTGATGCCCTGCCGCGACACGTTTCGAATTTGGTTGTCCTCGATGAGCACGTTCGAGAAGCGACCGGTCGCACTCAGAGCCTGGCCGACGATGCCGCCACCGGTCTTTCCCCCGTTGAATGCGTTCGAGCTGTCGACGTTCTGCACCGACAGGTTGCGAATCGTGACACCACTGACCGGCGTCGCATTCGACGTGAAGTAGAGGCCGTGGTGCAGCCCGACCGAGTCACCGGCGTTGGTCAGTTCGAGGTCTTGCACGGTGACGTACGACTCATCGGAGAGCCACACCGCCGCGTTGGACAGTCCCCATTCCGTCGATCCTCGGCAGCGGGTACAGCGGTGACCCATAGGACCCGATCAGGACCGGATTGCCCGGCGCCCCACTTCCCTGCGGGGCCAGCATTCCGCTACAGGCCGTACCGCGGCGAAACAGCAACTGCTGGCCCGGTCCGAGCGTGACTGCGTTGGCCGCCAGCAGGCTGTTGAACGGCCGGGCAAGGCTGCCATCACCGTTCGCGGCGGCCGAGCAGTCGACGTACCAGCTTTGGCCGCCGGGGTGCCAGAAGGGACCGCTGGCCGCCCCAGTCTGTGGACTGGCGAGCAGTGACCCCACTCCCGCCATGACCACCGCCAGGGTCAGCGCCAGCGCACGCCAGACGCCGATCCACGATCGTTTGCCCCTGTCCATCATGCCCCCGTTCCCGCTCTCGTCGTCACGGCCATCGTGCACCGTCCGCAGCGAGCCCTCTCCGATTCTTACGTCTCGCCCAGCACGGTGCCACGAAGAAGCCAGCCGCTGAGAAGGCAACTCCGTCGCTGAAGACCGATGAGACAAGCGGCCCCTAGCCTTTGGCACGTGCCGGATAGTCGGTTGTGGTGATGAGCGAAACACCCCCGCAGGGTGCCTACCTGGCGAAACTGTGCCCTCAGGCTGTCCAGCTGGACGTCCTGCACCCGTGTGAGCCGCTGCCCCGCTCTCCGTTCATGGCGATGCTCGGACAAGGTGGCATGGACTTCGAGGCCTGCATCTTCGAGCTGTTGGCAGCAGCGATCCCCGACGCCGTCGTCGTCGACGAGAGCCTTCCGAGAATCGCGTGGAAGCAGCGACCGTCGATGCGATGGAACGTGCCGTCCCGCTGGTGATCGGCGGCAGATTGCCGGTTGATCGGCTGGGGCTCCGGGTGGGCGAGCCCGACCTCCTCGTTCGATCCGATGCCCTTGCGCAGAGCGCCACGGGCGATGGGTATCTGCCCGTCGATGTGAAGCACCACAAGACGCTCGACGTCAGGACCAAAGAAGATGCGGCCGGACGCGATCACCTCGGAGCTCGGGACGCTCTTCCCCGGTCCGTCCGATGCGGACGGCGAGCTCGAGGCCTGTTGGCGGTGGGCCGATCTCCTCCAACTGGCCCACTATCAACGTCTGCTCGAGGCGTGTGGGCAGGCCTCTCGGCTCGGGCGGTGGGGCGGCATCGTGGGCCGGGAGGAGCGGGTCGTGTGGTACGACCTCGACCTGCCGATCTGGCACCCCACCGAGTACATCGCTGGATCCGCCCGATCGCCTGTTGTCCACCATGGAGGTCTACGACCTCGAGTTCGCCCACCGCCTCTCGGTGATCGATGCGTCGCTGGCGCACCTTTCGGATCCGGCGTCACCCCTCGTGGCCGAGCCGATCGCCGTCCCCGAATGCGCCGAATGCGGGTGGCGCGACCGGTGCTTCGAGCGGATGGAGGCGTCGGGCGATCTCAGCCTCCTGCCGGGGATGACGATCGGAAAGCGGCGTGAGTACCACGCCCGCGGCGTCACCACATTGGAAGAGTTGGCTTCCTTGGACTCCGCCACGGCCCGGCTCGTCGCCGCTGGGGTCGATCTGGAGCACCTGGGAGACAAGGCACGTACGGCTGATCCGTCGACCCCGGTGACGGACCTGCTGCCCCGACGACCGAAGCAGGCGGAGCGACTGGTGGCCGAGGGCATCGGCACCGCTGCCGACGTTGCCCGCATCGACCCGCTGACCGCCGGCTTCGGCGACGCAGGCCTCGGCGATCTCCCCCAGCAGATCGACAACGCGAGAGCCCGGATCGGCCCGTCTCCGGCCTATCGCCGGCGAGGGGTCGACCAGGTTGTCGTGCCGCGTGCCGACATCGAAGTCGACGTGGACATGGAGAATGTCGCCGACGGCTGTTACCTCTGGGGCGCGTCTACTCAACGTACGTGAGACTTCTGGCGCCGTGACTTGCGAGTACATGGCCTTCGTCTCGTGGAATCCCGACACCGCAGCCGGAGAGATCGATGCGTTTCTCGCCTTCTGGGAGTGGTTCACCGAGCTCCGGAGCGAGGCGGCACGAGGAGGAGCATCGTTCCGCGCCTACTGCTACAGCCAGGGGGCCGAGAACGGGCAGCTGCGTCGCCTGGCGGCGCGCTGGGGATTGAAGACCAGGTCGAGGAGTTCATCCGATCCGAGCAGTGGGTCGACCTGCTCCCGATCGTGAAGGATCAGCTCGTCACGGGCCTCCCGAGCATGGGTCTCAAGACGGTCGCCCCGCTGGCGGGGTTCTCCTGGCGGGGCGCCGACGTGGGCGGAGACCTGGCCATGGTCCGCTACGTCGAGGCCACCGCCGATGAGGACGCCGCTCGCCGCACCGAGGCCCAGCAGTGGATCCTCGCGTACAACGAGGACGACGTCCGCGCCACCGCGGCGCTGCGGGAGTGGCTCGACCGGAGTGCGAGCCGGCTCCCCTCCATCGACGATGCCGACGCCAACGGGGTCCTCTCCTTCCCCGGTCGGCGACCCGCGCTGAACTCGGAATTTCCGTGCATTGACCGCCGCCCGCCGTCACCCGGCCGGGCCGCGCCGTCGCGGTCGGCTCGGCGGGGAGTCACCCGGGTTGCGCGACGGCGATCTGGGCTATCCTCCCCAGGTCAGGGGGCCATATCCGAGGAGGGCTTCCCGGCATCGCAGGAGGCGGCATGACGAAGGGTGGCGACGGCGACCAGCCGGTCAGCGGCTCCGGGGTGACCTGCGCGGCCGTGCCGGTGGACGTCGAGGGCAAGCAGGCGGTCTGGATCTTCACGGAGTTCGAGACCGGCGAGTCGCTCAACGACGCTCCGTGACTGGCTGATCCCGGAGCACTGGCCGGACTGGGGCGGCGAGATGTTCAAGGAGATGCGGCCGATCGGTTCGGTCGACCTGCGCCCGACCCCGGGCGAGGCCCAACAGACCCATTCCAAGTACCTCGAGGTGGTCGAGATCGGCGGCCACCGGCTCGAGACCGAGCTGCGCTGCGAGTTCAAGTCGGCCCAGACGTGGGCGGCCATGAGCTTCGACCTCGACCGCAGCATCGGGGACATGCTCCAGGTCGACCGCGGCTACCTGATGGCGGCCGACGTGGGCGGCCGGCGCCACGTCAAGGCCCTCAAGGTCGTCGGGTTCACCAATACCCTGCTCAACACCGTGGCGACGCAGGTCTGTCCGGAGTGGAGCATCTGGGTGCAGCGCGCGACGAAGGTGGCCGAGGTCCAGGCTGCCGGAGGCTCCGTCGACCCGACGCCGGGCTCGGTCGGCGACTCGGACCCCAGGGTGTCCCAGTCCGCCGAGGGCGTCGCCGGGTTCACCGGCGGCGTGGCCCAGCAGTGGATCAGCACCGTCACCGACATGGTGGACTTCTACGCCCCCTTCACCGCCGACGTCACCGAGCGGCTCTGGTCGGGCCGCTACGGGCAGGTGGACGCGGCGAACGACACCAGCCGCCTCTTCCAGCGGCTCGCCCGGGATTGGTCGCGCGCCTGGCAGGCGGGAATGGACAGCGTGTCCAACTGGGCCGAGGTGACCGTCCGACCGACGGCCGGTGCGGATCCGGGGAGGAGCGGCCGCACGATCGAGCACACGACGCTGATGGTGCGAGGCGCGGTCCGACAAGGCCGCGGTGAGCATCTCGGATCTCACGCGGATCGGGCGTCGGCAGGCGACCATCAAGGCGTCGGAGGTCACGATCACCCCGCCGGTGATCGAGGAAGCCGGTCGGGCCTACGTCACCATCCAGGCGGAGACCAGCAACGTGCTCTGCTGGCCTGTACGAGGGTGCGCTCGTGGCCGGCGCGGGGGGCAAGCAGGCCCCCGCGCTGTTCTACGTCAGCCACGCCCAGCCCGCGGAGTCGTGAGGGGTCGGGCGCGGTGACGGCGGCCCAGGAACGGCCCGCAGCGTCCGCGGAGGACCGCCTGTCTCTCCTGATCGATCGGCTCCTGGCGTCCATGGACGCCGCTGCATCCACGGGAGCCTGGGACCGCGTGGTCGAGCTCGCCGACGACGTGCTGGCCGTCGATCCTCCGAACCGACGCGCCGCATCGATGATCGAACGGGCGAACGCTCGAGCGCTCCCTGCCCGGAGGCCAGCGGGCCTTCGTCAGCCTGGTCTTCGCCGACATCGTCCAGTCGACCGACATGGCCGAAGTGGCCGAGCCCGAGGTCATCCAGGACGTCTTCGTCCTCTACCGCCGGGTGGCGGCGGAGACCATCGAGGAGCTCGGCGGTCGCGTGCTCCAGTTCCAAGGTGACGGCGTCGTGGCGTGCTTCGGCTACCCCGCCGCGCACGAGGACGACGCGCGGCGGGCGGTGATGGCCGCTCTGGGGCTCATCGAGCGGATGGCGCACGCCGCCAACGAGCTGCACCGTCGCCACGGCATCGAGCCGGCCATCCGCGTCGGCGTCCACTCGGGCACCGTCGTGGTCGCGGGGCTGGCCTCGGGGGTCATCGACGGCTCCGCCATCGCGGGGTCGGCGCCCAACGTGGCGGCGCGCCTGCAGGGTGAGGCCGAGCCCGGCACCGTGGTCATCAGCGACACCACCAGGCAGCTCGTCGAACCACATTTCGAGCTGAAGCCGATCGGGACGCGCTCGCTCAAGGGAATCGCCCGCCCGATGGAACTGCACCACGTGGTGCGGTCGAACCTGGCCGTCCCTCCCGCGGGCCGCGGACTCCCCGAGTCGGTGGCCCTGGTCGGCCGCGAGGGTCAGAGCCGCCTCCTCCGCTTCACCTGGAAGCGCCTCGTCCACGACACCGAGGGCGCCACGCGGCCCGAGGAGGCGGTGGTCGTCGTTCGTGGCGCCGCCGGCATCGGGAAGTCGGCGCTGGCCGACGCGCTGGCGACGCACGTGCACCACGAGGGCGGTGTCGTGCTCGAGGCCAATTGTTCTCCGTATCACGGCAACGTCGCGCTGTGGCCCGTCGGGCGCATGCTCGAGCAACTGCTCGGCTTCTATCCGGACCAGCCGCCGGAGGAGCGGCTCGGCGAATTGGTGAGCCGGCTGGAAGACGCCGGTCTCGACGGGGACACCGTGCCCCTGCTGGCCCCGTTGCTCGGACTGGACGCCGGCGAGCGGTGGTCGCGACCGGAGGTGGACGCACTCGCCCTCCGCCAACAGACGCTCCGGGCCCTGGTCGCCTGGCTCGCGCACACGGCGGCCTCGACGCCGACCTTGGTGCTGGTCGAGGACCTCCACTGGGCCGACCCGACCACCGTCGACCTGTTGGGGCTCCTGGCGACCGAGGGCGTCCCCGGCGCGATGATCCTCATCACGAGCCGGCTCCCGCTCGATGCGCCGTGGGCGTCGTCCGTCCTCGACATCGAACTGGAACCGCTCAAGGAGAAGGAGGCGGCGGGGCTGGTCGCCGCGCTGACCGACGGCGGACTGGACACGGAGCAGTGTCGCCTGATCGTCGAGCGCGGGGCCGGTGTCCCCCTCTTCCTTCAGGAGCTGACCCGCAGCGCCGTCACCGCGCATCCCGGTGAGGCGCTTCCTCCCAGGCTCCACGAGATCCTCACGGCGCGCCTGCGGACACCCGGCATCGACCTGCGCGTCGCGGAGCTGGCGGCCACGCTCGGTGCCGAGTTCGACGAGGAGACCGCTGCGCCAGCTGGCCGGGCGGTCGGTCGACGAGGCGCTGGTCCGTCTGGAGGACGCCGCGCTCATTGAGCCGGTCGCCGAGATCCGCCTCGGACGGTACCGCTTCCGGCACGGCCTCCTGCGCGACGCCGCGTACGAGACGCAGGTGCTGCCGACCCGCCAGGCCACCCATCGCAACATCGCGGAGCTGCTCGGCGCCAACGCGGCCTCACCCGGCGACCTCGCCGTCGTGGCCCACCACTGGGACCTGGCCGGCGACGTCGCGCAGGCGATCCCGGCCTACATCGTGGCGGCCCAGGCGGCGCAGTCGGCGGCCAGCCACACCGAGGCCCGCCAGCTGCTCGACCGTGCGCTGGAACTGGCGGCGACGATGCCCGAAGGCGACGAGCGGGACCTGACCGAGCTCATGATCCGGACGCAACGCACCGTCAGCACGAGCTCCCTCTTCGGCTACGGCTATCCCGAGGTGTTCGAGGACTTCACGGTCGCCGAGGAGATCTGCCGGAGACTCACGGACCGCCCCGAGATCATGCCGGCGCAGGTCGGCATCTGGAGCTACCTGCTGGTGCGCGGCACCGTCGACGCCGCCAGCGTGGTGCTCGAGCCGCTGGCCGACGTGCTCGACGATCCCGCGACGGCCTGGTTCGCGCCAGAGATCAAGTCGTGCATGGGCTATGGCGCGTTCTACCAGGGCAGGCTCGACGAGGCGCACCGTTGGCTCGTCGAGGCGTGGGAGGGGTACCGCGCGCGGTCGGTCGATGCGGCGGCCTCCCCGTTCTGGCCCCTCCCCCACGACCCCGTGCCGATCACCGCGGTCGCGCTCGCCTGCGTCGCCGCGCTGCAGTGGCTGCACCGAGGAGAGCGCCATGTGGGAGCGACGGGCCATCGCGACCGCCGAGGAGCTCGACTTCCCGTCCGGACCGTTCAGCTCGGCCTTCGTCTCCGTCTACCTGGCCTGGATCCGGATGATCACGGGAAACCGGGACGAGGCCCGCGAGTTCGGGCGGCGCACGATCGAGATCGCGGAACGATGCCGGTTCGACTACTTCCAGCTGCTCGGCCAGCAGTACGTCCTGATGCCCGAGCCCGACCGGCCCTGTGACGTGGCGGAGCTCGAGCAGTACGGCGCGGGGATGGATCTCGTCGGCCACGCGGCGTTCCGCCCGACGTACCTCGGCATCGTCGCCCAGAACCACCACTTCCTCGGCGATGCCGACCCGGCGCTCCGCGCGCTCGAGGAAGCCATGGACCGGACGGGGACGTCGGGGAGCTGGTCCACCAACCGGACCTGCTTGCGCCTGCACGCCGAGATCACCGCGTCCGCCCACCCCGAGCGGATGGACGAGGTGGTCAAGGACCTGGTCGCCGCGGTGGAGATCGGCCTGGCCCAGGGTTCGCTCGTCCTCGCGCTGCGGGCGGCCAACGACCTGGCCCGGCTGCCCCACGAGCGACCGCCCGCGGACTGGGCCGACCGGATCCGCGCCGTGCTCGAGCGGTTCCCACCCGAATTCCTCGAGCCCCGAACTCGCCGAGGCGCTGGACCTTCTCGGGGCCTGACGTGGCGCGGTCCGGGGGGTCGGTGGCCATTCTCGGCGGTGGCATGGGCGCGCTCGCCACCGCGTTCGAGCTCACCGAAGGGGACTGGACCGACCGGTTCGACCGCATCACCGTCTACCAGCGGGGATGGCGCCTCGGCGGAAAGGGGGCCAGCAGCCGCGGGCCCAACGGGCGCATTGAGGAGCACGGCCTCCACGTGCTGCTCGGCTACTACGACCACACGTTCGACCTCATGCGCCGCTGCTACGAGGCGCTCGACCGCGGTCGGTCGGACCCGAACTGTCCGATCCGCACCTGGGACGACGCGGTGGCACCGTCGAACCTGGTCGGCGTGGTCGACCGGCACGACGGCGCGTGGGAGCCCTGGGTGGCGGCATTCAGCCCGGTCACGGGCCGTCCGGGCGGGCGGTGACGGGCCCATCGGGTCGGCGCCGCTGGCCGTGGCCGACCTCGTCGTCCGCTCGCTGCGCCTCCTGATCGACTTCTTCGCGTCGCTCCCGCTCCCAGGACCGCGCGCAGGCGGCTCCATCGGGTTCAGCACCTCGCCCGCCGCCCCGGCCTCGCGGCCGCGGCGCCGGCCGCCTCTCTGGCCGCCGTCGTCCAGGGCGCGGGCCTCATCGGCCTGGCCCTCCCACTGAGCTGGGCGGAGCGCGTCGTCCGTCAGGCCACGTCGCGGACGGGCAGCCGCGACCTCGAGCGCGCCCTGCCGTCCCTCATCGAGCCGATCCGCCGGAGCCTGCGCTAGGCGCTGCGCACGCAGACCGCAGCCCGCCGCAGCTACGACCTGGTGGAGCTGGTCACGACGAACCTCTTCGGCATCATGGCCGACGGCCTGCTGACGCGTCCCGAGGGCTTCGGGGCCATCAACCACCTCGACTACCGCGACTGGTTGCTCGGGCACGGCATCGACCCCGCGGCGCTCGAGTCACCGATCCTGCGGGGCATGTACGACCTCGTCTTCGGCTACGAGGACGGCGATCCGGCCCGTCCACGCTTCAGTGCCGGGCTCGGACTCGAGCTGGCGACCAAGATGCTCCTCGGTTACTCGGGGCGCTGTTCTGGAAGATGCAGGCGGGCATGGGCGAGGTGATCTTCGCCCCCCTCTACGAGGTCCTGCGCGAGCGCGGGCGTCGAGTTCCGCTTCTTCCACCGGGTCGACGCGCTCCGACTGGGTGACGACGGGCGGTCGATCGCGCGCGATCGACCTGGGCATCCAGGCCGAGGTGGCCGACGGCGCCGATGCCTACGATCCCCTGATCCGGGTGAAGGGCCTGCCGTGCTGGCCCGACGCACCCCTCGCCTCACAGTTGCGGTCGACCGATGCGCTCGACGGGGTCGACCTCGAGTCGTTCTGGTCGCCGCGCCGCGACGTCGGTCGCCGCACCCTGGAGGCGGGACGGACTTCGACGCCGTCGTGTTCGCCATCTCCCTCGGCATGGTGCCGCACGTCTGCGGCGAGCTCCTGGCGGCCTCGCCTGCCTGGCGGTCGATGGTCGACAACGTCGGCACGGTGGCCACGCAGGCGTTCCAGCTCTGGCTGTCCGAGGACGAGCACGCCCTCGGTTGGTCCGGGCCTCCGGGGTCACCGTGAGCGGTTTCGTCACGCCGTTCGACACCTGGGCGTCGATGTCGCATCTCGTGCCGGCCGAGGACTGGCCCGAGACCGGACCGACCACGGACGATCGCCTACTTCTGCAGTGTGCTGGCCACGCCGATGCTCGGGACGGCACGCCCGACGTGGAGCGTGAGACGCGGGCCGTGCGAGAGCGGGCGCGGATTCCTCGACCGCGACGTCGCGACGCTCTGGCCGGCGGCGGTCGAGGACGGATTCCGCTGGTCCCTGCTGTGCGACAGCACCGTCCGGGAACGCGACCGGCCCCGAGCGACTCGACAGCCAGTACTGGCGGGCGAACATCGACCCCTCCGACCTCTACGTCCAGTCGCTGCCCGGTACCGACCAGTACCGCCTCGGCCGGGCGCGCTCCGGTTTCAACAACCTCGCCGTGGCGGGCGACTGGACCGACAACGGCCTGAACGCCGGCTGCGTCGAGGGCGCCACCCGGTCCGGGCAGTTGGCGGCCGAGGCGGTGCTCGAGCAACTGGCGGGAGCGCAGAAGGTGGGCGGCGCGTGAGCGGCAAGACGGCGAGCCGTTCACCACCGGCGCGGCCGAAGCAGCACGACTGGTGCGAGAGGTGCAGGACCTCGGCTTCGATGCCGCGGCGGACCATCGTCGAACGCTTCGTCGAGGTCTTCGCCCATTCGCGGCCGTCAACGGCGGAGCGGGCGCACGCGCCGCGGCGGCGGCAGTGGTGGTGGTGCTGGCAGCGGCGGCGGCGGACCATGGTTCGGCTACTGGGGATCGGAGGATCGCGTCCGGGCGCTGCAGTCGAACATGCGGCTGGCGACCGAAGCTACGTCGCGATCCTGGGTCAGCTCAACGAGGCCAGCCTCCGGTTCCTCGACGCCGACCCGCTGGTGGCCGCCCCCAGGGGCCGCGGCGGAGCACGGCGATCCGCCTGCCCGATGTGGCACCGGGCGGTCGCGCTGCGCCAAATTGTGGCTGCACAACACGACGGCTTCGGGTGCGGATGGTCTGCGGCCGTGGTGTCCGGTGTTGGCCGCCACACCGGAGCGTCACTTCCGGTCTCGGCGGTCACGTGCAGCCCCGACTCGGATCGATCGCCTCGACCCGGACCAGAGCCGCGAGATCCTCGTCACCGTCTCCGTCGGGGAGGACGCGCCGCCGGGCACGTACCACGGGCAGATCCTGGTCGACGGTCTGCCCGACGTCGTGTTCCCGCTGCGCGTCCGGGTGGTGCCCACGACCGACCGTTCGTGACGACGGGGCGGAACCAATGGCCGGTCTGGCGCGCTACGGCGCCATCGTCGCCGATGACCTGCGCCGGCGCTTCGCCACCGTGGCGCACCAGCCCTATCTCGCCGTGCCGATGAGCGACTACCCCACCCGGGGCGGCAAAGCCCTGCGCCCGAGCCTGTGCCTCGCGACCTGCGAGGCCTTCGGTGGCCCGCTCGACGATGCCCTGCCGTCCGCCGTGGCCATCGAGCTGCTCCACAACGCCTTCCTGGTCCACGACGACATCGAGGACACGAGCCTGCTCCGGAGAGGCCAGCCCACCCTCCACCGACGGTACGGCACGCCGCTCGCGTGAACGCCGGTGACGGCCTCGCCCTGCAAGCGATGGGGACGCTGCGCGAGAACATCGATCTGCTGGGTCCGCGGCTCGCCGACCGCATCATGGTGGAGTTCGACTTCATGAGCCAGCAGACGGTTGCCGGGCAGGCGCTCGAGCTCGGCTGGTGCCGGGACAACCGGACCGACCTCGAACCCGACGACTACCTCGACCTCATCATGAAGAAGACGTGCTGGTACACCACGGTGCTCCCCCTCCGGGTCGGCGCGCTCGTCGGCTCGAGGGCACCGCCGAACTCGATCCGATGATCGAGTTCGGTTCCACCTCGGTGCCGCCTTCCAGATCCGCGACGACATCCTCAACCTGATCGGGGATCCGGGCGTGTACGGCAAGGAAGCACTCGGTGACCTGCTGGAGGGGAAGCGGACGCTGATGCTCATCCATCTCCTCGCCAGCGCCGACCCGGCAGATCGGCGCTGGCTGGTGGCGTATCTGGCCTCTCCGGCCGAGCGGCCACGGGAGGACGTCGTCCGCGTCTTCGAGCTCATGACGTCGTACGGGAGCATCGCCTTCGCCGGCGAGTTCGCGAGCGGGGTGGCCCGGTCCGCCATCGCGTCCATGGATGCCGCCTTTGCCGGTCTGAACGATACGCCGGCGCGCCGCTTCATCGCATGCCTGGTGCCGTTCATGATCGAACGTGCGGCGTAACCGCCGACGGTGCTGTGCGAGCGCCTATGGTGCTGACATGCGAAGCTCACTTCCGTCCAATGTACGTGGTCAACTGCATGCATCCCGAACGCGAGGGCGTCGACGGATCGGTGACCGTTGCCGGACAACGCGCACCCGCGAGGGCGGTTGATCTCCTTCGTCCCGTGGGTGAGAAGCCTCAACATTGCAGCTCACAGCACGTCCGCTCAACCGTCCGCCGTGGTCCCGGGAGATCAGTCGTGCGGTACCGTCGAAAGAGGGAAAGGGGACAATTGTGAACCGACGGATGCAAGAGTCGCGGTCGCGTTTGTGACGACGGCGATGCTGTGGCTTGGCCTGACGATCGGTGGAGGATCCGAGTCGTCGCTCCGCCGGCACGCCGTTACCCGGTGCACCCAACTGTCCGATATTCCCGGCCGACAACGTCTGGAACACCCCGATCGCGAACCTGCCGGTCGACCCGCACAGCGCGCAATGGCTCGCCGCCATGGACGCATCCACCACCAACCTGCAGCCGGTCGCACCTCCGACCTACGGCATGCCCATCAACATCGTGCCCCCGGGGCATGCCTTGGTACCTCTCGCGTTCGGCTCGTCCGGGAACGATCCCGGTCCGTACCCGTTCGGATCCGACACGCGTGATAGAGGGCGGCACGGGCGACCGGCACGCCATCATGGTCGACCCGGCAACGTGCACCGACTACGAGCTCTACGACACGTTCTACACCGGTCCCACCACCTCGCACGCCGCCAACGGCGCCGTCTGGAACCTCAACTCCGACGCCCTCCGGGGCGGGCGGCGACGGTGGACGCCGCGGGCACGCCCATTCTCGCCGGGCTGATGCGCTACGACGAGGTGCAGTCGGGCGTCATCACCCACGCCATCCGGGTCCAGGCGCTGACAACCGACACCTCGTACATCTGGCCGGCGACCGCCGGAGAGGGGTCGGCAGCCAACCCGAACCTCCCCCCGATGGGGGCCCGGTTCCGGTTGAAGGCGAGCTTCGACATCTCGGGCTACTCGCCCCAGGCCCAGGTGATCCTGCGCGCCCTGCAGCAGTACGGGCTGATCCTCGACGACAACGGTCCCAACTGGCACTTCTGGGCCGACGCCAACCCGGGTTGGCCGTCCTCGTTGCTCAACGAGCTCAAGACGGTGCCAGGCAGCGCCTTCGAGGCGGTCGACGAGTCGAGCTTGAGATCACCCCCAGCTCGGGGCAGGCGCGCAGCTGGTCGCCTCGGTCAACTGCTCGTCCCTACCCGGCTACCGCCTGGTCGCCTCGGACGGCGGCGTGTTCTCGTTCTGCGAGCCGTTCTTCGGCTCCATGGGGGGCCAGCACCTCAACGCCCCCATCGTGGGCATGGCCGAGACCCCGGGCGACGCCGGCTACTGGGAGGTGGGTTCCGACGGAGGGATCTTCAGCTACGGCAACGCCAGCTTCCACGGCTCGACGGGGAGCCTGCATCTGAACAACCCTATCGTCGGCATGGCGCCCACCCCCGACGGCGGTGGCTACTGGCTGGTGGCCGCCGACGGGGGGATCTTCAACTACGGCGACGCCGGTTCTACGGTTCGGCGGGCTCCCTCCGACTCAACAAGCCAATCGTGGGCATGGCGCCGACCGCCGACGGCAACGGGTACTGGCTCGTCGCCTCCGACGGCGGGCATCTTCAGCTACGGCGACGCCGTCTTCCACGGCTCGACGGGATCGATCCACCTCAACAAGCCCGTCGTTGGAATGGCCGCCGACGCGGCGGCGGGGGCTACTGGCTGGTCGCCTCCGACGGCGGGATCTTCAACTACGGCGACGCCGGCCTTCCACGGGTCGGCCGGCTCCATCCCGCTCAACAAGCCCGTGGTCGGGATGGGCTCCTCCGACGGCGGGGGCTACTGGCTCGTCGCCTCCGACGGGGGCATCTTCAGTTACGGCGACGCCGTCTTCCACGGCTCGACCGGGGGCATCGTGCTCGCCGCGCCCATCGTGGCCATGGGCTGACCTCGTCGCGAGGAGCTGATCACCGGCCGGTGCGTCGAATGCATCGACGTCGGGCAGGATGAAGGGAATGGCACCAGCCGACGGCATCACCGGGAACCGCAGTGACACGGCCGTCGTCGGCGCGACCGGACGGTTCTCGGGCCAGGTGGCGATCGTCACCGGTCGACCGCCGACCCGAGCATCGGCCGATCCTGTGCCCTCCGCCTGGCGCGGGAGGGCGCCTCGGTCGTCGTGAACGGCCGCGACAGGATGGGTCGCGTCCACCGAGGAAGCCATGCGATCAGAGGGGCTCGACGTCGTCGGCGTCGTCGGGTCCATGGACAGCGAAGCGGCCGTGGCCGTGCTCACCGACCGGGCCATCGACGCCTTCGGCCGCATCGACCTGCTCGTCAGCACGCTGGGCGGCGCGCCCTACCCGCTCTCCTTCGACGCCATCAGCGAGGCGCAGCTCCTCGAGACGTTCCGCCTCAACACGTGGCCGGCCGTCGCGCTGATCCGGGCCGCCATGGCCCGGGGCCTCGGTGAGAACAGTGGTTCGGTCGTGAGCATCTCGAGCGGCTCGCCCCACAAGACGACGTCGGCCATGGTGTCCTACGCGGCGGCGAAGGCTGCGCTGAACGCCATGACGCGCACCATCGCCGCCGATCTGGCCCCACGGGGGGTCCGGTGAACGCGGTGAGCCCCGGGCTGGTGCGGACGACGGCGACCCGCCCCATCTGGCAAGCCGACGGGGAGGGCAGCGGGGTCGAATCTCCCCCTGGGCCGGCTGACCGAAGCCGACGACATCGCGGCGGCGGTGTGCTTCCTCCTGTCCGACGAGGCGCAGCAGATCACCGGCATCACCCTCGACATCGACAGGGGGGAACCACCTCCGGCGGCTGGACACCCATTAAGTAGTCACGGGGCTCCCGGACCCGGCGCCGGCCAGATCTTCTTCAGGGACGCGACGACACCGCTCCCGATCTGCTCGATCTGCTCGCGCACCGCTCGGGCGACATGCCGGGAAGCTGCACCCGCAGGTTGAGCGCGTCGGCGCCGACCTCCCGCACGGTGGCGGCGAGCCGCTCCGCCATTTCGCCCGGGTCGTCGGAGGCGATCGTCTGGTCCGCACCGAACGAGCCCGCTGGCCGCGGCGTAGCTCTCGTAGACGGCCCGCTGGCCCTCGACCAGCGCGGCGGGCACACGGCCCAGCCACACCCGGCGGATCAGGACCTTCGGGCCCGTCCCCCGGCTCCCCGAAGGCCCGGGTCAGGCGGGCGAGCCTCGCCGGCGCCGACATTCCTTCCATCAGGATCCCCGCGCCACACCAGGCCGCCGGGCGGCGGCGGCAACCGAGATGGCTGCACTGAGCACAGGGACCGGTGCGCGCCGGCAGGCGAGCAGGGCGGGATCACCCTCGAGCCCGCCCAGGTCCTCACCCCGGAAGCACTGCGACGAGGCGAAGAGCAACTCGGCCTTGAAGCGTTCGACGGCGTCGGCCTGGCTGACGCCCGCCGCCTCGAAGTCCGACGGCAGAACGTGCCCGCGGCCGCGCTCGAAGCCCGACCCGACCGCCGTAACGAGCCTGCAGCCACGCCACCTCCTCGGCGACGAGTGCAGTGGACCGGAGTGGGAGCAGGAGTGGCGCCGCGGCGGCCCAACCCGTCGCGTGCGTGGCCAGGACGAAGGACGCCATCTGCAGCGGCTGGGCCATGCAGCCCGCGAAGCTGACCGTGGTGCTCGCTGGTCATCACCCCGTCGAACCCGTTATGGAGAGCGAGACCGGCTTGTTCGCAGAGCTCGCTGACGATGGCGCCGGCGGCAAGCTCGTTGTGCGGGTACAGGCGGATGGAGACCGATCCCGGGGCGAAGGGAGCGGATGGGTCAGACGGTGCGCCAGATGGTGACGTGCCAGGGCGCCGCGGCTGGGACGTCCCGCGTTCGCCGTTGTGCACCACGAGATCCTACGAGCCGACCACCAGACCCGCCGACGAGGGTTCACACATCCCTCACACCCACATCGCCGGCCTCTGACATTCGGGGGCGACGCTTGACCCGAGGGGGATCGCG
>CAVSLS010000013.1:0-12241 GCA_963728845.1 uncultured Acidimicrobiaceae bacterium
GTGGGCGAGGGGGGACTTGAACCCCCACATCCTTTCGGACACAGGAACCTGAATCCTGCGCGTCTGCCAATTCCGCCACTCGCCCGAGCGACCGGCCAACAGTAGTCCCTGCGCCGTCGGCCCCAATCCCCGGACGCCTAGGTGACCAGGTCAGACGCATGCCGAATCCCTCTCGGGCGCACCGGACCAGTAATCTCTGGGGGACCATGGGACTCCAGCAGTTTGAGGAGCGCCTCGAGCGTCTGGTGGAGGGAACGTTGGCCAAGCCGTTTCGAAGCAACCTCCAGCCGGTCGAAATCGGGCGGAGATTGACACGCGAGATGGACCTGCACCGGCGAGTGGGGGTGCGGGGCCTCATCGCGCCCAACTCCTTCGCCGTCACGCTCTCGCCGTCAGACGTCAGCCGTTTCTCGAACTTCATCGACGCGCTCTCCCGCGAGCTGTCCGATGCTGCCCGCGAGCACGCCCGGATAGAGGGCTATTCGTTCGTCGGTCCGGTCGAAGTGGAGGTCTTCGAGGGCTCCAACCTGAAACCGGGGCGATTCACGGTCACGGCCGACGTGCACGAGAGCGAGGACGGAGGCTTCCTGGCCGAGCTCGTCCTGCCCGACGGCAGGCGGGTGACACTCGGGGCGGAGGCCCTGGTGATCGGGCGGCTCCCCGAGTGCGACGTCGTGCTGGCGGACTCCAACGTGAGCCGGCGCCACGCCGAGCTGCGGCGGAAGGGTGACGGCGTGTTCGTCACCGATCTCGGCTCCACCAACGGCACCAAGGTCAACGGCACCCTGGTCCGGGAACACCTCCTCGCCAGCGGGGACGAGGTCAGCGTGGGGTCGACGAAACTCATCTTCGAAATGTCGTGACGGCACCGGATCCGGTGGCGGTCCTGGTCGCCACCCAGAATCTCAACGCGGTCCTCCGCATCATGCAATGGGGGGTCATCGTGCTCATCTTCCTCTTCTTCCTGCGGGTGATCCGAGCCGTATGGGTCGAGATGAGCCCAGCCACCATTCGCAAGACGCGATCGGAGCGACGCCAGGAGCGACGCCAGGAGCGTGCGGCCGCCCGGCCCCCCGACCGCCCCCGCGAGAGCCGTCGCCGGCAGCTCTACCTCAAGGTGGTCCAACCGGAGGCGCAGGCCGGACGTACCTACGACCTCGACGACGAGCTCACCATCGGGCGTTCGCCGGGGTGTGGCGTCGCCATGTCCGAGGACATCTACACCTCGACGCTCCACGCCCGACTCTTCCGTCGCAATGACCAGCTGTGGGTCGAGGACCTCGGATCGACCAATGGGACGTTCGTCAACTCCGAGCAGATCAAGCAAGCGATGCGCCTGGGCAAGGGCGACCTCCTCCAGATCGGGTCCACCGTCTTCGAGGTCTCCCGGTGACAGTGTTGCGGTCCGGCTCGGCCACCGATGTCGGGCGAGTCCGCACCATCAACCAGGACCTGCCGCTCGAGCGTCCCAATCTCTACGCGGTGGCCGACGGCATGGGTGGACACGTCGGCGGGGAAGTGGCGGCCCGGGTCGCCGTCGAGACGCTCGAGCAGGCTTTCGAACGGGCACCGACCGTGGCCGGACTGCGTGACGCGTTCTCGGAGGCCAACACCGCGGTGTGGCACGAGAGCCAGGCCAACGAGGAGCTCCGGGGCATGGGGACCACCCTGACCGCAATGGCGCTGGTGGGCGGCGCCGGGGGACGGGACGTCCTGGCCCTGGCCAATGTCGGCGATTCGAGGGCGTACGTCTTCTCCGAGGGGGAGTTGGCCCAGGTCACCGACGACCACAGCCTGGCCGAGGAGCGCATGCGTCACGGCGAGATGACCGAGCAGGAGGCGGCCGTCCACCCCCAGCGGCACATCCTCACCAGGGCCCTCGGCGTGTCCTCCGAGGTCGACGCGGACATGTGGGCGCTCGAGCTGGGAGCCGGGGACCGGGTGCTCCTCTGCTCGGACGGCCTGTCCAACGAGGTGGGGACCGACGAGATCGCCACCGTGCTGCGAACGGTGGCCGACCCCCAGGGGGCCGCCCAACGCCTGGTCGACGTGGCCAACGAGCACGGTGGCGCCGACAACATCACGGTCGTCATCGTGGACGTCCAGGTGGGAGAGGGAGGCGAGGCGCCCGGCTCGAAGGTGACCCCGCTCGGTCTCGCCGCCGACGCCACCGGCCTCGCAGCGGCGGCGACCGCCGCCGTCCCGGCCGCACAACCGGCGTCGAGCGATGAGGCCTCCGGTGGCCCGCCCGCAACCGGGGCGACAGGGTCGCTGGGCTCGACGGCGCGCCCGACGGTCCGACCGGACGCCCGCGCGGACGACACCCTGGCGCCGGGCGCCCAGCTGGTCTTCGGCAGCGAGCCGAGGACGCTGGCGGAGTCGGGGCCGCGCAGCGACGAGTTCCTGTTGGGCACGACGTCGATGCCGGTGGCCCGCGCCACCACCCGGGTCCCGCCGACCCCGTCGCCGCGGGCCGAGATCCCCGAGGAGGAGAGTCGGGGCGCCCGCCGGCGGCGCTTGGGGATCCCGCGCCGCATCACGCCGCGCGTGGTGGGGTTCGTGCTCTTGGTGGCGGCAGTGCCGGTCGCGGCCTATTTCGTGCTGCGCTGGTATGCCTATGACAACTGGTTCGTCACAGCGCAGGGCAACCAGGTCGTGGTCAAACAGGGTCAGCAGGGCGGCGTGCTCTGGTTCCATCCAAAGGTCGTGGAGCGGACGCCCTACAGCGTGAGCCAGATCGCCCCCGCTGCGGTGGCACCGGTGAGGGCGGGCGTCCAGGAGCCGTCGCTCGGCGCGGCGAGGAGATACGTCCAGACGATCACCGTGACGACCACGACGACGACCACGACCACGCGCCGTTCGGCCAATTGAAGCCGACCCCGCACACCCACCACGACCACCACGGCATCGACGACAGCCAGCACGGCCGCCCCGTGACCGGGCCGTTGATACCCCGTGGCCGAAGGCTCCCAGCGTAGGCTCAGGGCGCCATGCAACCGGTCGAAGAACCGCGCACGTACTCCGGGCGATACGAGCTGACCCACCTGATCGCGCGGGGCGGGATGGCGCAGGTCTACCGCGCCATGGACCGTCAGCTCGATCGGCCTGTCGCCCTCAAGGTCCTGTTCCCCGAGCTCTCGGTCGACCGCACTTTCGTGGAGCGCTTCCGCAGAGAGGCCCAGGCGGCCGCCAACCTCTCGCACCCCAACATCGTCCCCGTGTTCGACTGGGGTGAGGACGACGGCTCCTACTTCATCGTGATGGAGTATGTCGAAGGCCGGCCGCTCTCCGCCGTCTTCCGCGACCCGCAGCGCCTGCCACCGGTTCAGATCGCCATGATTGGAGCCGGCGTGGCTGCCGCCTTGGCCTTCGCCCACCGGCACGGAGTGATCCACCGTGACGTGAAGCCGGGCAACGTCTTGATCACACCCGATGGGGACGTCAAGGTGACCGACTTCGGCATCGCGCGGGCGGTGAACACCGAGGAGAGCCTGACCCAGACCGGAGCCGTGATGGGGACCGCGGCGTACTTCTCTCCCGAGCAGGCGGAGGGGAAGGGGGTCGACGCCCGCAGTGACATCTACTCCCTCGGCGTCGTGCTCTACGAAATGGCGGTCGGCCGTCCGCCCTTCACCGGTGATTCACCGGTCGCCGTGGCGTCGAAGCACGTCCGTGACGCCCCCGTCCTGCCCCGGGAGGCCAACCCCGCCGTGCCGGTGGCACTGGAGGCCATCGTGATGATGGCATTGGCCAAGAACCCCGACGACCGGTACGGGTCGGCGGAGGAGCTCAGGGCCGACCTCCTCCGCTTCGCCGATGGGCGCCCCGTAGAGGCGGCCGACCCCGGTGTCACCTCCATCATGGAAACGGTCGGGGCGACCCAGGCCGTGCCCCTGGCGAGCCGGACCATGGCCATCCCCCGCGACGCCGGGGGCCAGCCACCCGACAACGAGGAGCTCGAGCGCAAGAAGAGGACGCGCCGCCTCATCGTCCTCCTCGTCGTGCTGCTGGTGGCGCTCGGCGTGATCGCCTTCTTCCTGCTGCGCTCGGTCGGCGTGTTCGGTGGCAACGTCACCGTCCCCAACGTGGTGGGCGATCCGCAGAGCGCCGCCGTCCAGACGCTGAAGAACGACAACCTCACCGTGGGCACGACGAGTTTCCGGACCAGCTCACAGACCAAGGGGATCGTCCTGTCGACCAAACCCGCGGCCGGCGCGTCGGTGTCGAAGAACTCGGCCGTCAACCTGGTGGTCAGCGACGGGCCGAACATCCCGATCGTCACCGTGCCCTCGGTGAAGGGTAAGCAGCTCACGGCGGCGATCTCGGCGATTCAGATTGCCGGCCTCACCTACAGGGTCAACGACGTGACGAGCACCCAACCGGTGGGCACGGTGATCAACCAGAGCCCCGCCGGCGGCGCCAAGGTCAGGGCGACCGTCCCGGTGGTGCTGACCGTGTCGAACGCGCAGTCGTCGGTGTTGGTGCCGAGCGTGCTCGGGCAGTCGCCGGCGTCGGCGGGTGCGACCCTCAGGGGCGACGGACTGAGCGTCGGCAGCCAGAGCAACGCGTGCTCGAGCCAGTACCAATCAGGGGTGGTGTCGTTGCAGAGCCCGGCTCCGGGCATCAGTGTCCAGCCCAACACGGCCGTCAACCTCGTCATCTCGACCGGCAACTGCGTCTCGGTGCCCGGCGTGGTCGGGCAGTCGGCCAGTTCGGCCCAGTCGGCCATCACGGGCGCGGGCCTCGTGGCGAACCAGACGACCGACACCACGTGCCCGGGCGGGGCGCAACCTGGCAACGTCGACAGCCAGAGCCCCGCCTCCGGCACCGAGGTCAACAGCGGCACCACGGTGACGATCTCGGTCTGCCAGTCGGCGACACACCACCACCACGACGACGACCGACACCGTCGTCGACGACCACGACCAGCCCGACGACCTCGACCTCGCACGGCGTTCGCCGGCGATCCGGGGGCTGAGGGCTCAGGCGGGGGCGGCCTCCGCCGCGGCCCCGAGCTGCCCGAGGAAATTGGCCAGCAGCGCCGGGCCCGAAGGGGTCAGGACCGACTCCGGGTGGAACTGCACCCCCTCGACCGCCAGCGTGCGGTGGCGCAACCCCATGACGACGCCGTCGGTCGAGGTCGCCGTCACCTCCAGCTCCGCGGGCACCGATTCGGGACGCACGACCAGGGAGTGGTAGCGCGTGGCCACGAACGGGTTGGGGAGCCCCGCGAACAGGCCGCGGCCGTCGTGGTGGATCTCGGAGGTCTTGCCGTGCATGAGGTGGGGGGCGGCCACCACCTCGCCGCCGTAGGCCTCGCCGATGCATTGGTGCCCGAGGCAGACGCCCAGCAGGGGGATCTCCCCCGCCAGGCTCCGGATGGCCTCCAGGCTCACGCCGCCGTCCTCGGGTCGCCCGGGGCCGGGCGAGATCAAGACGGCGGCGGGGTGTTCGGCCCGGATGCCCGCCACGTCGACGGCGTCGTTGCGGAACACCACGGGCTCGGCGCCGAGCTCGCCGAGCTCCTGGACCAGGTTGTAGACGAAGGAGTCGTAGTTGTCGACGACGAGCACCCGAGGTCCCATGGGTCGACGATCGTACCGGACCGTCCGGAGCCGCCCACCGCCGGTGGCTAACCTCTCACCCCGTGGCAACGAGCACCAAGGGTCCGGGGGGCGCCTCGCGCAAGGGCAAGTCCGCTTCGGGGCGTGCGAGCAAAGTCGGGCGCTACAAGACGCCCGAGGAGAGTGGCCGCTACACCGCGCCGATACCCAAGAGCGTGCGCCACAGCCCGGCGTGGTTCGGCGTGCTCATCCTCGTACTGCTGATCGGCGGCGTCGCCGCGATCACCGTCAACTATCTGGCGCACCTGCCGTTCCTCGCACATGGTTCGCCATGGGGGCTCGTCATCGGGCTGGCAATGATCTTCGCCGGCTTCCTGATGGCGACCCGCTACCACTGATTGTCGACGCGCCGGCGGCGCCCGTTTCCCCTGACTTCGAATCAGCCCAGCCGCTCGATGATGGTGGCGTTGGCCAGCCCACCACCCTCGCACATGGTGAGCAGCCCGTAGCGGCCGTTGGTGCGCTCCAGCTCGTTGAGGAGCGTGGCCGTCAATTTGCCGCCCGAGGCACCCAGCGGGTGGCCGAGGGCGATGGCGCCACCGTTGGGGTTCACGATCTCCATGTTGGGGTGGTGCTCCTTCTCCCACGCCAGCACCACCGAGGCGAAGGCCTCGTTGATCTCCACCGCATCGACGTCGTCCAGGGTCAGCTTGGCGCGCTCCAGGACACTGGTCGTCGCGGGGATCGGTCCGGTGAGCATCGTCACGGGGTCGACACCGGCCAGCGCAAAGGCGTGGAAGCGGGCCCGCGGGCGCAGCCCGAGCGCGTTCGCCTTCTCCTCGCTCATGATCAGCACGGCTGAGGCACCGTCGGTGATCTGCGAGGAATTCCCGGCCGTGACCTTGCCCCCCTCCTTGAAGGCGGGCTTGAGGTTGGCCAGCGCTTCGACGCTCGAATCCGGCCGGATACCCTCGTCGGCGGTCAGCATCTCGTCGGTGTCGTTGCCCTCGTCGTCGCGCAGCGCGACGGGCACGATCTCGTTCTCGAACCGTCCCTCGGCCGTCGCTCGGGCGGCGCGCTGGTGGCTCTGGACCGAGAAGGCGTCCAGTTCGTCGCGCGAGATGTCCCACTGGTCGGCGATCATCTCGGCGCCGATGCCCTGGCCGGGCAGCCCGGTCTCGGTGTAGCGCTGCATCATGCGGGGCCCGAAGGGGTACCCGAGCTCGCGCACGACCGAGGAGCCCATCGGCGTCCTCGTCATCGACTCCACGCCGGCGGCGATCGCGATGTCGTAGGCCCCGGCCATGACGCCCTGGGCGGCGAAGTGCACGGCCTGCTGCGACGAGCCGCACTGGCGGTCCACCGTGGTGCCCGGCACCGACTCGGGCCAGCCCGCGGCCAGCACGGCGTTGCGGCCGATGTTGAGCGACTGCTCGGCCACCTGCATCACGCAACCCATGATCACGTCGTCGACCTGGGCCGGGTCGAGCTGGTTGCGCTCCGCCACCGCCTTGAGGGCTTCCGACGCCAGGTCGACAGCGTGCCAGTTGCGGAGCTTGCCGTTGCGCTTCCCGCCGGCCGTGCGGACGGCGTCGACGATGACTGCGGTGGTCATGGTGTCTCCTCCCAATCCGGCAGGCCGATCGGCGCCCCGCCGGTTCAGATCGGGGGACATCCTACCCGCCACCGCTCTGCGGTCCATCGGGCCGCAGCCGCCCGGGCGGGCGCTCGGCACCGGCCCGATATGGTCTGCCCCCGATGAGCCGCACCGGAAAGGACATGGACCGTTGGCTGGGCGACGGAGGGATGCCGATCATCGCCGTCGTCGGTGGGGCCTTCATGGCCTATGGCGTCGACGGGGAGGACCTGGGCTGGGTCACCGGAAGCTTCAATCCGACGGACATGGCCTGCAATCCGCACGGGATCACGCAAGCCGGCGTCCATTCCCTCCTCCTCGATGCGTGCATGAACTTCGCCATCAACGCCGCGCTTCCGGGCAAGGCGCGCACCCGTGGCACGCTCGAGCTGAAGACCGAGTGCATGCGCCCCGCCACGAAGGGAGACCAGTACCTGCTGCGGGGTGAGGTGGTCCGGATGGCGAAGCAGATCGCCTACGGCGAGGCGACGGTGCGCAGTGCTGACGGCGTGCTGGTCAGCCGGGCCACCGGGACCTTTCTCCTGCATCGACCCGACTCCGAGCCCGGCCAGGACCCCGCCGCCTGATCACCATCGCGTCCCACGCCCCGGACCCGGGGTGTGCCTCGTCTGCTGCGGTCCCGCGGCCGGTGGCCAGGGCGTGTGCTTCGCCTGCCGCGTGGTGGGGCACCGTCTCGGCGTCCCCCTCGTCCCGGTGTTCCCCGTGCGCCTCTGCCCGCTGCCCAGTCCCCTCTACGCCGTGTTGCTCGGCTACAAGGAGTCGCCCGTGGCCGAGGCCCGTCGCCGCTTCGCGCCGATGGTCGGCTCGTTGTTCGGCGCCTTCCTCGGGGCCCACGCCGGCTGTCTCGCCGCGGCCGCCGGGGCGCGCTCGAGATGGCGCTCCCCGTCCCGTCGACGGCACGACCGCGGGGAGCACCGCTCGACGCCGTCGAGGGTCTGGCCCGTGTCGTCCGCACCGCCCTTCCCGGCGTGCGGTGGTCGCCTGACGTGCTCGCCCGCTCCCACGCACCCGTGGGCCACATGCGGCCCGACGGCTGCGCCTTCGAGGTGCGCGCCGCGGCGCGCCCGTTCGTCAGGGGCCATCGCGCCGTGCTCCTCGACGACACCTACGTCAGCGGCGCTCGGGCGCAGAGTGCGGCGGCCGCGCTCCGCCGCGCCGGTGCGCGCGCCGTCGTGATCGTGGCGCTGGGACGCGTGCTGCGCCCAGATCGCTCACTCGTGCATGCGGCCTTCCTCCGCGGCACCCGCATCCGACCGAGCGCCGGCGCCGGTGGCGCGACGGCGCTCCGGTGCTGCCGGTGTGTTCAGACGGGGGCCGCGACCGAGTAACGCACGCCGGTCAAGTCCTCCGAGGCCCGCCACAGACCGGCCGCCATCTTCGGCGTCGCGGGCACGTCCCGACGGCCGGGTGACGCGGGGCGGACCGGACAACCCGAACCGGTGCGCGGGGCCGATGTACTGCCCCGACCGGACCGAGGACGAGGTCGCGGCGCACAGAACCGGCAGGGCGCCGGCCGCCGTGGACTGCCCGAGCGTCGTCCCGGCGGTCCGGCCGAGCCGGCGTCGCAAGCGGCTGTCTCCCAGTGCGGCGCCGTTGCCGGCCAGGTTGCTGCGCGTCCATCCGGGGTGCGCCGCCAAGGCGAGGGTGGGCAGGTCCGCCGCCTCGAGGCGGCGGCTGAGCTCGGCCGTGAAGAGGAGGTTGGCCAGCTTGGACGTCCCGTAGCTGACCCAGGTGTTGCGCGGCGCGGTGCCGGCGACGTCGTCGAGCCGGAGCCGCCCGGCACGGTGCATGTGGGAGCTGACGGTGACGATGCGCGAGCGCTCGGTCGTCACGACCCGGTCCAGCAGCAGGCCGGTCAGCGCGAAGTGCCCGAGGTGGTTGGTTGCCATCTGCAGCTCGAACCCGTCGGCGGTCTGGCGGTAGGGGTGCCCATGACGCCGGCGTTGTTCACCACGATGTCGAGGCGCGCGTGGTCGCGGAGCACCGCGTCGGCGCCGCGCCGCACCGACACGAGGTCGGCCAGGTCGAGGGCGAGCAGCTCGAGGGAGGACCGGTCGAGCTGGCTCTCCATCGTGTCGCGGGCCTGACGGGCTCTCTCCTCGTTGCGGCAGGCCAGGATCACGTGGGCCCCGTGGTCGGCCAGGGCCTTGGCGGTCTCGTAGCCGATGCCGCTGTTGGCTCCGGTGACCAGCGCGACCCGGCCGGTCAGGTCGCCGATGTCCACCGTTCCCCACGTCGCGCTCCCGGTCGCCTCGCCCCCCGGAATCGGGTTCACGCGTTGCCGATGTGGTCCGCGGGGACCGTGCCCAGCTTGCCGGCCTCGAAGTCCTCGAAGGCCTGGATGATCTCGGCCCGGGTGTTCATGACGAAGGGCCCGTGCGCGTAGACGGGCTCTCCTATGGGCTGTCCGCCGAGGATGAGGACGTCGAAGGCGGGGTGGCGCGACTCCTGCACCGTGTCCGCCCGGAGGGCGAGGGCGTCGCCGGGGCCGAACACGGCCAGCTGACCCGTGTGCAAGGGTCGCGCCTCGGACCCCACGCTGCCGTTGCCGGAGAGCGCGTACGCGAGCGCGTTGAACGGGCGGGGCCACGGGAGGACGAGCTCGGCGCCGGGCTCGAGCGTCGCATGCACGAGCGAGATCGGCGTGTGGGTCGCCCCCGGCCCCTGATGGCCGGCCACGTCACCCGCGATGACCCGGACGAGCGCTCCGCCGTCGGGTGACGTCAGGAGCAGGACGTCGTCGGCCTCGATGCCCTGGTAGCGAGGATCGAGCCACTTGTCGGCCGCCGGCAGGTTGACCCAGAGCTGAATGCCGTGGAACAGGCCTCCGCTGGCGACGAGCTGGTCGGGCGGGCGCTCGATGTGCAGGATGCCCGAACCCGCCGTCATCCACTGCGTCGAGCCGTTGGTGATGAGCCCGCCACCACCGATGGAGTCCTGGTGCTGGAAAGTGCCGTCGATCATGTAGGTCACGGTCTCGAAGCCCCGATGGGGGTGCCAGGCCGTGCCCTTGGGCTCGCCGGGGGCGTACTCCACCTCGCCCATCTGGTCCATGTGGATGAAGGGGTCGAGCTCGGCGACCGGCACGCCGGCGAAGGCGCGCCGCACCGGGAACCCCTCGCCTTCGAAACCCGCGGGGGCATCCGTGATGCGCTTCACCGGGCGGATGGCCAACGGCGCCGCCGGCGTCTCGATACGCGGGAGCACCAGGTTGTCGGGGACGGTTACTGCAGGCATGGCGGTCTCACTCTCTCCTCCTTCGGCTCACACCCGGCCTGTGGGCGCTGACCGGTCCGACAACAGTGCAACACGGAGCGACCCGGTTCTGTTCCGCACCGTGGCGGTCCTGCGGCCTTGGTCAGGAGGCGTCGAGCCGTGCGACCTGCTCCGGGGTCAGAGGGAGATCGGCCGCGGCGGCCGACGCCACGGCCGTCTCGGGCCGGCTGCTGCCGGGGATGGGGATGACCCGGGAGCCCTTGGCCAGCATCCAGGCCAAGGTGACCTGCTGGGGGCTCGCCCCCACTTCGGCGGCCACCTCGGCGAAGGCGGGGTGCGTCTGCTCAATCCGATCCGCCCGCCCGATGCCTCCCAGCGGGCTCCAGGGGATGAACGCGATGCCCAACTCCTCGCAGTGCCGGAGCTCGCCCTCCGAGGAGCGGAAGCGAGGCGAGAACTCGTTCTGCACGCTGACCAGCCGGCCCCCCAGCACCCGTTGCGCCTCGTCGATCTGCGCCACGGTGGCGTTGGAGACGCCGGCCATGAGGATCTTGCCCTCGTCGAGCAGGTCGGCCAGGGCGCCCACCGATTCGGCCCATGGCACCGAGGGGTCGGGGCGGTGGTACTGGTAGAGACCGATGGCGTCGACCCCGAGCCGCTTGAGCGAGGCCTCGCAGGCCTCCTTCACATAGGCGGGATCCCCGTGCACGGTCCAGCTGCCGTCGCCGGGGCGCCGGTGCCCTCCCTTGGTCGCGACCAGCACGTCGTCGGTCGCGCCGCGGTAGGCGGCCAGGGCCTCGGCCACCAGTTCCTCGCCGTGGCCGTGCTCGTGGACCCCGAGCGAGTAGGCGTCGGCCGTGTCGATGATGGTGACGCCCGCATCGAGCGAGGCGTGGATGGTCGCGATCGCCTGGCGCCGGTCCGGGCGGCCCTCAATGGAGAGCGGCATCTCGCCGAGGCCGATGGCGCTCACCGTGCGGTCGCCGATGGTGCGTTGCTGCATGTGGTGTCCTCCTGGTCGGCGACGCGTGGTGGTGCGGCGTGGTGGTCCGTGACGGACACCGGTTCCCGTCTACTACCGGACCAGGTGGAACGCAATGCGGTAGACGAGGGTGTCGTCGGCGATCGGCCCCGCGTGGGCGGCCCGCCTGCGCAGGGCTTCGCGGCCGGGCTCCCCGGCCCGGCGGACGTCGGCGTCGGTGATGGCGGCGAAGGGGACCTGCTCCATGGTGTCCACCTCGATCTGGGCCAGGCCGACGCGGTAGCGCCCTCCGGCTTTCGCCTGGGGCCGTCGCCAGAGCCGGAAGGTGAGGGTGATGTCGCCGGCAGCGATGTCGTCGTGCAGCTCCTTGCTGAACTCCACAGGGGCACCGTAGACGCCGGTCCGAGCATTGGCCCTCAGTACTGCCAGACCCTGACCCAGTCGATCTTGGTGGTTGCCGGCAGCGGCGTCGAGCCGGACTCGAACACGTCGTTGCCGTTTGTCCCGAGGGCGGCGGTGAAGGCGAGGAAGAACGGTTGGTCGAAGGGCGCCGGGGCGGTGTCCGGGTTTGTGACGTAGGGCCGTAGGTGTCCGTCGTGCAGGGGATCCCGTTGAAATAGGTCGTGATGGTCGTCGGGGTCCACGAGAGCGCGTAGGTGTTGAACTGACCGGCGGTGCGTCGCCCGCGATGCTGCACCCGCCGGGGGCGGTGGCGTGGGGGTCGGCGCTCGACCCGGGGTAGTGCACAGCGGGCACGTCGTCTTGGGGGTAGCTCGAATAGAATTCGCCGTAGTCGATCTCGCCGCTGTCGGGCCACGGGCC
>CAVSLS010000014.1:0-42658 GCA_963728845.1 uncultured Acidimicrobiaceae bacterium
CCAGAGTCGGCGATCGTCACTCTCGTGGATTCCATCGCCTGCGCCCGGCCCAACCAAGCCTGGACCGACGCCGCGGGTGGGCCTTCGATCCGAGCAATCTTCTCGGAGATGTGGAAGCAGATTTGCTACTGGCCTGCTACTGAAATGGACGGACACTGGCCCATTCGGTCCAACTGGCGGTACATGTCACCTGACACGAGCTGGTTGTCTGGAAGCGGTGACATCCAGTAGACGTTTCGCCCTTGACTTTTGATCCCAAGGTGCCGGGATCGAGACCCGGGCGGCCCACCACAAGCCCCACCACAAGTCAGGCCCACCAGAAGTCAGTGCCGGGCACGAAGCACGACGGGTACCGCCGGCCGTTCGGTAAGGTCGAAAGTTGCCATTCCATCGATACCGATCATGTTGGCGGTCCATGGCAACTCTGGGGGCGAGGCGTCCGGATCGATGCGGAACCGCCACGCCGACCGCGGCGTCGGACTCCGGTACCTCAGAGGGATCGATGGGTTCGATCACGGCCTGTGGATTTACCGTCCACACCAGTGAGTCGAACGTCGGGGCGTCCGGCTGCTTCAACCAACTGAGCGGGCTCCGGGTGACGTCGTCGTCGAGACCCTCGCATGCAGTGACCCAGAACCGACCAGAGGAGTCGTCGTCTATGGCGACGCCGGAGCGTACATAGTCATCGGGGAGAAGTGGGTGCACCTGCAGTAACTTGGCGATGGCATCGATCCCGTCGCCCCGTATGTGGAGAGCGTCACGGAGGCGTTGCACCGCCATGGGCATCATGGCGGCCCGGTCCTGCACTGCGAGGTCGTCGAGTATGTCTGATCCGTAGTGCTCATCGACGTAGGCGTAGCCCGAGCGCATCAGGAGGTGGATGTCGAGCAGGAACTCCTTCACCTGCCGGACGAGCACGGCGTGGGAGAAGTCCTCCAGCCGGAGGGACGGCCGAAATTCGCCCGCGTAGTCCTCGAGTCCACCCGGCTCGCGTGACTCGCCTAACTCGAATCGGAAGTCAGCCGCCCTGGTGGTCTCCATGAGACTGAGCATCGGATGGTCGGGACAGCGGGCTGGCTTCGGACGTGATGCGAACCTCCCAACGGCAGTGGGCACCATTCGGGCCCTCGACGGGCACTGGGGGCCGGTGAATCGGCTTGGCCCGAGCTCCCGGGTTGTTCACGGCGAGGGTGGCGTCGAACGTCCGGTCCTCCATGTCGTGGCACATGTTGTGGATCGATTGTGAATCATCGTTCGTGGCGAGGCGCACGTACTTGTGGGCACCACAGTGGGCCAGCCAGAAGTATCCGAGGTCGTGGTCGACCACCTCGTAGCGGAAGTCGAGGTAGTGGTGAGGAGCACCGATGTCGAATTGGAAGTTCTTGAAGATCTCAACAACGCCGTTACCCCTGAAGCCGAGACCGTCCTTGTTCCTCGCGGTGTAGATCGGGCTGGCACCCATCCACTCGCCGTCAGCTATTGCGATGGTGGCCGGCTCGCCGCCGAGGATGGCGAGGTGGGGAATGAAGGACTGGTTATGGATCATCGACAGGAGCATGCATTCCCGGGCGAGCCGGGCCAGGGTCCTGCGGGAGAGCCGATCGAGGCTCCAGGCGGGATCGAAGGGTCCTGAGTAGTCGTCGATTGCGAGTGCGGTCACTTAATGGGAGAGTACGTCATCTCGAAGCTGGAGTCGGATCCGGAACACCGCACCAACAGGCTCCACCGTGAGGCCGGGCGGCGTTCCTCCACGGGGGGTTGCAGATGAACGGATCGTGTTTACGGGTGAGCCCATGGTCCGCGACGACGTCGGGCTGCGGTCCCCCGAGCCCCGAGAGGTGTTGGTTCGGATCATCAACGCCGGCCTCTGCCACAGTGACATCTCGGTTCTTGACGGAACAATTCCCTTCCCGACTCCTGTGGTGATGGGCCACGAGGGCGCTGGGGTTGTCGAGGCGGTCGGCTCAGCCGTCACCGCTGTGGCCGTGGAGATCACGTCGTTTTGACGACCTTGGGCAACTGTGGTCAGTGCGACGCCTGCGATCGAGGGCTTCCTACGTGTTGTCGCAGGTCTGTCGGTGGCGGTGCTGGACCGGGACGGTTTACCGCCGGAGGAGAGGCAGTCTTTCAGTTCGCCAACGTCGGAGCCTTCGCCCAGTGCACGCTCGTCTGGGAGACCCAATGCGTCGTCATAGACCCTGACGTCCCGCTTGAGTCGGCTTGCCTTGTTGGCTGCGCGGTCCTGACTGGGCTTGGCGCCGTTCTGAATAGGGCTCGGGTCGAGCCCGGTGAAACAGTTGTGGTGATCGGCGCTGGCGGTATCGGCAGTCTGTCATCCAAGGTGCACGCCTAGCTTCGGCGGGCCGGATCGTCGCCATCGATTCCAACCCTGCCAAGGAGGGGGCAGCCCTCCAGATGGGGGCCACAGATTTCATCGACGCCACGAGCACGGAGAACCTCGTTGTCTCGCTCCAGGGCCTGGGTTTGACGAATGGAGCCGACTACGTCTTCGAGTGCGTCGGGGCCCGGATCTGATTCGTCTGGGGACCGAGATGCTCGACTGGGGAGGTGCCTGCGTCATGCTTGGCGTGCCGCGGATAGGGATGAAGCGAGCTTCGTGGTGAGCAACATGTACAACGATAAGTCCATTTTTGGGTGTCGGTACGGCTCGGCTCGTCCGCACTACGACATTCAGCGAATCGTTGGGTTCTACAAGGTGGGAAAGCTGCTTCTCGACGAAATGGTGGGCCAAGTCTATGCAGTCTCCGACTTCGACCTTGCCGTTGCTGATGCGAAGGTCGGATCGCACAACCGTACTGTCCTCCGGCTGGACGGCTGAAGACGCCCATAGCCGTCGGCCTCGAGTCTGGTTGATTCTTCGCGCCTGAGTTGATCGTGGAGTTGCGACCGAGTCGCGACTGAAACGTGCGGACTAGGTGCGATGGAGACGGCCTCACTGGACGCCCTGTTAATCGGACCTGCCTCAATGGACCAGGTAGTACTCAGGAGACGTTTGGACACCGCCTCATAATCCCAAGGTGCCGGGATCGAGACCGGGCGCCCACAGCATACATCCAGCTCAGACCCCGCAAAGCTAGCTGTCCACTCGATTCTCCTGAGCAGGGCATCCAGTCCAGGGTTAGCTCACATTTGATTGCCAATTTGGATCGCCAACATCCGCTGGAGGACGGTGCGCTCACCTCATTGCTCGCGATTGTTGCCTGCCCTATACCACTTGTTCTGGGCTAGTAGCTAGTGGTGCAACGTCCAAGGCATCGGCCTTGACGATACGCAGCATCAGCCGGCGGATCAGCGCGCTGAACGGGCCAACGAGCAACCAGTACCGGGAGAAGCGACGGAGGCTTGCCGCATCAGTGGCCGCCGTTCGCGTTTCGGTCGTGAGCAACGAGCGCCCTCTGCCGTAGGGTTCCACACGGACGTTGAAGGCGACCTTCACGAATCCTGGGGAATGGAAGGCTGCAAATCCTTCTGCGTCAACGTGTGGATGCGGGATGTTGTCGGTAACCGCCTTCCAAGGTTGCACGACCGTGCCGAGGGCGATCTCGCGACCAGGCCGCTCTCCGAGCAACACAAAGCCGGCGCGTGCCATGTCGTCGAGGGTCAGGGGCGGCCGGGCGTGTGCTACCGGCTGCCCATTCAGGATCTGCCAGATTCGATTCGGGAGGCTTCGAAGCTCCAACAGAGCTCGGATCACGGGGGACCGAGCAAGGTCGCCTCCCCTCAAGGCATGCCACGTGGCGTCGGTGGTCGCTTCCACGATGACCGCGTGGGTCTCAGTCACGTCGTATTGGGGGAGGTAGCGGTCCAGAAGCATGGGTTCGGCCACGGACTCCACTCGTACCTCCATTCGACCGTTGGACTGTGGGCACAGCTTTGCAGCCGATGAGTGGCTCACAGCCCGCTGTGCCGTTGTCACGCCTGCCCGCCCTGCCACGCTGTATCGACATTACGATCGATCGATGTCGCCCCCCTCACACCGGGTTGCGGGTGCCACCGTACATTGCCGGGTGGTGGCAGCTAGTTCGGCCCCTCAAGGGGAAGGGTGTCCCGGTCGTCATCGACCCGAATGTTCAACCCAGCAAGGACCCCTTTGGCCAGCGGCAGGACCTGAGCGCTGTCAATCACGATGTCTCGAAGATATTCGCTGCCCTTGATTTCCGAGAGGATCGAACCGTGAAACCGAGCTCCCGGAAGTTTTGCCTGAGATACGTCGGCTCCACTGAGCTCGCAGTCGAAGAAGTACACGGTCGTCAAGTGCGCTGAGTAGAAGTCACCTCGCTCGAGGTTCGCATGATCGAAGAGGACGTGATCGCCTTCGGCCATTCGAAGGTTCACACCGTCAAGCCTTACTTTGGAGAAGCTGACGTCTTGCATCTGGGCTTGCCGGGAGCAGCGCACCCGACATACGGCATCCCTTGAATGTCACGCGTGAAGGAGGCCTCTCCGATATCTGCGCCCGAGAAGTCGCTTTCTTCCACCAGGACATCTACCAGGCGAAGGCGGTTGAGATCAGCGGCCGTGAATGAGGAATGGATGATATGTGAGTCCTCAACTATCAAGCCCTAGAGGTCGCGGCCAAGAAAAATCCCCCTGAATGGTGATGTGATTGATCTCGGACCCGATGGCGAGACTGAGGTCTGATTCCGAAGACAAATGGGGGGGAAGGCGGGGAGGGGTTGGTTGGTCGCTTCTTGCACGAGCCATTCGCCTGAGGATAAGGGCTAAGAAAGAAGAGAGTGCCCTGAGTTGCCAGGGAGCGCACATTCAGGTGCTATCTGCCCTCAATTTCCCTGAGGAGGTGCAGCTGTTCCTCGATGCTTTCACGGGTACTGGCTGACAGGTCTTGGTCTTGCAAGCGCTCCTCAAGGTGGGTGATGGTCCGAGCTAGGGGCATTGTGCTGCTCATCCTGGTCAAGAGGCTGGCCGCTTATCGCCTCCTGTAGTTGCTCCACTCCGCTCTCCACGTGAAACTTGAGGCGGCGCCGAGTCCAGTCCCAGTCCGGGGTCGGCGAGTTCAGGTGCTCCAACATGGAATTCGCTGCTGATTCAACCAGTCAGACCCCGGCCGCTCCTCTTCCTGGTTGGTGGGAATACCAAAGAGCTGCGGCCTACCAGACTCGCGCCCCTTGACGTTGTAGGGGCTCAATCTCAGCCAACAAACCGGATGCTCCCGAACGAACCGCTTCGGGATCTGTGGCCCGGCAAGCCACCACAAGACCGGCCACGATCCGCCCTAGTTGGGAAGCGATCTCGTTGACCCTCTGCCGGTCGTCATTAGGATCAGGGTTAGGTGTCACGGTTAGTTCAGACCGTCTTGGGTGGCCAGCGGAATCCCTTTCGACTGTGAGGGATTCGGGTGGCACCCGTATCCCCGTATCGCTGCCGGGTTGGGGGCGCAGCTGTCCAGTATTTCGGCTACTTGATCCTCATGGCGTCATGGGTCCGCAGGCGACCACTCGGACCGTTCAAGGATGCTGTCTACAAGGGTGCGGCGGCCATCCGGCCAATCAATGTGCCATGTCCACATATACGTGTGATCCCCGGGATTTGGTCCAGAGACGTTTTCGGGCCGCATTGCCACGAGCCGTTCTATGAGGTCAAGGCACGCCTCATCAGGAGTGCCTCCACCGCCAATCGGCACTCGGACATCGCCCCACCAGTCCCTGGCCGTGCTGTCGTCCTCAAATGGCTCTGTGGGCACTTCCCAGGGATCACAGGGAAATGCGAGCCAGGCGCCTCTTCTTGAATACGTTCCGCTGTAGCGATCAGGGACGATGCTCATCGGGAAAACAAGCCCCATGCGCCGCTGGCTATACCAGGCCATCACAAGTGGCCGATCTTACGAGAGCCAACAAAGAGTGCCGATTCCAGAGAACGAAAGCAAAAGTGCCTCCGTACGCGGGGAGGGGAGTCATGGTCCGACGTTCGGAGCCGAGGTGCGCCTATTACCGCCTGCCGGAATTCGGACCCAGTGAGGTGAGTCCGGCAAGAGCCGAGATGATCGGGGTTCCCGTGCGAGGCTTTGTCGGTGCCGTTGATGTGGGTGACCGGCGTCCAGGGGTCGGCAAGTCGACCGTCTGCGCGCTCCTGAAGAGCCGAGGAGAGCTAGCGGTCGACGCCGACTGGGAGGGCTAGAGCCACTGGGTCGATCGGACGAGCGGGCAGATCGTTGCCGACCAGCCGTATCCGGTGCCAGCCGGCTGGCTCGAGCGCTTCGCTTGGAAAATCAGTCGAGCGGAGGTAGAGGCCCTTTCGGCGAGGGTGCGCGACAAGACTGCGTTCCTTTGCGGATCGGTCGAGAACGAGGTAGACGTGAGGGACCTGTTCGACCTCATGGTCTGTCTGGTGGCCGACAATGAGACACTCCGGGACCGTCTCGAGACCCGCACTACAAATGCGTTCGGCAAGCTCCCGGAGGAGCTGGCGGCGGCGCTCGGGTGGAATGACAGCGTCGAGTCCACCTATCGACACCTCGGCGCGACGATCATTGACGGCAGGCGTCCTCCGCCGGAGGTTCCCGACCGCGATCCTCGCTGCCGCTGCGAAGACCGCCCCAAAACGACGTCCAGGGATGACCAAAAAGACCTATCCGAACCGGATATGCGTCAGGTGCCAGCCGGGGCGGCATAGGCGGGAGGGGCCGGAGCGCTGCAGTCGGTCTGTCCGCTGGTTGTCGCCACGCAGTATCCCGCCGGGGCGTTCGGGGGAAGATAAACCGGCGGGAACCCTGCCGGCTGGATGGGGCCGATCGCAATCACCGGGGAGCCCAGCCCTAGGTCCGAACCCCAGAAGGGTGCGTCGCCGAAGGAGAAGATCCCCCCGTCTGAGCCGACCAGCCAATAGCCGTTACTGTCCGCCACGGCCATTCCGACGATTGGCGGGTCCTTGTTGAGGGTCATGCCACCGGTCGACCCGAGGAAGCGAGCGTCGCCAAAGGCAAAGATGCCACCGTCGGAGGCTACGAGCCAGTAGCCCTGGTTGTCGGGCGTGGGCGCCATTCCCACAATGGGCGCACTAAGTGGTTTGCCACCCATCGATCCGTAGAAACCCACATCGCCAAAACTGAAGACACCCCCATCGGAGGCGACCAACCAGTAGCCGTCGCCGTGGGAGCTAAGTGCCATAGCGACGATTGGTGTATTGAGTGGTTTGCCGCCCATGGATCCGTAGAACCGATCGTTGAAACCGAAGACGCCCCCGTCGGAGGCGACTAGGAAATAGCTGCCTGGGGTAGACCTCGCGACACCCACAATCGGTGCGTTGAGATGCAGTTGGTTCATGCCCGCGGTTTGACCACCCCCGATGTAAACCGAGCCTGTCGCTGTCGCTCCAACATTTCCCGCAGCCTCTCCAGGGCCACCGATCACAGCGGCACTGCTAAAAGATGGAGAGCCTGACGGACACATCAAGGCGAACTGACCACCGGTGGTAATACAACCCGAAGGAGTCGCCAAAGATGATTGTGCGTCGGCTGGCGTAGCAAGAAGCGCCACTCCTGCGATCAGCAGACCTGCGGTAGCCGAGATGGAAACGCTTCGAGTGTTCCGCACGTTCCGAAATGCTATGCCCGCATCGTCCAAGATGCGGTCGGGTGTCCCCATACGCAGGGAGTGAATCGCGTTAGCTGCTACCGAACGCGACTCGCGGCTCTTTGACTCGGGCGGACGCCCGGCCCAACCGGGTGATGAATTGCAAGAGTCGGTTCCGGGCGGCCTCGGCCGACGGGGTCAGACCCTGCCTGCCGGCCACGTCCCAATGGCCTAGAACCACCGGCCGGAGGATGGCGTCATGGTGCACGCCCAGGTCGTAGATCCCAGCTCGGGCAATGGCCTTTGCATGCTGGGCGAAGTCCGGTATGCCGGTACCGGGCATCTCGAAGTTCAGCACTTGACGCTTGATGGCCTCCATCATCCCCGAAGGATCGATCTCCAGCGCGGCCGACACCAGATCTCGGTAGAAGAGGTAGTGGAGGTTCTCATCTGCCGCCACTCGTTTCATGACCGCGTAGCCCTCAGCGTCGGGCAACGCCTTCCCGGTGTTGTGGTGGGCGATTCGGGTCGCCAACTCTTGGAGGGCGAGATAGACGAACGCGTCGGCGATGGTCTCGGCTTGAGGGGAAACGCCGCCGGTGACCTGGGCCATCCGGGCCCGCTCCAGGTTGACGGGGTCGATGTGCCCGCTCATGATCAAGTAGTCCCGTAGGACGATCGAGTGGCGCCCCTCTTCGGCCGTCCACCGCCGGGTCCAATAGCCCCAGGCGCCGTCCCGGCCGAAGAGATTATCGATCGAAGCGAAGTAGTACGGCAGGTTGTCCTCGGTCAGCACGTTGACGAACACGGCACTGGCCACACCATCGGGCAGGGGTTCGGCGCACCCGACCTCTGGTGGCGGCCGCCACTCGACGAGGTCGTGGGGAAACCACTCTTTGGCCATGCCCAGATGGCGGTCGACCAAGCGCTCGGCGGTCGGTTGGAGTTCGGCGAGCATGGTCGCGTCATCCATATCCGGCCCTCCTCCTCTGGTGGCGGCCGTCCGCCGGACCTGCACGTACCGGTACTCCGGACGCCGTGGGAACGAGGCAGTCGCAACGGACACGAATCAAGGTTACCTTGGCTCCGTTCAGGTGCCCCCGTACATTGCCGGGTTGGGGTGCGCCCTACTAACTCGCCATCCAGGCAAATAGCGCAGAAGCCGCGTGCATGACTACCTGGCTTTTGACAACGACCATGCGTCCGTTGCGTTGCACCGCCCAGTACCCATGGTCGAGGAATGCCATTCCACGAGTCGAAAGTCTCTGCACATGGCGGGCATCTGCCACTGTCGTCCAGGAAGAAGCCGTTCAACCGGCGATGGCAGCAAGGGCAGGTCGGATAGGGCGGCCAATCTGCCTCTTCGTGTTCAAGTGTCGCCGTGACCACTCTCACTCCGGACTCCATCAGCGCATATTAGACCTGGGAGTAAGATTTGCAGGTGTCCCCACACGCCAATGATTGGGGCGTCATCGTCATCTCTTCACGAGGTAGCAGGCAGGTTACAAGCCAGTGCGTGTGAAGAACCCCTAGGCCACTACTGAGGAGGACACACTCGCCGGGTCCTTCTCCGACTCCCTAGCGGAAACTGGCATCACTCCCCGGAGTCGGCCATACGACGGTTGACGTGGATACCAGGCTCCCGGATCTTGCGTCGCTCCTTCATCACCTCGTCGGTGCTGAAAACATGGCTAAAGACGTGGTTGTCAGATAGACGACGCAGGCGGTATCCACTGGTAAGCACCTCAGCGACGGCAAAACCACTCGTCCAGCGGCGAAGGTAGTAGTTCCAAACACAGGCCACCATTCCGACTGCGAGCTGTACCTCGGAATCGCCGACCTCACCTTCCCGAAAGTCGTCTTCTGACTCTGGCGTGCTCGTCATGTGGTCTCCTCGGGTTAGAGGCATCGGCCTTTGTGACCATGAGCTTGAGCGCGGGCTCAGGCTGCCTGAGTAACAGGGCGACCGGAATGCCGATAAAGGTGTCCCCGTACATTGAGAGAGAGCGTCACGACAGCTCAGCGGCATACTTGAATGAGTGCGGATTCGCCCTGCGGTGCTGCCTGGGCGGCGCGGCATGCCAGAGTTACAGCCATGTTTGGGGGAATAAAGGTGGCGGCAGCGGTGGCCCTCGTGGTGGCGGTGGGCTTGCTCGCCGGATTGGCATCGGAACTGCCCGCAACGGCAGCGCCCGCGGCGGACACGTCACTGCCCACGCCCGGAAGCGGACCGGCGAGCAAGTACGACTGCGCCCTGAGCATCCGACCCGCCGACGCCGACTTCACCGGCGTCGACGGCACCGCGTCGGAGATCGGCTGGGAGGGCAACCATCAGGGCGTCGTCACCTGCCTCGGCGGGGTGTTCTACATCCAGGACGTCCTCTACAAGAACTATGGCATCGGCTTCGGCAAGAACTACGGCTTCGGCATCTACGACGGTGGCCCGACCACCTGGACCGATGCCGACGGCTACCTCCCGGCGCAGATCACGTCGTTCAGTCGGGACGGTGCCAAGGTCTCGATCACCGAGTTCTGCGACAAGGTGGTACTCGGTGGCGACGCCTTTGTCGCCGTCTATAGCCGGGTCGCCGTGACGAACCCGACAGACCACGTGGTCGAGGCGAACCCCGAGCCTTCCCCCGGATTGGTGCCGCTCGATGCGGCGCCCGATGCGGTGGCCCCCCACACCTCGGTCGATCACGACTACGTGATCGCCTCCGACCGCTTCGGGGCAACCTACCCGTGGCCGAGCGCAGCCGCGCTGGCCGGCGCCGGTACATTCGACCAGCACTTCGCGCACATGGCGAGCTTCTGGAACGACCAGCTGGCCGCCATCACCGGGATCAGCGTCCCCGATCGGTCCCTCGATGACGCCTACCGCAGCGGGTTCATCTACACCCAGATCGCCCGGAGTGGCGACGAGCTGCACGACGGGGTCAACGGCTACGAGGCCGAGTACAACCACGACGTCATCGGCATCTTGTCCAACCTCTTCAACCAGGGCTACTTCACCGACGCCCACGCGCTCCTCCTCGAAGCGCGCAACGCCATGGAAGCACCGGGCGAGGGTTTCTACGACGACGGGGTCTGGACGTATTCGGTGCCCTGGGCCATCTACCTGATGAAGACCGGAGACTTGGCCTTCGTGAAGCAGAACTTCGACTCGGAGGGACCCCTCGGTGCTGCGCAGCCGAGCATCGAGGAGACCGCCCACGCGATCGCCGCCGGGAGGACCAGCCCCACGGGGATCATGGCGGCCACCGACGACATCGACACGCAGGGCTATTGGACGACCGATGACTACTCGGCCCTCATCGGCCTGGCCGCGTACCGCTACCTTGCGCAGCGCGTGGGGGACGCCAGCCAAGCGGCCTGGGCGACCGAGCAGTACACCAGCCTGCTCTCGGCCACCAACAAGGCCCTGGACGCGACCATCGCCCGCTACCACCTCGACTACGTACCCTGCTCGATCTTCCGACCCAACACGGCCAACCGGTGCAAGGATCCCAAGGACGCCAACTGGATGTCCCCGCTCGGCGCCTGGGCCTGGGACGCGTCGCTCTTCGGAGCGACGGTCAACGGCCCGGGCGCGACCATGATCGACGCCACCTACGACTACGGCTTCGGCCGCCTCAAGGGCAAGCTCCCACCCAACACCTTTGGTGGATTTCCCGGTGACTACTACTCGACGGCTTACAACGCCGGCTACGGGACGGCCGGCCTCGCCAGCCAGCATCACCGGGACCAGGGGATCTTGAGCTACGAGTTCATGATCACTCACAGCCAGAGCGGCCCATACTCGTGGTGGGAGAGCTCATCTGCTCCCTCGACCCAAACCCCGTGGCTGGGACTTCACCCGGCGACCGGGCAGGGCGCCTCCCCGCACGCCTGGGGAATGTCGCAGGCCAACGGCGTGCTTCTGGCCTCGCTGGTGGCCGTGCGCACCGACGGCGCCCTCGTCGTGGGCCGGGGGGTCCCCGCCCAGTGGCTCGGCAATGACCGGCCAATCTCGGTGACGAACTTCCCGACAACCGATGGCCGGAGGCTGAGCCTCAAGATCTCGTCGAGAGGCCGATCGGTATCGCTCACGCTGCGCGGCCAGCCACCTGTCAGGCCCGGTGCTCTTCCAGCTGCCGCAGTTCATCGACAACATCGAGACCACCTCGGCCGGCCGGATCGACCAAGGGACCGGGACCGTGACATTGTCACCGGCCACGAGGAGCGTCACCGTCCAACTCCGCGCAGCGCCTGGGGGTTGAGCACGTAGGGGTTGTCTTCTCATAACAATGAAGATGGATCCGTCGTCGTGATGGGTCGAGTTGGTCTCGCCCCCCTCCGGAAACCGGGGTGTCCCCATATATTCATCGACCGCGGCTTTCAGAGTCGCCCAGTACGGGACGGGTGGGACAGTTCGGACATCGCCAGGCATGATGGGTGATTGATGGACTTCACACGCCTCTTCGATGAGGCTGGCTGTATCGGTTCACTACATGCTGTCCGCTTGTCGGACGGCACCGAGGTCTCGCACGATGCCGATACGCCACACGTCCTTGCATCAGTGGTCAAAGTCCCCATCGGCCTTGAGTTCTACGCCCAGGTCGACGCCGGGCGAGTGGACCCGACGGAGAGAGTCGCGCTTGAGCCTGCGCTTCGAACGCCAGGACCCGTCGGGATCTCACAGTTCGAGGACCCCGTCATCATGTCCCTTCGTGATCTCAGCTACCTGATGTTGACCATCAGCGACAACGCAGCCGCCGATGCTGTCACGGCTGCCGTCGGTATCCCTGCGGTCAATGATCGCCTGAGCACCATCGGATGCCGAGAGACGGTCGTCGTCGAGAGTCTCCAGGCCATGTTGGATGGCGTGGCGTCCGACATGGGCCATCGGAACTACCGCGAACTCGTGGCTGCGCAAAACGGTGAGATGGGACCAGATGCCCAGGCCATGGCTAGCGACCCAGAGCGCATCGACCGATGTCAAGCGCTCGATTCCCTCCAGACATCGCGGACAACGGCGAGGGATGCAACCCGGTTGCTCGCCGCCGTGTGGGCTGGCACTGCCGCCAGTCCGCGAGCGTGCGCGACGCTTCGCCGCGTCATGTCCCAGCAGGTGACTCGGCGCCTCGCTCCAGCGGTCCCCGACGGCGGAACTCTCGAGGCCAAGAGCGGTGGACTCTTTCGGCGTGTCTTCAATGAGATCGCGCTGATCACTGACCCAGGTGGAGAGGCATATTCGGTCGCCGTCCTCACCCGGACGCACCGGTCGGATAGCTCGCGCGCAGTGATCAGCGGCGCCATGGCTTCGGCCGTCGCGGAGGCTCTTGAGCATCTTCGGATCCAAAGCCAGCCGAACTAGAGGACGGCCTCAACAAACGGACACTGACTGAATCTCGGGGTGCCCCCGTACATTGCCGGTACTGGTCCGCGAGGTTCTCACTCCACGACAGTGTCCTTCTCTCCCTAATGCCCACAGGCAGTGACTATTTCGCGGTGCAGCACATCGGCCAGCGTCGGCTACCTGCTTAGCGGGTGCTGAGGCTTTCGGCGCGCTCGAGCAGCCAGTCGCCGCACTATCTCTCGAGGCCCGGCTAAGCGACCGTCTCAGCATCAACTGCTCGGCCACCGACGCCGTCTGAGCGCCCAGCCGACGCGGCGATAGCGTACGGTCGCCCACCACCCCAGCCCAGAGAGGACCCATGCCCCCGGCACGAGCGAATGCGATGGACCATATGGTGCTCGTGCTCTTCGAGAACCGATCGTTCGACAATCTGCTCGGGCGCCTCTACGCACCCGGGGAGGTTGAGTCGTTCGAGGGGGTGGTCGGCAAGGACCTCCGCAACCCAGTGCCCGACTGGGCCGTGCACGGCGCGGAGGGAGGCGTTGTGCCGTACGGCATCTCCGTCGGGATGGACGTGCCGGACCCCGATCCCGGGCGAGGAGTACCCCCACACCAACACTCAGCTCTTCAACATCCTCGACGACGTCAACCGCTGCAAGGACGCCACCGAGATGGTGGCCCCCTACAACGCACCGCCGGACGGCCGTCAGCCGACAATGGATGGGTTCGTCACCGACTACATCAGCTTCCTCACCGTCGAGCTCGGCCGGCAGCCCACCTACGAGGAGTACAGCCAGATCATGACTGGCTACACTCCCAAACAGGTGCCGGTCATTAGCACGCTGGCACGGGGCTTCGGCGTGTTCGACCATTGGTTCAGCGAGGTCCCGTCGCAGACGCTGGCCAATCGCTCGTTCTGGACCGCGGCCTCCTCCTCCGGCTTCGTGGTGAACCGGCCGGTCACCAACTTCATGCGCCACCACATGGCGGAGACGATCTTCGACCGCCTTGAGCACTGCGGCAGGACGTGGAAGGTCTACGTGCTGGAGCCCGGACCCCTCTCCTTCACTGGCTTCATCCACATGCCGCGCCTCCGCGACCGCTTCGCCACCCATTTCTTCCCCTTCGCCGAGTTCGAGCGGGACGCTGCCGAGGGCACCCTGCCCGATTTCTCGCTGATCGAGCCCAACCTCATGGCGGGCCACGGGGACTACCACCCCGCATTCGGGCGGGCCCTGATTCCGGGCGTCGAAGTCCTCATGGACGCACCGTCGTCGATCCTCGCCGGGGAGGACTTCCTGGGCCGGATCTATCAAGCCGTCCGGTCCGCGGCCTCGCCGACTGGGATCCAACGCCTTCAATACAGTGCTCTTCGTCGGCTTCGACGAACCCGGGGGCACCTACGACCACGTCCCCCCGGGACCAGTGCCACCACCGCACCCCGGCGCCCCACCTGGTCAGCTCGGGTTCGCCTTTGACCGCTCCGGCTACCGCGTCCCCGCTCTCGTCGTGTCTCCATGGGTCCCCCCGGGGACCGTGTGCACCGACGAGTACCGCCACACCTCCCTGCTGGCGACCTTGCGCGAGGCGTGGAACCTCGGCGAACCATTCACCGCACGGGATGCGGCCGCACCTAGCTTCAGGAGTATCTTCCGCCTCGAGGCGCCGCGACCACCCGAAACCTGGCCCGATGTCGACCCGCTGCCGGTCCCTCCCTTCCAGACGGAGCAAGTGGAGGCCATGCGGGCCCTGGGCACGCTGGGCCGGCACCTATGCCACGGTCTCTATGAGCACGCTCGCCGCGACAAGAACCTCCCCGACCCGCCCGACTCGGACCCCACAATGTCGCCCGCCCTGGCCATCGAGTTCGCCGTGCGCCTGGGGTCGCGGCTATTCCCGCGACTCGCCCGACCTCGACCGGTGCCCTGAGTAGCCCCCAATGCACCCGGCCGGCCTGCCTGCTGGGCTGATCGGCACGGAAAGATCCCGACGACACCAACTGGACGCCCGAGGGCGTGGTCTCCGATTCTGAAGCGACTGCTTGAACACTAGGGTCCAGTTCGCCGGGACGGTGAGACACTTCGGCACCATGGGGGCAGGTGTGTCCTGAAAGGGGAGTGAGGACGATGTAGAAGATCGACAGCACGAACCGTGCTGTGCCAGGGATGGAGGGAGGCCCTCCGGGTTCGCCGTGCAGGCGGAGATCCCAAACCACCGCAGTGTCATGCCGGTCAAGAGCCGGGGTGGGAAGCGACTGCGGAGAAGGCCCGCAACCAGCGGGTCAGGTGAGCGACGAGAAGACGAACATGTGTAAACCACTGCTGACGCATCGAAAATGTGAACGACGACATCGAAACCGGGGCCGCTGTCCCGTCTCGGGACAAGGGCGCGCCGCTCGGGCGTGTCCGGAGCCAGGGAGCTGCCTGCTCGTGGCCCTGGTGGTGTCCGGTGTAAAGGTGGCGTGAGCTCGTTGCAGGCCCTGGCATGGAACAGGAGAATCTGTCGCCTCGATACGGACGACCGGTTGCACGGGTGCTGTCGGCACCCTGGTCGTCAAGAGGGAGAAGCCGGTGGTCAAGGCCACGTGGGTGAGAGTACCGATGCGAGGCACAGAGGCGGACCAGCTCGTAGTAGCGATGAAGGCCCTGTAATGGGGTCCGAGCCAAGGGGCTGGGCAGGCCAGGTCACCCATCAGTCAACCCTTCGGGGGAGGAGCTGATGGACGGATCACAGTTGGGAATGAAGTCGTTTGAGATCCCAAAGCGCCTCGTCTACGAGGCGTGGATGAAGGTCCAGGCGAACGGCGGAGCACCGGGCGTGGACACCGTCAGCATCGAACGGTTTGCCGACGACGAGAGGGACAACCTCTACAAGCTGTGGAATCGGATGAGTTCGGGGAGTTACTTCCCCGGGCCGGTGCGGGCGGTGGAGATACCGAAGGACCATGGGGCCGGGATCAGGGTGCTGGGGGTGCCGAATACGGTGGACCGCATCGCCCAGACCGCAGCAGCGATGCTGCTGGAAGAGAAGCTCGAGCCGATCTTCCACCGTGACAGCTATGGCTATCGTCCTGGGCGCAGTGCCCACGACGCCCTGGCCGTGACTCGTCAGCGCTGTTGGAGGAAGGACTGGGTGTTGGATATCGACGTCCGGGCTTTCTTCGACAGCGTTCCCCACGATCTGTTGTTAAAAGCGGTCGCTCACCACACCGACGAACGCTGGGTCCTGCTCTACATCGAACGGTGGCTCACCGCCCCCATGCAGATGCCAGACGGGACCCTCGTGGCACGGGAGAAGGGGACCCCACAAGGGTCCCCGATCTCGCCGTTGCTCGCCAACCTCTTCATGCACTATGCGTTCGACAAGTGGATAGACCGGGAGCACCCCGGCAGTCCCTTCGAGCGCTACGCGGATGACGTGGTGATCCACTGCGACACCGAGGCAAAGGCCCTCCATCTGTGGGCCGGACTCGCCGAACGGCTCGGGTCCTTGGGACTTGAGCTGCACCCCACCAAGACGAAGGTCGTGTACTGCAAGGACACGCAACGCCGAAGGGACTACGAGCACACCAGCTTCGACTTCCTCGGTTACACCTTCCGGGGTCGTCTGGCCAAGGGCCGGCGGGGGTTCTTTACGAGCTTCCTTCCAGCCATGAGCGCCCAGGCGAAGAAGGCGAAAGGCAAGCAGATCAGGGACTGGCACCTCAACCGTCGCATCGGGACGGACCTGTCCGGTCTCGCCTGGGACATCAATGCCCAGGTCCGAGGCTGGATCAACTATTACGGGGCCTTCTACCGCTCCGAGTTGTATTCCATCGCAGTGCGCATCGACGAGCATCTGGTCCGATGGGCAATGCGGAAGTTCAAGCGATTGCGAGGGAAGACTCAGCTGGCGTGGGACCGGTTACGTGCGGAGAAACAGCGCAATCCCGGGCTCTTCGCTCATTGGCAGCTTCTCGCAGCCACTCCCAACCGACCTGCAAGAGCCGGATGAGCTGAGAGGTTCACGTCCGGTTCTGTGAGAGCCGGGGGGTGCGATTCCCCCCGGCTACTCGACCCCTTTTTCCACTGACGGATTGAACTATTCCTAGCTGAAACTCACGGTACCCGTACCGATTGCGGTTGCGAACTGAGCGTACGGCACGGCGTTGTTGCTCGTGTTGCACTCTCCCTTGTGGCTGCCGCTCGTATAGAGAGGACCGGTTTCGGCGTAGTACACCGTGAAGTTGAGTGTTCCGCTGATGCCTGCGTAGAGACCGGTGCCGTCGAGCACAGTGACCGGAGCGGTTGCCGACCGCGAAGATGAACAGGTCGTGGTATTCATGGTCGGTGTCGCGGACTTCGAGGCGGCGATGAGCTTCGACGTGTCTATCTCGAACGTTCCTTTGTGAAGCTTGACCAAGGAAAAGTCCTTTTGCCCCTTGATTCTGCGCACCTTGCCATAGTCGCCAATAGCGCCAGTGATCAAGATGTTGCCCCGCGAAGATTGGTTGCCACTCAGATACACGTTGACGGAGCCTCCTGTTGGGGTGCTTGGCGCAGTTGACCCGAATGCTGCACTGGCCCCCAAGATCACGCTTCCCAGGATGATGGCGATTCGGAGGGTTGCCTTGACCACCTTCACATTGACCTCCTGAGACCCCGCTGAGTGCGGTCTTACCGCGGGCCGAGTGTAAGGACTCGGCATCATCTGGCGCACTACGGATTGCTTTCCCAAATCCGCTCATGGTCCGAGAGCGATTTCAAGCCAAAGTGGTGATGCCACTCTTTGACGGACCGCATGTCGGTTGGTTCCTTCCCCAGTACACGGGTAGGAGTCAGTTATACCGACCCTCGCCGGTTGTCCTCGGACCACAATGGCGCGACGGACGCGCCTCGTATTGCCCGCTCGGTATGGTCGTCAAAGTCAGCCGAAGAACACCTCGGCCTCCGCAAACAGCTCCGGTGATACCAGCTTGAGAATGGCCGTCGCTTCGGCCAACGGCACCAGCTCAATGGCGGTGCCATGCAGGGCCACCATCTGGCCCGAGTGCCCGTCGTGCAAGGCGTCAACGGCGTGAAGCCCGAAACGGGTGGCAAGGACCCGATCGAAGGCCGTGGGGGTACCACCGCGCTGCACATGACCCAAGACGGTGGCGCGCGCCTCTTTGGCGGTCCGCCGGGCGATCTCCTCCTCCAGAAACGTCCCGATGCCGATGAGCCGCTCATGTCCGAACGCGTCGACCTCATGCGGGCACGCGGGCATCGTGCCCTCTATCGGCAACGCACCCTCTGCCACCACGACAATAGGGGCATATTGGCTGGCGAATCGCCGCTCGATGAACCCGCACACTTCCTCGATCGAAAACGGCCTTTCGGGAATCAGGATCACATTCGCCCCACCGGCCATGCCGGAGTGCAAGGCAATCCAGCCGGAGTAACGCCCCATAACTTCGACTATGAGCACCCTGTGGTGGCTCTCGGCCGTTGTGTGGAGACGATCGATGGCCTCGGTGGCGATCGTGACCGCCGTGTCGAATCCGAACGTGTAGTCGGTTCCATTCAGGTCGTTGTCGATGGTCTTGGGCACCCCGATGATCGGTAGACCGGCGGCCGCGAGCCTTGTTGCCACGCCGAGGGTGTCTTCACCGCCAATGGCGATCAGAGCATCGAGACCCAACCGTTCTACGGTCTGGAGGATACGGTGCTCACCGTCCGCGGAGTTGTATGGGTTCGTACGACTAGAGCCAAGGATGGTCCCGCCACGAGGCAGGATACCTCGGACATCGGAAACATCCAGCGGTGCGGAATCTCCATCGAGCGCTCCGCGCCAACCATCGCGGAATCCCACGAATTGGTCTCGGTGAACCTGAACGCCCTTCCGGACAACAGCCCGAATAACGGCGTTCAGCCCCGGGCAGTCCCCGCCACCAGTCAGCACACCGATCCGCACTCACGATGAGTGTAGCGACGCGGGACGACCGAGCCCTCCCGGAGACCGACGGGTGGCCTGAGCACCTGTCACGCTTGAGGATCATGCGACAAAGGCGTTCACGGATGGCTGCGCGTTGGGGTAGGACTTGAAATGTGCCCCCGAACACCGCCGCCGGGACGGTGGGACACCGAGGTACGGGTACGCCAAGCTGTAGCTATGACTGACTCCCACCCGACCGTGACCTTGGATCTGTGGCGTTCCGATGCAATAGTTCTCTTCGATTGGCTAATGCGTACTGACCTCAATGCTCTGCCAGTCGAGCACCTTCGGGGTCTCGCGCCAATCGGGGACTCTCGCTACATTGAGGTCTTCACCACGACGAAAGGATCCTGATGTCGTCAATCTCAGGGCCAGGGCATCTCAGCGGCCATCATCGAGACACCCTGCTGCAGATCTTTCAGCAAAAGACGAACCACAACGTCGAATGGCACGATGTCGTGTCATTGCTCGATGCGGTCGGATCCATCGAACAACAGCACGACGACATGTTTCTGTTCCGCATCGGCCAAGAGACCGAGGTTCTCAGGCGTCCGAGTGACAAGGACATCGACGGACAACAACTCGTCGACTTGCGCCGAATATTGACGAGTGCCGGCTACGACACCATGGCCGCGGACCTCGAAGACAAGGGCAACGAAGTCTGAAAATGGCCGACGGCTTGGAGCAGATCCGCGGAAAGAACTTTGTTGCTGTCACGCTGGACCAGTGAGCCGATCTGAGATCCTTAAATGTCCCCGTTCGATGCTCCTATGGGCTGTCAACCCTAATTTGTTGTGAGGTAGGAGGACCCTCGCGGGTCGGCGGTGACAGGATGGGTGCTGTCCTCTCAGCTTGATCCTCGCAGGGAAGGAGGCCCCGGTGCCCAGTATTGGCGATCGAGTCCGATTCGAGTCCACAAAGGTAGGTCAAGTTCCTCGGGATGGTGTCGTGACCGGGGTCGATGGGGAGCTCATCCACATCGAATGGTCGACCGGCGGAGAGTCATCTCTCGTACCGGGTGCCGGATCAATAACCATCGTGGGCAAGGTACCGGGCAAAAAGGCCGCGAAGAAGGCGGCCAAAAAGCAGACGTCAGCCCGAAAGGCCGCCAAGAAGGCCGTGAAGAAGCGGGCTCCAGTCAAGAAGCGGACGCCAGCCCGAAAGGCCGCCAAGAAGGCCGTGAAGAAGCGGGCTCCAGTCAAGAAGCGGACGCCCGAAAGGCGCCCGAAAGGCCGCCAAGAAGGCAGTGAAGAAGCGGGCTCCAGCTCGCAAGCATCCTGCCAATAGGGCGGCTAAACGCTAGGGCATTCGTAGAGTCGGTAAAGGCGAGTTTGTAGGCCGAAGGCGGGGCGACGAGATATCGCGCCCCAGTCCGGCGATCTGGGATATTTACCCACCCCATGCGATTTACGCCATGACCGGCAGGACTTCGGCAAGAGGGCCAATCGCCGTCGCTCTTCCGGTGGCGAGATCGATCCACTGCTCGACCTGAAGTGCTCGTGCTTCCTCTACCAGATCAGGAGCCAAGACGGAGAGGGTGTCAAGAAGCGCTTGTGAGGTGATGGATTGTGCAGAGGGATCTGGAACGACGGAAGGGACGAGATCGCTCCCGTGTACGACAGCCTCGACGCATCTCGTGATGAGATAGTCCGAAACGGAGATCGACCCTTGCAACGTCGTGATGGTGGCGTCCAGGTGTGCCGCCAGGACGAGAGGGCGAACCTCGTCCAAGGGGTCACGCAACTCAACCTTGTTGAGGGCCCCGCCTTCGCGGGCGGAAGCGTCGATCAAATTCACGGTAGGACCTCGTTCCCGACAGGTTCTCAGTGAGCCCCAGCGCCGCCGCGTCGGTGCTCTCGGAGCGTAGGAATCGCGCCACCAGGCCGGGCTGGACGTAAAGATGCGCGAGCACCTCTCGATTCGTCCACCCAGCGACCCGGCTTCTTGCTGAGAGGTCGATCACGCTGACGGCGTCCGCTATCAGCTCCCACTGACGAATGAGGGCGGTGCGGACGTCGACGATGTCTGGGCTCATGACTCGGTCACTTTGCCAGCTCTATATGGGCAGGGGGCCCCACCGTCCCGGCGATCTCGGGCAGGCAATCACCTATCAGCCATCAAGGTGTTCGATCGCCTCGTCCCGCAGCTTCTCGGCAGCTTCTCGCTGCTCCCGAGGAAGGTTCCGATGGATCAGCTCCTTAGCCTCTCCTAGGGTCATGTCATGTTCTCGCCAGTTTGCAGAGCCTTGATGGCCGGGATCGGTTCCAGTTGGTGATCTTGGATTAGTGATCGAGCGACTTGGTCGGGCGGTTTCCCTGCGTCAAGCGACGCCCTGACGAAGTCGTCCGGTTCCATCCCTAGATCATTGTTGAGTGGTTGCTGCTCTGCCACCGAAGCGTCCCCTCGGTGAGGCGGGAGTGCCGTCAACGCATCGCCAGGCATCTGGGCCGTCAGCCCGTGTGCGCAAGTTCCTCTCTGGCACCGGGGGGAAGCGTCCGAGTGCTCGGGAGCGTTCTGAACTGCGATTGTCCTCGAGAGCGCGAGGAGATCTCGCGGGGCCTGGCGGCTGGTGATTCCATTCGAGCCATCGCCGCGAACCTTGGTCGCTCTCCTTCGACGGTGTGCCGGGAGGTCGACGCCAACGGCGGGCGGAACAAGTACCGGGCCCTGGCGGCCGACCAGACGGCGTGCCGACGGGCGCTGCGACCCAAGAGGGCCAAGCTGGCGGCGTGCCGGCGACTGCAAGGGGTCGTCGAGCGCAAGCTCGAGGCCAGGTGGTCACCTGAGCAGATCTCGGGGTGGTTGGCTAAGAACTACCCCGACGCCGGAGATGCAGGTGTCCCACGAGACCATCTACCAGTCGCTCTTCGTGCAGAGCCGTGGAGCGCTGCGCAAGAGCTCCATACGTGCCTGCGCAGCGGTCGAGCCATGCGGCGCCCCAAGACTTACGTCAAGGCCAACGACGTTAGGGCAGGCAAGATCAAGAACATGGTGATGATCTCGGAGCGACCGGCAGAGGTGAAGGACCGAGCGGTCCCGGGCCACTGGGAGGGCGACCTGATCTTCGGCAAGAAGATGACCTCGATCGGCACGCTGGTCGAGCGCCACAGCCGCTACGTCATTGCTCAGCTCCAAGGACGGCGATGAGGCCGTGCGCAGGCGATGACCAAGCGCATCTTGTTGTTTGGCCCACTGTGATGTTGCATCAGCTGGGACCAGGGCAAGGAAGTGGCCGAGCAGTAGCTTCAGTTGAGACGGTGTGAAGATAGTTCGTGACCGCGGAGCCCTGGCAGCGGGGAGCAACGAGAACACGGACGGATTGCTTCGCCAGCGGTTGGCGACAGCTCCAGACCTTCTCAGCCACACAGCGAGAGCTTGACGCCATCGTCGCTGCTAAACAGGCTCGACAGACGCTCGGTGGATGAAGATGCAGGCGTTCGGGGACACCAGACGGTTCTTAGTGGGTCACCACCGTCGGCGCTGGAGTTCTCACCCGCGACCCGTAGGCCGGCGTCGGTCTAGCGGCGTCACAGCCCTGGGGTAGGTTGCATTCGCGAGGGCAGGGCAAATATTGCAGGAGGTCATGGACCAATGCAGAGTCCCCATCACCCGCAGGTCTCAAGGCGGAACGACGGCCGCTGGGTGTTGAACTGTCCGGAGTGCCAGCTTGATTCTTGTAACAGGGCCGTGCCAATCGGGATCGGCCTACCCGTCGAATCCGAGTACATCGCCATGCGGCTTCAGGAGAACCACGTCGGGCCTACCCGCTGGCAGCGGTCAGTCCACGCCGCTCTCCGTCCGCGCAGCTGACCGCTTCCCGGCGGGGTGCTCAGCTGGGCCCACCGTCACCGCGGTAGGGGATAGTGCTATCCCCAGCTGGAGCCGCTCCTGTCGGCACCTCCAATGGTCAGCACATCTGCGAGGTCCAAGGTGCTACTTCGGCCAGTCGAGCTGGGCCTCAGGGACGCCGACGGATTGACCGTACGCTTCAGCCTCGGCCCGACTTTCGGCCTCACCACGCGGATACCGGAAGACCCGGCCGGCGAACACGACGAAGGTCTCCTCGTCCGTGCGGAAGTCGCAGTACCAGCCTCCCGACGGGTCAATCGACCGACTCAGCGCCTCCGACAGGTCGACTACGACCTGCTCATCGACCTCGAACTCGATGAAGGTCCATGTGAGGGGCTGTCTGGCGCTCACATCACCGACATCACTCCTGCTGATCTTGCGAACCTGCAGTTCGACGCCATCGAAGGGGCTGTCCTTCGAGATGCTCTCTGCGATCAAAATACCGGATGCGCTCATCTCGGTATTGTGGTCGTTGGGTGTCACGAAGGGACCACCAGGGCTGAGAGATAGCGGCGACGTGCGGGGCCAAGACCCGCCTTCAGCACATCCCGTCCGTGCCACCGGCCCGGCGAACAGGGGCAGCCCCAACGACCATCGTCCGTAGGCTGTGGATCGGTGGAACAACGCGACCCAGGTAGCGACTTGCAACGGAACGAGGGTCGACGACTCTTTGGGCTCGATCCGATTGGCTAATTCGTTTAGCTGGCTTCGCACGGACGAGCCTGAACTTCGCACTCGCCCTGAGCTGCCTGCATGCACTTCGGTGAACCGCAATATGTCCCAATCACCGGATCCCAAGGTGCCGGGATCGAGACCCGGGCGGCCCGCCATAAAGGTGTATTGGCTGGGCTGATCCGGATCAGTCTCGGCTGACGGTTGACACAGTCTCGGCTGATCGAGTGCTGTTGGAAGATCACCAAGATGGAGCAGCGATACGAGGCAGTCCTAGGTGTCCTTCGGGACGGACTTTCGGTCAGCGAGGTGTAGTCGAATATCCCCGACGCCCCGTAATGGCCTGCGAGAATGAATGGGATGAGACCATCCCGCGAACCAGATGTGTTGGTGGTGGGAGCGGGAATCGCAGGTTTAGTGTCAGCTATCGCCCTTGGTCAGGTGGGCATAACGGTCCAGATCATCGAGCGGGCAAGAGCGCTGACCCGAACCGGCGGGGCCTTGACCATCTGGCCAAGTGCCCAGGCCGCACTGGAACGCATCGGACTGGCCAAGGCCGTCGCTGATATCGGCTACAAGGAGCGGAACGGAACCATTTGCGAATGGTCCGGATGTGTGATTACGAAGCTGGATCAGAGTCGTTTGCATGAGCGACTCGGGACGCCCACGCTATCGGTGCACCGTGGCGAACTTCAGCGGGTGTTACTTGACGCCGCATCTCATTTGCCCGTACGACTCCAAACGCCTGCGAAGCAAGTCGGTACAGATCGTGCCGGAGCATTCGTCCAACTCTCTGACGGTGAGAAGCTTCGAGCAACGGTCGTTTTGGCTTGCGACGGCGTGCGATCGGTCGGCCGGAGACTGACTGGCAACCCGGAGCCCCGATATACGGGTCGAACGAGCTTTCGGGCAGTTGTGGATGACTCTGATTGTCGCGTTAGCGAAGCGTGTCTTAGTGCGGGTCAGGGCAAGCAGTTCATAGTGAGTCCCATGGCAGGAGATCGGACGTACTGGGCGGCAGATATAGGCATGCCCGAGGGAGCGAGTGAGGCGCTTCGTGACAGAAAGGGATTCTTGCTCGAATCGTTCGCCCAGTGGCACTACCCCATCTCCGAGTTGATCGAGCGAACCCCGGTGAAGTCGTTGGTGATTGCTGACGTGTACGAATCCGTTCCGAAGACCCTCACGGCGGGGCGCGTAGCACTTCTTGGAGACGCGGCCCATCCCATGAGACCTGACCTGGCCCAGGGAGCATGTCAAGGAATCGAAGACGGCGTCGTGCTAGCGACATGCTTGGCTCGGGATCACAACCCCGCCATCGCCTTAGAGCGCGCGCCAATAGGCGGATCCGATGGGCCTGATCCCGGCGCTTTGGGCTCAGCGAGCGGCCGCGAGGAGCCCGGAGGGCGTGGGCTGGTCGCCCGCCAACACGGCGAGCGACTGGGCCACGGAGGACCTGAAGAAGGCTGAATCCTCTTGGTCGAGTTCGATCATGGCGAGGGCGGCGAGCTTCTCCGAAATCTTCCCGGCATCTCGAAGGAGGACGACGGAGCGGGCGAGCAGGAGGCGCTGCCGCGTCGTATCGACCCTCGACACCACGTCGGAGAGTGCTTTGTCGAATCCGTCTTCGTCGTCCTCATCGAGCGCGGTGACCGCACGGTCGATCGCGGGCGTCCAGACGTTCGGAAGAGGCACTTGAAGCGACAGGTCCAGTTCGGGAAGGTCGACTAGCTCACCGAAGAGATCGTCGAACTCGGCCCTGGTGGTGCCCCCTAGCTCGCAGATCGAATCGCGGTAGACCTCGAGAGGCATGATCCGAACGTCGAGGTACTCGACCGGGCCGTGACAACATCGTTTCGCCTTCTTGCCACTCCCGCACGGGCATGGTGCGTTGCGCTTCACCTTGGCCACAGCCACCTCCTGTCGTGGCCATGATCACCTCTGCGTCGCGGGCAGGGGTGGACCACTTCTCACCAGGAGAAAAGGTCCACCGGTTGTTGTGCTGGACCGGACATGATCCGGCTCTCACCCAGCCCAACGAACCAGTGGAGGAACCATGCTTGCACTCGAGCCTGTCGTCGTCGATGCCGTCTGGCAGGCCTTCGCCGCCTACCTGCCCGAACAGGGAGAAACCGATCATCCCCTGGGCTGTCATCGGCCCCGCATCTCGGACCGCGACTGCTTCGAGGCCATCTTGTTTCGCCTCGTCACCGGGTGCAGCTGGGACGTGGCCGGGCGCCTTGGCAAGGGGAGCGAGACGACATTGCGTCGCCGGCGCGACGAGTGGGTGGCCTGCGGCGCCTACGGGCGCCTGGTCGAAGAAGCCATCGATGGCTTCGACAAGCTGGTCGGGCTCGACCTCTCCGACGTATCGCTCGATGGGTCGCTGCACAAGGCACCCTGTGGCGGCGAGGGAACCGGACCGAACCCGACCGACCGGGGCAAGACGGGCTGGAAGTGGTCGCTCGCGACCGACACCAACGGAGTGCCGATCGGCTGGATCGTCGATGGAGCAAACCGCAACGACTCGGTTCTGCTCGCTCCGACCCTCGACGACGTGGCTGAGCGCGGACTGCTCTGCGACGTCGAGACGCTATGGCTCGACCGGGGTTATGACTCGGGCCTCACCCGCACCCGACTGCTTGAACGAGACATCAACGATGCCATCATCGCCAAGAAACGGAGCCGAGGATCAGGTGGCGGCACCAAAACCCAGCCGATGGGACTGCGCTGGCCGGTCGAGCGCACCAACTCGTGGCTCTCGAACTTCGGTCAGCTCCGACGCAACACCGACCGATTCACCGCCCACCGTCTAGCCCAATTTGCCCTGGCCGTCGCCTTGATCATCACTGTCAAGCTGGTGAAGTGGGCCAAGAAGTGGGACTCAATGGCCGTCGCCTAATGGCAACGCTCTAGCAAACTATGAGGCTGCCCGTTTGCGCCGAGTCCGATCAATGGTGAGGGAATCCCGTCGCTTGAATAGATTCGCAACGACACAATCGGGAGTTGTTTCAGCAGTCAGGAATGCCAGCGTCGCCCACATGCCCGGATGGCTCAACAGGAACCTCGTTGCTCGATACGCCAGCGAGAGAGCATTTCTCCAGACGGTTCCCAGCGTCACGTGATGGGCAGCGCAACTTTGAACTCAGCAACGGTGATTGTGCGTCCTGGGTCACACTGTCCCCGTAGGCCGGGACGGTGGGGGACGAGCGCTTCTGAGGCGCTCAAAAGGTCCGACCTGTGCTAGCCAGCGGTGAGGTAGTTGTGCACCTCGAAGAACTCGACTTTAGGCGGCGCGGGAAACCCAACATCCTGAGAAATGGGACCAATCTTCTCTTTGGAGAAGCCTTCGAACTGTTCCTGAGATTCCCACACGTCCGTGACACGAATGCCATCGGCGCTCTTGGTGACCCAGTGGAACATAAGTCCTGGAGCGCCGGGACCCCCGGCACGAAAGCCCATCCTCTTGACGACCTCGTCGTATTGGTCGAGGGTGGCCCCAGTGAAGTCGAGTTGAACGGCAACCGCCATGTTGACCTCCTCACGTATGCAAGTAGTTGTGAAACTATACGGAAAGGAGGGTTGGTGTCGGCCCTGCTCTGAGGCGGAGCCGACCCGGGCCAATCCTGGCGTTATCGAGCGGGCTCAGGTGTCCCCATCCGCCGGGAATGAGCCCACCTAGATGTGGATCGTGCCGTCGGGATCGAGCGTCCAGCCAGGATTGTGCGCCACCTCCCAGACGTATCCATCAGGATCGGCGAACGCTCCGGTTGTGCCTCCCCATTCAGCTACGGCTGCATGCCGGACGATCGAACCTCCAGCTCGCTCGGCTTCGTCCAGCACCTCGGTTACTTCTTCAACAGAACGCACGTTGTGAGCCAACTCGATCCCCGGAGCACCATGGCCACCGAGAGCAGTCCACAGGCCAAAGACCATCCCCCCGGCCTGAAAGAAGCACACCTCGTCATCGGGTTGCTTTGCATCTGACCAGCCGAGGGCCTCGTAGAAACGTCGAGCTCGGGCGAGATCTGAAACCCCAAGCGTGACCAAACTTATGCGCTGTTGCATTCCACAATCATGGCAAACACCTCCCACACGACAGCGGGCGAGAAGGCTACGGGGTGCCCCCGTACATTGCCGCCGGGTCGGGGTCAACTACCCCGAAAGAAGGAGAGCCGGAAGCTTCGCCATGTCATCGAAGACGATGGACTCTCCAATCGAGAGCGCTTCAGCACTCGTAACTCCTCCGGAGAACCCGAAGACCGCCATCCCGGCAGCCATTCCGGCCTTGACTCCAGAGACGCTGTCCTCGACGACTGCACAGCGGTCTGGTGATGTCCCCATCTTCATGGCGGCATGGAGAAAGATGTCGGGCGCTGGCTTGCCATTCTCGACGTCATCAACACTGAAGATCCGTCCATAGAATCGATCGAGAAGCCCGGTCTTACCGAGGGTGAACCGCATCCGGTCGTGACTTCCGCTCGATGCAACGCACGTCGGCAGCGTGATCTCGCGCAGTGCATCGATGACGCCCGGTACCGGCAGGAGCTCCGTCTCGAACACCTCCCGGTAGCGAGCCTCGAACTCGAAGTCCCAATCAATGCTCCGGCCGAGATGTCGCTCAATCTCTTGGTGCATGTAGGCCGCCGAACGGCCGACGAAGCGCTCGATTATGTCGGACTCGGTGAGTGACCATCCGAGGTTGGTCACGATCTCAGCCTCGACCCGGACCGCTAGCCGCTCACTGTCGACTAACACACCGTCACAGTCGAAGATGACTAGATCAAACCCGCCCACCTCCATGAGCCTAAGGCAGGTCCGGGTGGATGTTCCTCCCCCCATACATTGCCGCCGGCTGTGAGGCAGAGACGGGATCCCGTGTCGCGCGCCGTCGAAAACTCACCTGCCCGCAAGGCGAGACGTCACATATATCCTCCTAGACTGATGCTCATGGGGAAGCGGGTCGCGATGGCGGACGTCTTCAACCACAAACGATTGGTTCTGAAGTTCGTCGAGAAGCTCGTCTTTCCTGTAGAGGGTGCCTCCGACGGTCCCTATTCGATGGCCCAGAAACTCGCTGCTGTACACCTCTGATTCACCCAGGTGGGTTGCGACCACGAACAGGCCGGCCGGTTTGAGGATTCTGCGGATCTCGGTCAGTGCGCTTCCGAGCGCCGATCGTGGAAGGTGATGGATGGAGTAGAACGCGACAACCCCCGAAAATGACTCCGACCCGAAAGGAGCCGAGCGCATGTCACCGCATGCGAGGTTGCGGTTCCCCGTGCGTCGCCATGCCACAAGAAGCATCTGCAGAGCCAGATCCAGACCGACAACCCGAATTCGGCGCTCGGCGAGGTACTGACCAACCTGGCCGGGTCCGCAACCAAGGTCGAGGACTAGCGAGTCACCGCTTAACCGTTCGGCTACAGAATCGAGGACCTCTCGATCTATCGGGAGACGGAGAAGATCATCGGCGAACGCTTCTGCATAGTCTTCCGCCGTGACGTCATAGGCGGCTCGCACCGCGGCCCGCGTCGAAGGGCTCGGGCATCAGGTGCCCTTCGAGATGAGCCGAGAGGGGTCTGGCCAGAGGTACCTGTGCCCAACTGCTCTCCCGCCCCCAGGAAATGGTCCGCGCAATGTGCTCTCCACGCGGCTGCCCCCACGCAGCGTCGTAGAAGAGTTGGGCAGATTCGTTCTGGTCGAGCACCCAGAGATAGAGCGACTCCGATGGCCGACACCGAATGAGCTCTAAAGCAGCCTCAGAAAGCAATCGTGTGCCGATCCCGTGTCCCTTTAGGTTGCTCCGAACATGCAGATTGTCGAGAAGGGCTCCCCACGTCGGATCGTGGTCGAACACGGTGTGAGCAAAGCCGATGATGTCGCCGCCTGAGTCGGCGCAAACGGTGTACTGATTCAGCCTTGGAGGAGTGAGGCGGGTCGTCCAAACCTCTAGTCGATCCGTGACTATGTCGCCGTCGAGGTAAGCATCTAGGTATGCACCTCGATAGTGGTGTCGCCAACTGTCAGCGTGCAGAGCCGCAATGGCACCGGCATCGTGCTCTGTTGCCTCTCGATACCGCACACTTGGAACGGGTTGAAGTCGCGCGCTCGGAGTGCGGGTCATGGCAGCCTCCTCATCGGTCCTGGCATTGGCACCGTGCCGAAGCCGGCTGCCGGACCGTCGCAGGGCCAGGTCCCTCAGGTCACTCTTGATGAACAGACCGCAGGATATCCGACGTTGAACGCTCTATGCCCAACGGCAGCGGAGATAGCTCCGTTCCTGCCTCCGGCGGCTCTGCGCTCGGGGCGCTCGACGCCATCGCCGTCGCCGTCGAGGGCAAACGTGGGACGCGTAGCCTTGAGCCTAAATACGAATGTGCTCACTCGTCGCATTCTATGGAATGCCGGGGGGGTTTCCCGGCGGAGTACCCGCCTCATCCACACATACGCCGACGATTGGTCGCTAACCGGTACGTCTGTTGACCGCTCAAAGGGAGGAGATCAATGGGGAATCTGAGCGGTCGACGGAAGCACCCCGGGCGTCTCCAGGCACTCAGTGACTCGCCTGTGTGGGGGCCACTCGGGGTCTTCTAGCGAGCGCGCATACGACGGACGCCCGCCTTCGCGTGGCCACCTACCTTGCTGGCGAGCTCAGCGGACGGACTATCGAACTCGATGCCGACCCGGACGGTCGTCCTGAGAGTCAGCTTGGCGTTGGTGATCTTGCCTTCAAGTCGAATGCTGGCCGAGTCACCGACCGCGGGAACATCGACAGAGATGTGACGGCCCACGAGCGCGTACGGCGAGGGGTGGTCGAGCGTGATGCCGACACCGAGCATCGAGATGTCGATGATCCGGCACCTGGCGGCGAACTCCCCCTCAATCTGGCAGACCCCATCCCAGCCGGCAGGTTGACGTGGTACTCGACGACGGAACTGCATTTGTTGGACCTCCTTCTCCCAAAAGTGTCTTTGGAAGCCAGCACATCTGCACAACCGTTGGAGCCATTCGCCAATCGCCTCGACATGCTGGTCGATGACCTCGCGAAGGTCCCCGAGTTGGGCACCATACGAAGGGCACAACCGCGTCCCCGCCCCCACGCCAGATATCGGCCAGAAGTCGAGAGTCTTGAGGGCATCGCGGGTCCGCTGAGGCATCAGCCGTTGCAGAGCGGGCGATACTGACGCACGACATCCGGGTCACCCAGGAGTTGCTTGGCCAATCCGACCCCTCGACCACGGCCCGATACATCGCCTTCAGCCACGTCCACGCCCACGCCGCGGTCGCATCTCCGTCCCTCCCCTGAATCGGACCCCCCGGGCGTGATGCGGAGCGCACAACCCGCCGCCGTTCTGAGTGAGGTAGGTGTCGACGGCTCTGCAACATGACGGTGCGGACTTGTCGATGGCCGCGATCAAGTGTCTCCGGACCGGACGCATGCGTACTGGGACAGTCCCCGAGCCGTGGTGACCTTTGTGGAATTCACCCTTGCCGAGATCAAAGCGCCGAGTCGGTCTTCGGTAGGATCGACCCCGTGCCGGAGCGGATCGTATGGCGTCACGAGCGCCCACTTCAGCCAGGCGTCAGTGATGCCCCAGTGGCCACATGGCATCTCGGGTTCACGAGGACCCCTTCGGAGACGCTATGCGGTCAATCGACGCGAGGAATGCGCTCAGTTCCTACGCCTTGGCTTGAGGTTGTCAGTCCATGCAAGGAATGCGAAATGCTCGGCTCGGTCTGAGCACTGGCCCATGGTCCCGGCAAACTAAGGCGCCCTGCCCCAGTGACAAGCTGGAGCGTCGTTTGAGGTCTGGATCTCCAATCGCACCCCACCTGAGGACGCGTCCTACACGGGGATCAGGACAGATCCAAGCTCGGACACGGCAGCAGATGTGGGATCGAGCCACTCGCGCATTACCTGACGGACGCTGCAGGCAGACCTCGGTCTAGAGGTGCAAGTGCGGCCGTAGCTTCTGCGATACGAGTTCCGTCGAGATCGCCGGACCCGAGGGATAACCGTACGTATCGGGTGGTATGTGAGAAGGTGGCGCAATGTCGGACGTCGGGCCAGTTGCAGCAGACCTGGCACCGAGCCCGGGTCAAGGGTTAGTCCTGCGGACCGAGTTCTTCCTTCTCGACTGGACACTCAGGTTCACACACACGACCGTCACTGTCGACGACCGCACGTACGAGCTTCCCTGGGGAGCGCACTACTTTCCGCTGGAGCCTGGGAGTCACCAGCTGGAAGTGTCGTATCCGTACCTCCGCCTGCCCCGAGCCGGGAAGGTCTCGATCGCGGTTGATGTCTCCCCGAACCAGGTCGTCCAGGCTTCGTACCGTTCACCGAATTCCGTGCTAGTGGCATTCCGACCGGGCAAGCTGACCGTCGAGCGGCCCGTCCAGTCGTGACCATATCAAGCGCGAAATTGCCGGATACCGCTTGAGGGAGAGTGCCCCAGTGGTGCTGGACTGCCCCACCGTCCCGGCAGCGAGGATTGAACTGGGTCAGCGTCAGATCAAGAGGAACCGAGAGCTCTCTTGATGTCGAGGACCACCGCCGAGATGTTCACCGGCAGGTTCGTGTCGATTTCGAGCACGGCCCATCCACCTGCCACCGGAGCCGTGACCTCGTCATTCCACAGCTCATAGTCCGACCGCTGAATATCAAACTGGCCAGGATGCCGATGTTCTGAGCGCTCTCGATATCTGGCGAGCGCGATCTGGCGATCACAGCGACAGAACACCTCGACGACAGAACCACGGAGTCCCTGGACACCGGCGACGGAGGTGGAGCGGTGGAAATTCGCCTCAAGGATCGCTCCACTCGAGCATGCACCGGCCACCGCGTACATGACCTCGATGGTCGCCTGCCCGATCATTTGCGAAGCGTCAACGTCAGGTACGACAAGGACGGACATCATGGTCTCTTTGATCAGATCCTTGGCAAGGAGCGGCAAGCCCATCTCTTGCGCCAATGCCGTAGCAAGCGATGTCTTGCCACTACCCGGGGGGCCAGAAACGACCAGGTACCATGGCTGGGGAGCGGTCACTGCTCCATAGTGACCGGACTTTGTAGTGTCTGCGTCCCGGCGATCGTGGGCAGCCATGCCCTGCGAGGTACGCACCGGTCAGACGCTGTCGTCCAATAGCCCCGACCGAATGCAGCCCTCGGCGCGCTCCTACCCAACGGTCGTGTTCAGGGCATCCGTGATGTCATTGATCGCCGCCTGCTCGGCATCGCTTACTTCCTGACCGTGTTCCCGATGAGCAGCTGCGACTTTGTGGCAAAGCGTGACGATGAACCGGCGATATTCCTCGACCTCTTCCGGCGTAGCCTTGCTCTCAAGCAGACCGACCGAATCACGCAGGTGTTGCAGTCCGTGCTGCTTGAGTTCCTCGGGAGAGTGATAGTGCGTGTGATCCCGCTCAGGTTTCGCAGTGACTATCTCATCGAGAAGTTCGCTCTCGCCGTGCTGTTGGCGCGCATCCACATAGGCCTTGGCCATAGCGATGGTCTCGCGAAACGAACCCCCTCGTTGGGCGGTGACCACGATCATCCCAGCACTTGGTGGCGCCTCTAGTATCAGCTGCCATTCTTCAGTCGTGAAATCAGACTTCGAGGTCATCGCGAGTCTCCGATCTCTAGCAATCGCCAAATCCGTTGCTTCACGCACCGTAGCGTCTGGTTCCACATGCGTGCGGCACCGTGAAGCTCGCGAGTCGCCACGCAATCCACGGAGTCAATATCGACCCGCACACCCTGCTCTTGATGCCATACGGTGTGGCCACCTTCGCGGCAGCGAGGATACCCTCGTGATCCGTGGATCTGGACAAGGGGAATCAACCGTAACCACGCGGGTTTCCCATTTGTCAGTTCTGTTTGCACTCGCAGTTCTTCTCTGCAGCTTGAGTGCTCCCGCGGGCGCGAGCTTCAAATCCACATCTTCTGGCAGTACCAATATCACCGTCGTGACTGGACAATCTGGTACCAATTCGTGCACGCCTGGCATCACATCATCGAAGGGCGCTTTGGGAGAGGGCCTCAAGCGGATCTTGCTTTCCTCGTGTGAGATCGCTCCGTGTGGAAAAGGCTTCGATAGCGGATGGTCAGCCCACTGCCGGCGTACGTGCACACTCTGGCTCCGCTCGAACGACGACTCAAGCCAATCCAACCCGGTTGCTACGAGAGGCTCTCAATGATCGAAACGACATCTTCGCGCTGGAGCCCGAACCGCTGAGCTTGAGTTAGCAGTTCTTGTGCCTGCGCCCAGATGACACCCCGTTCGGGTTCGCCCGAAACCGTGACACCGCGGCCTCGGCGAAACTCGAGTACGCCCTCATCTCGGAGGGTGCGAAGTGCGCGTAGCACCGTGTTGGAGTGGACGCCGAGGATGGCTGCCATGTCATGAGCAGGAGGCAGGCGCTCACCGGGACGAACATCGCCGTTGGCGATGTCACGACGGATCTCTGCGGCGACCTGGTCATGTAAGGGCATGCTGTCGTTTCGGTCAACCTTGACATGACGCATGGTGACAAGCATAGTGTCACCATAGTGACCGGTACCAGAACCGCCCCGAAAGACGTTCCGGCTCCCGACCTCGTCGATCACGAGCTGGTCATCCGCGAGGCACGGCGGCGTCAGCGCCAGCGATGGCTCGTGATTGCCCTCGTCATCGTGGCGATGGCCGGTCTCGCGGCGGCGATCGTTGGCTTCACCAGCGAAGGCACGACCGCTCGACACCCCTCCGCTCGACCCGCTCGGACCCACAAGGTCACGCCGGTTAGGCCGCCGCCGACAGCCGGCATCGTTCCTCAGCGCCCAGGTTCACTGGCCATCGGTCCGAACGGCAATCTCTACATCGCCGATGACTTGCGCAACGAGGTCCTCGAGCGACTCCCGGACGGAACCTTCGAGCCCGTAGCCGGCAGCGGCACTGTTGGGTTCTCCGGCGATGGCGGTCCGGCTACGAGTGCTCAGCTGAACTATCCATCTGGGATCACCTTTGGAGCTGACGGAACCTTGTACATCGCCGATTACGGCAATGGGCGCATCCGGGCCGTCTCGTCGGCGGGCATCATCACGACGATCGCCGGCAATGGCGGTCAAGGTGCATGGGTGGCTGACGGAACGCCGGCGCTCGAAGCGACGCTCACTCCTACGGCCATGGCGTTCGGACGGGACGGGCTGATGTACGTGTCAACCGGTCAAGAAGTGCTCAGACTCGACGCGAACGGAACGTTCACAAAGGTGCTCGGCGAGAATACGAACGAATACGCCGGTGTCTATGGCATCGGTGGGCCAGCAGTGGATGCCTCGGCAGACGGCGCCAGCGGGCTGGCGTTCGACTCCGCGGGGAACCTCTATGTTTTCGGGTTCAACACCAAGGCCATCCTGATGGTCGACCCCCACGGCGTCCTGAGCTTCCTCGGTAGCTTGTACCCGAGGGGTCCCAGTGGCCTCGTCACGGCTCCGGATGGTTCGGTGCTGGCGATGGATGAGTTGGGGGTCGCCAAGCTGTCACCAGCGGGCATCGAGACCTTCCTCAGATTCCCGCAGACGGACAAGGTCAGTTATCTCGGAATCACCGGATTCTCACCCGACGGCATCGCGGTAGCGTCCGACGGTTCTCTCTATCTCGATACGTTCTACGGCAACGGGTTCGCCGATAAGTCCGCAATCATCAGGATTCCTGCGCAGGGGTCGGGTCCTCCGTCATTGCTGTGGGACCAGCATTCGCCCTAGCAACGCCATCTAGACCTGAACTCTGAAGAGACTCCTTCCCGGCGGCGGCGGCAACTCGGGCAGTTAGAGCCAAGCACAGCGAGTGGCCCACCGTCTACGGGCCCAGCGAGTTGACCACGACTACGGGGGTACGTGCCGGGACCCTGGGGCCAGCCGAGGGGGATGTTCGGATGATGTGGCCTGCCGGGACTGACTTGGAGTACTCGTTCTCCACGTTTGCCATGACCCCAGCCTGTTGAAGCGCCACCACTCCGGCGGGCGTGTCCATCCCGACCACGTTGGGCACGGTCTCCGTGACACTGGGGCACGGAATGGTGCTGGTCGTGCTGCTCCCGTAAGTGGAGATGGGTTGGCAGACCTCAGAGGTGACGCTCTTTCCGAGCGGGATGAAGCCGACCCCGGGGTACATGTGGCCGACCAGCTTCTTCAGATCCAGTCCGTAGACCGGGGCGACCTGACCTAGCCGCTGGTTCACCGGAGTATTCACCGGAGACGGTAGGACGTAGCTCCGCGGCACGTACCCGACGATCCTGCCGTGGGCGACGACGCTAATGAAGTCCGGTGCGTGCTGGATGTCCAGGGTGTAGACCGTCCCGGCCGCCGCCCCTCCCGCGACGGCAAGGCCCAACCCGAGGCCCAAGACGACTGCGGCGCGCCGCCAGCGCTGGACGATGCGCTCGCGCCGACTGGTGGCATAGCGCTCGAGCTGTGCCCTTGCCGCAGCGTGGCGCTGATGGGGAAGCGGTCGCTCTGGCGGCAGATCCAACGCGGTGCTCATTCCGAGGTCACCTCCATGTCGACATCGGGGTCCGGTTCAGGCTTCACATCGGCGTAGATTTCGCGAAGCTGTGACCGAGCCCGCGCCAGACGGGACTTGACGGTGCCGGTCGGGATCCCGAGCGCTGTGCTCGCCTCGGCGATCGAAAGCCCCGACCAGTCGCAGAGGGCGATAACGTCTTGCTCCTCTTGGCGGAGGGCTCTCAGGCGGTTGATAATCGCCTTCATCGCTCGCTCGTCGTCGAGCCTGACTGTGATCTCGGTGTCCTCGGTCGGGAGATCGGTGACTTTGGGGAGCTTGTTCAAGAGCCTGCGATACCGGCGACGGGACCGTTCCGCGTTGCGTATGGCGTTGTTGGCCACTCCGAGCAGCCACGGGAGCAGAGAAGACTCTGAGAGGCGAACATCACGGCGGCGGCGCCAGGCCTCGAGGAAGACGACGCTGGTCAGGTCCTCGGCGAGCGACCAGTCCGCCGTGCGCCAGAAGCAGTGGTTGTAGACCCGCCGAGCGTACCGGTCGAAGAGTCGGCCAAAGGCCTGGCCGTCGTGGGCAGCCACACGCTCCCAGAGTTCGGCGTCGAGAGGCTCCTCAGGTCCCACATACTCACTATGTCCGGCAGGTGGCAATCGGTTCTGTGGGGCACCACGAATCCCGAGCGGAGCCGGTCAACCCCGGTCACACCCCGTCCCGGTGAACCGGGGCACTTTTCCATTGCGACGGGAGCTGTCCTTTTCTTGGATGTGCACTTCCGCTACGGCGCGGGTCTACTTGAGCAGCCGAAGATGAGTCTCGGTCGTTCCCGGTGATCGGACGAGCACACGACGAAGGAATCTTGACCAGAGCTGGCCAAGGTGGCTCGGACCTACGTCGGAATCGGGCCGCTGACCCGGGATCGCCTCAGTCATTCCATAGGCCAGGGTCGAGATGAGCCGTGCCGCATCCTTGGCGGGCATCCGAAAGGTGCCGGTGCAGATGTCGCCTTGCCACAGCGAAATAACAATGGTGGAATCTGCCGGGTGAGTTGAGACTCCCATCCTGCGAACCTGGCCCCGTGCGTCGTAGAACCAAACTCGCTCGCCATAGAGATGGCCCTCCACCGGCACCTGTCGATTATCACATCGGCCATTCGTTCTTGCTACTGGGGTTCGGAATAGCCAGCTTGGCTGTACTTCCTGGCCTGCACCGGGCCCCGGCGTCCTGGCCTCTGCATCCAGCAGACCCGGATCCAGGCCACGCTGTGGGAAATGCCATTGGGATGAATCGAGCGACGAGGCCAAGTCCTTTTCGGTGCGGAGTTGCGGTTCAATGGTGCCAGTGGCGAATCGATCAGTACTACGGGCGGCTCTCGAGAGCACGAGCGGCACCGTGACCAACTTCTTGGAGCAGCTTGTCGGTGAAAGCATCGATGCTCAGGCTCATCACCACGACCTGATCGGAGCTCCTCCTTCGAACAATCTGGGGGTTGCAGAGGGCGAGCCATTGCTTCAGCGGGCCGCCACGCTTCGCGGTCGCATATCCGGATCCTCGTATGTCTACGCGGAGAGCGTCATTGTCACGAGACGCCTGCCGACGAGGTTCTGTCTCCGGCTCGAGTCCAGCATCGATCCGATTGGTCGGATTCTCGACGAGATGGGGATCGCGGTCACTCGGGAGAACCTGGTCGAGCCACATGGATTCGACGTCTCTCCATCCAATAGAGCCATGAAGGTCGGTGACTACCTGCTTGCCCGGACCTACCGCATTGACTCCGAACAGACCCCTGTCATGGTCATCACTGAATGGTTCCTGAGGACACTGAAACCATTTCTTGCGTCGGCATAGTGATTCTCGAGGGCTGACGCCACAGGATGACTGAACTCACACGGTGCGCACAGTCTCCGCAATCAAGCGAGGGTTACGCACCGATGGACGATCGGAGCGTCGCTGCCTGCGGGCATGTCGTTGAGCCAGCCCGAAACTCTGGGGTTCTGTTGTCCCGCCATTCGCGAAGGAACGATGTCATGGCATCGGCATCGACGGGCGGAGCGAAGATGTATCCCTGAGCGTCGTGGCAGTGCAGTCGCCGCAAGAGATCGAGCTGTGGCACCGACTCCACACCCTCGGCGACGACCTCGAGCTTGAGCCGCCGGCCCAACTGGGTCATGGTACGCACCATGGTCATGGCTTTCGGAGAGTCGATCATCGAGGCAACGAATGACTGGTCGATCTTGAGGACGTCGAATGGAAACCGTCCTAGGTAGCTGAGCGACGAGTATCCGGTACCGAAATCGTCGATTGCCAGGCGCACCCCGAGTTCCTTGAGTGCTCTCAATCGTCTGAGCGCGGTCTCCGGATTGTTGATCAATATGCTCTCGGTCACTTCGAGGACCAGGCTTCCGGGATCGAGACCATTGCATTCGAGGGCGTCGCGGACATCGGATATGAACTCGTCCGATCGCAGCTGGAAGACACTGACATTGACGGCGACCGTGAGCTTCTTCTGTGCACCCTGCCACGCCTTCGCCTGCTCGCATGCCTGGCGGATCACAAACGCGCCGATCTCTCCGATCATGCCGGTCTCTTCGGCCAGCGAGATGAACCGTGCCGGGGGAACCAGTCCGAGCGCAGGGTGGCGCCAGCGGACCAGCGCCTCCACCCCGACCACGCTGAGATCTCTCAGTCTGACCACAGGCTGATAGAAGTTCTCGAATTGGCTGGTGCCGAGCGATGCACGCAGACCGATCATCAACTGGTTCCGCTCATCGACGGCAGCCTGCATTTCATGGGTGAACACGACGTGGCGATTCCCGCCTTCCGCCTTGGCCAGGTTCAGAGCGGTGCCGGCGTGATCGACGAGCTCCTCGCCGCCATCGGAAGTCCCAGCAACGATCCCGACGCTGGGGTTGACGCTCAACTTGTGCCCCTCCACGTCGAACGGTTCGGACCCGACGAGATCGAGGACGCGCTCGGCAGTCGTTGCGGGCGACGTGTCGAGCAGCGCAGCAACGCCCAAAATGACGAATTCGTGCCCACCGATGCGTCCAACGGTGTCGGCCTCGGGGACCGAATCGACCAGACGTTCTCCGACGCGACGAATGAGGGTGTCACCGACGTCGTGGCCATAGGTCTCGTTGATCAGCTTGAAGTTGTCAAGGTCGAGACGCAGCACCATCACCTCGGTCCCCGACCGCTTGGCCTGTGAGTTCAGGCGCTCGGCGCGGTCGAGGAGCAGTGAGCGGTTGGCCAGTCCGGTCAGGGGGTCGTGCAACGCGTGGTCTCGAAGCTGGCGCTCGAGTCGGACACGTTCGGTAACGTCTTGGGCCATCACGAGCCCTCCCCGGCGACCACGGAACTCGAGCGTGTGCGTCGCGACCTCCACGTCAATGATCTCTCCGGACTTGGTCCGATGACGCCAGATGCCGGCGTAGCTCAGGTTGGGGCGCTCGACGCGCAGGTAGTTCATCAACCTGCGGGCAGCTTCTTCCGGTCGGATGTCGGCGATCGTCATGGAGAGGAACTCGTCCCGCGTGTACCCATAGCGTTCGGTGGCGCACTGGTTGACCTCCAGGAAGCGGAGCGTCTCGAGGTCGTAGACCCACATGGGGTGAGGGTGCTGCTCGAAGAGGACCCGAAAGCTCTCTCGGGAGCGTTGGAGTTCCCGGGCGGCCTTCGTTCGTTCCGTGATGTCGCGGATATTGGCCACCAAACCCCCCACCGAGGAGCGGTCGCGCTGGTCCGCCACCACGGCCTCGACGAGACGGAACGTGCCATCCTTGGCGAGCATGCGGAATTGCACGGCGACGCCTTCCGAGGTGGCCGACGAGTCCGATCTGATCCGGGCACTGACGCGCTCCTGGTCCTCGTCGTGGACGAACTGGCGCGCGGGTCGCCCGACCAGGTCGCGCGGCTCGAACCCGAGCATCGGAGTGACCGACGGGCTCACATAGGTAAAGATCCCCTCGTCGACCACCATCGTGACATCAGTCGAGTTCTGGATCAGCGACCGGAACCGATCCTCGTTCTGGCTCACGAGGGACTCGGCGATCTCCTTCTTCTCCATGACGGCTCCCGCCATGCGGATGACGAAGAACAGGACGAACGCTGCCATGAACGCCAAGGCGTTGGCTTGTGAGGTCGACAGCATCGATGGCGCCCATCCGGCCCAGATGGCGGCCTGGCCGGCTGCGATACCGAGCAGGCTCCACCGCGCGGTGGCTCGCCAGAGCCGCGATCCGTCGCGCGAGATGTTCTCCAGCGCCACGAAGGCAAAGGCCAGCACCAAGACAGGTCCCCAGCCGCTGAGGTAGATGACGATCGTCACCGCCGCCACATTCTGGGCGACTCGAATGTTCAGCACCGTCTCTGAGGGTTGGCGTCGGTAGAGGTGGTCGACCATGAGGCTCGTGGCGGGTACAAGGGCAAAGACGACGATCCAGAGCCACGTGGGCTGACGAACGACCAAGCCAAAGTGCATCAGCACAAGGATCGCCACGAGGGCGATGGGGCCGATGAGGTAGCCCAGCGCCACGGGACTGACCCGGGGCAACCACTTCAGCCGTCCCTCTCTCGGACCCACCTTGCCTGCAAGCGGGCTCACCACGTTGCCTGAGGCGTGGGTGCAGCGCTCGGCTCGGAGATTGCCGGGCTTTCACTCATGAAGCCTCGGACGCAGAGCACGGGCACTATACGAGTTACCGCCCAGATTGCCGTCCGCGAAGAGCGTCACACCATGCTCGCCCAGCCGCTTTGATTCGTACATCGCATTGTCGGCCCGGGCTATCAAGGTGTCGGTGTCGAGAGCCTCTATGGTCCACACGACGCCGATACTGGCCCTCAGTTCGACGGTGTCCGCACCGATGTTCACTGATGCCGTGAGGGCAGATGAGATTCTCCTGGCGATCTCCACGGCCCGAGCCGCACCAAGGACTCTCGGGCAGATCACGAGGAACTCGTCGCCGCCCAGGCGACCGACGAAGTCTCCGCTTCGTAGAGCAGTCCTGATTCGGTCGGCCGCAGCTACGATGAGCACGTCGCCCGCAGCATGACCGAATTGGTCGTTGACCGCCTTCAGCCCATCAAGGTCGACGAAGATGACGGCCCTACCTAATCCGTCGTGTTGTGCGTTGATCGTCCGGTCGACGAGCTCGATGGTCGCCGCTCTGTTGAAGCACGACGTCAGGTTGTCGATCGACGCCCTGATTTCGAGCTCTCTGTGCAAACGGGCTCGATCGGTCACGTTGCTGAGACACCCCACGGCCCCACTGACCACACCAGAGATGTCGGTGAGCGGGCGAAGACTGAGCAGGCACACCCGGTCCTGCATGGTCGCCGGGGGGGACTCTCCCGTCGGCACACGAAGGCGAAGCTCTGCACCATCAACCGACTGGCCCGCAAATGCATTGGACAAAGCCGCATCCAGGGACGGTCGGTCGTCGAAGACGACGGTCGACATCTGCGCCGTGAAGGAGTCTTTCGGGGGGATACCCACGATCAGGTGGAGACTGTTGTTGGTCAAGGTGATGCGCCCGTCGAGATCGACCTGAAAGACGCCGACGGGCAGTGCATCAGAGAGCTGGGTGAGTAGCTGTTCACGAGCCTGGAACTGCTCCTCGAGACTTACTTCGTCTGGGCCGACCTCCTTCATGAAGCTGATGACCTCCGAGTCGTCACCATCGTCGAATCGATTTTCGGTCTCGACCCACTTCCAGGAGCCTGCTGCTGTCTTGTAGCGCCCGCGCCAGATGCCGGTGCGGCCCGGCGAGGTGATCATGTCCATCCATGCGGCCACCGCACCCGGCTGGTCAGCGGGGTGGATCAGGCTGGTGGAGGGCGATCCGACCAACTGTTCGGGCAGCAAGCCGAGCAACTCGACGATCGTGTCATCCACCGAGGTGATCACGCCGGCAGCGTCGCGTGTCATCTGCACGATGGGACTCTCCCGGCCAACAGCGCCCACGGATGCCTCTCCTACATCGGGTCTCTTCAACACAACCTGGCCCCCCCTGCCCTGCCATCGCCAGGACGTGGTGCCGGGGCGTCGTGAAGGCTCCAGCGTTCAGTCCTGAAGAATCATCGGAAGGGCTGGAGGGCGGAATTAGGGACTTTGGTCAGATCAGTGGGACATCGACAGGCAAGCCACCGATTGGCAACGCCCTTGCCCCCTGAACGAACGACGGCGACGGGAATTTGTCGGGAGTGGTTACAGCTTGAGGCTCCCACGTCCCAAGGAGGTGCCGTCGACGATCTCCGGCAGGCTGGTGGCGGCAGCTGAGCCGCCCACGCTCGACTGTGCCGCCACCTGGTCGAGGGTCTGGGCGTCGGCCGGCAGCAGGTAACCCTGCGCACCCACCACGCCCTTCGACACATTTGGGTTGTCCGCGATCACGTCGATCCGGCGTCCCGGCATGGTCGGGTCGACCGCTGGGGTTTGTGCGGTGAACGTCGATCGGGCCGCCGGCGAAGCGGAATGCATGCGATCCCAGTGGACGAGCGTCGTCACTGGGACCTCTCTCGGTCCTGGCCCCATGGAGTCGACTCGGCTCGGGTGCCGACGAGCGCGCCGGGATGGGCCGGGCCACCGGGATCGCTGACGTCGTGGCTGTCGTACGCCTCGGTTCCCGGCGTCAGCACGTCGGCTCCTCCGTCCCAAGGTGCCGGAATCGAGACCCGTCCGGCCCCACCGGGGAACCGCATTGGTCGGCCTGGTCTCGGGCGCAAGCGCCCGTTCTCCGGCCCCACCGCGCCGAGCCTGGGAAGGCCGTTCGTTTGCCTCCACGCCCGGCGCGGCAGAGATG
>CAVSLS010000015.1:0-67463 GCA_963728845.1 uncultured Acidimicrobiaceae bacterium
TCCCTGTCGTTCGCACCTCGTCCAGGGTCTGGAAGCGGTATCCCCGGGCGTGCGCACCTTCGATGATCCTGGGCAGGGCGCGCACCGTCCCGGCACGGTCTCCGCCGCCGTCATGCAACAAGACGATGCCACCGGGTGTCAGCGAGAGCAGGATCTTCGTGGCGATCCGCTCGGCGGTCCCCTCGGCGGCCCAGTCGCGAGCCTCCGCGGTCCACAACCACGTCACGAGCCCTCGATCTTCGAGGCGGGAGATCACCTCTTGGTCGTAGACGCCATAGGGGGGTCGAATGTCCCGGCACTCGGCACCCGAGAGTTCTCGCAGAAGCGCTTCGGTCCGAGAGATGTCCGCGGCCAGGGCCTCGGGGTCGAGCTCGGTGAAGGCCGTGTGGTCCCACCCGTGGATCCCGACGCCGTGCCCCGCCTCGGCGAGCGCTCGAACAACCTCGGGCCTCGACGCCGCATGCTCACCGAGGACGAAGAAGGTGGCGCGGACGCCATGGCTCGAGAGCACCCCGAGCACGTCGGTGGTGTACTCGGACGGGCCGTCGTCGAACGTGAGGACCAGGGTCTTCTCGCCGGTCGTGGTGGTCCGGCGTCGCAAGGGCCCGCCCGCCGGCGCGGCACCGTCCAATTCGGTGAAGGCCCCCCTTCGTGCGTAGGCGTAGTGCTCGCGCCCCCAGCCGACGATGTTGGCCATCAACCCGAGGACGATCCATGGAGCCGTCACGGCGAGCTGGCGACGGTCGGTCGCGCAGCGTTGCAAGTTCCGCGCCAGGAAGCGGCTGCGCACCAGGCCGTAGCGGACCACCCGCGCCGCCACCACGAGCGTGCACAACCCCGGTCTCGATTCCAGCCTGACCCGCAGCCAGCCGGGCGCGCGCCGCACGATGTCGCTCCGGGCCTGGCGACGCCCGCGCAAGGTCTGCTCCTTGACGAGATCCCCCAGACGGTTCGGTCCCACGTGCTCGATGCACACCGAGGGCTCGAACCACGCGCCGACCCCCAACTGAGCGAGGCGCTCGGCCATGAGGGCGTCCTCTTCGATACGGAGGCTCTCGTCGAAGGGCCCGGCGCGCCCCATGAGGTCCCGGGTGAACGAGAGTCCGTACGAACGCGGTATCCCCGCCGGCCCCGCCGGCGAGCCCTCCAGGCGGTTCTCGTAGCAGAGGAACGCCGTGGCCCGGGCTGCCGCCTTCTCGGGGTTCGCCGCCGCCACGGTGCTCGCCACCGCTTCGTGGCCGGCCCGGTGCGCGGCGACTCTGTTCGTGATCCAACCGGGACGAGCGATGCAGTCACCCTCCAAGAACGCGATGATCTCACCGCGCGCGACCTTCATCCCGAGGTTGCGCGCACCGCCTGGCATCAACCGGACCGGGGATTCGATCACGTGCACCCCCGGGAAGTTGTGCCGAACCCGCTCGCCGGTGCTGTCCCCGCCTGACGTCGCCACGATCACCTCGAAGGGCTCGTCGCAGTCCTGTTGGACCAGGGAGGAGACCACCGGCACGATGGTGTCTTCGTTGTGGTAGGCGAAGACGACCGCGCTCAGAACAGGGCGGTCAGCCGCGTGCGGCTCGCGCTCGCCGGACGGTTGGCGGACCGGACCATCCTCGTCTGTGTGGACCTTCCCGCGATCGGGCACGCTCGTGGTACTCCCATTGGACAGCCTCAATCCCAACGTTGCGCCGAATGCTACGCCGATTCGCCACGGCGGTTCGGAACGTCGGCCCGCCACGTGGATCCACGCGCGGTCCCGATGCTGGTGCAGCCGGTTCGACGCTACGAGCTGAGCGCGTCCGAGGCCCCGAGATTCTCCCGTCCGTTGAGCACCCGGCCGTTGCCGTAGGTCGGCGACTCCGATAGAGCGGCGGGGACCGGGATCTCGTGCCCGAGGGCATCGAGGACGATGACTCGGTCCCGCCCCTCGCGCTTGGCCTGGAACAAGCGCGGCGTCGGCCCGGCTGATGGTGGTCGGAAGATCGTCCTTGGGGTCTGCCTCGACGACCCCGAAGCTCACCGTGAACTTCGGGAGCCCGGCAACCGTCATGGCGGCTTCGAGCCGGATCCGTGAGGCGTCGAAGATCTCGCGCGCCGTCTCAATGCCGCAGTCGGGAATTGCGATGGAGAATTCCTCACCGCCGTGGCGGCACACGAGATCCTGTGCCCGGAGTGACTCCCGGAGAACCTGGGCGAACAACCGCAACGCACGATCCCCCGTCTCGTGGCCGTAGCTGTCGTTGAGCAGCTTGAAGTGGTCGAGGTCGGCCATGGCGATCACCACGTTCCGGCTCCTCGCGCCGGATGGCCGCCACGCGATGTTCGAACGACCGTCGGTTCAAGAGGCCGGTGAGGCTGTCGGTCGTCGCCTGGAGCTGGGTCTCCGCCATGACCCGCAGCAGGCCGATCCGTGCGCCGGACAGCTTGGCCAGCGTCTCGAGGTCCTGCACCGTGTTCTCGGGGAACGTGGTGTGCTGCTCGCCGGTCACATGGATGACGCCGACGGAACGGCCCATGATCGAGACGGGCACGCACATCGCCGACACGGCCCCTTCGGGCCTGCCGCGCAGCTTCGGGCACGCGTCGAGCTCCTCGCTGTCGGAGAACCGCTGCACCTGGGCCCGGCGAGCCGCCGGGCAATGGTCGGGCGAGTCGACACAGCAGTTCGGTGGTGCGCCCGTAGGCGAGGCGGAAGCCATGCGGAGGAGATGCGCGTGGCTGTTGTCCGCCAGCAGCAGCTCAATGGGCGCGTCCGGCACGATGGCGGAGAACGACCGCTCAATGACCTGGACGACCTCGGGCTCCCCCTCGGCCATGTCCAGGGCGTTGGCCAGGCGGCTCTCGAACCGCTGGCCCGCGAGCCTGAGCCTCGAACTGGCCCGCCAGAGTGGCGATGACGCCGTCGCTCTTCTCCTGTTGCTTGAAACCGCGCACGACAAGTGCCGCGGCCAAGGGAGCCGCGAGCACGGCAAACCACGCAAAGGTCACCGGGTAGCGCGCGCTGCCCGACGCGGTGAGCGTGGTGAGGAACACCGTAAGAAGAGCGAGCAGCCCGCCCAGCAAGACCCCTGCGACGCCGCCCAAGTAACCGGAGCGCCTGGCCCGGGAGCGTGCCGTGCTCCAGTCGTCCTCGGTCACCTCGACGCCCGTGGGTGCCAGCTCTTCCATAGGTCCCCCCTCGAAGATCCGCCTTGTGATGCTACCGAGGGTTGAGTTGCTGGTCCGTTGCGAACCCGTCGACAAGCGGTTTGCCGTGGGTAATGGACTACGGCGGGGTGTCCTGCCTGTTCCGGTGGCGGTGCAACAGGAGCGGGGTCGCCACGGCGGCGGCGAGCACGGCGACGGCCAGGACCGCCCACCCGAGAGAGGCCAGCGAGACCCTCTTCCTGGCCGGCTTCGAAGGGTCGGACCCCTCGCCCGGACCCGCCACCGTGCCGCGCACCTGGGCCCCGGCGACCCGGCCGCTGTCCGGCCCGGGAGTAGCGATGGGCGTCGGCCCGCGCCGGCCGACGAGATGGACAGCGGTTCGGCGGACGATCGGCGGTCCGGCCCATCGGTCGACGGCCCGCGTTGCGCCCATCGGCAGCCCTGATCGCCGCAAACGGCAGCCGCGCCACCCGCGGCGCCGAGCACCCCGACGGCGCACAGGACGAGGAAGGCCGGCCTCCGGCCGCGGACCCCCGTCGGGGCGCGGCCCGCGCTCACGCGACGAAGTACTTGGCCTCTGGGTGGTGGCAGATGATGGCGTCGGTGGTCTGTTCGGGATTCAGCTGGAACCCCTCGCTGACCGTGACGCCGATGCGTTCCCCTGCCAGCAGCTCCACGACCTTCGCGTTCTCGGTCAGATCGGGGCAGGCCGGGTAGCCCCACGAGTAGCGGCCCCCTCGGTACTGCTGGCGGAACAGGCCGGTGAGGGTCGGGCCGTCCTCGACGGCGAAACCGAGCTCCTGGCGGATGCGACGGTGCCAGTACTCGGCCGTCGCCTCTGCCATCTCCACGCTGAGGCCGTGCAGGAAGAGGTAGCTCTGGTATTCGTTCTCGGCGAACAGGCGCGCCGTCTCCTCCGACGCCCGAGCGCCGATAGTGCAGAGCATGAAGCTGGCGAAGTCCTCCTCGCCGGACTCGGTCGGGCGGAAGAAGTCGGCGATGCACAGCCAAGGCTCCTTGCGCTGGCGGGGGAAGGTGAAGCGCATCCATTCCGAGGAACGCGACTCGTCCTTCCAGATGACGAGATCGTTGCCCTCGGCGTTGGCGGCGAAGTGGCCGTAGGCCACCGACGGCACGAGCAGGTCGGCCTCCTTGGCCTTGCCGAGCTGCTCGCGGAGCGTCGCCTTGACCCGGTCCTTGAACTCGGCGTCGTTCTCGCCGCCCTCGGGTCGAAAGCCCCACTGGTTGCGGAAGAGCGCCGTCAGGTTGAGGTACTCGGCGATCTCGTCGATCGGGATGCCCACTGCGACCCGGCTGCCGACGAAGGGCGGGGTGAACAGAGGGTTGTCAGCTGCGACGTCGGCCCGCGCGGGCTGACCCTCCACCGGTGCGGTGTCCTGGTCGTCGAGGCGGCTGCGCTTGGGGACGTTGCGCTCGGAGATCTCGCGGCCGAAGTCGGGGTCGACCTCGCCCGTCCGCTTGAGCTCGACGAGCCGGTCCATGGTGCGGAGGCCTTCGAACGCGTCGCGCCCGTAGAAGAGCCGCCCCTGGTACACCTCGCGAAGGTCCCGCTCGACGTAGGTGCGGGTGAGCGCGGCGCCGCCGAGCAGGACGGGGATGTCCGACAGGGACCGGTCGTTCAGCTCGACCAGGTTCTCGCGCATGATGAGCGTCGACTTCACGAGCAGGCCGCTCATGCCGATGGCGTCGGCCGTGTGTTCCTCGGCCGCTGCGATCAGCTCGTTGATGCCCACCTTGATCCCGAGGTTGACCACCTCGTAGCCATTGTTGGTCAAGATGATGTCCACCAGGTTCTTGCCGATGTCGTGGACGTCGCCCTTGACCGTGGCCAGCACCACCGTCCCCTTCCCGCCCTGGTCCGACTTCTCCATGTGGGGCTCGAGGAAGGCCACCGCGGCCTTCATGGTCTCGGCCGACTGCAGCACGAACGGGAGCTGCATCTCGCCCGAGGCGAAGCGCTCGCCGACGACCTTCATGCCTTCCAGCAGGATGTCGTTCACGATGGCGAGCGCCTCGGTCCCCGACTCGAGCGCCTCGGTGAGGTCGGCCTCGAGCCCGTTGCGGTTGCCGTCGATGATGCGCTGGGCCAGCCGGCGGTCCACCGGCCAGTCCAGGTGCTCGTCCGCCGCACCCGCGCTGACCGTGGCCCCCTCGAAGAGCGCCAGGAGCTCCTGCAGCGGGTCGTAGCCGTCCGTCCGGCGGTCGTAGACCAGGTCGAGGCACACCTCCTTGGCCCGCTCGTCTATGCGGGAGAGCGGGAGGATCTTCGACGCGTGCACGATGGCCGAGTCGAGCCCAGCCTCCACGCACTCGTGCAGGAACACCGAGTTGAGCACCTGGCGGGCGGCCGGGTTCAGGCCGAAGGACACGTTGGAGAGCCCGAGGATGGTGGAGACGCCGGGCAGCTCGGCCTTGATGCGCCTGATGCCCTCAATGGTCTCGATCCCGTCCTGGCGGCTTTCCTCCATGCCGGTCGACAGCGGCAGGGCGAGCGGGTCGAAGAGCAGGTCCTCCGGAGCCAGGCCGTAGCGCTCCACGGCGATGTCGCGGATGTTGCGGGCGGCGCGCACCTTCCACTCCGCCGTGCGGGCCTGACCCTCTTCGTCGATACACGTGCACACCACTGCGGCACCGAACTCGCGGGCGAGCCGGAGGAACGTGTCGAGGCGGGTGCCGGGCTCGTCACCTTCCTCGAGGTTGACCGAATTGAGGATGGGCCTGCCCCCGATCCACTCCAGCGCGGCGCGCACGACGGGCCCCTCGGTCGAGTCGACCATCAGCGGAACGCTGGACTGGGTGCACAGCCGGCTCGCCACCTCGGTCATGTCGGAGACTCCGTCGGCCCCGGTGTAGTCGACGCAGACGTCGATCAGGTGCGAGCCCTCCTTGACCTGGTCGCGCGCCATGGCGACGCAGGTATCCCAGTCGGCCGCCAGCATCGCCTCGCGGAAGGCCTTAGAACCATTGGCGTTGGTGCGCTCGCCCACCACGAGGAACGAGGTGTCCTGGGTGAAGGGGACCGACGTGTAGATGGAGGCCGCGGCCGGCTCGTGCACCGGGGCCCGCGGCGCGGGAGTGGCGCCGGCGCAGCGCGCCACCACCGCCTCCAGGTGGGCCGGCGTGGTCCCGCAGCAGCCGCCGATCGCCGAGACGCCGAATTCGGTGACGAAGCGGTGCAGGTGCTCGGCCAGGTCCTCGGGGGTCAGGTCGTAGTGCATCCGGCCGTCGACCACCGATGGCAGGCCGGCGTTGGGGACGCAGGCGATCGGGACGCGGCCGGCCGACGAGAGATGTCGCAGGGCCTCGCTCATCTCGACCGGACCGGTCGCGCAGTTGAGGCCGACGACGTCGACCTGCATGGCGTCGAGGACGGTGAGGGCGGCGCCGATCTCGGTGCCCGGCAGCATGCGGCCGGTGAGCTCAATCGTGACCTGGGTCTGCAGCGGGACGAACCGGTTCAGGGACACCATGGCGCGCCGGGCACCGTTGACCGCAGCCTTGATGGAGAGCAGGTCGAACTGCGTCTCGATCAGCAGGAGATCGACGCCCCCCTCCAGGAGCCCGAGCGCTTGCTCCTCGTAGGCGTCCCGGAACGCGGCGTACGTGATGTGCCCGAGCGTGGGGAACTTGGTGCCCGGCCCCATGGAGCCCGCGACCCAGCGGAGCCGCTCGGGCGTGGAGAACTCGTCGCGGACGGCGCAGGCCAGCTCGGCCGCCCTCCTCGTGAGCTCGTGGGCCCGGTCGCCCAGGCCGTACTCGGCCAGCACGACCGAGGTCGAGCCGAAGGTGTCGGTCTCGACGACGTCGCAGCCGACCTCGAAGAACGAGCGGTGGACCTGGGCCACGAGGTCCGGCCGCGTCTCGACGAGCCACTCGTTGCAGCCTTCGAGCTCGGGTCCACCGAAGTCGTCGGGGCCGAGCCCGAGCAACTGCAGGTTCGTCCCCATGGCGCCGTCGAAGATCACGACGCGGTCGCGCAGGGCCTGGAGGTACGTGGACGCGGACGGGTCGAGCCGTCCGAGAAGTTCAGAGGAGTGGGCCACCACCCCTACAGGATACCGGTGGCGCACACGGCCTCCGGAACGACGCCGGTAGCATCCAGCCTGGTGGGGCCGAGGATCTATACCAAGAAGGGCGACGACGGGACCACGGGGCTGCTCTTCGGCGGCCGGGTGCGCAAGGACTCGTGGCGCATCGAGCTCAACGGTGCCGTCGACGAGGCCCAGGCGGCCGTCGGGCTGGCCCGAGCCGAGACGACACCCGGTACCGAGGCCAACGGGCGCCTGACGGCGCTGGCGCGCGATCTCTACGTGCTCATGGCCGAGGTGGCCACCGCACCGGAGAACCGCCCGAAGCTGCAGGCGGGTTCGACCCTGGTCACTGCCGACATGGTGGCGGGGCTGGAGGCGGGGATCGACGACCTGCTGGCCCGCTTCGACATGCCGAGCGACTTCACCGTGCCCGGGGAGAACCGGGTCGCGGCCGCCCTCGACCTGGCACGCACCATCGTGCGGCGGGCCGAGCGCATCGCGGTGGCAGAGCCCGTCGAGGGCTCCTTCGTGGTCGCCTACCTCAACCGGTTGTCGGACCTGCTCTGGGCGATGGCGCGCTGGCAGGAAGGCCCGGAGCACACGCTGTCGAAGGGCTGACCCTCAGTCACGGCGGGGGTGTGCCCAGGAGCCGAGGGTGCGGGCCACCCGATAGCTCCGGGATGCTTCGACCTGTTCCACGTGCGCCTGCAGCTCGCGATGGCGCGCCAGGAGGTCACGATGTTCCGCGGAGAGCCGTTGGAGCTCGGCGGCGACCTGCATCCTCTTGTCGTCGACGGCGGGCGCCCGGGAGAGGACGTCCCGATAGGCGCGCGTCAGCCCGTCAGCCGCCCGATCCCACCCCAGAGTGTCACCCGTGTCGAGTCGTGCCTGGACCTGCGTGCGCACCGCGCCCGGGTCGTCGAGGAGTCGCCGGGCGGCGGCCGAGAACGCGTCCGCAGTCCAGTCCTCGGACCAGACCGGGACGCTCTGCCCGAACTCTCGGAAGGGTCCGAACCGGACCGACACCGCGGCAGTGCCGAGACGTGCCGCCTCGAAGGGAACGAATCCGAACCCGTCGGCCGAACTGGTACAGAGCACGAGCGATGCGTGGGCGAGCAGCCAGTTGCGATCGTCCGCCGTCACGCTCGGGAGATCATGCAGTCCCTTGGCGCCGGCGTAGTGCGACTCGTCGAGTCGCGTGGTGCCGAACGGGACCGCGCTCCCGACGAGCACGAGGTCGAGGTCGTATCCCTGCTCCCGCAGTGCGTGCCATGCACCGAGCGCGACGTCGCGGTTGCGACAGGCGTAGTTGGTCCCCAGGCAGAGCAGGAACGATCTGCCCGCGATCCCGTGCGCGGACAGGTCCTGGGAGGGGTGGGCAGGTGACCCGGGAACGAGGTGATCGGTGCCGAGCGGGACGACGAATACGCGCGACTGATCGACGGGCAGCGAGGCACGGACGACGGCTTGCCGGACGTCCTCGGAGATGACGACGACCCCGTCGACGTGGCGCGCCATGTCCCGGACGCGCGACCGGTACTCGTGCCAGCCCTCAGGCGACCGGAAGTACGCACCGACGTTGAACGCGATCAGGTCGAGCACGGTGACGAGATGCCGGCCGGCGACGCCGCGCCACTCCTCGGGTTCGTACGGGCCACTCGGGAGGAACGGGCGATGGCCGATGTCGAAACGACCACATGTCCCGAGGTCCCCGGAGCCGACCGTCGTCACGCGCACCCGTTCACCCGACAGCGCGCCACGTGCGTACGACGGTGGCTCTCCCGACACGGCGACACAGACCTCGCGCACGCCCGGATGCCGGCCCAACGCCTCGACGAGGAACATCGTCGCCGTCTGGGTGCCCTGCTGTGCGCCGGCCAGCGAGCGGCCGTCGACGAGCACGCGCAAGCCCTGCACCTTCACCCGGGCCACGTTGAAGGCGAGCCCGAACGCCGAGCACTCGTCCGAGCTGTCCACCTGCACGGACGAGCACGCAGCGGGGTGGCGGACGGAGATCCATCGGTCGTCATCGGGGCTGAGGTCGGAGAGCGGGCGCGGGACCCACGGTTCGGCCGACCAGTCCCACCGGTTGAGGTCGGAGGGCTTGAGCACGAAGGTGCCGAGATCGACGACGTGGGAGAAGCCGCGCGCTCCGGCCCGGACGCAGAAGTCCGCGACGGACGCCCGGATGTTCCCCGTCGGCGACTCCTCGAACGGTCCGGCGACCCGAAGGACGCGGTCCGAGATCAGGACGACGGGTCCGAGCCCGAACGGGATCTCCGCCAGGCCGGCCGTCGGGGACACGCTGCCCAGTCGGGTCGTCATCGACTCCGGTGTGAGCCCATCGGGTGCGAGCGGCGCGGGCGTGTTCCGCTCGGGGAAGCTGAGCATCCCCCCGTCGTTGGTGAGGAACGACACGGTTGCGATGCGAGGATCGTCCTCGATCGCCTCCAGGGCACGGTCGAGGAAGTCCGGCGGCGGCACCACGGCGGCCGACACCACCAGGAGATGCGCACGGTGGGCCGCGAACGGCGTCGTTGAGGATCGCAGCGGACGTCCTCGCGCTCGGCGTCGGCCGGGGCGCTGATCACGTGCGCCACCGACGCCTCCAGCGAATGCCCCGTCACGGGCGTCCAGTCGGCTGCGCCGCCCGCGCCGGGCGCGAGGACCGCGACCACCGCGTGGGGTTCGCTGCCGACGGCGGATGTGGGCGCGGACTCCGGACGCGTCACGCGAACCCGTCGACGGCGTGGTGTCGGTCCCTGCGGCGCATGCCGGACCCCACGATACGGGCCATCTCGAAGGGGGACGAGGAGCGGCCGGGGGTCGGGCCGGTCTCCTCACCAGCCTCCCCGGTGGATCCTTTCGCTCGGGGCGGGCACGTGGCGCTCGAGCGACGCCGACCGGTGATCGTTCCCGTCGGGGTGTCCGAGCACGACACCGGCAAAGAGCCGCCAGCCGTCGGGGACGTGCAGCGCCCCGGCCAGTGCCTCCTCGCCCCGGAAGCTGCCGAGGATGCAGGCGCCGAGGCCGGCGTCGACGGCCCCGAGGAGCACGGTCATGACGCCGAACGCAGCATCGCCGTACCAGTAGGGGACCGGCCACTGCTCCACGGCGGCGCCGAGGCGGGGGTCGTCCTTGTCTGGTTCCGCGTAGCGGGCGACGTAGGTAGAAGGGCAGGCGTAGGCCAACAGCACGACGGGGGCCCGGCGCAGGCCCTCGAAGCGCCCGGGATTGGCCCGCCGCCACGCCTGGTCCGTGGCGACTTCCCAGTAGCGCGCCGTCTGCTCGTCGCCCTCGAGGGCGACCCACGCGGTGCCCCCCGTGTTGCCGGCGGTCGGGGACCGGAGTGCAGCCCGGAGCAGGCAGTCAACGACCTGGGGGTCGACCGGTTCGGATGAGAAGCTCCGCACCATGGCGCGCCGCCGGATCGCCTCGTGGAGCTCCATGGGCGGCAGTCTCGCGCCCCCGGAGCGACCGCAGCGGTTCGTCGGGAATGTTGACCCCGCTGGTAGTGTTTAACGGTTCGATGCCGGACGGACAGCCGGCAGTGCTGCGACGGAGGCGAGCAGTGCCCACACCGCGAGATCTACTGAACGAGGCCAAGGCGTCCATCCGTGAGGTGGAGCCGCCCGAGGCCCAGGGGCTGCTCGAGCAGGGCGGGGTCACCTTCCTCGACGTCCGGGAGCCCGACGAGTACGAACAAGGCGCCATCCCCGATGCCGTCCACCTGCCCAGGGGCCACCTCGAGTTCCAGGTAGAGGGGAAGCTGCCGGACAAGACGGGCCCCATCGTCGTCTACTGCGCCGGCGGGGTGCGCTCGGCGTTCGCCGCCAAGACCATGGGGGACCTGGGCTACACGGACGTCCAGTCCCTCATCGGCGGCTTCAACAAGTGGAAGGACGACGGCCGGCCCTGGCAGGCGCCGCGCACGCTCACGCCGGCCCAGCGCAACCGCTATCAGCGGCACCTGCTCCTGCCCGAGGTGGGAGAGGTGGGCCAGCTCAAGCTGCTCGACTCCAAGGTCCTGCTGCTCGGGGCCGGCGGGCTCGGGTCGCCGGCCGCGCTGTACCTGGCCGCGGCCGGGGTCGGCACGCTCGGCATCATCGACATGGACGTGGTCGACGAGTCCAACCTCCAGCGCCAGATCCTGCACAACATGGACCGGGTGGGCGACCGCAAGGTCGACTCGGCGAAGAAGACGCTGACCGCCCTGAACCCGGACGTGAACGTCGTGACCTACGACGTGCGGTTGGGCGCGGACAACATCTTGGAGATCATCGACGGCTACGACGTGATCGTCGACGGGACCGACAACTTCCCGACCCGCTACCTCGTCAACGACGCGTCGCTCCTCAAGCGGATCCCCGTGGTCCACGGGTCGATCTTCCGCTTCGAGGGCCAGGTCACCGTGTTCGACCCGTACAACGGTCCCTGCTACCGCTGCCTCATTCCCGAGCCACCCCCGGCCGAGCTCGCCCCCTCGTGCGCGGAAGCCGGCGTGCTCGGCGTGCTGCCGGGCATCGTGGGCTCCATTCAGGCGATCGAGACCATCAAGGTCCTCTTGGGATTGGGCGACCCGCTCGTCGGCCGCCTGCTCGCCTACGACGCGCTGGAGCAGTCGTTCCGCACCTTCAAGGTGCGCCGCGACCCCGCCTGCCCGGCCTGCGGGCCCGAGGCGGATGAGATCGTCATCGCCGAGTACGACGATCTCTGCATGCCGCACACCCACTGAGTCTCCGGCCGCCCGGCGGGCGGTGCCTAGGCTGTCCGCACCTCCCCGACCCGTCTGCTCACGGGCCCCGCTCCCAAGGTCGCGCCGGCAGAGGGCCGCCGGGGCCGACGGGGCATCCGGGGCTGCTCGACTCCGACCTGCAGACGGCATGGACGGCGACCGCCACGGCCGGTCGCCTGCCGGGGTCAGGGAGAGTGGTCGCCCAGGGAGCGGCACGAGACACCGTCCCGGATGAACGCCCCGCTCCCGCCGATGGGGATCCAGTTCTTCAGTCCCGTCGACGCGGCGAAGTACACCCCAGCACACCGTCCCACGATCACGATCTGGCCCACGGGTCCGGATTCCGGCAGCACGTTCCGGTGTACGACGTTGTCCGATACGGGGGAAGCGAGAACGCTGCCGACTCGCTCCTGGGCGCGGACGAAGGCGGCCGTTTGCTGGGACGACCACCAGCCGGTGGGGGTTATCGACATTCCGAAGTTGACGGCCAAGGAGTACGCCGCCAGGAGCGAGATCGCCCCGACTGCGCAGAAGCGGGCCGACGTTCCCTGCGACCCCAGGTACTGCCAGGCCACCGGCAACCCGACGGCACTCCCAATGACCAAGAGAGGGAGGAATTCGGCGACGAAGCGGTTGTCGAGGAACCCGAAGACCAGGAGCGCACCTGCGGGGAGCGCCGCCGCCACCAGCGGGATGATCATCAGTCGTACCGACTGCGGGGAGGAGGGGCGGAGAATCCCTAGGGCGCCGACCATGGTCAGGATCAGCAGCAAGGGCATGGAGCCAGTAACGCTGGTCACCTGCTCGGACCCGAACAGCACGGTGTGCGCGGCTCCCTGTACCGGGTACTGCGGGAGCGTGAAGAAGGGGAAGACGCTGGAGATATGAACACCAAGGCTGCCGAAGTAGGTGCTGAGCCCGGTCGGCAAATAGTTCAGGCTGAAGTAGTGCCCGTGGTTGATGCCGGCCACGTGGTGTGTCCGGAACCAGACCTGGTCTTGCAGGGGATACCCGTTGAGCACGCCGAACTTGAGCCAGCTGATCCCGAAGGACACCAGCAGGGGGATCACGCCGGCAATGACGGTGGGCAGCCATAGGTTGGGGGTGTCGCCCGCCCGACGGCGCCACCCCAGCCAGGCTCCTGCTGCGATGGCGGCCGCGCTCCAGGCGAGACCGGTCGTCCCCCGGGTCAGGTTGACGGCCAGCACCGAGAGAAAGAGAACGGTCACGCGCCACCACGAGGGCCGTGCAAGCAGTGCGAGGATGGCAACGGTGGCGACCAACGAGAGGGCGATGCTCCACGCGATGTCCTCCGAGTACACCCACGGGTTCGCGGCAAGGTTGACGAGCGCGGACCCGCCGAGAATGGCAGCGAATACGATCGCGTAGGTGGCCGCCTCCGCGCCACCGAGGCTCGACGCGCCCCGTAGGGCCAGCCGGCAATGCCAGAGCACTATGCCGGACATCACCGCCGTCACGATCCAGGCCAGCAGGATGGAGGTGGCTGTCATCCGCCCGTCCAGCGAGTGCGTCACCAAGATGACGGGAAGGCGAATCAGAGTGGGAAAAGGTCCGAAGTACATGTACTGGTGTCCGTCATGAAGGAATGCCTCCACGCCGAGCGATCCGTTCGGCACGTACAGATGCCCGGCCAGGAGGGCACGACCCTGCAGTTCGTAGAAGTTGCTCAGCAAGCGGGTCGGGTTGACCGTCCGGGAGAGGCTCGGGCTCCCGTTCCACAGCACAGTCAGTACCCACAGGTAGGGAAGCAGAACTACCGCGGCCCCGATGCTGAGCGAGACGCAGAAGCGCCGACGATCGGTCGCCTCCACCACCCTGATTTCGACGAGATCCTCGTCGAGGGGGGCGGGAGAGGGTGCGCCCTCAGTCGTGGTATCAACCATATGGCACCCTTTACCGGCGTGGAACCGCCGCGCAGAGCCGAGTGAACTCGACAAATTTCATTCCCCCGGGACGAGGCCGTTCGCCCCCCCGGGGGTCCGGCGATTTCGAACCCACTTGCCTATGTTCGCACGATTCTTATAGACAGGCGCCGTGCGGACGATCCTCTTCGATCTTCTGGAGCGGATCGTGGCCACGTCGCCACCCCAGCCGGTCATTGAGTTCGGCGCGCTGCGGGCGCCGACCCAGACCCATCTCCCCGCGGTCCGTTCCGTCTTCGCCGGTTTCCGCTACTCCGGGGCCGACATGATGCCCGGTGTCGCCGTCGACCAGTTGCAGGATCTGCGCCGGCTCGGACTCCGCGACGGATCGATCGGCACGGCGCTCCTGTTCGACACCGTTGAGCACGTGGAAGATCCGCGTCAGGCAATGGCCGAGATCAGGCGGTGCCTTGCGCCCAACGGGATTCTCTTCCTGACGAGTCACTTCTACTTTCCCAAACACGCGTACCCGTACGACTACTGGCGCTTCACCTCGGACGGTATCGCGTCCCTTCTCAAGGACTTCCCGCACCACCACGCAGCCGAGGGAGGCCTCCGGCTCTTCCCGCACACCGTTGTGGGCGTTGCCGGTGGAGCAGGACTCGAGGCGCAGCAGTGGGACCGCAGTGTCAAGGCGGTGGACGGCTGGCTGAAGCACGGTGCGACATCATGGAAAGAGCGCGCATTCAATTTCCTTCCCCCGGTTGTCGCACAGATCAGCTACGAGCGCTACGCCAAGATCGGGCGGTCGGCGAAGTCCGCGGCTGAGACGTGACCGACGGAGCTCGGAAGAGCCGACTCAAGGTCAACGGCGTCGACCTGGCGTGGTCCGAGCGGGGGAGCGGCCCCGCGGGGACACCGACCCTCGTGCTCGTGCACGGGTTCACCGGCTCCTCCCACGACTTCGCCCTCCAGGTCGACGCCCTGGCGTCCGGCCGCCGGGTCGTCACCCTCGACCAGCGCGGCCACGGTCACTCGAGCAGGGTCGGGAACGTCGACGGCTACAGCATCGAGCAGCTGGTGGCGGACTGCATCGCCTTCCTCGAGTCCACCGGAAACGGTCCCGTCGACCTTCTCGGCCACTCCATGGGCGGCCGGGTGGTCATGGGCGTCGTGCTGAGCCGTCCCGACCTCGTGCGCTCCCTCGTGCTCATGGATACGAGCGCTTGGTCCTTCATGCCGCCCGACGAGGAGATCCGCACCATGGTGCGCACGTTCATGACCGCGTTCGACCCGGCCCAGGGCATGCCGGCGACGCTCAGCCTGGGAGGGCCGGAAGACGAGCTGATCGCGGCGGCCGTCCCCCCCGAGTGGCAGGCCGAGAAGGACGCCATCTTCACGGGCATGGACGCCTATGCCGTCAAGGCTCTCGGCATGGCGCTGATGGCCGACGTCGCCGACGGCGAGACCTCGCTCCGTGCCGACCTGCCGTCCATCACGTGTCCCACCACGGTCATCGTCGGGCAGCGGGACCACCCTCTGGTCGACCAGGCCCCGGAGCTGGCGGCGGAGCTGGCCGACGGCCGGCTCACGGTGATCCCCGGGGCGTACCACTCGCCCCAGCTCACGCACCCGGACGCATGGAGGGCCGCCGTCGAGGCGCATCTGGCGTGGGCCGCCGAGGCCCGCGCCCGGTCGTGAGCGACGCCGCGGTCCCGCCGCGGGCGAGCGACCGCATCGCGCTGGCGGGCTCCGACGTCGCCATCCCACCCCTGGGCGTGGGGACATGGGCCTGGGGCGACAAGGGCACGTGGGGCATGGGCGGCTATGACCAGGCGCTCACGGAGTCGACCATCCGGGACGCGTGGGAGGCCAGCATCGAGGCCGGCGTCGTGCTGTTCGACACGGCCGAGGTGTACGGCAATGGCGAGAGCGAGCGCATCATCGGTCGCCTGTTGGCCGCCGATCCAGGGGTACGAGAGCGCGTCGTCATTGCCTCGAAGTTCATGCCCAGCCCGTGGAAGCTCAACGTGCACTCGGCCCTGCTCTCGGCGGCGCGACAGTCGTGCCGCCGGCTGGGGATCGAGTCGATCGACCTGTACCAGATCCACGGACCGATCTCGCTGCGCTCCCACGGCGCGCTGGCCGACGCTCTGGCCGCCGCCAAATCCGAGGGGCTGGTGCGGGCGGTCGGCGTCTCCAACTACTCGGCCAAGGAGACGCGCGCCATGGACGCCGCCCTGCGCCGGCGCGGCCTCCGGCTCGCGAGCAACCAGGTTGAGTTCTCGCTCCTGCGGACGATGCCGCTCCGGGTCGGCCTTCTCGGCTGCTGCCGCGAGCTCGGCGTGGTGCCCCTGGCCTACTCGCCCATCGGGCAGGGGCGGCTCACCGGCAAGTACTCGGCGGCCAACCCGCCCCCGGGCAGCCGCACGTTCTCGGCCCACCCGATGGCCGAGGTCGACGAGGTCGTGGCGGAGCTGCGCCGCACGGGCGAGGCCCACGGAGGCCGGACGCCGAGCCAGGTCGCGCTGGCCTGGCTCGTCGCCCAGGGCGCGGTACCCATCCCCGGGGCCAAGAACCGCGTGCAGGCCGAGGAGAACGCGGGTTCGCTCGGGTGGCGCATGACCGATGAGGAGCTGGCCCGCCTGAATGCGGCCGCCCTGTACGGCAAGCGGGGGATCGGCCAGCGCGTCTGGCAGCACGGCTGAGGGCGGCGGTAGCGTCACAAGGTGATCGCCGTCCTCGCCGACGCGGGGCTCCCGCCGTTGCACGGGTCGCAGTTCGCCTCCACGCAATTCGACTTCGTTCCGGTGGCGATGATCGTCGCCGCCCTCGCTCTCTACCTGTGGGGCGTACGCCGCAACAACGCGCTGCACCCGCGGCACCCGTGGTCGGCCGGCAAGACGACCGCCTTCATCGGTGCGCTCGTCACGACAGCGGTGGCCATCTTCAGCTTCGTCGGCGTCTATGACGGCGAGCTGTTCTGGGACCACATGGTGCAGCACCTCCTGCTCATCATGGTGGCCGCTCCGCTCTTCGCCATCTCATCCCCCTTGGAGCTGGCCTGGCGCTCCACCACGGGCACCGCGCACCTCGTCGTCAGCGAATCGCTGCGATCGCCGGTGGCCCGGGTCCTCGGGCATCCGGCGGTCGCTTTCGTGCTCTACGCCGTCCTCATCCCGGTCAGCCACTTGACGACCTGGTACAACCTCACCCTCGAGAACGAGAACCTGCACAACGCCGAGCACCTCGCGTTCCTCGTCGTGGGCTACCTGTTCTGGCGCCAGATCTTCGGGAACGATCCGAACTGCTATCGCCTCCACCCCGCGCTGCAGTTCTTCTACCTTTTCCTGGCCATTCCGATCGACACGTTCACCGGGCTGTCCCTCGCCGGCGCGGCCAAGGAGTTGTTTCCGGCCTACCTCGCCACCCACCGCCACTGGGGCCCGTCCTACGTGGTCGACCTGCACGCCGGCGGCTCCATCATGTGGGTGGTGGGCGACACGCTCATGCTCTGGCCCATGATCCCCGTCGCCCTGCGCTGGATGCACCTGGAAGAGCGCAAGGCCGTGCGCATCGACCGCGAACTCGACGCACAGGCGGCGGAGGAGGCAGGCGCGGGTCCGTCGCCCGCTCAGCCCCCGAGGTCCATCAACTCCACCCGCACCCCGTCGGGGTCCGTGCAGTAGACGAATTCGAGGGATGTCCCGCCGACGTCGATGACCGTCCGGCTCGATTCGACCACGGCGCCCCCGAGCTCGACGATGCGGGCCGTCGTCGCCGCCACGTCGCGCACCCGGAAGGAGAGGTGGGTCAGGCCGAGCTGGTTGACCGCACGCCGTTCCCGGCTCCCGAACGGCGCCGGCTCGCTGAAGGCGAGGAGCTCAATCGCCGTCGGGCCTCGCCGGATGAACTGTGACGCCACCACGACGTCGGGCAGGTCCATGAGGCGGGCGAACTCGGATCCGATGGCGTGCGATTCGGCCGTCTCGAAGCCGAGGGCTTCGCAGTAGAAGCGCAGCGACCGTTCGAGATCGCCCACGCAGATGCCGACGTGCGAAAAGGCTGGTCCGGGGGCGTCCTCCACGGCCCGTAGTCTGCCGCATGTGGCCCGCCCGCCCCGATCCTCCGTAGTCTCGGTGTCGTGACACCGCAGAAGCACGACCCCGAGGACACACCGGAGCGGAGCACCGACTCGGGCATCGCCATCAACCCCGTCTACCGCGCCGAGGACCTCGAGGGCTGGGACCCGTCGGTCCAGTTGGGCGAGCCGGGCTCGTTCCCCTACACCCGTGGCGTCCACCCCCGGATGTACCGCTCGAAGCTCTGGACGATGCGCCAGTACGCCGGCTTCGGCTCGGCCGAGGCCACCAACCAGCGCTTCAAGTTCCTTCTCGACGCCGGTCAGACCGGTCTGTCGTGCGCCTTCGACCTGCCCACGCAGATGGGCTACGACTCCGACCACCCCCGGGCCGAGGGCGAGGTCGGCAAGGTCGGCGTGGCCATCGACTCCCTGGCCGACATGCGGCTCCTCATGGCCGACCTCCCGATGGACAAGGTCACCACGTCCATGACGATCAACGCCACCGGAGCCATCCTGCTGCTCCTGTACCAGCTGGTGGCCGAGGAGCAAGGTGTGCCGGGCGACAAGATCCGGGGCACCATCCAGAACGACATCTTGAAGGAGTACATCGCCCGGGGGACCTACATCTACCCACCCCGGCCCTCCATGCGCCTGATCGTCGACACGTTCGCCTACTGCGCCGCGAACCTGCCCAGCTGGAACACCATCTCCATCTCGGGGTACCACATCCGTGAGGCCGGCTCGACGGCGGTCCAGGAGATCGCGTTCACCTTGGCCAACGGCATCGCCTACGTCGAGGCGGCCATCGCGGCCGGCATGGACGTCGACGCGTTTGCACCTCGTCTGTCGTTCTTCTGGAACGCGCACAACAACCTCTTCGAGGAGGTCGCCAAGTACCGGGCGGCACGGCGCATGTGGGCCCGCATCATGACCGAGCGTTTCGGCGCCAAGGACGAGCGCTCCAAGATGCTGCGGTTCCACACCCAGACCGGCGGGTCGACCCTCACCGCGCAGCAGCCGGAGAACAACATCGTGCGGGTCACCGTCCAGAGCCTGGCAGCCGCGCTCGGGGGCACCCAGAGCCTGCACACCAACGGCTTCGACGAGGCGCTCGGCTTGCCCACCACGCGCGCGGCCAAGATCGCATTGCGCACCCAGCAGATCGTCGGCTTCGAGTCGGGCGTGGCCGACACGGTCGACCCGCTGGCCGGCTCGTACTTCGTCGAGGCGCTGACCGACGAAGTCGAGGCGGCGGCCAACGCCTACCTGGAACGCATCGAACGATTGGGCGGGGCCGTCGCCGCCATCGAGGCCCGGTTCATGCAAGAGGAGATCGAGGCCGCCGCCTACAGCTTCGCCAAGTCGGTCGACGACGGCGAGAAGGTGGTCGTCGGGGTCAACCGCTTCACCGACGACGAGGACGAGCACACCGAGGTGTTCCCGATCGACGTGAAGCTCCAACGGCTCCAGATCGACCGCACCAGGTCCGTGCGGGCGGCGCGGGACCAGGCCGCGGTCGACCGCGCCCTGGCCGACGTCGCCGAGACGGCCAAGGGTGCCGGGAACCTGCTCGTACCCATGAAGGCGGCCCTCAAGGAGATGGCCACCCTGGGCGAGGTGGCCGACGTCCTGCGCGGCGAGTTCGGCGTCTACCAGCCCGGGGGCTGAGGCCGTGGCCGGGGAAGGACCGAGCGAGGTTCTGGCCCCTGTTCGATCTCGTCGTCCGCACGCCTCGCCTGGAGCTGCGCCTGCTCCGGGAAGACGAGTTCGCCGACTTCGTCGAGCTTGTCGACGCGGGCATCCACGAGCCCGGAACGATGCCGTTCTTCTTCCCGTGGACCGACGTCGAGCCGCAGCAGCGGGCGCGGGAGGCGGCGCAGTGGATGTGGCGGCACCGAGCGAACTGGTCGCCCGACAAGTGGACGTTCACCGGCGCGGCGTCTCGTGGACGGGAAGCCCGTCGGCATGCAGGACCTGGCTGCCGAGCACTTCCGTGCCGTGCGCTCCGTCGAGACCGGCTCGTGGCTGGGGCGTGACGCATCAGGGCCAGGGGCTGGGACGCGAGATGCGCGAGGCGATGTTGCACCTGGCCTTCGCCGGCCTCGGTGCACAAGAGGCGCTGAGCGGCGCCTTCGAGGACAACACCGCGTCGTTGGCCACCTCGCGCTCGGTCGGCTACGAGGAGAACGGGGAGGCCCAGGGGACCGCGGCGCGACGGTTCGGGCCGCACGGTCCGCTTCCGCATCGGTCGCGACGACCTGGGAAGAACGTCGGCGCGCGACGACATTGAGATCGTCGGGCTCGAGGGCTGCCTCGACATGTTCGTCGGGCCGCCCGGTTGAGCCCGCAGCCACCTAGGCTGGGCCGGCCCGGCTCGCGAGCTCGCGCATCAGGCCGTGACGACACCCTCGAAGTGCTCCACTACCGGGAACGGGTCGTAGAAATGGTGCAGCGCGGCGCGCCAGTCCTGGTAGGCCGCCGATCCCCGGAAACCCTCCGTGTGGTCTTCGAGGCGCTCCCACTCCACGAGGAGCAGGAAGCAGCTCGGGCGCTCCACGCAGCGCTCCACGCGTAGCGAGACGAAGCCGGGGCTGGCGGCGATGATGTGCTTGGCCGCCTCCATCGCCTCGACGAACTCGTCCTCCCGCCCGGCGACGACCTCGAGGATGGCGTGCTCGGTGATCATCGGCCGAGCAGGCGGCCCCGCAGCGCCGGATCGGTGGCGGCGTCGATCGCGGTCCAGGCCAGGGCCACGGCTCCGTCGCGCACGGCGGCGTCGGCCGACTCGGTGATGCAGGCGGCCGCGAACTCGCGCTGATGGTTGACGGCGCCGCCGGCCTCTATCCCGATGAGCGGGTGGATAGTGGGCACGGCGAGCGAGACGTTGGCCATGTCGGTGGACAAGGTCGGCGGGGGCGTGCCGGCGTCGTCCGCGTCGAACCTCCGGCCGAGCGCCTCCGCGTTGGCGCGGTAGACCCCGAGCAGCGTCGGGTCGGCCTCCATGTGCGAGTACACGGGCGCCAGCTCCTCGTACGCGACTCGGCAACCGGTGGCGAGGGCGCCTGCCTCGAAGCAGGCCTCCACCCGGGTCCGCAGCGTGGCGAGACCCTCCATGGTGCGTGCGCGGACCATGTAGCGGGCGGTGACGGCGGCCGGGATGACGTTGGCCGCGGCCGAGCTGGCGGCGACCACGCCGTGCACCTGGTCCCCCGGGGGCAGCTGTTGACGCAGGAGGCCGATCGCCACCTGGGCCACCGTGAGTGCGTCCTGGGCGTTCACCCCCTCCCAGGGCGCGGCCGACGCGTGCGCCTCCCGCCCGCTGTAGTGGACGTCGAAATGCGCCACGGCCAGGCAGGCCCCGTTGAGCCGCTCGGCCGGCCAGGGGTGGACCATCATGGCGGCGTGCACGCCGGCGAAGGCGCCGCGTTCGAGCATCAGCACCTTGCCGCCGCCGCCTTCCTCGGCCGGTGTGCCGAGCACGCGGACCGTGAGCCCGACGTCGTCGGCGACCGCGGCCAGGGCCAGGCCGGCGCCGACGGCGGAGGCGGCGATGATGTTGTGCCCGCAGGCGTGGCCGATACCGGGCAGCGCGTCGTACTCGGCGCACACCGCCACCACGAGCTCCCCCTCGCCCGAGCGGGACTCGAGGGCCGTCGGCAGGTCGTACACGCCTTCATCCACCGAGAGACCGCCAGCCCGCATCGTCTCCGACACGGCACGGGCGGAGGTCGTCTCTTCGAAGCAGAGCTCCGGCGTGGCGTGGAGGCGGTGGCTGAGTGCGACGAGATCGTCGAGGTTGTCGTCGACGACGGCGGCGGCGGCCACTTTGGCCGCCGAGGAATCGGGCCCGGCGGTCACCGCTGGGTCACCCTCACCCCACCTACTCTATGACCGCCACGACGTCGCCGGCTCCGACCGAGTCGCCCTCGCTCACGCGCACCTCCTTGATCACCCCGTCCTTCTCGGCCGCCACGGCGTTCTCCATCTTCATCGCTTCCAGCAGGCAGATGGCCTGGCCGACCTCGACCACGTCGCCCACCGACACCAGGACCTTGACGATGGTGCCCTGCATCGGCACGGTCACCTGGTCCGAGTCGCTGCCCGCCGCAACCGAGGCGGCGGCCCGCCTCGGGCGGATGGTGGCGCGCCCGGGTGCGGACGCCGTGCCGAGGTCGGGCACCCACAGTCGCACGGAGTAGCGCCGGCCGTCGACCTCTGCGGTGACGTCGCGTTGGACCGTCGGCACGTCTTCCTCGACCAGTGACGCGGCGGGGGCGGCGACGGGGGCCTCGACGACGAGGTCGGTCAGGTCGAGGCGTTCCTCGACCCAGTTGGTCGAGTGCGTGGCGGCCGCGAAGTCGGGGTGGCTGAGGATGGCGTCGTGGGCCGGAAGGGTGGTGGCCACACCGGAAATGCGGGTCTCGCCGATGGCCCGGAGCATGCGCCGCCGCGCCGCCTCGCGATCGGGCGCCCAGACGATCAGTTTGGCGATCAGGTTGTCGTAGTACTGCGAGACCGTGTCGCCGGCCTCGTAGCCGGAGTCGAGGCGGACGCCCGGGCCGGCAGGTTGATGGAAGGCGGTCAGCGTGCCCGGCGAGGGCGAGAACCTGCCGCCGCTGGGGTCCTCGGCGTTGATCCGGACCTCAATGGCGTGGCCATGTCGTTGGACGTCGTCCTGCGTGAAGTCGAGGGGCTCGCCCGATGCGATGCGGATCTGCCAGGCGACGAGGTCGAGGCCGCTCACCAGCTCGGTCACCGGGTGCTCCACCTGCAGCCGGGTGTTCATCTCCAGGAAGTAGAACTCGCCGTCCTGGTAGAGGAACTCGACCGTCCCGGCGTTGTAGTACCCGCACGCCTCCGAGACCTTGACGGCGGCGATGCCCATGGCGTGGCGGACGTGCTCGGGGAAGTCGGGGGCGGGGCTCTCCTCCACCAACTTCTGGTGGCGGCGCTGCGCCGAGCAGTCGCGCTCGCCGAGCCAGAGCGTGGTGCCGTGCTGGTCGCCCAACACCTGCATCTCGACATGCCGCGGCCAGGCCAGGAAGCGCTCCAAGTAGACCTCTGGCCGGCCGAAGTAGGCCTGGGCCTCGCGGGAGGCCGACTCCATCGCAGCAGCGGCCTCCTCCGCCGCAGCGACGACCTTCATGCCGCGGCCCCCGCCACCGTGGGCCGCCTTGATGGCGACCGGCCAGCCGTGCAGGTCGCCGAAGGCGACGACCTCGTCGGGTGAGGCGAGCGGTTCGGAGTGGCCGGGGACTCCCGCCACGCCGACCTTCTCGGCGGCCAAGCGGGAGCTGATCTTGTCACCCATGACCTCAATCGCCTCGGGCGGCGGGCCGATGAAGGTGACGCCGCGGCCGGTGATCGCACGAGCGAAGTCCGTGTTCTCGGAGAAGAAGCCGTAGCCCGGGTGCACGGCATCGGCCCCGCTCTGGTCGACGGCGTGGAGAATGGCCTCGGTGTTGAGGTAGCTCTCGGCCGCGGTCTCTCCGCCCAGGGCATACGCCTCGTCGGCCATGCGCACATGCATGGCGTCGCGGTCCAGGCTCGAGTAGACGGCGACCGTCGCGATGCCGAGCTCACGGCACGTCCGGATGACCCGGACGGCGATTTCGCCGCGGTTTGCGATGAGGACCTTCTGGAGCACGCTGGACCTTTCCGGAGGTGGGCACTCACAATTGCACGCGCCGTATTGTGTCTGCCATGTGGGGCGGGGAATGGGACATCCGCCGCTTCGACGAGGTCGACTCGACGAACACCTACGTGCGCGACCAGGCACGCCGCGGCGTACGGGCGGGTCTGGTCGTCGTGGCCGACTATCAGACGTCGGGGCGGGGCCGCCTCGAATCGACGTTGGGAGTCGCCACGGGGAGCCAACCTGCTGGCGTCGATCCTGCTCCGTCCCGACTGCGACGGTGCCGACGTGCACCTCTGCACGGGCGCGGTGGCCCTGGCGGCGGCGGACGCCTGCCGGGAGGTGGCAGGGGTCGAGGCCGTACTCAAATGGCCCAACGACCTGCTGGTGGGCGGGTCCAAGCTGGCGGGGGTGCTGGCGGAGGCCGAATTCGACCGAGGGTCCCTCGCCGCAGTGGTCGTCGGGATCGGGATCAACGTGGCCTGGCCGGGGCCGGCGGGAGCCGGTGGCGCCTGTCTCGACCAGGTGGGCGCGGCGGAGCAGCCCGTGGATCGCACCGTCCTGTTGGACCGCCTCCTGAGCGCCCTGGGGCCGCGGTGTGACCTGCTCGACGAGGCCTCAGGCCGGCCGATCCTGGCCGAGGAGGTGCGGCGACGATGCGCCACCTTAGGCCAGGTGGTTCGGGTCATCGTGCCTGGTGGGGAGGTCACCGGCCTGGCGACCGGCATCGACGACGCCGGGCACCTGGTCGTCGAGACGGCGTCGGGCCCTCACCAGGTCACCGCGGGCGACGTCGTGCACGTGCGCCGGGCCTGAGGCCGAGGAGGCCGACGGGGGCCGCGCTACCATTCGGTCCCATGCGCCTTCTCGTCACGGGAGGTGCCGGTTTCATCGGGTCCAACTTCGCCCGCTACTGGGTGGAGCAGCATCCCGAGGACCATGTGGTCGTCTATGACGTCCTCACCTACGCCGGCAACCGACCCAACCTGTCCGACATCGAGGACCGGATCGTCTTCGTCCAGGGGGATATCTGCGACCCCGACGCGGCCGAAAAGGCCCTCCGTGGCGAGGAGATCGACACGGTCGTCCACTTCGCCGCCGAGTCGCACAACTCCCTGGCGGTCCTCAATCCGGGGCTGTTCTTCCGGACCAACGTGATCGGGACCCAGACCATGCTCGAGGCGGCTCGGCAGACGGGAGTGGCCCGGTTCCACCATGTCTCGACGTGCGAGGTATACGGGGATCTCCCGCTGGACACCGACGAGGTCTTCACGGAGGATTCGCCGTACCGTCCCCGTACCCCGTACAACGCATCGAAGGCGGGAGCGGACCATGCCGTCCGGGCGTATGCGGAGACCTACGGGCTCCCCATCACGATCACCAACTGCGCCAACAACTACGGGCCCTACCAGTTCCCCGAGAAGCTGATCCCGCACTTCTGCGCGCTCGCGCTCGACGACCAGCCGCTCACGCTCTACGCGAGCACGGAGAACCGCCGGGAATGGCTGCACGTCCATGACCACTGCACCGCCATCGACGCGGTGCTCCAGCGGGGTCGAGTGGGCGAGACCTACCACGTGGGCAGCGGCGTAGAGGCGTCGATCATGGAAGTGGCCGACCGGATCCTGGCCACGCTCGGGAAGCCGGCGTCGCTCAAGACGATCGTGCCTGATCGGCCCGGTCACGACCGTCGTTACGTGCTCGACGCCTCCAAGGTCGAGCGTGAGCTGGGCTGGACTCCGTCCATCGACTGGGAGCAGGGCTTGGCGGACACGGTGCACTGGTACGCGCAACATCGAGAGTGGTGGGAACCGTTGCGGGCCCGTGTTCCCGTCGCCGAAGGGGCCTGGGGAACCGGAGCGGGCTGAGCGGTGCGGATCCTCATCACGGGGGCCGACGGGCAGCTGGGCCGCGACCTGCTCGACGCGTTGGCGGGGCGGGTGCCGGCGGGCGGCCTCCGGTGCGCGCTCCTCGGCCCCGAGGGGCCGAGGGACGGCCTCAACCACGAGGTCCTGGGCACCGACATCGACACCATGCGCGTCGACGACCGCGATGCGGTCATGCACACCTTCGCCGAGTTTCGACCAGATCTCGTGCTCCACGGCGGCGCCTTCACGGCGGTCGATCGGTGCGAGACGGAGGTCGACGCGGCCTTCACCGTCAACGCCGTCGGGACCCGCCACGTGGCCGAGGCATCCGCACTGGTGGGCGCGCACATGGTGTACGTGTCCACCGACTACGTCTTCGACGGCACGTCCGACCGCCCCTACCGGGAGTGGGACCCTCCGTGCCCGACCTCGGTGTACGGCGCCTCGAAGCTCGGTGGGGAGAAGGAGTGCCGCCCCGGGAGCACGATCGTGCGAACGAGCTGGCTGTGCGGAGCTCACGGGGCCAACATGGTCGTCACCGCGCTGCGCCTGGCCGCGGGCCAGGACGAGCTGCGCTTCGTCGACGACCAGCACGGATCGCCGACGTTCACGGCCGACCTGGCGCCGGCGGTCGTCACGCTCGGACTGGACCGCAGGCCGGGCATCTTCCACGTGACCAACGGCGGGGCCACGACCTGGTGGGGCTTCGTGCGCGCGGTGCTGGCCGAAGCCGGGGCCGACCCAGAACGCGTCCACCCCATCAGCACCGGGGAGCTCGACCCGCCCCGTCCGGCGCCCCGGCCGGCCAACTCGGTGTTGGACAACATGGCGCTGCGCCTGAGCGGCCTTCCCGCGCTCCCGCCCTGGCAGGATGGACTGTCCCGGCTCGTCGCGGCACTGGGTTCGCCTCGACAGAAGGCCTCGGCGTGAGCGGACCAACCGGCGCCCGCGACGCACGCACGGCGCGCCACACCGTCGCCGTGATAGGGGCCGGCTACGTAGGCCTGCCCACGGCGGCCACGTTGGCCCACTTCGGGCACTCGGTCGTGCTGGCCGAGCGCGATCCGGCTCGTCTGGCCGCGTTGCGGTCCGGCCGCATGCCGATCGTCGAAGTGGGCCTCGACGAGCTGGTGGCGGGCTGCGTGGCGGCCGGCAGGCTCACCTTCACGGACTCGGCAACGGACGCGGTCAAGGGCGCGGCGTTCGTCTTCTTGTGTGTCCCGACGCCTCAGAGCGCCGACGGCTCGGCCGACCTGTCCTACGTGCAGACCGCGGCGAAGGACATCGCGGCGCACCTCGAGACGGGCTCGGTCGTGGTCAACAAGTCGACGGTGCCCGTCGGCTCGGCCACGATGGTCGAGCAGGTCATGGGACGGCCCGACGTCAGCGTGGTCTCGAACCCCGAGTTCCTCCGGGAAGGCACCGCCGTGCTCGACAGCCTCAATCCGGACCGGATCGTCGTCGGCGCCAGCGACCCGCAGGCGGCCGCCAAGGTGGGCGAGCTGTTCTCGACCACACGGGCGCCGCTGATCGTCACCGACGCCACGACGTCGGAGACGATCAAGTACGCATCGAACGCGTTCTTGGCGACGAAGTTGAGCTTCGTCAACGCGCTGGCCGGTCTCTGCGAGGAGGTGGGCGCCGACGCTCGGGACGTGCTGCTCGGGCTGGGCTACGACAAGCGCATCGGCTTCGAGTTCCTGCGTCCGGGGCCGGGCTGGGGTGGCTCGTGCCTGCCCAAGGACACCCGGGCGCTCCTCCACATCGCCCGTGAGACCGGTTACGAGTTCTCGCTGCTCGCCGGCGCCATCGCCTCCAACGACGAGCAGCTGTCCCGCGTGGTCTCCAAGGTCGAGGTCGCCTGCGGCGGTTCGGTCGACGGGGCGACGTTGGCCGTGTGGGGCCTGACCTTCAAGGCCAACACCGGCGACCGCCGCGATTCGCCCAGCCTTCAGGTCTCGCACCGGCTGGCCGCCCTGGGGGCCACCGTCCGGGCGTTCGACCCGACGGTCGAGGCCCAACGCGATGCCGAGGTGCCCGACGACCTGCTTGGACTTCATCTGCGAGCGGACCCCTACGATGCGGTGCGCGGGGCGCGCGCACTGGTGGTGCTCACGGAGTGGGACGAGTTCCGCTGGCTCGACTTCTCCCGCGTGCGGGCCCTCATGGAGGCGCCCTCGATCGTCGATGCCCGCAACCTGCTCGATCCCGCCGCCGTCCGGCGCATCGGTTTCTCGTATACGGGGATCGGGCGCCGGTGAGCCGAGTGGTGGTGGCGGGTGGGGCCGGCTTTCTCGGCTCCCACCTGTGTGACCGGCTCATCGCGCGGGGTGACACCGTCGTGTGCCTCGACGATCTCTCGACCGGGAGGCTGGACAACGTGGCTCACCTGCAGGGTCACGACCGGTTCAGCCTGGTCGTGACCGACGTCAGCGAGAAGGTGGGCCTCGAGGACGCCCCGAAGGTCGACGCCGTGTGCAACCTCGCCTCACCCGCTTCGCCGCCGGCCTATCTCGCCCGGCCGTTGGACACGCTGGCCGTCGGCAGCGAGGGGACCCGCCGGCTGCTCGAGCTGGCACGCGGACACGGTGCCCGCTTCCTGCTGGCGAGCACGAGCGAGGTCTACGGGGACCCCCAGGTCCATCCCCAGGTCGAGTCGTACCGGGGCAACGTCGATCCGACCGGGCCACGGAGCGTCTACGACGAGGCCAAGCGGTTCGCGGAGGCCCTGACGATGGCCACGTACCGCACCAATGGGGTGAGCGTGGGCATCGCACGGATCTTCAACACCTATGGGCCCCGGCTGTCACTCGGCGACGGTCGGGTCGTGTCCAACTTCATCGTCCAGGCCCTGAGCGGCCAGCCTCTCACCGTCTACGGGGACGGCACCCAGACACGGAGCATGTGCTTCGTCGACGACGAGGTCGACGGGCTGCTGGCCCTGCTCGACTCGTCGTTCGCCGGCCCGGTGAACATCGGGAACCCCGACGAGCGGTCCATGCTCGAGTTGGCCCGCCTCGTCCTGGAGGTCACGGGGTCACCTTCGGACCTCGTCTTCGAGCCGCTCCCCACTGACGACCCGACACGCCGGTGCCCCGACATCGCTCTGGCCCGACGGGAGCTGGGGTGGTGGCCCAAGATCGGCCTGCGAGACGGGATTGAGCGCACCATCGACTACTTCGCACGGAAGGTGGGCGGCAAGTGACGGAGCCGGAGTTCACCGCGGCCGACCGCTCCGGGATACCCCCGGTGCGGACCTACAAGACGCTCACGGTCATCACGCCGGTGTTCAACGAGCGGGCCACCGTCGCAGAGATCATCCGGCGCATGCGGGCGGTCGATCTGCCCCTGACGCTCCAGATCATCGTGGTCGACGACGGGTCGAGCGACGGCTCCGAGAAGGTCCTGGGCGCACTGGAGGACTCGACCGTGCACGTCTTGCGCCACACGGTGAACAAGGGCAAGGGCGCCGCCGTGCGTACCGCCTTGGCGGAGGCGCGCGGCGATCTCGTGCTCATTCAGGACGCTGACCTCGAATACGACCCCAACGACTGGCCGCTGCTCCTCGAGCCGATCCTGCGAGGCAAGGCGCGCGTCGTCTACGGGAGCCGCTTCACCGGTCAGCGCAAGAACATGCTGCCGTTGCACTGGTTGGGTAATCGCCTGCTCTCGCTCGTCACCAACGTGCTCTACAGCTCGACCCTCTCCGACATGGAGACGTGCTACAAGCTCTTCGACGCCGAAGTGCTCGAAGGCATCACCATCGTCTCCAAACGGTTCGAGTTCGAGCCCGAGATCACGGCCAAGGTGCTTCGTCGCGGCCACCGCATCTACGAGGTGCCCATCTCCTACGCCGGCCGCGAGCCCGACGAGGGCAAGAAGATCACATGGCGGGACGGCGTTGCGGCGCTCAAGGCTTTGGTGAGGTTCCGTTTCACCAAGGAGTTCTGAGGCCGCTGGTGTCGGGCCCGATCGGCGCTGTCGTCGTCGACCACGACGCAGGACGGTTGCTCGAAGGCTGCGTCCGCTCCGTGCTGGGTGCCGGGGCGACGGCGGTGGTCGTGGTCGAGAACGGCGCCGCCGGGAGTACCGGCGGCGCCCTGGCGACGCTCCTCGACGAGCACCCCGCGCCGCCGGTCCGGATCGTGCGGCCCGGCCGGAACCTCGGGTTCGGGGCCGGGGTGAACCGGGGCGCTGGCGGCGCTGGCGGGGGAGGTCGCCTGCCCCCGAATGGGTGCTCGTCTCCAACCCGGACCTCGTCGTCCACCCCGGCGCATTGTCGACCCTGCGCTCCGTCTTGGAGTCCCACCCGGCCTGGGCGCTCGTGGGGCCGCGGATCTTCACCGACACAGGTGACGTCTACCCGTCGGTGCGCAACTTCCCTTCACTGGCCGACGCCGCCGGGCATGCGCTGCTGGCGCTCTTCGACCCCGAGAACCCCTTCACGCGGCGCTACAACCCTGGGGCCCCCGTCGGTGACGTCGTGACCGAGGCAGGGTGGGTCTCGGGCTCCTGCTTTCTCGCCCGGCGCAGCGCGCTGGAAGAGCTCGGTGGCTTCGACGAGGCGTACTTCATGTACAACGAGGACATGGACCTGTGCTGGCGCGCCCACTCGGCGGGATGGGGTGTGGGATTTGCCGGCGCCGCCACAGTCACCCACGTCCAGGGCGTGAGCACCGCCCGCCATCCGTACCGCATGATGGTGGCCCACCATCGCTCGGCCCTGCGCTTCACGATGCGCACGACGAAGGGCTGGCGAAGGGCCGCGCTGCCGCTCGCAGTCGCCGTGCTCGGGGCGCGGATGGCGATCGCCGCCGCCCGGCTCGCGCCTCGGCCGGTAGGCACCGTGGGCGGACCGCGAGGCTGGTTGATCGCCGCCATCGTGGCCATCGGGGCAACGGTGCTCGCGCTCGGGCTGGCCGCCGCCGTCAGTCGCCCCCCGCAGGCGACCGTGCGCGTCGAGCCGGAGGTGACCTTCGCGCTGCCGCTCGCGAGCTGCCGGGTGCGCCGGGGCGACGACCTTGCCCGGCGGGCTCGAGCGGGTGCCGCTCACCGTCAGCACGGTGGCCGGCCAGGTCGCCGAGTCCGTCAACGTCTGCATCGACGGCAAGGGCCCGTTCCCCTTCGTCCTCGACTCGGGGGCGGGGCAGTCGACCATCGACGCCGGTCTCGGCCGGCGTCTCCACCTGCCCTCGGCCGGCCCGGCCGGCCTGTTCGCCGGCGTCGGCTGCACCGGTACCGCTCGACCGGTTGCCGTCGGCTCCTGGTCGCTCGACGGTGTCAGCCTCGCGCCGCAGCAGCTGACCGCGGCGACGTTGCCGCAGATCGGCGGGAAGGGGCAGCCGGCGGGCCTGCTCGGCTCCGACGTGCTCGGGCGCTTCGGCGCGGTCCGGATCGACTTCGACGGCGATGCGCTCGTGCTGCCGGGAGCAGAGGGCGCAGCGCTGAGCGGGGCCGCGCCCTACACCGGTCCGTTGGGTCCGCCGCCCCCAGCGCTGACCCGGGGAGAGGGGATCGCCGTGCCCTTGACGGTGACGCCCGTCCCGGGGGATGTCTCGCTGGGTGTCGCCGTCCGCTTCTCCCGTGGCGCCGCGCACAGCTTCGTCGTGGACACCGGGTCCTCCCAGAGCGTGGTGTCCACGACCGTGGCGCGGGCGCAGTCGCTAGGAGGCACCGACCTGGCCCAGCGCCAGGCCACCGTCTGCTCGGTCATCACGGTCCCGCTCGTCCACAGCGGGCCCTGGTCCGTGCCGGGCCTGCCCCTGCGCCGGCAACTCGTCGGCGAGACCGACTTCGGGACCATCGGTGCCGCCGGCACGCAGGGACTCTTGGGTTCGGACCAGCTCAAGCACTACGGGTGGGTCGTCCTGGACTTCGCCGGGGGTCAGATGGTGCTCGGATGACGCCCCGCCCCGGCCGGCCGCCAGCGGCGAACCCGGAAGCGCAGGCTCGTCACGGTGCCGGAGCTCGTCGAGCCATCGGCTCGAGGTCGACCGGTGCCATGGCCTCCGCCACATCGCCCGACACGAAGACGGCGGCGGGGTTGTCGTCCGCCGTCTTGGCCTGGTGCGTCAGCATGAGCTCGGTGCCCGACCAGGCACCAGTTCATCTGTGCTCGGGGCCGGCGATGAAACCATGGAGCGACATGGCGCAGTGCACCGCCACCTAGCCGTTCATGCCAGTGCGGCTCCCAGGGCGTCGAGGAGCTCGCCCGTGCCCTTCTCGCGGACGGCGGGTGTGTCGCCACCGTCGAGGAAGACGCCCTGCTCGGTGAAGGTCAACGTCGTGCCTCCTCCTGCGGCGGCGAACTCGACCGTGGTGACCGAGACGGAGATCAGCGCGCCGTCGGCCTCCATCGTGTAGCCGTAGACGATCCGCTCGGTCGGGACGATGTCCTTGTAGGACGCCTCGTAGGTGAACACCGGACCCCCCGGGGGGCCGCCGCGGTTGGTCTCGGTTCCGCCGACCCGGAAGTCGAGCGCGTAGTCCGACGTGCCCGGGGCGCCGAACCAACGCGCCTTGGACTCGCGGCTCGACCAGGCGGCGAAGACGCGTTCGGGCGGGACGGGGTAGGTCCGGGTGATCGTGAAGGTGCCGTGCTCGGCTGTCCTGTTGGTGCGCGTGCTCGTCATGCTTCTGTTCCTTTCGGTGGTGATGATGGTGGTGCCTTGGTCCGTGCCCCTTCGGCGGCACGATCGGCCTCGAGGACCTCGCCCAGCCGGTCGAGCCTGTGCACCCAGGCGGCGCGCTGGCCGGCGAACCAGTCCGCGGCCAGCTGCAGTCCGGCGGGCTCGAGCCGGCAGGTGCGGGTGCGGCCCACTTTTTCGGAGCGGACCAGCCCGCACGACTCGAGGACGGCGAGGTGCTGCACGACGGCCGAGAGGGTCATGTCGAGTGGCCGGGCGAGCTCGCTCACCGTGGCCGAGCCGGCGCTCAAGCGTTCGACCAGGTCGCGGCGGGTGGGATCGCCCAGCGCTCGGAAGACCTCCTCGACTGGCTGACACTTAAGCATTGACTTAACTATTGAGCACCGCCGGGGTCGCCGTCAAGCAACGGGGGTCAGGACGTCAGCCGGGGCCTGAGAGCCCCAGCATCTCGGTGACGCCGTGGTCGCGGCCGGCCGTGTAGCCGCCGTCGACCGGGAGCGCATGACCCGTCACGAACGAGGCATCGTCCGAGAGCAAGAACGCGGCCACCGCGGCCACCTCGTGGGGCAGGCCCATGCGACGGCCGAGTTTGTGCTCATGCACGATGTCGGCCAGCGCGTCCTCCATGCCCGGCCCGAAGATCATTGCGGTCATCGGCGTCTCGATGAAGCCAGGGCAGATGGCATTGACCCGGATGCCTCGGCCGGCGTAATCGATCGCCATGTTCTTGGTCAGAATGACCACGCCACCCTTCGACGCGCTGTAGGCGCTGCCCCCGGCGGTCCCCTCGAGGCCCTCGATGCTGGCGACGGTCACCACCGACCCGCGCTGGCCGTCGTCGCTGGCGGGTTGCGCCAGCATCTGGGCGATGACGTGCTTGGCCGTGAGGTACGTGCCGGTCAGGTTCACTTCGATGACCCGCGCCCATTCATCAGCGGGCAGCATGTGGACCGGGCCGCCGCCGGCCACACCCGCCGCGTTGACCAGGCCGTGCACGGCGCCGCCACCAAAGTCGACTGCGGCGCGAACGAGCGCCGCCACGGAGGATTCGTCTGTCACGTCGACATGCGTGAACGCCCAGCGGCCCGACTCGTCCCTCCCCTCCGGTACGTCGTCGGGCGGCACCACGAGATCGGCCCCCATGACGAGGGCTCCTTCGTCGAGGAGCCGGCTGGCCGTGGCCCGCCCGATCCCCGATGCGGCCCCGGTGACGATGTAGGTCCGCCCTCCCAGTCCACGCATAGATCCTCCCTGCTGGTTGCGCCCGGGCGACCCGGGCTGATAGGAGCAGTGCACTGTCTAGCCCGGGCCGCGCCCGGGCCGCCGTCCGCGGGGGGAGCCCACGCCATGAAGTTCGCGCTGTTCTACGAAATCCCCGTCCCCCGACCTTGGGGGGACGACAGCGAGCTCGTCGCCTACCGCAACACGTTGGAACAGGCGATCGCGGGCGACCGTTTCGGGTGGCACGCCTTCTGGACGGTCGAGCACCACTTCTTGCAGGAGTACTCCCACTGTTCGAACCCCGAGGTGCTCTACGGGGCCATCGCGGCACGCACGGAGCGCATCCGCCTGGGCTACGGCGTGCGCCTCATGCCCAAGCCCTACAACCACCCGGTGCGCACCGCGGAGTCGGTGGCCGTGCTCGACCTGCTCTCGGGAGGCAGGGTGGACCTCGGGACCGGCCGCTCGGCGACCCGGGCCGAGCTCGAGGGCTTCGGCATCGACCCGCCCGAGAGCCGGCGCATGTGGCAGGAGGCCATCGGTCACGTCGTGGGCTGCTGGACCAACGAGGAGCACGAGTTTGCCGGCGAGTTCTGGCAGATGCCCCGTCGGCGTGTGCAGCCCAAACCCTGGCAGAAGCCACATCCGCCGCTGTGGGGCGCCACCACCAGCGACGAGGGCCACGCCCAGGTCGGAGACCTTGGCCTCGGCCTGTGCTCCTTCGCCGTCGGCCTGCCGCCCGCCGAGGTCAAGCGCAAGATCGACATCTACCGCGACGCCGTCGGGCGCTGCCGCGCACCCATTGGCGCCTTCGTCCACGACCAGGCGGCGACGTTCACCATGGCCCTCTGTGCGCCCGACCGTGACGAGGCGATCGCCAAGGCGCGCGAGTCCTTCGAGTGGTACCCGAAGACCGGTGCCCGCCAGATCGCCACGCTGACCGACTGGATGGCCGAGCGCAACGAGGGCCTGGGCACCTACGCCTACGCGGCGGACATGAAGAAGACCGACGACGAGGGCCTGCTCGACCTGCTCACCCTGGAGTACCTGATGAACTCCAATGCCTGCGTGCTGGGGACGCCGGCGGAGTGCATCGAGGCGTGTCGCCAGTACGAGGCGGCCGGCGTCGACCTCCTGCTCTGCCTGGTCAACCCGTACAAGGTTCCCCACGAGTCGGTGATGCAGACCATCGAGCTGATGGGCACCGAGGTGATCCCGGCCTTCGCGGACTGAGCCCGCGTCCGGCAGGCGCCGGACCATCGGGCAGGCTCGGCCTGCAACGACACCGCGCCCTACGCCGACGCCGTGCCGGGACCCACCCACCGCCACCACCCTGCACTGAGGCCGGGGCGGGGCGTCCCGTCCGGCCTGCGGGGCCCGACCTTGACATCGAACGGTGGAGATCTCTAGGTATCTAGATGACTAGTGAAGTACTGCACCAGTCGATGAGCTTCCATCTCCGCACGGACTCCGGGGTCCCCGCCTACCTCCAACTCGCCCATCAGATCCGCCAAGCGGTGCGTCGGGGCGTGCTCGACGTGGGCGACCGGCTGCCGACCGTCAAGGAGGTGGTGGCGGAGCTCGCAATCAACCCGAACACCGTGCTGAAGGCCTACCGCGAGCTCGAGCACGAGGGCCTGGTCGAAGGCCGCCAGGGGGTGGGGACGTTCGTGGCGCGGCGCCCTGCGGGTCCTCCACCCGGCCCCAGGCGCGCCTGGCCCGCGCCTTGCACAAATGGGTGGAATCGGCCCAAGCGGAGGGATTGGACGACGAAGCGATGGAATCCATGCTGCGTGACACGCTGCGCGTATCGGACGCAGTCAGGATCGCATGAGCGTCTCAGCCTTCGAGACGACTGGACTCAGCAAGCGCTTCGGGGCCACATGGGCCCTGCGGGACTGCACGCTGCGGGTGCCCGAGGGGCACGTGACCGCACTCGTCGGCCCAACGGTGCCGGCAACCTCATTAGCGATTAATATGACCTCTCGTGGGAGGGGTCAGAGCAGCCGCCATCTACGCCCGGATCTCGCTCGATTCTGAGGGAACCGCCAAGGGCGTCGAAAGCCAGCTCGAGGATTGCCACAAGCTGGCTACTTCCACCTGAAAAAGTCTGATTGAAGAATCGCGTCGACCAGCGTGTTCGGCGAGTCGGTAATGCTCGCGTTTTGCCAGGCGATCAGGGATGATGGCTCGACCCGTGGGGCTAGTACGGGATCGAGGCCATCAATGCTCAGAGCGGTCGGCGCCCAGCTGACCCTGTGGTACGTCATCCTTCCGCCCAGCTCATCACGATGTCAAAGGAGCTCGAGAAGGTCGACGGACTTCTCGACGACCGAGGTTCTTCGCTCCCTATCAGGCGTGTCCTCCACGAACGCCGGGACGCCCTTCCATCCCCATCAGGTCTACCTGCTCCTCATGTTCCTCAAGTACCGCTATCGGCTCGGCTTCGAGCCTCTGGTCAAGGAAGTGGCGGACTCGATCCGCGGCAGCGCTTCTGCCGCATCCCCCTTGGCGGACGGGTCCCACCGACCACGCTGATGAAGATCACCACGCGTTGTGGAGAGGGAGCAGTGGCCGCGTCAACTACGTGTTGGTGGCCAGGGCCGCTGAAGCGAAGGTGCTCAAACTCACCAAACTCCGGGCCGACACCACCGTCGTCGAGGCCAACGTGGCCTTACAGTTGACTCGAGCCTCCTTGCCAAAGGCATCGACCGTATGGTGCGCCTGTCAAAGAAGCTCAAGGGTGCCGGCCTGCACCAGGACCAAGATGACCGACCGCCCGTCGGCCATCGCGGCCGCATGGCTGTCAACACCTTCCGTCGCATCGGTGTGCTGGACAATGACGATCTCCTTCACCTCAATGCCGCACTGGCCACCATGGCGAGCGCCACGGTCAAAGAGGCCGAGGCGGTTGTCCGCAACGCACGCCGCACGCTGGGCCTGCAGCTACACGGCGCCCTACGCGGCGCCCCCCCGGCCCCACCGCACCACGCTGGAGGCGCCCGCGGGTCCGTGGGATTCGAGATCCTGGACCGCACCACGGCAACGTGTGGCCGGGTGCAAGTCGTGATCTGCCCTGCGCTCGGCTTCGCCCAGCTCGCAGCGAACGGCCCGTGTCGGGCTCGGGCTCGTGGAACCAGACGAATTTTTTTTTTTTTTTTTTTTTCCGAACAGCACGGCCCGCTGTCCCAGTCGGGTTTTATGGGAAAGTTTTTTTGTTGGGGATGTTTTGGGAGTTTGCTTCAGCGCCGGGAGGGCGGCGCTCGCCGCGTTTTTTTTGTGCTTGCTGGCAACGGCGGTTCGATTTGGCAATGGACTTTAACCTGCCACTTTTTTTGGGAGGGTGTTTCACGGCCATGAGACAACCGAGCTCCTCGTGGGTGAACACCCTCACCCTGCACCCCGTGCCACGTCTCTTTTTTTTTTTTCAGCTTCCCGCTTTTTACGATTTTTGCCTTTCACAGTTGCTTGCTTAACGGTTTCGCTTCGCGTGGAGGGCCTGTCAACGACGACCTGCGCCCTACGCCGGTTGCCGGACCCACCGCCACCGCCACCACCGAGGCAGCTTGATAACTGGGCTTTCGTGTTGTTGGCTCGATGGGGGTGGCGAGAGACAGACCACGCAAGCCAAAGACAAGGGCCATCACCACGCTCAGAGCTTAAGGAGTGGATGGTCACTCAGGGTAAGGCGCTCCCAGACACGGCCGCGAGCTGAGAGCCGAAAACCGGGGGCAGCCGAGACACAAAGCTACCGTATCGCAGGATGTTACGGATCTATAAAGCTCATGTGATCGGCTCGGAAAACAAGGAGCTGGACAAGGCATAAACACCGGTTGGGATGAAACTTATTGCAGTCACAAAGGACCGCTGCGATATCGGCACCTGGGGGTGAGGTGACACCGACTCGACCGTATTCGCTTCGGGGTTGGGTCGCGTGCCGACCTCGCGAATGAGCTGACCGCTGGTTGGGTGCGAGAACGTGCGCACGGATCGGTTACTCGTTCGAGAAGGCGACCTCACGTTCTCGACTCGGACCAGTGACCGATCCGTGACACGGCCGGGCAAGGTGTCCGGTGTAGTGGTGCATCACGCGGGCGGTTTTTGAAAGGCGACCACCTGACGGGCGCGAGGACTAGGACTAAGAGCTATCTCGCGAGGTGTTGTGCCCCGTACGCTGTACATGAAGGGGTGGGGCTGGTTCAGATGCTTTTGTCTGTCATCGTCGCGATTCACCGATCGGCGTCCTGCCGAGGTGTCTTCCAGTGAGACGTCACGAATGTCGGGCGATGCCTGCCGAAGGCTGGCGTTGACGCCGGCGGCGAGCGGTGCATCCTGTTCGAGGACGCCTATGTGGTGCTGCGAGTTCCGATCACTGTCGAGGGGTTCTGTCATGCTCCGTGGGCAGCCAGCCATTCATTCGTCGATCTCCGCACATGATGGGGTTCGGTCACGTCCCGACGGGCTCAATCAGAACGACGGCCACGGGGAGTCGGCGGGCCACGGCGTTCGTCGAGCACGCGTCGGTCCGTGGCCGAGACTCAGGCGGCGGTCTCGAGGCATCGGACCTCCTCGTCGCGCAGAGCGTAGAAGACGAGGGTCAAGAGCTTTCGGGCGACGGCGACCCGGGCCTTGTAATTGCCGGCGTGCTAGACGATGCGCTTGTAGTCGGGGCGCAGCTTCTCGTTGCCCTTGGCCCGGTAGTCGCCGACGGCCTCGATGGCGGCCGAGCAGACGAGCGGTGAGCCTACTTGGTGATCGTGCGGCGATGGACAACGGTGTCGGACGATGGCGCTGGGGGTGAGGCCGGCCCAGCTGGAGAGCTTCTTGGCGAGTCGAAGGGGCTGACGTCACTGATCTTGGCCACGAAGATGGCGACGAGACCTTGCCCAACCGGGGAACGTCATGAGGTCGATAGCCTGGGTCGGCTTTGAGCTGCGGGTGGATGTGGGCGTCGAGCTGGGCGATGGCTGTCTTGTAGACGTCGAGAAGGTTGCGCAGCGAGTCGAGGCGATGGCGTAGGCCTCGGGGAGCTCGAGGTGGTCGAGTTGGGCTTGACCGGTCGGGCCGACATCTCGCCGACGATGGGCAGCATCTGGTTCTTGGCGATGACCGTGGATCTGGGTGGCAGGTCGGTGCCGGATGAGCGACAGCGATAGCGGAGGATCTCGCGCAGCTCTCGGACCACTGGCGGCGCGATCCAGCTCGGGAGTCGCCAGAGAGCGCACATGGCGGCGAGGTCCTGGGCGTCGTGCTCGCGTTTCTGACGCGTCATTTGCCTGAGTTGTTGCCGAGCGTATGCGCAGGTGGACGTGGGCGAAGCTCTTGAAGAAGATCGATTGAGTACGAGTCAGAGGTGGATCGATGATCACTTCGGCCTCGGTCGCGGCGGTAGATGGCCTGGGCGAGATCGAAGGGCTGGCGAACGAAGTGTTGAGCACCGAGCACCTCGCTGTGTTTTGCGATGCGCTGGATGGTGGTGCTGCGTCGTGAGGTCGATTCCGATGTACTGGTTCGATAGGGCTCCTTCTTTCGAGGTTTTTTTCGGAAGACCGAGCATGTCGGATTCACGAGAGGCGGAGGCCGGGCCCTTTGATCGCATCAGGAGTGAGACACTCACTCCTGTTCTCGCCGAGTTTCGTTGTTTAGTCAAGTCAAGTCAGAGCCCGAGAGTCCCCGCCTGAGCTTTCTATCTGTTCTCGGGCCCAAGAGATCGCAGCGGCCCTATCGATCTCATATGTCGGAACCACAGCCACCGAATTGCCGACGGCAGAGGACGGCTATTCCGCCCGACATTTCAGTGCCACGACGCAATTGCCAAACCGCGACTTCGAAATAACCGAGCATGTATTGACGAGCAGGAGATACTCGGGCTGAATGAGCGTTCGACGCCGTTGAACAGCTATCGCCCCCGGCTCAAGGTGAATTCCGCTGGGAGGCTCGAACCGTATATCTATAAAGATGTTTCGAGAAGCCAATCTCACGATTAGTCGAGTGCCGACAAGCTCCACGTCCCCCCGGATCCACGGAGTACACCAGCTCGTTGTCCGAGATTGAAAGGACCAGCTCATTCGAAGCATCAAAAAGGCTGACGTTTAGGAGATAGTGCCCATCCTCGAACCGGAAGCCAACCATAGGCTGGTCGTCGACCATTACGGCAACGAAGTCGCTGTTTCGTAGCCGCCGTCATCTCGTTCGAACCGATCGTGCAGAGCCATCCCCCGAATAACTCAGGCCATAAGAGGTAGAAGCACCGGTCTGCCTGTTGAATGGCGCCGAATGCCGCCCGGGTCACGTCTTCAACCGGGAGCAGGCCTGCGGTCTTCTCTCGGTGATGTCGGTCGCACAGAAAGTGTTATCTCCCGGGCAACATGTCGTTGGACCTTGGCATACCCCTCGACATGTTCGTACTCATACGAGCGGAAGTCCGCAGATCACGCAAAAGCGCCGAACTTCTCGCTTAATGGCCGCCGGCATCGGGGGCCTATCGCCAGCCATGCTCCTGGGCTCCTCTCGATCGCCACCGCCGTCGAGCGTAGACGGCACGCCGAAGGGAGTGTGATTAACGACCTGCGAGTAAGACGACGTTGCTCCGGCTCCTGGTCGGCCTCGCCGCGCCGAGCACCGGCACGGTCGAGGTCATGGGTCGGGCCCCGGACGGGTCCGAGGAGTTCCTGGCCGGCATCGGCTACCTGGCCCAGGACGTCCCGCTGTACCGGCGCCTGAGCGCTGCCGATCACCTCGCGCTCGGCGCCCACCTCAACCGGCGGTGGGATGCCGACGGGGCGCGGGAGCGGCTGGCGCGGCTGCAGGTCCCGCTGGACCGGCCGGTCAGCACCCTCTCGGGCGGCCAGCGGGCGCAGGTCGGCCTGGGGCTGGCCCTGGCCAAGGAGCCCGGGCTCCTGCTCCTCGACGAGCCGGTGGCGGCGCTCGACCCGCTGGCCCGCCGCGAGTTCCTCTCGACCCTGAGCGGGGCGGTGGCCGAGGGCGGGCTATCGGTGATGCTGTCGTCGCACCTCCTCCACGACCTCGAGCGGGTCTGTGACCACGTGATCCTGCTGAGCGCGTCGCCGCGTCGAGCTCTGCGCCGACATCGACTCCGTGCTGGCGGCACACCGCATGCTGCTCGGTCCCCGGCGCCCGCTGTCCGAGGTGGAGCCGGGCCTCACCGTCATCGCCGCGACCCAGACGCAGCGCCAGACCCGGCTGCTCGTCCGCACCGAGGGCCCCGTGCTCGACCCGGCATGGGAGGAGGCCGAGGTCGGCCTCGAGGACGTGATCCTCGCCTACATGGGCAGCGAGCGGGCGCGGCTCGGACAGGACGCGGCCGCGACCTGGAGGTGGCACAGTGAACTTCCTCGTCTGGCGCCTGCACCGCAACCAGGTCTACTTCGCCGTCGCCGCGCTGGCCGTGCTCGCCGTCGTGCTCGCTGGTGACCGGCACCGTGATGGGCGACGACTACCGGAGCGCACTGGCTTCCTGTGGGGCGACGCAGAGCTGCGGCGACCTGGGCGGCCCGCTGTTCCGCGGCGACGGGGCGATCATGGACCTGGTCGACCTGACGCTGGTCGTGCCGCTGCTCTTCGGCCTCTTCTGGGGTGCCCCGTTGCTGTCGAAGGAGTTCGAGGACGGCACGCACAACCTGGCGTGGACGCAAGGGGTCAGTCGCCGGCACTGGCTCCGCGTGAACATCGGCTGGTCGTTGGTCGCAGCAGCGCTGTGGGGAGCCGCACTCGCGGCACTCGTCAGCTACTGGCGCTTCCCCGAGAACGCGCTGAACTCACGCTTCCAGGCCTTTGACATCCAGGGCATCGTTCCCGTGGCCTACACGCTCTTCGCCGTGGCGCTCGGCATCGCCGTCGGGTCGGTGCTGCGACGCGTCCTGCCCAGCCTCGCGGCCACGCTCGCCGTCTTCGTGGCGCTCCGCGCCGTCATCGGCGTCTATCTGCGCCCGCATCTCATGGCGCCCATCACGAAACTCTTCCCACCCGTCGGTCCGGCCAGCACCCCTTCCGGCGCCTGGATCCTCTCGACCAGCTTCGTGAACGGCCGTGGCCAAGACCTCGGGAACGGGTTCCCCATCAACGAAATCCCCGCCGACTGCCGCGCCGTCCTCTTGAAGGGGAAGGGGGTGAACGGCCGGTGCCTGGCCTCGCACGGGTTCCACCAGCTGGTCACCTACCAGCCCGACAGCCGCTTCTGGGCCTTCCAGGGGATGGAGGCCGGGATCTTCCTCGTCCTCGCCCTGGCGTCGGTGGGCTTCGCCTGGTGGTGGGTGCGGTCGCGCGACGCCTGAGCACGGGAGCAACGGCGCCGCCCGCCGACCAGGACGAGGGTTCATGGAATCAGCGCGATCTTCCCCACCGTGCGCCGGCCCAGCAGGTCCTCGAGCGCCCTGGCCACATCGTCCAGGGGGTAGACCGTCGGCGGCACCGGGCTCGATCGAGCCCGCCGTCGACCATGGCGAGCAGGTCGGCCAACAGCGCGCGCTGCTCCTCGGCGTGCTGCATGGCCCAGATGCCCCAGTCGATGCCGATGACGGTGCGGTTGCGCAGGAGCACCTGGTTGAGCGGGAAGGAGGGGATGGGGCCGCTCGCGAACCCGATGACGAGATAGCGGCCCCGGTCACCCAGGGCGCGCAGCGACGGCTCGGCCAGCGCGCCGCCCACGGGGTCGACGACGAGATCGACGCCGGTGCCCCCGGCCCAGGCCCGCGCCGCGTCCTTCACTTGCTCGGCCGCCGGGTCGAGCACCGCCTCCGCCCCCGCAGCCAGCGCAGCGGCGCGCTTCTCCTCGGTCGAGGCCACGCCGAGCACCCGGCACCCGAGGGCCCGGGCCACGCCGATGGCGGCCAGCCCGACGCCGCCGCCGGCGCCGAGGACGAGCACCGACTCGCCCGGCTGGGCCGCGGCCCGCTCCCGCAGGGCGAAGAGGCAGGTGCTGTAGCTCTGGGTGAAGGTGGCCGCCCGCGGCACGTCGAGCACGTCGGGCAGCGCCGTCACCGCGGCCGCCGGCGCGGCGACCTTGGTGGCGAAGCCGCCCAGCCCGGCCGAGACCAGCACGCGCTGGCCGGCTTCGAGCCCGCGTCACCGACTCGCCGACCTGGGACACGCGCCCGGCGGCCTCGGTCCCCGGCACGAAGGGGACGGGCGGCTTGATCTGGTACTGCCCCCCGACGAACAGCGCGTCCACGTAGTTGACGCCCGCCGCCTCCACGTCGACCACCACGTGGCCCGGTCCCGGCACCGGGTCGGGGCGCTCCTCCACCCGCAGCAGCGACGGCGGACCGAGCTCGTTGCAGACGACGGCGCGCACGGGCCCGCACGCTACCGTCCGTGGGTGGACGACATCCGGCCCGTCCGGCCCGACGAGCTGGCGCTCCTCCCGGCCCTGGAGTCGGCCGCCGACACCGTGTTCGCATCGCTCGGCATCGGCCCGCTGCCGGGCCCCGGCACGGTCGCGGAGTTCGCGGCCGCGCTCGTCGTCCTCGTGGCCGGGGACCCGCCCGTCGGGCTGTGCCGGATCGACCGCATCGGGGACGGCGCGCACCTCGAGCAGCTCTCGGTCCACCCCGACCACGCCCGCCGCGGCATCGGGCGGGCCCTGCTGCGGGCGGGCTGCGGCTGGGCGGCCGCCCAGGGCTACCCCGAGCTCACGCTCGCCACCTACCGCGACGTGCCCTGGAACGGGCCCTTCTACGCGTCGGAGGGCTTCGTGGAGGTGGGCCCGGTCGACGACTGGCTGGTGGCGCACGGCCTGGCCCCCGAGGAGCCGGTCATGGGCCGCTTCGGCACCCGCGTCCTCATGCGCCGGCCCCTGTGAGCTCGGCGTAGCGGAAGCAGCTGCACCAGGTGGTCGTTGACCAGCCCGGTCGCCTGCAGGTGGGCGTAGCAGACGGTGGGGCCGACGAAGCCGAAGCCGCGCCGGCGCAGGTCGGCGCTCAGCGGCCTCCGAGGTCGCCGTCACGGCGGGGATCTGCGCCGTCCGCCGCCACTTGTTGACGATGGGCTGCCCGCCCACGAAGCCCCAGACGTAGGCGTCGAACGAGCCGAACTCCTCCTGCACGGCCAGGAAGGCGCGGGCGTTGCGCACGGTGGCCTCGACCTTGGCCCGGTTGCGGATGATCCCCGGGTCGGCGAGCAGCTTCTCGACCCGGGCCGGCGTGAAGCGCGCCACCTTGGCGGCGTCGAAGCCGGCGAAGGCCTTGCGGTACCCGCCGCGCCGCTTGAGGATCGTGGCCCAGCTGAGCCCCGCCTGCGCTCCCTCGAGCACCAGGAACTCGAAGTGGGTCGGGTCGTCGTGCACCGGCACGCCCCACTCGGTGTCGTGGTAGGCGATCATCTCGGGGCTCTGGGCCCACTCGCAGCGTCGGGTCTCGGTGCTCATCGGCACCAAGGTAGGGCGGGGTCGCGACGCGGTGGCGCGGTAGAGCACGTGGCGCCGCAGCGGGCTGCCCTCGGGCAGGCCGGGGTGGTCGAAGTCGGCGCCGGGGTCGCGCACCATGCCGATCCGCTCCATGACCGCCTGCGAGCGGGTGTTCAGGGTGGTGGTGAAGGCCACGATCTCCGCCAGCCCGGCGTCGTCGAAGCCGAAGCGCAGCGACGCCGCGGCGGCCTCGGTGGCGTAGCCGTGGCCCCAGTGGTCGGGGTGCAGCCGCCAGCCCACCTCGACGGCCGGGGCGCAGGGGAGGGCGGCGCCGACCCGGTGCAGGCCGACCATGCCCACGAACGGCGCGCCGCCGGCCACCTCGACCGCCCACAGACCCCAGCCCTCGCGTGCCATCTCCGCCGAGTAGCGGTCCACCATGGCGTCGCTCTCGGCCCGGGTGGGCGACGACCCCAGCGACTCGACCACCAGCGGGTGCGCGTTGAGCTCGGCGAAGGGCGCCCGGTCCACGTCGGTGAACGGTCGCAGGACGAGGCGGGCGGTCTCGATCGTCGGCCCGGGTCTCGATCGCCGTCGCTAAGCCCCCTGAGCGCCCTTGACGGCCGTCTCGGCCGCCCAGCGGTAGTCGGCCTTGCCCGAGGGCGAGCGCTGGATGCGCTCCACGAACACGACCTCCTTGGGCAGCTTGTAGCGGGCGATGTGGGCCGAGGCGTGCTCGACGATGGACGCCTCGTCGGCCGAGGCGCCCTCGGCCAGCTGCACCACGGCGACCACCTCGGAGCCCCAGCGCTCCGACGGGCGGCCGGTCACGACGACGTCGGCCACCGCGGGGTGCCCGGCGATGGCCCGCTCCACCTCCTCGACGAAGATCTTCTCGCCACCGGAGTTCACCGTGACCGAGTCGCGGCCGAGCAGCTCGATCTCGCCGTTGACCAGGTACCGCGCCCGGTCGCCGGGGATGGAGTAGCGGACGCCGTCGATCACCGGGAAGGTGCGCGCCGTCTTGTCCGGGTCGCCGAGATACCCCAGCGGCACGTTCCCCGTCTGGGCCAGCCACCCGTTGCCCTCGTGCCCGGGCGCCAGCACGTGCGCCAGCGACTCGTCCACCACGACGGTGCCGGGTCCGGGCAGGAACGTCCCGACCTCGACGTCGTCGACCGACGTGGCGTGCATCTGCGCCCCCGTCTCCGACGAGCCGGCCGAGTCGGAGATGACCAGGTTGGGCAGGCGCTCGAGCGCCATGGCCCGCACGGCCGGCGTGAGCGGCGCGCCGCCGTTGCCCACGGCGAAGAACGACGAGAGGTCGTAGCTCTTCTTGTCGAGCTGGAGCAGCAGCGGCCGCAGCACGGCGTCGCCGACGATCGTCATGGTGTTGGCCTTCTCCCGCTCGACGGTGGACCACACGTCGTCGGGATCGACCCGCCGGGGGTCGTCGGGGAAGACGAGCGTCGACCCCTGGGCCATGAGCATGAAGGCCGCCCACTGCGCCGCCCCGTGCATGAGCGGCGGCAGGACCATCAACTTGAGCGGGAAGCTCTCGGCCAGCCGCTCGGTGATCCCCTCGTAGCTGGTCACGATCTCCCAGGTGCCGACCTTCCGCCCGCCCATGGCGGCCATGAAGATGTCGTGCTGGCGCCACAGCACGCCCTTGGGCATGCCGGTCGTGCCGCCGGTGTAGAGGATGTAGAGGTCGTCGGGGGACGGCTCGACCGGTGCGCCCTCGGGTGAGGACGCGGCCAGCGCCTCCTCGTACCACTCCGCCCCGGGGAGGAGGGGGTGGCCCGATTCGTCGGCGACCTGGAGCAGCACGTCGGGGGGCTCCTTCAGCGTCGGCAGCACCTCGGCGAAGGTCGGCGCGAGCGACGCGTGCAGGATCAGCGCCCGGGGCCGGGCGTCGTCGAGCAGGTAGCGCAGCTCCTCGCCGACGTAGCGGTAGTTGACGTTGAAGGGGGCGACGCGGGCCCGGTACGAGCCCAGCATCCCCTCGAGGTACTCGTTGCCGTTGTAGAGGGCGAGGGCGACGTGGTCCTGCCCCGACTCGTAGCCCTGGAGCTCGGCGCGCTCGCGGCGCAGGCGCAGGCCCCTGCCGTGGAGGTACGCGGCCAGGCGCCGTGAGCGCTCGGACACCTGGGCGTAGGTGAGGCGCCGGTCGCGCCACACGATGCACTCCCGGTCGGCCAGGGTCTCGACCAGGGTGTCGAAGGCCTTGGCCAGGTTGAACTGCACGCTCGGTGTCGCGGGGGCCTGGGGCACGGTCCCGCACTGTACCGGCGGGCCCGTGCACCGGTCGGCCCGCCGGTCGGGCCCTCCCGCGGCGCACCGGTCGGCCCGTCGGCTGTGGGGAGAGGGCCGTCATCGGCAAAGATCAGTCCGTGGACGTCCGCAACCCCGCCACCGGAGAGGTGATCGCCAAGGTCGAGGGCCTCGAGCGCGGAGGAGACCGACGCCGCCATCGCCCGGGCGGCGGCAGCCTTCGAGACCTGGCGGGGCGTGGCGCCCGGGGAGCGCGCCCGCCTGCTCCGGCGCTTCGCCGCCGCGGTGGACGCCCACGTCGACGAGCTGGCTGCGCTGGAGGTGGCCAACGCGGGCCACGTGATCGGGAACGCACGCTGGGAGGCCGGCAACGTGCGCGACGTGCTCGAGTACTACGCCGCCGCGCCCGAGCGCCACTGCGGCCGGCAGATCCCGGTGCCCGGCGGCGTCGACTTCACCTTCCACGAGCCGCTCGGCGTGGTCGGCGTGATCGTTCCGTGGAACTTCCCCATGGCCATCGCCGGCTGGGGCTTCGCGCCCGCCCTGGCGGCCGGCAACACGGTCGTCGTCAAGCCGGCCGAGCTGACGCCCCTCGAGCGCGCTGCGCATCGGCGAGCTCGCACTCGAGTCCGGGCTGCCCGAGGGCGTGCTGCAGATCCTGCCCGGCAAGGGCAGCGTGGTGGGCGAGCGCTTCGTGGCCCACCCAGCCGTGCGCAAGGTGTGCTTCACCGGCTCGACCGAGGTGGGGCGGCGCGTCATGGCGGGCTGCGCCGAGCAGGTCAAGCGGGTCACCCTCGAGCTCGGGGGCAAGAGTGCCAACATCGTCTTCGCCGACGCCGACCTCGAGCTGGCGGCGGCCCGTGCGCCCTCGGGCGTCTTCGACAACGCCGGCCAGGACTGCTGCGCACGCTCGCGCATCCTCGTCGAGCGCACGGTGTACGAGCGCTTCCTGGCCCTGCTCGAGCCGGCCGTGCGCGGCGTCGTCGTGGGCGACCCGACACTCGAGACGACCGAGATGGGCCCCTTGATCTCCGAGTCGCACCTGGCCACCGTCGCCTCGTTCGTGCCCGACGACGCACCGGTCGCCGTGCGCGGAGCCTGTCCCGACGGCCCGGGGAACTGGTTCGCTCCCACCGTGCTCGCCCCGGTCGACCCGACGGCGCGGGCGGCGACCGAGGAGATCTTCGGGCCGGTGGTCGTCGTCATCCCCTTCGAGGACGAGGCGGAGGCCGTCCGCCTCGCCAACGACACCCCCTACGGGCTCTCGGGCTCGCTGTGGACCCGCGACGTCGGGCGGGCCCTGCGGGTGGCCCGCGCCGTCGAGACGGGGACGCTGTCGGTCAACTCGCACTCGTCGGTGCGCTACTGGACGCCCTTCGGCGGCGTCAAGCAGTCGGGGATCGGCCGAGAGCTGGGGCCCGACGCCCTCGAGGCGTTCAGCGACGTCAAGAACGTCTTCATCAGCTCGGACTGACGGTTCGGAGAGCGGGCATCGGCGCCCGCAGGAGGAGAGACATGAGCGAGACCGCCCCCTACGCCCGCCGCCTGGTCGACCGCGTCGCCGTCGTCACCGGTGGCGCCAGCGGCATCGGCCGCGCCATGTGCGAGCGCTTCGCCGCAGAGGGCGCCACAGGTGGCCGTCGTGGACCTCGACGAGGGAGCCGGCGGTGAGGTGGCGGCAGCGGTCGGCGGAGTGTTCGTGCGGGCCGACGTGACGTCCTCCGACGAGGTGGAGGCCCTGTACGGCGAGGTGGCCGCCCGCTTCGGTGGGATCGACGTCTGCTGCAACAACGCCGGCATCAGCCCGCCCGACGACGACTCCATCCTCGACACCGGGCTCGAAGCCTGGGACCGCGTCCAGCGCGTCAACCTCACGTCGGTGTATCTCTGCTGCAAGCACGCGTTGCCGCACCTGCTCGCCCGCGGCAGGGGATCGATCATCAACACCGCGTCGTTCGTCGCGGTCATGGGTGCGGCGACCAGCCAGATCAGCTACACGGCCTCCAAGGGAGGCGTGCTCGCCATGTCGCGTGAGCTCGGCGTGCAGTTCGCCCGCCAGGGGGTGCGGGTGAACGCGCTGTGCCCGGGGCCGGTCAACACCCCGTTGCTCGAAGAGCTCTTCGCCAAGGATCCCGAACGCGCCGCCCGCCGACTGGTGCACATCCCCATGGGCCGCTTCGGCGAGGCGGCCGAGATCGCGGCGGCGGCGGCGTTCCTCGCCTCGGACGACTCGTCTTTCATCACAGCGTCGACCTTCCTGGTCGACGGCGGTATCGCCGGGGCCTACGTCACGCCGTTGTAGGCGCCCGCTCCGGCGATCGGGACGTGACCGACCGCCTAGTCGTGCCACGGACGGCGGTCGCGCCGAGGTTCGCCGGACCACAATGGGCCGATGGAGACGGCCGGCCTGGTCGAGGCAGAGGAACCCTTCCCGATGGAGTACGTCTTTCTCCACGGGCACCGGATCGGCTATCGGCGGGCGGGCCAAGGTCCGGTGCTCCTGCTCCTGCACGGGATCGCCGGAAGCTCCCGCACCTGGATCCCGGTCATGCAGCTGTTGCAGCACGACTACACGGTGCTGGCGCCCGACTTCTTCGGCCACGGCGAATCAGCCAAACCTCCCGGCGACTACTCGCTCGGCAACCTGGCCGCCAGTGTGCGCGACCTGCTGCAACTGCTCGAGGTCGAGCGCGCCACCGTCATCGGCCAGTCCTACGGGGGCGGCGTCGCGTTGCAGTTCGCGTATCAGTTTCCCGAGCTCTGTGAGCGCCTCGTCCTGGTCGACGCCGGTGGACTCGGCCGCGAGGTGAGTTGGATCCTGCGGCTGGCCACGCTGCCCGCCGCCGAGTTCGTCATGCCGGTGCTCTTCCCCTCCTTCGCCCGCAGCTGGGGCGACGCGCTGACCAGGATCTCCCGAAGCCTCGGATTTCGCAATGCCAGGGCCGAGGAGGTCTGGAACGCCTATAGGTCGTTGACCAATCCGGAGAACCGCAAGGCCTTCGTCACCACCATGCGGGGCGTGATCGACCCGGGCGGCCAGACCGTGAGCGCCATGGACCGGCTGTACCTGGCCGCCCACATGCCGACGTTGATCGTGTGGGGAGACAAGGACACCATCATCCCGTCGTCCATGCCTACAAGGTCCACGAGGCCATACCGAACAGCCGGCTGCGGATCATGGAGGGCGTCGGCCATTTCCCCCACGCCGAAGAACCCGCCCGGTTCGTCGAGATCCTCGAGGAGTTCGTGCACGACACCGAACCCAGCCACTTCACGCCGGAGCAGCTGCGTGCACTGCTGCGCCAGGGACCTCGTTGAGGCGGCAGGGATCGGAGCCGGCGACGCCGAAATCGCCGTCACCACGGGGAAGACCGCCGTCACCATGGGGAAGAACTGGGGATGGCGGCGGCGGTGCTTGGGGATGACCTGAAGAAAGGTGGGGAGAACGTCTGGATTTCGCGAATCCCCATTGACCTCGCGTGACACGAAGTGCACCCTGGTCTTCAGTTCGGAGACGAGAGCCCGCCGAACCTCAAGCGAGCACCGAAAGGCGCAAGCGAGGGAAGCCCGAAGGGGAGCCGCAAGGCGAACCGGAGGGAAGCCGAGAGAACGCTGCAAGGCGGGATCGAGGGCCGGGAGCGAGCCCCGCAAGGGGGCGCGACCGGAGCGGGCACGAGGATCCGTTCTGCGATGTTCCGTGGTGCGTCACGGCGGCTTCCCTGGAGTCGCCGTGGCCGGCCTCGGGCGGGGGTTGTCCGACACGACCCCGGCGCGATGCCAGCGGTGCATCGTTGACGTGGCCCCGAGGAGCACGGGAGGCTTCGGCCGAACGGTTACTCGGGGTTGCGTCGCGTCCGGGCTCGTGACGTCGGCCGGAGGGGACGAAGGCGTCGTTGCCTCCATCGCGGCGGTCGTCTGGTTTCCGCGGTTTCGCCGAAAACTTTGCCGGACAGACCACGCACAGCACACCGGTCGTCGTCCGAGTCGACGATTGAAGACATGAATTCGCAGTGAAATTGCGCAGCTGAAAATGCGCAGCTCAGTGAGTTCCGCGGCTCAGCATGATCCGACCGTCCCGCTAACCGGCGTGCAGCGACGGCCAGAGGCCGGCCGGACGCTCGCCGGCGGCGACCTCACGGTTCACCTCGGCCTGGACCAGCGAGAGGTCGTCGGGATGGGTGACCCCGACGCAGCGGCCCTCCGCGGCCAGGACGGTGAACGAGCTGGTGCCGAGCGACTGGGCGACCACCTCGGGCAGGAGGACCTCCGATTCCTCCGACGCGTCGACGGCTGCGTCCATGGCCGCCCGGAGCGTCTTGTGAAAGGCGGCGGTGAAGCCCCAGAGGTTCATCGACACCCGGGCGTCCGCCGGCAGGATGGCGGGCTCGTTCCCGTCGTCCGCCAGGAAGCCGCCGTCGCCGTTGGCGTGCACCTGGCGCCGCTCGTCCACCCCGAGGAGCCGCCCGTCGTCGGCCACCCGGCAGATGCCCCGGGTCACCGGCGACGAAGCCGATCACGGCATCGGCCAGCCGGTAGCCCACCAGCGCATTGTCGTCGCCCCCGGCCCGCAGGTGCTCCGCCAGCAGCGCGCACCCGTCGCGGCCGTAGATGTCGTCGGCGTTGCCCACCCCGTAGGGAGCGCCTCCCACGTAGTCCGAGGCGCACAGCACCGCGTCGACGGTGCCGAGCGGCGACGGCTGGGTGGCGAAGCGCACGTCGACGGCGTCGGGCCAGGTGTGCTCGACGTGGTACCGGATGGCGGGGCCCGTGCTCGGGCCGAGCACCAGGACGATGGTCTCGAACCCGGCGGCCAGCGCGTCCGAGGCCACCAGGTCGATCACCGCCTCACCGTGGGTTCCCACCGGCGCCAAGGGCTTGCAGCCGCCGTAGCGCCGGGCCCGGCCCGCCGCCAGGATGACCAGCGTGAGTCCTGCTCCGTCCGCCTCCGTGCTCATTCGCTCCAGCGGAAGACGGCGCTGGCCCAGGTCATTCCGCCGCCGAACCCGGTCAGCAAGAGGTTGTCGCCGCCGTGGACACGGCCGTTTTCGAGCGCATCGTCGAGGGCGAGCGGGATGGAGGCCGAGGACGTGTTCCCGTAGCGGTCGATCACGACCACGGTCCGGTCCTCGGGGATGCCCAGACGCTGGCAGGCGGCCTGGATGATCCGCACGTTGGCCTGGTGGGGCACCATCAGGGAGATGTCGTCGGGACCCAGGCCCGCATCGGCCATGGCCCGCTCGGCCGACTCGACCACGACCCGGACGGCACGGCGGAACACCTCCTTGCCGTCCATGAAGAGGGTGCCACCGTGCTCGCACTTGAGCAGGTGCTTGAGGGACCCGTCGGCGTTCAGGTTCCAGCTGAGCAGGCTCCCGGGGCCTTCCACCGGTTCGACGACGACGGCGCCGGCCCCGTCGCCGACGATGATGGCGATCTTGCGGTCGTCCATGTCGGTGATGCGCGACAGCGTCTCCGAGCCGACCAAGAGGACCGGGCCCGACCCGACCGCGATGAGGCCGGCCGCCGTGATCAGGCCGTAGACGAAGCCCGAGCACGCGGCGTTGATGTCGAAGGCGCCGCCCCGCATGCCGATCCCGTGCTGCACGGTCGGCGCCGTCCCCGGGACGATGCCGTCGGGTGTGGTGGTCGCCAGCACGAGGTTGTCGATCTCCTCGGGCCTCCTCCCGGCCCGGGCCAGGGCCGCCTGAGCCGGCCTCGATCGCCAGGCCTGACGTCGTCCCGCCGATGTGGCGCTCGCGGATCCCGGTGCGCTCGACGATCCACTCGTCACTGGTGTCGAGGTTGACCGCCATGTCGGCGTTGGTCACGACCTTGTCCGGCACGGCGATCCCCCAGCCGGTGATCCGGATCCCCTTCACGCAGCGGACCCGGCGCGGATCGCGTGGATGCCCACGAACCCTGCATCCCCGTAGATGATGCCGCCCGTGTTCACCGCCACGCCGGTGCGCGCCCCCGTCACCTGGCGGCCGCCGGCGCGGCCGCGCAGCTGCGTCGCCAGCTCGACCACCTGGGCCAGCCCGGTGGCTCCCAGGGGATGCCCACGGCCGACGAGGCCGCCACTGGAGTTCACCACCAGCCCGGGGGAGTCGACGCCGGTGGCGCCCGCCTCGGTGGCCGGGCCGGCCTCCCCGGCGGGGAAGAACCCCAGCGACTCCAGGGCGTAGAGCTCTTCGGCCGCCGTGGCGTCGTGCAACTCGACGAGGTCGGCCTCGTCGGGCCCGAACCCGAAGGCCTCCCACGCGCACTCGGCCACCTGGGTCAGCCGGTCGTGGTAGTCGAGCGAGCCGTTTCCCGAGCGGGCCACCGAACCGATGATACGGGGACTGGAGGCGGGCGCCCGGACCGAGGGTCCGCCGAGCAGCACCGCCGCGGCGCCGTCGGTGAACGAGCTGCACATCAGGCGGGTCAGGACGCCAGCGACCTGGGCCGAGGCGAGGACCTCGTCGATGGTGACGGAACGCTGGAACTGGGCGAGGGGGTTGCGCGACGCGTGGTCGAACGCCTTGACCGCGGCGGCCGCGATCTGGCGCACCGTCGCGCCCGTCTCGTCCATGAGGCGGTGCGCCCAGGCGTTGTTGAGCCCCATGAGGATGCTCCCGGCCGGATTGTCGTCCTCGTGGCGCCGCTCGTGCAGGTCCAGGCGGTACTCCGCCGGCAGGCCGTCTTCAATCCCGGCGATCGTCTCGGCGCGGTCGCCCGTCCACATCTTCTCGACGCCCAGCGCCAGCACCGGGCGGTCCTGGACGGTGGCCGCCATCGTCGCGAGGTGCAGCGCCGAGCTCCCCCCGGCGCACGAGTTGTCGATGTTGATGATCGCCGCCTCGTTGAGCCCGGCCTTGCGCAACCAGGTCTGCCCGCGCATGCAGCCCTGGTCGCTGAGCCTCCCCGCCATCGCGTTGCCGACCATGACGAGGCCGAGCTCGTGGGCCGACACGCCCGCGTCGTCGAGCGCCTCGTGCGCGACCTCGTAGGCCATCAGCTCGGGCGCGAGGTCGCGCCGGCTCATGTCGGTCATGCCCGTCCCGAGGATGGCGACATCGGTGGTGCTCATGCCGGCGTTCCGGTCAGGGTCCGCTGCGCGTCGCCGGCGAACGCGGCGCGCAGCAGGGCGAAGTGCTCGACGGCGGGCGACCCGGCCACCATCACCACGATGTGGTCGGCCCCGGCGTCTGCGTAGCACTGCAGTGCCGCCGCGCATGTCTCCGGCGATCCCGCCACGAGATGGCGCCGGAATGCCTTGGGGGGGAGCCGGTACAAGTGCGACAGCCAGGCCGCGCCGCGGGCCTGGCGCCTCGTCGTCGTCACCCACGCAGGCGAAGACCACCACGGCGGCCGCCACGGCCCCGGGGGCACGGCCGGCGTCGGCGGTCTCGCGCCCGAGCGCCTCCAGCCCCGCCGCGTACTGGTCCGGGTCCAGGAAAAGGGGGACCCACCCGTCGCCCACGGCGGCCGCCCGCCGCCGGGCCACGTCGCTCGAGCCTCCGAACCACAGCGGCACCGCGGACGAGGCGGGCTCTTGGACGTACTCGGAGTCCCGCTCGCCCCCTGCACCCCAGGCGGCCCGCAGCCGGGCCACGCCCTCGTCGAGGAGCCGGCCCCGGCGGTGGTAGTCCACCCCGGCCCGCTCGTACTCGCCCTCGTGGATGCCGACCCCGAGCCCGAGCACGAAGCGATCACCAGAGAGGAGCTGGAGCGCCGTCGCCTGTTTCGCCACGGCATCGGGCCGCCGCAGAGGAAGTTGCAGCACGCACGTGCCCAGGGTGGGGCGGCTCGTGGCCACGGCGGCGACGGCCAGGGTCGTCAGTGACTCGCCCATGGGGTGGGGCCAGTAGAGATGGTCGACCGCCCAGAGCGAGTCGGCTCCGGTGGCCTCGGCCCGCCGGCAGAGCTCCACCAGATCCGGCGCGCTCCCGGTACCACCAGCAGTACTACTTGAGGTAGCACCAGGGCTGGAGCGGAGTTCTCCCTGCATGGTGGGGGGGAGGATGAGCCCGAGGGACGGGTGGCGCGCTCGGCTTCCTACCGGGGTCACACCGACATAGTACGTCGGAGCGGGCGGCCTGCCCACTCCATGGACGGGGGCCCTAGTCGAGGGGCCGTGGTGACTCGACCGCCCCGGCGGCACCCCCCGGGGCGCCGAGCACGGCGAGCGTGCAGCGAGCCTCGCAGACCGGCCGTCCGTCGTCGTCGGCCAGGGCGATGCGCCAGACCTGGATGGTCCGCCCCACCCGGACGGGCGTGGCCTCGGCAGTCAGATGGCCATCGCGCACCGAACGGAGATGGCTGGCGTTGAGCTCGATCCCGACAACGCTGCGCTCGGGGCCCGCCGCCAGCGCGGCGCCGTAACTGGCCGCGGACTCGGCCAGCAGGGCCGAGACGCCCCCGTGGAGGATGCCGTAGGGCTGGTGCACCCGCCAGTCCACCGGGAGGCGCATGACGACCCGCTCGGGGCGGGCCTCGAGGACCTCGACGTCGAGGAGCTCGTGGATGCTGTGGCGCCCGTCGGGCAACGCGGCCGAGCTGCGGTCGGGCATGGCAGGCGGCGTGGTCACCGCCGCATGTTAGGGGCGCGCCGATAACCTGCCGGTCGTGCCCGACGTGGTCGACCTGCGCAGCGACACCGTCACCCAGCCGACGCCCGCGATGCGGCGCGCCATGGCCGATGCCGTCGTCGGTGACGACGACTACGGCGAGGACCCGACCGTCCGCTCGCTCGAGGAGGCGTTCGCGGCCCGGGTGGGCAAGCCGGCCGCCCTGTTCGTGCCCTCCGGCGTGATGGCCAACCAGATCGCCGTGCGCGTCCTGTCGGCACCGGGGACCGCCGTCGTGGCGGGGCGCCGTCAGCACGTGGTCGCCTACGAGTACGGCGCGGCAGCGCTGAACGCCGGCATCCAATTCATCGAGCTCGACGACGACGACGGCATGGTGCGCGCGGGCGACGTCCGCCAGGCGCGCCAGGCGTCGGCGCACCATCAGCCTTCGGTGTCGCTGGTGTGCATCGAGAACACGCACATGGCCGCATCGGGCGCCCCGTGGACGATGCCCGGCCTCCGCGCGCTGGTCGAGGCGGCGGGCCCGGTCCCCGTCCACCTGGACGGAGCACGGCTGTTCAATGCCGAGGTGGCCACCGGGGTGCCCGTCGCCGAATGGGCCGCGCCCGCGACGACCGTCTCGTGCTGTCTGTCCAAGGGCCTGTGCGCGCCGGTCGGGTCGTTGCTCGCCGGCCCGGTGGAGGTGATCGCCGAGGGCAGGCTGGCCCGCAAGCGGCTCGGGGGAGGCATGCGCCAGGCCGGCGTCCTCGCCGCACCGGGACTGCTGGCCCTCTCGGAGATGGTCGAGCGCCTCGCCGAGGACCACGTCCGGGCGCCCGGCTGGCCGACGCGGTGGCGCGGCGCTGGCCGCGCTGCGGACTCGACCCGGCCACCGTGCGCACCAACATCGTGACCTTCACCCATGCGGGCCCCGACAAGCTCGTGGCCCACCTGGAGGGTCACGGGGTGCTGGCGCATGCCATCGCGCCCGATGTCGTCCGCTTCGTCACGCACCGCGACGTGGACGACGACGGGATCGGGCGCGCCGTGGCCGCGGTGGCCGACGCGCCGTGAAGATCCGGATCGGGATCAGTGCGGGAGGGGAGAGCCTCGGACCCGAGACGATGCTCGCGCTGGCACAGGCCATCCGCGACACCGGATTCGACTCGTTGTGGCTCCCCGAGGTGCTGACGCGGCCCGGGCCCGACCCGCTCGTCGGGCTGGCCTGGGCGTCGGGTGCGTGCCCGCGGCTCAAGATCGGCACGACGATGCTGCTGCCGGGCCGCAACCTCGTGTGGCTGGCCAAGGCGGTCGCCACGCTCGACACGCTCTCGGGCGGGCGCTTCCTCCTCACGTTCGTGCCGGGGCTCGACATCGGCGCGGAGCGCAGCGCCGTCGGGATCCCGAGCGCCACCCGTGCTCTGCTGATGGACGATGCGCTGCCGGTGCTGCGGCGCCTGTGGGCCGGCGACGTGGTCTCTCACGAGGGTCCGGCGGGGTCCTTCGCCGACGTCTCGGTCTCGCCCCGACCGGTGCAGGACCCCTTCGACGTCTGGCTGGGCGGCAACGTCCCGGCGGCTCTCGAGCGCTGCGGCCGCCTGGCCGACGGGTGGATCCCCGCTTTCTGCACACCCGAGGACGCCGCAGCGGGCAAGGCGGTGATCGACCGGGTGGCCGCCGAACACGGCCGCGCCATCAGTGCGGAGCACTTCGGCGTCAGCCTCGCCTATGCACCAGAGGGCACCGACGTGGCGGCGCTGGCGTCGTCGCCCTTGGCCCGCCGTGCCCGCGGCCGGCCGCTGGAGCAGATCGTCCCGGTCGGGCTCGGCCGGGCTGCGCGCCATGATCGGGCAGTTCGTCGAGGTGGGCTTCTCCAAGTTCATCGTGCGCCCGATGGCGCCGCCGGGGGAGTGGCGGGGCGAGCTCGAGCGGCTGGCGGGGGCGGTGGGTGGTCTGCAGACATAAAGGCGAGCGGCCGGCCCGACCGGCGCGGTCCCCCGACCCCATACGCTGCCGACCATGCCCGACCGACCGCTCACCCTCATGGCCGTGCACGCCCATCCCGACGACGAGGCCATCGGGACGGGCGGCATCCTGGCCCGCTACGCCGATGAGGGCGTGCGCACCGTCCTCGTCACGTGCACCAACGGGGAGCTCGGCGACGCGCCCGGCGGCCTGAAGCCGGGCGACCCCGGCCACGACGAGCGCGTCGTCGTGCCCCTGCGACGGCGGGAGCTCGAGGCCAGCTGCGACGTCCTCGGCGTCTCGCAGCTCGAGCTCCTGGGCTACCACGACTCGGGGATGCAGGGGTGGCCGCAGAACGACGCACCCGGTTCCTTCTGGCGCACCCCGGTGGAGGATGCGGCACACCGGCTGGCCGATCTGATGCGCACGCACGAGCCGCAGGTCGTCGTCACCTATGACGAGAACGGGTTCTACGGGCACCCCGACCACATACAGGCCAACCGCATCACCCATGCGGCCTTGGCGGAGTGCGGGATCCCGGCCAAGCTGTACTACACCGCGGTGGCGCGGTCGATGCTGCGAGGCTTCCGCGACGTGCTGGCCGAGGCGGGCATCGAGGGTCCGGCCGAGGTGGAGGAGAACCCCGACTTCGGCACGCCCGACGAGCTCATCACGACGACGATCGACTGCAGCGCGGTCGCCGGGCGCAAGTATGCGTCGCTCGCCGCACACGCCAGCCAGAGCGACAACATCTTCTTCCTGCAGATGGGCGAGGAGCTGTTCTCGACCCTCATGGGATCGGAGAGCTTCGTGCGGGCGGTCGACCGGACCGACGCGCCCGTCCCCGAGGACGACCTCTTCGCCGGGCTGCGCTGATCGCCGGGCTGCGCTGATTCGCCGGGCTGCGCTGATTCGCCGGGCTGCGCTGATTCACCGGGCTGCGCTGGGACCGCAGCCCGAGCCGGGCCCGCGCCCCAACCGGGAGAAGGGGCGCGGGGCCCGGTCCGAGGGGTTCCCCACGTCTCGGTGCCGGCCGGGGTCGAGCCGGGGCGAGCGCGGGGAACCGACCCGACGAGGGACGGCGCGGCGGCGGCCCACGGCCGGTGGACGACGACGGCACCGACCCGTCCGGAGACGGGCTGCCATCGGGATGTCGGCGGGGCGAGAGGCACGCAGGGACTACGGGCGAGCGTTGTGCGGGGATTGCTCTTCGACCTGGGGAAATCCCGGTGCCGGGCCCGCCCGTATAGCTGGCGATGCGAGAATCGAGCATGGCCCAGGGCGAATTGTCCGACGAGGGACTCCTGGCCGGCATGGCCCTGGGGGAGCACGCCGCCGCGGTCACCTTCGTCCGCCGCTACCAGCGGCGGGTCTTCGGCCTGGCCTACTCCATGACCGGCGACGCCGGGGTGGCCGAGGACGTCGCCCAGGAGGCGATGACCAGGGTCTGGCGGCACGCGCCCGTGTTCGACCCCCGGCGGGGCTCGGTGGCGTCATGGGTGCTGACGATCACGCGCAACCTGGCCATCGACGCCCTGCGCCTCCGCCGCGCCGTGGCGACCGACCCGAACGACTTCGCCCTGGCCACGCTCCGGAGCACCGAGCACAACCCGGAGGACACCGCGCACCGCACGGACGCCCGCGCACACGGTGCGGGCGGCCCTCGGGGTGCTCTCCGACGAGCAGCGACGGGCAGTCGTCCTCGCCGCCGTCTACGGCAGGACCGCGTCGGAGATCAGCGAGTCCGAGGGCATCCCACTCGGCACCGCCAAGACGCGCATCCGGACCGCCCTCATCCGGTTGCGGTCGGCAGTCGAACACGCCGAGGGGGGCGAGCGATGAGCGACGACACGAGAGAGCGAGGCTGTCCGCAGTACTCGGACGACCTGGCGGAGCTGGCGCTCGGCGTGCTGACGGGGCGGGACCGGGCACGGGTCCTGTCGCACGTGGAGTCCTGCCAGCGCTGCGCCGACGAGCTCGAGCAGCTGTCCCGGGTGGCCGACACCGTCGTGCAGGCGGCCCCCGAGGTGGAACCCCCGGTCGGGTTCGAGGTCCGCCTCCTCGAGCGGATGGGCGTCGCCACCGTGGATCACAAGCGGCACCGACGCTTCCGGGCGTCGCGGTTCGTGCCGCTCGGGGTGGCCGCCGCCGTGGTCGCCCTGGGCCTCGGCCTCGGCCTGACGCTGACGTCCTCGCCCGCACCCACCACCTCGGCGCAGTCGCACCGTTCGCGGAGGGGTCTCGGCCGCACCTGGTCGCAGAACGGCGTGGCGGTCGGCCAGGTCGAGCGCCTTCGGCGGCTGCCAAGCCCTGGATGTCGATGACGCTGGCCGATTCGCCGGCCCGGGGCACGGTCATGTGCGCCGTGACCACCAAGGACGGCGTCACCCACTGGGTCGGGTCCTTCGTCGCCCGCAAGGGTTACGGGGCGTGGGTCGCCCCGCTGCACGTCAGCCCGTCGTCGATCCGCACCGCCGAGGTGGTCTCGCCCAGCGGGACGGTGATCGCCACCGCCACGCTGGGCTGACGCACCCTCAGTACCGGTAGGTGTCGGGCTTGTAGGGCCCGTGCACCGGCACGCCGATGTAGTCGGCCTGCTCCTGGGTCAGCGTGGTGAGCTTCACGCCCAGCGCGTCGAGGTGCAGCCTCGCCACCTTTTCGTCGAGATGCTTGGGCAGCACGTAGACGTCGTTCACGTACTGGCCGGTCTGGGTGAACAACTCGATCTGCGCCATCGTCTGGTTGGTGAACGAGTTCGACATGACGAAGCTCGGGTGCCCGGTCGCGTTGCCCAGGTTGAGCAGGCGCCCCTCCGACAGGATGATGATGGCGTGGCCGTCGGGGAACACCCACTTGTCGACCTGGGGCTTGATGTTCACCCGCTCGACCCCCGGGGTCTTCGCCAGTCCGGCCATGTCGATCTCGTTGTCGAAGTGCCCGATGTTCCCCACGATGGCCTGGTGCTTCATGCCGGCCATGTGCGCGGCCGTGATGATGTCCTTGTTGCCGGTCGTCGTGATGATGATGTCCGCCTCGGGCAGGATGTCCTCGAGCGTCGTGACCTGGAAGCCCTCCATGGCGGCCTGCAGGGCGCAGATCGGGTCGACCTCCGTCACGACGACGCGGGCGCCCTGGCCGGCGAGCGACTGCGCGCAGCCCTTGCCGACGTCGCCGTAGCCGCAGACGACGGCCACCTTGCCGCCGATCAGCACGTCGGTGGCGCGGTTGATGCCGTCGACCAGCGAGTGGCGGCAGCCGTACTTGTTGTCGAACTTCGACTTGGTCACCGAGTCGTTGACGTTGATGGCCGGGAACAAGAGCTCGCCTCTCTTGGCCATCTCGGCCAGCCGGTGGACGCCGGTCGTCGTCTCCTCCGTGACGCCCTTGATCCCGTTGGCGATGGACGTCCAGCGCCCCGGGTCCTCTGCCAGGTTGCGGGCCGAGAAGGCCGAGGACGACCGCGAACTCCTCCGACCCGGCCGTCGAGGGATCGGGAACGGCGCCCGCCTTCTCGAACTCGACACCCTTGTGCACCAGCAGCGTGGCGTCGCCGCCGTCGTCGAGGATCATGTTGGGACCGCCCTCACCGGGCCACAGCAGGGCCTGCTCGGTGCACCACCAGTACTCCTCGAGCGTCTCGCCCTTCCAGGCGAAGACGGGCACGCCCTTGGGGTCGCCGGCCGTGCCGTCGGGCCCGACGGCGACGGCCGCCGCCGCGTGGTCCTGGGTCGAGAAGATGTTGCAGCTGGCCCAGCGCACGCGAGCGCCGAGCGCCGTCAACGTCTCGATCAGCACCGCCGTCTGCACGGTCATGTGCAGCGAGCCGGTGACGCGGGCGCCGGCCAGGGGCTGGCTGGCGGCGTATTCGGCCCGCATGGCCATGAGGCCGGGCATCTCGTGTTCGGCCAGCTCGATCTCCTTGCGGCCGAACGCGGCCAGGGAGAGGTCGGCAACCTTGTAGGGAGGGGGGGAAGTCATGACAGCTCCTTTGGGTCGGATGAACGTGCGCAGGCGCGCAAAATTTGCGGCGGGCCGGACGGCGGAAGCGCAACGCACGTGCTCCGACCTCTGTCGGAGGCCGCGTACCCAACCCAGATAATAGGACGACCACGGGGGCCGGGGGGCACATTCCCCCGAACAGCGCCTCACGGGGCCCTCAGCCGGGTCCTTCCCCTGCTCGGCGGGCAAGCAATGGCATAGTTGGAGCGTGGGGAGTGACACGTACTACGACATCTTGGGCGTGTCGTCCGCTGCCCCGCCGGACGAGGTCAGGGCGAAATACCGCAAGCTGATCCAAAGGATCCACCCCGACCTCGACGGCCCGGCCGCGCTCTTCCGCCAAGTCCAGGAGGCGTACGAGGTGCTGTCGGACCCCACGCGTCGCGCCGCGTACGACCGGACGCTCCGTGGCGGAGCCGCACCGCAGCCACCCGGGGGGCAGAAGGCCCAAGCCCAGGAGGCGGCGTCCTCCCGGTCAGCGGGCCGCTCCGCCCCGGGTCCGGGACGATCGGGCGCGCCGCGGTCCGGTGGAGCTGGTCCACAAGCCCCCAGCCGGCGAACCTCGAGGCGCGAAATCATCCGTTCGAGCTTGCGCCGGCACCCTGCTCGCGTCGTCGCCATGGTCGGCGCCGTTCTGCTCGTCCTCGGTGCCGCGGCGATGGGGCCGGCCGGCCTCGGCCTGCTCGTGCTGGGGACGTGTGCGCTCGCCGTGGCGGGTGTGGCGGGACTCGGCGGTCGGGGGGCGAAGGAGTGCGAGGCATACCAACGCTCCGGCATGAGCGCGATCGACGCCATGACGAGCCGCCAGCTCGAGCGTCTCCTCGAGCACCTGTTCGCCAACAGGGGGTACCGTGTTGCCCGGCTCCGTGTTCGGCGGGACTCCCGCGCCGACCTGCTCCTCGATCTTCCGCACGGTCGCACGATCGTGCAGGTGAAGCACTGGAGCGGCATGGTCCGACTGGACACCGTGCACCAGGCCGTCCTGGCGAAGGCTCACTACGGCGTCGCTCGGGCACTCGTGGTCACATCGTCGAACTACTCCTTGGAGGCGGTGGCGGAGGCGAACTCCAACGGTGTCACGTTGTGGAACCGAGCCGCCTTGGAGGTCGAGCTCTCCGCCTTTCGCGGCGACTCGCTCGCGTCAGGCGTGAAGCGGTTCTCCGCAGACGTGCACGCCGGAACCCTGATGATCCTCGGTTCTCTGGCGACGCTCCTGGTGGCCCTGCTTGCGGGCGGCGCCAGAGCGCGGAGCAAGCTGGCGGCGACGCGGCGTCGTCGCTGACGACGGAGTGCTCCATCAGTCCTCGAATCAGTTCGCCACCCTGAAAGTGATTCCGGGGGTGATTCCCGGGCTGATGCTGCGGGCGCCAGACGAGTTGGGCCGCTCCCGACCTCGAGCGCTTCGCGCTCCGACGTGCTCGCCCACAGGACCGCGTTCGGCGCTCCCGACCGAATTGCCTGCTGCTCGGCAGCGTCAGCCCGCCTCTGGCAGAGCCGCGTGAAAGCGTTGGCGTTGGCGCCATTGACGATTCGGGGCGCTATTTAGAACTGCTCTTCCACTGCGAGCGACCAATAGTTCTGCAGAACCGAAGGAGGGAGTTGCGAACACAGATAGTTGGTGCCAGTGGACGCGAAGTGGACATTGATGAGGAAGAGCGATGCCCACCGCGCATCGCCCGCGGTTTGCCCGCCGCTGATCGGACCAAGCAACGCGAGCGACGGTGAAGGACTCGGTGATGCCCAGCCCGTTGAAGGCGGGTGGCGCGAGCCACTACGCGCCCGAGGCCACCTTGTCGGCCCGCTGCTTGCTCGCCGCCAGGAGCTCACGGCGGCTGGAGATGAACTGGTCGAGCTCAGCGGCGCGGGTCTTGGGCAGCTTGAAGCTCCCCCTGATGGCCGGGTTCTCGGGGTCGACGATGCTGACCCGGCACGACGTGCGTCTGACAGGTCCCTGTCGAGGTCCGTCGCGACCGCATCAAGACGGACTGCTTGACTTGCGCCATCGAACAATGCTGCACCACGTCGGCCGCAGAGAGAACCAGTGGCCAGTCCAGGTGGGTGTGGCTCAGTGCAGTCGATCACCTGCACCGTAAACAAGTCCGGCCACGCGGCAGAAGCCGTTGTTAGTTTGAGACGGTGATGGAGACACCTGCACTTGTCCCACTGAACCCGCCGGCGTCGTAGGCGACGCCCTGCAGCTGGTACGTGCCGTTGGCCACCGTAGTCGTGTTCCAACGTGTGAGCCATCCGAAAGGAGTAGGGGCGGCGGTACCGATCAGCGCGTTATGTTGTGATACTCCGGTCAAATAGAACTTGACTTGGGTCACATTGAAGTAGCCCGTCGCCTTGGCATCAAGCAGCGCAGTGCCCGACAATCTGGCGCCGTTCGCAGGTATGAATAGGTGCGTGACCAACTTCGGAAAGGTTTCACCATTGCCACCCGATACGGGGGCGACGTGGACCTGGTCCATCAGAAGACGCTGTTTGACATGGAACCAGGCGGTCACACCACCTGACTCGACGGGGGAACCGATCGCGGCGGTGACATAGCTGACAACAGCAGCGGGATACCGGCCTTTCGGAAAGACGATGACCGTCTGGACATCATATTTGCGGAGAAACACACGGAGAGCCGTGAGATTGCCCTTTGAGAGGGGCGACGTTTGTCTTGTGCCGTTGGCATGGAACGCGGCGTCGAAGATGGCCTGAACAGTTTTGGGCTTCAGGACGGAGGGGCTAGCAGTGCCACCGTGGCGGCCTGCCGGCAACGGGAACCACCCGTAACCTCCGATCAGCTTGAAGCGCATGCCAGCAACGGCTTGGTCGAGCATTACGTTGTGGGGTGGTTGGAAGAACAGGCCACCTGAGAGGTCCGGATAGGGATACGCAAGGACCACGCTCCCGCTGGAATGGCCTCAACGGCTGCAGACGTGAAGAGGGACGGCACATTCGTCGGGGTCGTCGGCTGCGTGTGACGTGGTACCAACGGGATCACCGCGGCCGCCGTTATGGTTGCCAACGCCCCCACCGCGGCAACGATGCTCCATCTCTGGGACAGCCATGCGGGACTACGCGATCGCCTGATCCGTCGCCAGAGCTCGTCGAGCCCAATCGCGAACATCCCCGCCGCGAACAGCGCGGTATAGAGCGAGAACCGGACCGGGACAAAGCCCCTGACAACGGGGAGGTGTTCGAACACCACGAAGGGAAGACGGATTGGTGTTTCGTGACCATCGACCCAGAGACGGGGGCCCAGGGACAGGACAAAGGCGATCAGCGCCAGTACCCCAGCGAAGAGGATCGTCCTTCGTTTGCGGAGGAAAACCGCGAACAACGCGAGGGCAAGCACCAGCGGAAGCCCGAGATAGAGGGCCGACGTCGACCCGGACCATTGGTGTGCTATCGCCGTCAGCCGCGTTGTACCGAGCCATTCGGAGCTCGGCACGATCGCTCCGAGCGAGTCGCTCGGATACTGCGTCGAACCCGACAGGTAGACCGGTGTTCCCCCCTTGATGCTTTGCGGGCCGGCAAACGAGAACAGCAATGGATAGAAGAGCAGTAGTCCGCCCACACCGAGGCCGTAGGCGAAGGCGGTCACCGCGTAGCGCCGACGCTCCGCCAGCTGGTGGCGGCTGAAGAGCAGGAAGAGAACGACCGTGATAACGCCCATCACGACCGTTCCAGCAAGGACCTCGGACCAGATGAAGAACTGGAGGGCGCACACCAGTCCGAGAAGGGCCCCCGTTCTTCCCGGCCGCCACTGCTGGCGTACCAGGATCTCATGGAGGAGTAGGAAGATCACGGGGGGCAGCGGCACAAAGACGAGAAATAGGAGGCCGCCGCCGTAGTAGGCCATATAGGCGGAAAAGCCGTAGATGAGTCCTCCGACGAAGGCTGCGGGCCACCACGTCGTCCATCGGCGGAGCACAAGGCACATCGAACTCGCCGACAATGCAATGGCGACACGCACTGCGATGTTCCAGGTGACTACCGGCCCGAACAACTTGGTAATCGGCATGAAGAGAACGCCGAGGGCAAGCATCGAGCCGTTCACCCCGAAATTCTGACCGTCCGGATAGTTCTGCCACTGGGTGAAGAAGACGTTGTGGCCGTGAGGGAGGGCGAATGCGGTCCACGCGAGCCACCAGTCCTGCTCGATTACGTCCGAGGAAAGAGTTCCGGTTATGTTGCTCGGACCGAGTGAACTGAAGTGGCCGTACATCACCATGGCGAGAACGATGTAAAGAGCGCAGCAGACCGCGGCCGGCCACTGACGCTTGATCTTGGACCAGTGATGTTCGCCTATCTTGCTTCCTCTGCAATCCGAATGAGTCCCTTCGATATCACTGGAGTCACTGGTCTCCGGTTCCAGTCGCACCGACATCTGCTAATGGTTCCTCGGGGCTCGTACTACGAAACGACCGCCCCTCCGGACCCACGCACCATGCCTGTGCACGCCGCTGACATTGCACCACGATGATGCCCTGCCAGAGAGTCGTCTAAGCCACTTTCCGCTGCACCGAACGTGCGGTACGTGCACAGGGACCTCAGTCGGTGGGGACAGCCAGAGGCCTGCGAAGTGGCTCTTGAAAAGTGGGCCCCGTCTCCTCGGCCACGAACTGGTAGCGCGAGAGCCCGCCGTACTGGAAGCCCTTCTTGCGGCCCCAGTGCAACTCCCAGTGAAAGGCGTGATCGCCGGTGAGCGGGAACACCAGGGTGTCCGAGGCTTCCGGCTCGGCGTGCACAGGCAAGCCTCCATCGTAGTTGCTCGGTTTGAACTTCTGCGTCACCGTCGACTACGACAACCAGCCGGTAGACGACCGCCTCTGGTCGAGCTTCCCCGAATGGCAGCCTCCCAGTGACGGCGAAAGCGACTGTCGCCCCCCAGGAGAAGACATCGACCAGGGGCCCGCATTCTCTCCCTTGGGCCTGCTCTGGCGCGATCCACGACGGCGATCCGACCATAGCATCGGTTTGCGTCAGCGATGTGCCGTCGGCGGCATGCGAGATCCCAAAGTCGACCACCTTGGGGCCGTGGTCCGCCGTGAGGACGTTGGACGGTCTAAGGTCTCCCCGCGCAGAGGCGTTAGCTTCGCGGCAGCTCGTCGCCTTCTGGGGGTGCCACCGTTGTGCCGGTATGCCCCGCCCCAGCCCGGCGTTCGGGGGCACGCCCGCCTCGGTGCCCTGCGTGGTTGCGATCTTCTCCACCAAAGACTTCTGGACTCAACACCTCGGACTACTTTTGGCGCAATGGATGCTGCTAGTGAAGCCGATCGGGGCCTCCTGCTTGTCGACCCACTGAGAAACGCCTCGACCGATGCTGAAATACCACGAGGGCGACTGGACGCGCTGCTCGGTCGGAAATTGATCGGCGTGCTGCTACTCGCCGCAGCAATCTTGCTACCCCTGCTTCGACAAAGGGGAACGCCAAGTTGGCAGACCGTCTGGTCGGAGGACTCCACGATCTATACACACCAGGCTGTCTTTCACGGAGCCCTCCGCTCGCTCTTCCTCGGCTACAACGGCTATTTGCAGCTGCCCCCGCGCCTCCTTGCGCTCCCGACCCCGTACTTCTCATTGCGATATCTCAGTATCTACCTCGCTTTCGCTTCGGTTCTCACTGGTGGCCTGTTGGCATGGAGCGTGTATCACCTGTCTCGTAGCTGGTTGTCCTCGCGACTATTACAGTTGGTGCTGGCGTCGTTTGTGGTGTTAATGCCGGCACTTGGTTTCGAGAGCACAGCGACGATCACGAATACGACATGGATCTTCCTGGCCGTGCTCCCATGAGCCTTGATCTCCCTGGAAGAGCGAGGACGCGACATTGCTCTGCGGTCGGTGCTGGCCTTCTTGGGAGCCACATCTTCGGCACTCTGCCTGCTGTTCATCCCTCTTGGAATCGGATGGCTGGTATATCGGCGCACCCGCTCAGCGCTGATCGTGGTGGTGTCGTTCCTGGTGGGCGTCGCGATCCAAGGTGCGGTGACACTCTCTTCGCCGCCGGTCGCGAACGGCGTGCACAGTACCTCCACTCTCCTCGATGGCATCAGCGTCCGAGTGTTCGGTGTGTTCCTGATCGGATCACGCTGGGAAGCCGACTGGTGGAGGGCCAGCTGGTCGTCGCTTGCAATCGTCGGCCCGCTGGTCACACTTGCGCTTCTGGCCATCCTCAGCATTGGAGCTGGTCGTCGAGCTCAGGTAATGGCCTGGGTTTTCACGGTGATCGCCGTCATCTTGTTCGCAGTGCCCGCGTGGGGGCGTGGCACTTTCTACCTGGGGCTCGTCCCGGGCGGTTCGGACATGTGGACGGAATCCCGCTTCAGTGTTGCGCCCGTCATGCTGCTGGCCAGTGCGTTTGCCATATTGATCGCGCCTACCAGCGCAACCGATCGACGAACCGCTCAGAGGATCGGCCTTCCAGTATTTGCCGGCTGGACGGCAGTTCTCTTGGTGGTCTGTTTCTCACTCTCCACATATCGAGGGACAGACCCGTCGTGGATGGGTCGCGTCGATCAAGTGCTCGCATCGAAATGCGTGGGCAGGCCGCCTTCGACCGTAGTGACAGTCCCCAATGAGGTCAGCAGCCCGTCAGCGGGATTTCCAAAGTTTCCGACTGGCTACTATCCGCTAATTTGCACTGCTCGAATCTCGAGTGACCACCTATCTGTTTGCCTGTCCCCTAAGTGCCTGATTCGGTATGGGGGCAGGGTTGGCTCCGTCTTCACCCCCCGCCCCGCCCGGCCCCGCGTTTCCTCCCCTCCGTTTCCCGGGTGGCGCCGGCCGCCGTTCTTCGGCGCCCCGTGCCCGACCCTTTTGCCCTCGTTCCGGTGCCCGCGCTCCTCACTCCCCGCTGGTGCTGGCGGGCGCACGGGGACTCGAAATGCGGAACGTGTGCCGACGGACGTTTCGTGCGGCCGTATCAACAATCCCGTCGCCAGTGTCAGCGGCCGCAGTGCCCTTAGCCCGCCCGTCCAATTAGGGCGACCGGGGGGGGGCGGTCGTGTCCGGGCTCTGGGCACCGGAGGCGGTCTCGTCCTTCCT
>CAVSLS010000016.1:0-9583 GCA_963728845.1 uncultured Acidimicrobiaceae bacterium
GGCCGAGTTGTAGGCGACGCTTCGGACGACATACGTACCGTTCGGCACGTCGGTGGTGTGCCAGTACCGGCCCCACAAGCCATGGGCGTTTGACGGGGCCGACCCACGACGAACCTCGTCCGTCCACTGCCGGTGATCTCAAATTCCACCCGGCTCACGCCAAATTGGAACGCCGCGGTGGCCACCAGTGGACGCGTTCCCTTGACCACAGCCCCGTTGTCCAGCGCGACGACCTTCATCACGGGTAGTGAGTCGTTCGGCGTGTCGAGCGCGGCGATGCCGAGTTGTGGCATGAGCCACCACGCGACCCACAACGAACCCTCAGACGAATAGTGCTCCCCGTCCGCGCGGACCCACACGTTGTCCACCCCCACCCCTGTGGGACAGGGTGGACCAGATGGGCAGACGTGAGCAGCGAGGTCGATCACCCTCACGTGCGGGTGCGGAAGCGAAGTCGGTCAACAGGGTGTTCAGGCGCTCGAAGTCCTTCGTCCTGCGGGGTCGGTTCCGTGGCCGCTCCCGACAGGACGAACGGGGGTTGGGTCAGCATGACGACGGTGGCACCATTCGCCGTGAATTGCTGGACTCGTTCCTCCATGCGTTTGAACAACACGGAGTACCACTGCGGCGATCCTGGTGCCAACGCCTTTTGGTCGGCGCCGCTTCCGACCTCGAGCGCATCGCGCTCCCACGTGCTCGCCCACAGGACCACATTCGGCGCTCCCGACCGAATTGCCCGCTGCTCGGCGGCGTCAGCCCGCCTCTGGCAGAGCCGCGTGAAAGCGTTGGCGTTGGCGCCATTGACGATTCGGGGGGCTATTTGGCCGCTCACGACGCCACAGCCGATGACGGCGCCATCCTCGACCTGAACCCCCACGGGCGCCCCGACGGCCTCCAAGCCCGGCAGCATGGTGCAGGCGGTCGAGTCACCACGAGAAGGACTCGGTCGATGACTCGGCGGGTGGTCGCCGGACCCGTTCCCCTCAAGGTCGCGAGTTCCTGTTTGGTCGGGGCCGGAACGCGGCGCCGGTTCCGAGACCGGCCAGGCCGGGGGTTGCCAGCGTCCCGCCCCCGTGGATGTGGAGATCAACCGTGGCCACGGTGAGGCTCGACGCGATCAGGCACCCACCAAGAGCCAGGCTTGCCGACCTCCTCGAGGACGAGGAAGGCGTTGTGGCGAATCGGATTCTCCATCAGCAAGTAGGTGACGATCGCCAAGCCGAGTGACACCAGCACCCAGAGCAGCGAATCCCAGGCCGGCAGGCTGCCCGTGCCGCGTCGCTCTGCCGCGATGGTGAGCACCGGCCAGTGCCACAGGTAGAGCGAATACGAGACGAGCCCTATCCATTGGAACGGTCGCAACCTGAGGAGACTCTCCGCTCCCTGCGTCGGGGTGGCGACTCCTCCCCGATCACGAGCGCTGCTCCTATCACGGGGAGTGCCACCTTCCATCCGGGATAGGATGTCGACGGCGAGAACACCACTGCTGCCAGCAGGATCAAGCCGAGGCCGAGCCACGACAGCACTGCTGCGACGAGCGCCGGCACCCTGCGCAGGTGGGCCGTGGAGACGGCGACGAGACCACCGAGCGCAAGTTCCCACACCCGCGGGAATGGTGAGAAGTACGCCGCGGTCGGATTGCTGGAGGTCTGGACAATGGAAAACACGAACGATGCGACCACCGCAGCGCCGAGCACGATGCCGAGGCGACGGCGCAGCCCCAGGCGTCGCGAGAGGCCCGCAACGACGAGGAAGATCGTGGGGTAGATCAGGTAGAACTGCTCTTCGACTGCGAGCGACCAATAGTTCTGCAGGACCGAGGGAGGGAGTTGCGAGGACGAGATAGTTGGTGCCGGTGGACGGCGAAGTGGACATTGATGAGGAAGAGCGATGCCCACCGCGCATCGCCGGCGGTCTGCCCGCCGCTGATCGGACCGAGCAACACGTACGATGCGATCACGGCAGGCGATGATGACCAACGTGGCTGCGGGAAGGATACGACGGACACGGCGGCCGTAAAAGTGCAGAATCGACGTTGACCCAGTCGAGGCGTGCTCTCGGAGCAGGACGCCAGTGATCACGAACCCCGAGATCACGAAGAAGACGTCCACTCCGACATAGCCCCCACCCAAACCGGGGACATGAGCGTGAAACAGGACGACGAGGGCGACCGCAACGGCTCTCAGACCTTGGACGTCGGGACGAAATTGTCGATCCCCCGGTGCCGTTCCAGCTTCGTCACCCGACGGCTGGAGGCGTTGGCCCGAGGCTTCTCTCTCGCCGATCAGCACTTCGTTGTGTATTGCCCTTGCGCCCTGAGGGGTGGATCGTGCTCTCGTGCGGGCGGAGGGTGGTGGACGCAGCTTGCCCTCATCGTCCCCTCGGAAGGTCGTGCCGACCTCACCCTCACGAGCACCGGGGCAATGGTACCAACACCTCCGAAAGCAGATCGAGCAGTCCGGGACACTCGGCCCCTCGTGAGAGGCGGTCTCGTGACGAGCGTCGCCGATTGCGTGGCCGCGGCTGCCAAGAACCTGTCGTCATGAAGGTCAGTCGCCGCTGAGGCCTGAGAAGTTGGGCCACACACTGAGATCGAAGTCGGGGAAGTGCGTCGCGAGGGCGCGCACGTCAGGCGAGTAGAGCTCGATGAGCCGGCGGCGGACATCGTCGTCCAACACGTCGAGGGTGCGCGGCGTTGCGTTGACCCGGTCTCCCAACGCTGCGGGACGAACGGCTCCAACCCCAGGAAGCGGTAGGTGCGGGCGAGCTGCCCGGCCGGGTCGGCCACGCAGTGCTCGTACTGCAGGACGAGGATCTGCTCCGGTGGGAAGTGCGCGAGCCACCGGTGCAGCGCCTCGTCGTAGAAGCCTCTTTCGATCCCGTCCTGCCATGCCTCCACGGTGAGCCTGCCGCGGTCGCGCCGCCGGTGGGCGAGCCCGGAGCGGAAACGGTCGACGGGGTCACGCAGGAGGACCAACAGGCGAGCCCGGGGGGCGGCTCGAGCCAGGAGTGCCGGGACCCACGGGAGATGGATGTAGTCGGGCGTCCACTCGCCGGTCAGCCGGCCGGGCGGACGCGGGAACCACTCGTGGTAGAGGGAGCATTCCTGCGGTCCGAACGGCCGGGTGGCATATCGCCCGAAGAAATGGCGCTCCTTGTGGATGTCGTCGCGGGAGAAGACGTCGGGGTGTGCGCACACGGCGTCGTACCACCAGGTCGTGCCGGCCTTTTGTGACCCCGATCCCCACGAAGTCGGGTGGCCCCGTCACCTCGCCGGGCTCGGCTCGAGGTGGCGTGGGGTCGAAGGCGTCCTCCCAGGGCGCGTACTTGCCGAGCGCATGAAGGATCGACCGTCTGGCGGGCGCGGGCAACCTGGCGAACGCGGGCACGGCAATCCGGCGCACGCCGCGAGTCGTCCCGTCTCCTCGGCGCGTCACCCTGCGTCTTGGCCACCGGCATCTCGAGCGTGGCACCAACCTCCGGGACATTCTCGCACGTCACCCTGGGTCACCCGTCCGACCCGATGGGGCTGGTGCAACCCTGGAGGCGACGTCCGCCATGGTCAACGACTGCATACCCTCGCTGGTGGCCAACCGGTCGAACTCGTCCAGGACGCTGCTCGAGCAGGGCGACGTTCTCGGACAGGTGCTGAGAGAAGTTGTGCGGGTGCCACCACAGGTGGAAGATGCGGCCGCGCCGCGCCGCCTGGCGCATCCCCGAGCGCAACCGGGCCAGGCGCAGAGGCTCGAGCCGCCGGCGGGCGGGGTTGAAAGGCCGCAGGAAGGCGCTGGCCGGCACGTCGCACAGGCCCGACGGCCGACAGGACCTCGTCCCACTGCGTGGTGGGGGGAGGTGAGACGCCGACGTACGTGTCGGCCAACCTGGCACCGCGGCGCAGACGCGTCTGCGCCCGCCGCTCGGCCGGGCTTCGTGACCCCATGTGCGCTGGGGGCCCCGGATGCAGCGGAACCCGAGGGCGAGCACGGCATCGGCGTACGCCGGGTTCCACTGGTTGCGGGGGAGCACCAGGCTGGTCAGCTCCAAGCCCCGCCCACGGGCAATGGACTGTGCTGCGGCCAGGTCAGCCCGGAACGTGGCCTCGCTCTGCCCGGGTTCGAGGCAGTAGTAGTGGGAGAACGTGTGCGACCCCACCTCTTGGCCGGCGCTGGCGCCGATCAGGTCGACGAGCGAGCCGGCCAGGTGCTCGGGATCATGCTCCTCGTCGGGTCCGATCGCCTCGACGTAGGGATCGAGCTCCGGGCGTGCGTAGATGGGTCGGAGACTGGGCGCGTGGGCTTCGAGCTCTCGACGGTTCGAGGCGAACAAGAATCCGACCGTGGCCCACGTGGCCCGGATGTGCCGAGCACCGAACAAGGTGACCAGGTCCCGCACGGCCCGGCGTGCCTCGGGCAGGCGGCGGTACAGGGCGTCGTCTCGTGCGACGTGGTCCCGCATGCCCCAGTGCAGCTCGAAGTCGAGCGAGATGACCAGGGCTCCAGGCCGGTCGGGCATGCTCACCGCCTCCACATCCTCACCGCGTTGCTCCTCGTGCCACCGGCTCTCTTCCCGGGTCGGCCGGGGACGTCACGGCTGCTCCGGCCGCACCGATCGTAGTGGACGCCTCCCGGAGCCGGGGCGGACTTGCGCCGCTCAGCGGACCCCGTGGCGCCAGCGGCGCCAGAGGTAGCCCCAGAGCGTCGGGTGGTAGTAGAGGCCCGAACCGGGAGCGATGCCCGCCGGCACCGGCTCGAGCTCCCGCCCGGCCAGCACCTTGTCCACCTGGGTGCCGAGCAGAGCGAGACCGTGGATCAGGTGCAGGTCCGGGTAGGTGGCGATCGTGTCCTCGTCGGTGACGTCGAAGGTCGCCTGCGCCAGGATCGCGCCGGTGTCGATTCCGGGGTCCACCAGGTGCACCGTGGTGCCGACCCACTCGGGGTGCCGCTCGGCCAGCGCCCAGTATCCGCCGTGCACCCCGCGGTAGCGAGGCGTGATGCCGGCATGCACGTTCACGACGGGGCAGCCCAGCGACTGCAGCACCCGGGAGGAGATGATCCGGGTCCCGTGCACCACCACCACGGTCGGCCCGAGCGATGCGAGCAGCGCCACGGTCGCCTCGTCGTTCACCGACGGCACCCGGTGGAGGGGTGCTCCATGCGTCACGCCCACCGAGGCTGCGCCCAGGATGGCCGCCCGCCGACGAGCCCCCTGGCGCCTGAGGATGGGCTGCAGCACGCCGACGAAGAGGACCTGGCCGGCGACGGCGATCCATCCGACCCGTCGAGCCCGTGCGCCGGGCCATCCGCAGCCGTGAGGGCGGATCCTCCACGACCACGACCAGATCGGGCACCCGGGAGGCCAGGAAGTTGGCGACGATGTCCGTGCTCTCACCCGGGCCGGCGAGGAGCACCACCCGGCCGCCGTCGAGGGGGGACCGGTGGTCACCGAGGTGTCCGCCGACGTCGGCTCGGCGGGCTCTGTCAGTGCGCCTCCCGGAACCATGCCACGGTCGCCTCGCAATCCGTCCTGCAGTGGCGTCGGTTCGACTCCCGGGAACATGCGCGCACAGGCGCGTCCGGTCGGCCTGCGAGTCGTGCACGTCGCCCGCCCGCGGCCCGGCGTGATCGCGGCGCAGCTCTTGGCCCATGACCTTCTCCAGCGTGGCGATCAGCTCCAACAGCGACACCCGCGACCCGTACGCCAGGTTCACCGGCTCGGGATCGGTGACACGACGACGAATGGCGTCGGCGAGCACCGAGACGACGGTGTCGACAAAGGTGAAGTCGCGGGTCTGGGTGCCGTCTCCGTGGACCGGCAGCGGTGTCCCCGGAGAGGGCGCACGAGATGAAGGTCGGCACCACGGCGGCGTAGGCGTGTCCGGCCGGCTGCAGCGGTCCGAAGACATTGAAGAAGCGGAAGGCGAGCACCGGAAGCCCGAACGAGCGCCCGTAGGAGAGGGCGTACGACTCGGCAGCGAGCTTGCTGGCGGCATAGGGGCTGACCGGCATCGGCGCCATGTCCTCCCGTTTTGGCAGGGCGGGATTGGCGCCGTACACCGACGAGGAGGACGCCACGACGACGTGGGGCATGCCGTGGCGCCGTGCTGCCTCCAGCACCATCATCGTCCCGGTGCCGTTGACCTCGTGGGTGGCCACGGGATCGGCCAGCGAGCGGCTCACCGACGGGCGGGCGGCCAGGTGGACGACCGCGTGCGCCCCCGCCATCACGCGGTCGAGATCGTCGGCGTTCAGGATGGAGCCTTCCGTGAGCTCGACCGAGGGCGAGCCGGCGAGGTTCTGGCGCGAGCCCGTCGAGAGGTCGTCGAGAGCGACCACGTGGTCGACGAAGTCCTGCCGGTCGAGCATCCGGCAGAGGTTGGCGCCGATGAATCCGGCACCGCCGGTGACGACGACCTTCAACGTGCGGTGACAGGTCGGTCACAACGACTCGACTGCGCGGTCCCCGGATCCGGTTGCGGGTGTCGAGCACGTACCGCGCTCGGTCCCGGACCATGTCGTAGTCGAACGCGTCGTGATCCGTCACCACCACCACGGCGTCGGCTTGCTCCACCTCGTCCGCCGTCAACTCGACGTGCAGCACGTCGGTCGTGCCGGGTGCCACGTGCGGGTCGGCGACCCGGACGTCGGCGCCGAGCGACCGAAGGCTCTGCGCGATCACCACGCCGGGGGACTCGCGGATGTCCCCCGTGTTGGGCTTGTAGGCCAGGCCCAACAGCAGCACCCGGGAGCCGTTGACCGCGCGCTTGTCCCGGTTGAGGGCCAGGGTCAGTCGGGACACCACGTAGTCGGGCATGTGCGCGTTGATGTCGTTGGCCAGCTCCACGAACCGGAACTGCTGGCCGAGGCTCCGGCGCACCTTCCAGGACAGGTAGCTGGGATCGATGGGCAGGCAATGCCCTCCGACGCCGGGGCCGGGCGTGAACCGGAGGTAGCCGAACGGCTTGGTCGACGCGGCATCGATCGCTTCCCAGATGTCGATGCCCATGGCCTCGGCGAACACGGTCAATTCGTTGACCAGTGCGATGTTCACGTGGCGGAAGGTGTTCTCCAAGAGCTTCGTGAGCTCGGCCTCCCGGGTGCCCGACACGGGCACCGTGCGATCGACCAGCCGATCGAAGAAGGCCTGCACGGCCTCCAGCGAGTCCTTGTCGATGCCCGAGACCACTTTCGGGGTGTTGGCGAAGTGCCACGTCGGGTTGCCGGGGTCGATTCTCTCCGGGCTGTAGCCGAGGTGGAAGTCGCGTCCGGCCACGAGCCCCGAGCCATCTTCGAGGATGCCGGCGACCAGGTCTTCGGTGGTCCCGGGGTAGGTCGTCGATTCGAGGATCACCGTGGCTCCGGCGCGCAGCGACGAGGCCAGCATGGCCGCGGAGTCCGTGACGTGGGAGAGATTCGGTACCCCGTCGGTGAGGGGCGTGGGAACGTCGATGACGGCCACGTCGAAATCGCGGGTTCGTCCCGGGTCGTCGGTGGGCTCGTACCGCCCGGTGGCCAGTGCTCTGGCCACCGTGTCGCTGGCCACGTCCTCGACATGCGACTCTCCGGCGGCCAGGCGCTTGATCCTGGCCACGTCGACATCGAAGCCGACGACATCGAAGCCGACCTCGACCGCCCGCATGGCGACGGGAAGACCCGCGTAGCCCTGGCCGACGACGACCAGGCGATCGCCTGTCGCACGACCCACTAGGCACCCGTCCGTTCGGTCTTGAGGTCGGCGGACCCATGCCGGTGGTGCGCGTTGGCGAAATGCGCCGTCGTGACACTCCCTCCGGTCCCAGTCCGGGAGTGGCGCGGGGCGGAAGGCACGAGATCGAGAGCGGAACCGGCGATGACGAAGAGAAGCCGGCGCACCGCCGTCGGCGTCGCCTCGTTGCGTGGCTTCGGCGAGCTGCCCGAGACACGAATCGAACCACGCCTTCGGCGTGGTCACCGGGAGCAGCCGGGAGATGGACGGGTGCTCGGTCCCCGAGACCTCTTCGTCGGGCTCCCGAAGGTCCTCGTGGAGCTTCTCGCCGGGACGGATGCCGGTGACCTCGATCTGGATGTCCACGCCGACTCGAGCACCCGAGAGCTGGATCATCCGGCGGGCGAGGTCGATGATGGGGACGGGCTCGCCCATCTCGAGCATGAAGATGTCCCGGCCCTTCGACAACAGGGACGCCTGGAGCACGAGTTGCACCGCCTCCTCGACGCTCATGAAGAACCGGGTCATTCTGGGGTCGGTCACCGTGACCGGGCCGCCGGACTCGATCTGGCGGGCGAACGTGGGGATGACGCTGCCCCGGCTCCCCAGCACGTTGCCGAACCTGACGGCGGAGTAGGTGCCGTTCTGAGGCGATCGACTCAACAGCACCTGTTCTGCCACCCGCTTGGAGGCGCCCATGATGCTCGAGGGCTTCACGGCCTTGTCGGATGAGACCAGCAAGAAGCGACTCACCCCGACCGCGGCCGACGCCTCGATGACGTTGAGCGTTCCGAAGACATTGGTCCGGGCGGCCTCGACCGGGTGGTCCTCGAGCACCGGAACGTGCTTGTGGGCCGCCGTGTGGAGCACGACATCGGGCCGGTACCGCTCGAACACCCCGAAGAGTGCGTCGCGGTCGTTGATGTCGACAAGAGCCTGGTGGCACGGTCCGTCGACCACCGACATCGGTGTCGTGCAGGTGGGTCTCGTCGTGGTCGAGGAGGACGAGCCTGGTCGGGACCGAAGCCGGCGACCTGGCGGCAGATCTCCGAACCGATGGAGCCTCCGGCCCCGGTGACCAGCACCGTGTGACCTTCGAGCGACCGGCGAACCCCCTCGAGGTCGGTCGCGACCGGGGTCCGGCCCAGCAGGTCCTCGATGCTCGGCTCGCGTGCCCTCCGGATGGCGAACATGTTCGTCGGGCCGTTGACCACGTCGATCATGGTGGGGAGCACCTTCATGGCGATCCCGGCTTCCTCTGCCGAGCGCAGCACGTCGGCGATCATCTCCGGCGAGGGCTGGGGTATTGCGAGGAGCACCTCTTGGAGCATGTAGCGACTCGCGGCGGCAGGGATGTCCTCGGATGCTCCCGACGACTGGAACACCGACGAGCGACATGCCGTGCACCGACGTGTCGTCGTCGAACACGGCGACCGGGATCAGTCCGGCGTCGGGGTGGCGGAGCATCTCGCGCACGGCTGACGCGGCCGCGCCGCGGCTCCCGACGATTGCCACCCGCAGGCCGCTGCCCCTCGAGCCGCGCTGCCAGGCGAAGATGCGCGAGTGGAAGCGGATCAGGCTCATGCCGGCGGTCGCGAAGAATCAGGCCGAACAACACCACCGCAGGGTGCAGCAATTGATATCCCGCGAATCTGATGAGCGGAGAGAAGACCACAAGGACCGCAGCGACCGTTGCCGTCGAAAAGACCATCTGGCGTGCTTCTTCGAGTCCGGCGTGTTGCCACATGCGGCCGTACAACCCGTACATCCGGTTGCTGACCAGGGTCACGATCACCACGACGAGCACGAAGAGCCTCGAAGTGCCAGCCGTACTCGGCCGGGGCGACGTGGCGCCAGTAGAAGACCTCGGACGCGCTGTACG
>CAVSLS010000017.1:0-189017 GCA_963728845.1 uncultured Acidimicrobiaceae bacterium
GTGTGCGCACACGGAGGGATCCCCCCCACCGGCGGTGCGATCTGGCCCCGCCATCCTCGCACCTCCCCCCGTCGCCGCTCAGTCGACCGGGAGTGCGTCGTGGGACCTGTCGGCCGGCGGCGTCAGCCGAAGAGCTTTTCCACGAAGGCATCCACGGTGGCCCCCACCCGCGCCCGCAGGGCGCGGTCGTGGGGTGTGGCGGCGATGATGCCACCAGCCTGGTTGAGGAAGCCCAGGAGCAGGGCCGCGGCGATGCCGGGATCCCCGGGTATCGCGACGCCCTCCTCCTCGGCCCGGGCGAAGGTGCTGTGCAGCAACGGGACGCACGCGGCCGCATCGAGGGCGCGGCAAGCCTCGATCCCGAGCACGGCCGGTGCTTCAGCCAGGATCCGGGCCATCGTGGGATCGGCGCAGGCCTCCACGTAGACCCGGCAGCCCCGCAGCAGCTGCTCCCGGAGGCCCCGGCCCAAGACGGCGGCGGTCACCACGCGCTCGACCAGCTCGTCCTCGATCTCGGCCACCACGGCCGCCGCGACCTCAGTCTTCGAGGCGAAGTGGTAGTAGAGCGCGCCCCTGGTCACGCCGGCCACCTCGGCGATCTCCTCCCGGCCGGTGTTCGCGAACCCCTTCTCAGCGAAGAGCCGCCGCGCCGACGCCAGCAGCGCCGCCCGGGTGCGGGCCGACCGCTCGGCCTGGGTCTCCCGTGGTCGCGTGCCCTTCTTGGGCGAGGTCACCGCACCTCCTCTTCGCCGACATTTACATGCGGGCCGCACGCATGTTATCTTCGCTCCGCCCCCCGAGGAGGTGGCACCCATGGCGAGCACGAGTGCGAGCAGGGCCGTCCCGATGGAGGCGGACATCTGCGTGGTGGGAGCCGGGCTGGCCGGGCTGACGGCGGCGCGTCGGCTGTCTCAGGCGGGCCGCTCTGTCGTCGTCCTCGAGGCCAGGGACCGGGTGGGCGGCAGGGCGTGGACCCGGACCTCGGGGCCCGGCGTCCCCGTCGACATGGGCGCGTGCTTCGTGGGTCCGAACCACGAGCGCATGCACGCGCTCACCAAGGAGATGGGGATCGGGACCTTCCCCACCTACGTGCAGGGCGACAACGTCCTCGCCACCGGGGGCAAGGTCCGCCGCTACCGGGGCGACGTCCCCCGCATCAGCCCGGTCGCCCTCCTCTGCGCTGCGCAGGGCATCGCCCGCATGAATGCCATGGCCAAGAAGGTCCCCGTCGACGCCCCCTGGGACGCGCCCCACGCGGCGCGCTGGGACGCCGTGTCGATGCGGGCCTGGCTCGGCGCGGCCCGGGTGCCCACCCGTCTCGGGCGTGACCTCATCGAGGCAACGGTGCGCGCGTGCTTCGCGGCCGACCTCTCGGAGGTCTCGCTCCTCAACTGGCTCTTCTTGGTCCGCTCGGCCGGCGGGGTCGAGACGCTCATGACCGTCGCGGGCGGCTACCAGGACTCGCAGTTCGAAGGTGGGGTGCAGCAGGTTCCCGACGCCATGGCGGCGGAGCTGGGCGAAGCCGTGGTGCGCTCGTGCCCCGTCGACGCCGTGACCCAGCACGACGACCGGGTCATCGTCGAGGGCACCCGGGCGAGGGTGACGGCACGCCGTGTCGTCCTGGCGTTGCCACGGGCGCTGGCCGCCGGCATCCGATTCGATCCCGTGCTGCCCGCCGACCACGCACTTCTCATCCATCAGGTTCCCGCCGGCACCGAGGTGAAGATGATCGCCATCTACGACGAGCCCTTCTGGCGCGCCGACGGGGTGTGCGGCGCCACGGTGGCGACCGACGACGCCATCGAGGTCACCCTCGACACGACGCAGCCAGGTCATCCCGAGGGCGTCATCGCCGGTTACTCCGCGGGACCCCGGGCCCGCGCACTGGCCCAGCTCCCCGAGGGCGAGCGCCGGGCCACCTTCCTCACCATGCTCGCCACCCGCCTGGGCCCGAAGGCGGCGGCGCCGCTCGAGGTGCTCGAGCAGAACTGGGCGGAGGAGCAATGGACGAGGGGCTGCTCAATGGGCCACTTCCCGACGGGCGTGCTCACCCAGTACGGCCGCCGGCTGCGCGAGCCGGTCGGCCGGGTGCACTGGGCCGGCACCGAGACGGCGTCGACGTCCTACGGAGCCATGGACGGCGCAGTGCGCTCGGGCGAGCGTGTGTGCGAGGAGATCGTGACGGCCCGGCGTTGAGCTCGTGCGTTCGTGACCCGTCACACGTCGGTGGGGCCAGCCGGAGGACGCGACCGGGCTGCCCGCTCCCGACGTTGGGGGTCTACGGCCCCATGCCTTCGGGGCGCGGCCCCGGCCCTGAGCCGACGCCGAGCGTGTCCCGGAAGAAGGTCAGCGTCTGGTCCAGCGCCGCCCGGGTCGGCGTGCCCTCCTTGTCCACCAGGTGCTCGGTCAGCACCGAGTGCGCCTGCTTGGGGTGCCCGTAGGGGTTGCCGGGCGCCGAATCGATCTCGACCGCGATGAACGCGTCGCCGAGCTCGCGGCGGAGCGTCTCGAAGCGTTCCGCGAAGCAGAACGGGTCGTTGGTGAAGCGCAGCCCCAGGAGGCACGTGCCGGCGGCCGTGCGCTCCTTGACCCGGGCCAGGTCGGCCTCGGAGATCCCGATATCGGCCTTGTACTTCTTGGTGAGGGGGAAGGGCAGCGACGGCTGGCTCAGCACCGGCGCGAGGACGACATCGTCGACCATCATGGCCAGAGCGAACCCGCCGGTGAAGCACATCCCGACCACACCAACCCCCGGGCCGCCGCAGCGCTCGTGCTCCGCCGCGGCCAGTTTGCGCAGCCACGAGGTGACCGGGCTGGTCTTCTTGAGGGCGAAGCAGGAGAACTCGCGCGAGATGCAGGCCGGTCCGAGCGAGGACAATGCGTACGCCGCTGATGGTGCGCGACCGGGCTCGCCGAAGAGGCTCGGCAGGACCGCGGTACACCCGGCCGCCGCCACCCGGCGCCCGAACTCGGCCACCCGGGGAGTGATCCCCGGGATCTCGCTGATCACGATCACGGCCGGGCCCGAGCCGGTGCGGAAGACGTCGCGCCGCTTGCCGTCAGCCTCGAAGGACTCCTTGGTGAAGCCCGCGAGCGTCGCCTCCCTCTGGCTTGCATCGCCCTTCGCCATTTGCGGACCGTAGCATCGAGCGTCGTGACCGGACCCACCCGATCCCTCGACCCGCGCCAGCCCGTCCTCGTCGGGCTCGGCGCCGCGAGCCACGGCGCACCCGTGGCCGAGCTCATGACCGATGCCGTGCGGGCGGCCGCGGCGGACGCCGGTGCCCCGGCCCTCCTGACCTCCCTCGAGTGCGTGCTCGTGACCCAGGGGTCGTGGTCGCTGACCGATCCGGGGCGCACCGTCGCCCGGCGCATCGGGTCGCCTGCGGCCCGCACAGTCCTGTGCCAGCTCGGCGTCTCCCAGCAAGAGGCGATCAACACCGCGCTGGCCGCCGTGGCGGCCGGCCGCTACGAGACGGTCGCGGTCGTGGGGGGTGAGGCGCGGGTCTGGGCCCGCGGCGGCGGGGTCGAGAGCGACGAGGAGCGCCAGCAGCCCGACGAGGTAATGACCCGGCAACCGGAAATCGTGGCACCGATTGAGCGGGCGGCCGGCATCGTGCTGCCGCCAGTGCAGCAGTACGCCCTCATCGAGAATGCACTGGGCGCAGCGGAGCACCACGGCGCCGACGAGCAGCGCGAGGAGATCGCGTCCCTCTGGGCGCGCTTCAACGCCGTGGCGGGCGACAACCCCGAAGCCGCCTTCCCCCAGCCTCGCAGCGCGGCCGAGATCGCCACGCCGGGGCCGCGGAACCGCCCGCTGGCCTATCCCTACAACCGCTGGCACGCGAGCCAATGGACCGTCGACCAGTCGTCGGCGCTCGTGTTCTGCTCGGCCGAGCGGGCGCACGCGGCGGGCGTCCCGGTCGAGCGCTGGCTCTTCCCCCATGTCGCACTCCACTGCTCCGAGGCGGTCACGCTCACCGCGCGGCGCCGCTTGTGGGCCTGGCCTGCCATGGCGGTGCTCGGCCGGGCCGCCGAGCGCCACATCGGTCGACCGCTGGGCGAGGTGCGCCTCGCGGAGGTGTACTCGTGCTTCCCGGCTGCCGTGCGGGTGCAGCAGCGCGAGCTGGGACTGCCTCCGACGGGAACCCCCACGCTCACGGGCGGGATGACCTTTGCCGGGGGCCCGTTCAACCACTTCGTCCTGCAGTCGCTCCTCACTCTGGGGCGGCGACTGCCGCGACGAGCCGGCCGAACTGGGCCTCGTGACCACGGTGTCCGGGATGCTCTCCAAGCCCGGACTGGCCCTCTGGTCGGCCTCCCCACCCTCCGCGCCAGGCGGCGCGCTCCTGGCCGACCTCGCCGTGGCGGCGACCGCCGCCACGGCGATCGTTCCTGTCGTGGCCGGACCTCCCAGCGATACCACCCCCGCCGAGGTGGCCTCCTTCACCGTGACCCCCGGTGGTGAGACGGGCCTCGACCCGGTGCGCACGGCCATCGTGGCGGACCTGCCCGATGGGGTCCGCACCGCCGCCACTTGCGAAGATGCAGACACCGCCCGCCTCGCCGTCTCCGAGGGACTCATCGGGCGGCCGGTCGAGGTGAAGGACACGACATTCAGCCTGTGAGCGCCATCCCCCCCCGCCCGGGCCGACCTCGCCTGGTCGACCCGGAGCTCGCCGCCCGGGTGCCCGGTCTACGCCGGGTCGCGGGGATCGCGCTTGCCGTCGGCGCCCTCAGCGCAGCCGTCGTCGTCGTCCAGGCCGTCGCCCTGGCCCACGTGGTCGACCGCTCGCTGCTTCACCACGCGCCGCTCGGTGCCCTGGCGCCTGCCATCGTGATCGTCGGGCTGGCCGTCGTCGTCCGCGCCGCGCTCCACGCGACGGGCGATCTGTCGGCCCACGATGCCGCAGATCGCGTCGTCTCCAGGCTCCGCGGAGAGCTGCTGCGCCACACCTTGGTCCTCGGCCCGGGCTGGTTGGCCGGGGAGCGGCCCGGCGAGCTGTCGGTCACGGCCACCCGGGGACTGCGCTCGCTCCACACCTACTACGCGCGCTATCTCCCTCAGGCCGCTGCCGCCGCCGTCATCCCCGTGGTCCTGCTGGCGTGGGTGGCGACGCAGGACTGGCTGTCGCTCGTGGTCGTCATCGCCCTCGTCATTGCCGTACCGATCTCCATGATCGGCTTCGGGCGGGAGTCGACCAGGCGGTCGGAGCGCCAGTGGCGGCGGCTCGGTTCGTTGGCCGGCCGGTTCCTCCAGCTCATCGAGGGCCTCCCGACGCTGCGTGCCTTCGGACGCGAGCACCACGGCCGCCGGGAGGTGGCGGCGGCCACCGAGGGCGTGCGGGCCGCCACCATGCGCACCCTGCGGGTGGCCTTCCTGTCGTCCCTCTCCATGGACATGATCGCCGGCTTCGGCGTCGGCTTCGTCGCCATGGTCCTCGGCCTGCGCCTGCTGTGGGGGGAGCTCGGCCTGCAGACAGCCATGGCGGTCCTCCTGGTGGCGCCGGAGATCTTCATTCCGCTCCGCCGGGCTGGTGCGGAGTTCCACGCCAGCACCGAGGGTCAGGCCGCGGCGGCGCGCGTGCTCGAGGTGCTCGCGACCGCGACGCCGGCCGTCACCTTCTGCCGACGACGCCGCGACGGCCTCACCGGCGCCCCGGCGCGAGGGCATCGGCGCGACCCTCGCGGTCGACGCCATCCGGGTCGACCGCGAGCACCGCGACCACCCTGCACTGACATCGTTCTCCCTCCACCTGCCGCCGGGGACGCGGCTGGCACTGACGGGACCCTCGGGATGCGGCAAGTCGACGGTGCTGGCGGCACTGCTGCGCTTCGTGGAGCCGGGAGCGGGGACGATCGCGCTCGACGGCCGTCTCTCGGGCGCGATCGACGTCGGGGCCTGGCGGAGCCACTTCTCGTGGCTGCCCCAACGGCCCCACCTGTTCCACGCCACCCTGGAGGAAAACCTGCGCCTCGGCGCTCCTGACGCCCCCGCCGCCGACCTGCAACGCGTGCTCGCCGCCGTCGGACTGTCCGAACTGCTGGCCGACCTGCCCGCGGGCCTCGAGACGGCGCTCGGCCACGATGGCCTCACTCTGAGCGCAGGCGAGCGCCAGCGCGTGGCGCTCGCTCGCGCCCTCCTGTGCCCGGCGCCCATCCTTCTCCTCGACGAGCCCACCGCGTCGCTCGACCCGCCCACGGTGGCCCGCCTCGCGCCCGCGGTCGAGCCCTGGCTCGACGGCCGGAGCGTCATCGTCGCTGCCCACGAGCCCGTCCTGCTCCCCCGCTTCGACGCGACCGTGACCGTGCCCGCGAGCACGGGACTCCCGCTCGCGGTCTCGCCATGAACCGCCCGCGGGGCGCGCTCGGCGCGCGTCCTCGCCGAGCCGGGCACTCCCTACGGACGGCTCGCGCTCGCCGGGCTCCTCGGCCTGGCGGCGGCTGCGGCCACCATCGGTCTTCTGGCCGGCTCGGGCTACGTGGTGGGACGGGCCGCATTGCGGCCCGGGCTCAACGCGATCGTCGGCATCCTGGCGGCCGTCGAGGTGCTCGCCTTCTTGCGCGGACCACTCCGCTACGCGGAGCGCTTGGTCGGTCACGACGCCGCTCTGCGCGCCCTCACGCGCTGGCGGGTGTGGCTCTACGACTGCCTCACGCCGCGGGTGCCCGCGGCGCTGGCTGGGTGGCGGAGCGGCGACCTGCTGGTGCGGGCCATCGACGACGTCGATGCACTGCAGGACCTCTACCTCCGTACCCTGCTCCCGGTGGCGATCGCCGTCGGCGCCGGCGTGATCGGTACGGTGGCCGTCGGGGTGATACTCCCGTGGGCCGCCCTCGCCCTCGGCCTCCCCCTCGCGTTCGCGCTGACCGCGTCGGCGCTGCTCACCTGGGGGCGCAGCGGCGACGACGAGATCGCCGCCCTCTCCGGCGCACTGTCGGCCCAGGTGGTGGACGCGCTCGCCGGCGCGCCCGAACTCCTGGCGTTCGGGGCCGGCGAGGCCTCGCTGGCCGCGGTCGCAGGGCTGGGCGCCCGGCTGGACGCGCTCGAGCGTCGCCACGCGCGGCTGGGCGCCGCGACAGCCCTGGTCATCGGCGTGTGCCTGGCCGCAGCGGTGACAGGGGTGCTCGCACTCGGTGTTGGTGCCGTTCACGCCCACCACCTCGGCCAGGTGATGGTTGCGGTGCTGCCGCTCGCGGCGCTGGCGACGTTCGAGACGGTCCCGGGCGTGCCCGTCGCTGTCGCTCGCGCGCTCGCGGTGCGCGCCTCGGCCGAGCGACTCTTCGCCCTGGAAGACGTGCCCATCCCGATCAACGACCCGCCGTCTCCCGGGACCCGCGTGCCAGGGGTACCCGACGTGGCCTTTCGCGACGCGTCGCTCCGCTACGAACCGGGACTTCCCCGAGCGCTCGACGGGGTCACCCTGCACCTCCCCGCCGGAGGACGGTTGGCGGTCACCGGCTCGAGCGGCGCCGGCAAGTCCAGTCTCGTCACCGCGCTCTTGCGCTTCTGGCCGCTCGAGGCCGGGATGCTCTCACTCGGTGGGACCGACGTGGACCGCCTCACCCAGAGTGACAGTCGGGGGGCGTGCGCGCTGGCGGACCAGCGGGCCCAGATGTTCGCCGGCACCGTGCGGTCCAACCTGACCCTGGCGCGGCCCGACGCGACCGAGGACGCCATCGCCGGCGCTCTGCGCGCCGCCCGCCTCGACCGGTGGGTGGCCACGTTGCCCGAGGGACTCGAGACCCCCGTCGGCGCAGAGGGCGTCGCGCTCTCGGGTGGCGAGCGCCGGCGCCTGGCCGTCGCCCGCGCGCTGCTCGCCCCTGGACCCGTCGTGATCCTCGACGAACCAACCAGCGGCCTCGATGCGGGCCTGGCCGACGAGCTCGTCGACGGCGTGCTGCGGGCCGCCGGGGATCGGAGCGTCCTGATCATCACGCACCGGGACGCTGAGGCCGCTCGCTGCGACGCCACCGTGACCCTTGAGGCGGGCCGGGTCGTGCCCGCTCAGAGCTGAGCGATCACCCCGCTCCGGGGCCGATCGCGGCAGCCTCGTGCTGCGGGTCACGGCACCTTCGCCCCGGGAACCGGAGCGATCCGTTGCAACTTTGGTCTCGGGCGCAAGTATCAAGCGGTCGTTGGATTTCCCCAGTGACAGGAAGGTGGAATCCAGTGACACCAGGCTCCTCCGAGTCCGTCGGCGGAGCAGGCGGCAGGGCCTCCGGCCTCGGCCTCGGGCTCGGCCTGCCTGGACTCGCCGACGCGGACGTCGCCAACGGAATCCGGCGGTGGCGCGGGCGCCGGGGACGGCGCCGTCGACGGGCGCCGGGCCCGGGGGCAGCGGACGCGGCACAACGTTGCGGAAGCGCTCACGGAACTGTTGCGCGCAGGCGATCCCGATCCGACCGCCCGCGCCGTCGCAACGCGGGCCGGGGTGTCGCTCCGCCTCGTGTTCCACCACTTCGCCGACATCGACGACCTGTACCACTTCCTCGCTACCCGCCAGCTGCGCCGCCAGCGGTCCGCCATGCCGCTGATCTCCCCGAAGCTCTCGCTGACCACGAGAATTGAGCGGACTGTGTTGCACCGGGCCGTCCTCTTCGAGGAGATCGCGCCGGTGCGCCGGGCGCTCGTGCGCCGAGCACCGTCGTCGCCGGGCGTCCGCGCGGACGTCGGCGCCGCCGACCGGCTGTTGCTCCAGAACCTCGAGGCCACCTTCGCACCGGAGCTGGCCCCCCTCCCGGCGGGACCCCGGACCGAGCACCTCGTGGCGATGGACACCGCGTCATCGTGGGAGGCATGGGAGCACCTGCGTACGACGTCAAGCGTTCCGGTGCGGACGGCAAGACGGGTGCTGACCCGTCTGCTGACCTCGCTCAACGCGTTCGGAGCCGAGGGCGGTCCGTGACCCGGGCCCGCCGGTCGCCGCACTGACTGAGACCGACGTCCCCGTCGTCAACCGCTGGCGCCGCCGTCCGCCTGCCCCATCCTGCGCCGCACCTCGACGGCGGTCGGCGCGGGGTACTCGAGCCGGCCCGGCCGCCAACCGGCCGCGATCTTCTGTGGGCCGGGGCCTTCCTCGGCCCAGACATGGCACGTATTGGTGAGAAAGGCGAACCCGCCCTCGCGTGACGGATGCTCGCCGCCTCCGTTCTCGGCCTGGAAGGCCCCCGACGAGGTGACGCCCTGCACCACGACGGGTCCGAGGGCCCGGGCCAGGAATTCGAGGTGGCTGCAGCCGCGCTGGCGCCCGAAGCGCTCTTGGACCGCGCTGGTGTACCCCCGCATCACCGACAGGCCGGTGAGGTCGTGGAAGCTGGCCTCGATGTCGGTGCATTCGGCGTGCGGGAAGGTCTCCATGTCCGCCGCGGCGTCGACGATGGTCATGTCGGCACGGCGGACCACGAGGCCGAGCTGCATCATGTGCAGGTGGCGCGGCCCGTGGGTGCCGCGGGCCCAGGGCCGCTCGTCGTGCAGCGTCCCGATCACTGCGAAGTACTCGCCGCGCTGGTACACCTCCATCGAGATCGTGCGCCGGTGGACCGGATCCTCGTCTGAACCGGGAGACGGACGGAGAGCGGCGAGGGAGGGGGACGGTTCAGGCACCGGGCGATTGTGCCGTCCCCCCGCCGGAAGGCGCCAACGCCACCTCGTTGAAGCCGTGCAGGATGGGTGCGTCGCGGTTCCATCCAATTCGGGTCACCGAGGCCGTGCGGAGGTGGAGGCGCCAGTAGAGGTCGGCCGTCCCCAGGGCCCAGGCGACAGCCGCCTTGATCGGCGTGACATGGCTCACCACGACCACGTCGCCGTCGGCCCGGCGGGCGCCGGCGCCGTCCGCGGCGAACAGCTCTGCACACGCGCCGGCGATTCGCTGGTCCACCTGGGCCAAGGTCTCCCCACCCTCGGGACGGAAGTCGCGGTCGCTGCGCCACTGCTGCCACACCTCGGCGGGGATCCCGTGCAGGGGTTGACACTCGAACTCGCCGTAGTCGACCTCGATCCAGCGCTCGTCGACGGTCACGGGAAGGCCCAACGCCAGGAGCTCGGCCGTGTGGCGGGCACGGCTGAGCGGGCTCGTGCACACGTCGACGACGGGGTCCCGCAGCAACGACCGCGCCGCCACCGCCTGCGCCCGACCCGCGTCGGTTAGCTCGGCATCGGTCCGTCCCAGCAGCAGTCCCTGCGCGTTGGCCACCGATTCGCCGTGGCGCACCAGGATCAGCACGAACGCGTGCCCTCCGTTCAGCCGGGAACGAGAATCCGCCCGCACTGCTCGCAGGTGGCGATCTCGCCAGGCGGGAGGGCGCGGATCTTCTCGACCTCGACGGAGGACAGCTCGAGGTGGCATCCGTCGCAGCGGTTGCCCACCAGACGGGCGGCGCCCGTACCCCTGAGGCGTGATCGCAACGTCTCGTAGCGGTCCGACAGGGCGGGCGGGAGGAGGGCAGCCTCGGCTGCGCGGGACCCGACGGTCGCGGCGAGCGCAGCGTCGATCTCGAGCTCGTCCTTGGCCACCTGGGCCCGGAGCTCCTCGGCCTGCGCCTCCAGGGGCGCGCTGCGCTCGTGCAGGGCAGCGAGCTCGGCATCGACTGGATCCTGATCGAGCATCGCCACGAGCTCGAGCTCCTCGAGCTCGGCCCGTCGCTCGGTGAGGTGTCGCACCTCGTCGTTCATGGCCTGCAGGTCGCGACCCGACGAGCTGGTGGCGGCGTACATCCGCTGCTCAATGCCGCGACGGCGCTCGGTGATGCCCGCGATCTGCTCCTCGAGCGCCTTCTGGGTGGCCGTCAGCGCGGCTCGGCGTGCCGCCGCGTCCGCCCGCTGGGCTTCGAGCTCGGCCAGCTGGGCCTCCACGGCGGCCAGCCCCGATGTCTCTGCGAGGACGTCGCGCCGGTGTTGGAGCTGGGTGATGGACGTGTCGAGGTCCTGGACGGCGAGCAGGCGGGTCATGACGTCGCTCACCGCAGGGTCTCGTACCCGGCGCGGGCCAGGGGGAGCGCGTCGCGGAACGCGGGATCGGCGATGGCCAGGGCCTCGCTCCAGTCGAACCAGCGCGCCTCGGGGCTCTCGCCGGGTGGGGGGAGGGGCTCGGCGTCCGCCCCGACCAACAGGTAGCGCAGGTCGAGATGCGTGTGGCCGAGTGCCGCCTCGTGGACGTCGAGGTGGATGAGGAGTGGACCGGCGGCGGGGTGCTCGACCGCCAGGCCCAGCTCCTCGGTCGCCTCGCGCTGCGCGGCGACGGGCGGTGACTCGCCGGCGTCGATGTGGCCCCCGGGCTGCATCCAGATGCCGAGCCGCTTGTGGAGGTGCAGGACCGTGCCGCGCCGGCCGACGACGATGCCCGACGCCGTGACGTGGGTCGGGTCGGCGTGCTCGTCGCACGGCGACGTCAGCCGGGCGAGCTCGGAGAGGAAACGCTCACGGGCCACCGTCTCACGCGGCGATGCGGGCTGGTGGCTCTGGACCAGCGCCCGCAGTTCCTCCGTGGAGGCGCCCATGGCCGGACTCCCTAGCACAGCTGTCCGGTGAGCACGGTCGTCGCGTGCCCGGCGATGCGCACCCGCGCGCCGTCGGGACGCACGTAGAGCACCCCGCCGCGCCGGGAGAGCTGGCTGGCCACGAGGGTGTCGCGTCCCAGCTCCGACGCCCAGTACGGCCCCGCCGTGCACTGGGCCGAGCCGGTGGCCGGGTCCTCGTCGATTCCCACGTTGGGCCCGAAGACGCGCAGCACGTAGTCGGCACCGGAATCGGGTGGCGCCGCCGCTGTGAGCAGCAGGGCCTTTGATCCGGTGGCGGCGATCGCAGCCAGGTCGGGCGCGTACGCGCCCACGCCCTCGGCCGAGCAGAGGACGACGATGGAGAAGAATTGGCTGTGCCCACTGGCCACGACGGCACCGGGCCACTGCGCCCGCAACGGATCGGGCAGTGGGGCGGGCGTCATGGGGTCGGCGGGAAAGTCGAGCTCAATGCGGTCGCCGTCGAAGGCGGCTCGGAGCGGGCCGCTCCGCGTGTGGAAGGTCAGGGGCACGCTGCCGTCGACGACGCCGCCCGCGCGTAACGCATGGGCGGAGGCCAAGGTGGCATGGCCGCACAGGTCGATCTCGGTCGCCGGCGAGAACCAGCGCAGGCCGAAGGTGGTCGGATCGTCCGTGGGGGTGAGGAAGGCCGTCTCGGCGATGCCGAGCTCGAAGGCGATGGACTGCATGCGCTCGTCCGCGAGCGGATCGCCGAGGAGGCACACGCCCGCGGGGTTGCCGCCGAAGGCGACCTCGCTGAAGGCGTCGACCCAGCTGATCGGGATGGTCATGGTGACCATGATGCTAAGCGGCTGAGCGCGTCGCGCAGGACGGCGTCGCGCTTGCAGAAGGCCCAGCGAACGAGCGTCCGGCCGCCTGCCCCGGGATCGGCCGGGTCGTAGAAGACGGCGCTCGGGATGGCCACGACCCCGCAGCGCCCAGGGAGGGCGAGGCAGAAGTCGGAACCGCTGAGGCCCGGTGCGACCGGGCCGATGTCGGTCGTGGCGAAGTAGGTGGCCTCCGGCCGGTACACCTCGAAACCGAGGAGGGCCAGACCGTCACACAGCAGGTCGCGCTTGGCCGCCAGCGCCGCGGCGAACCCGTGCAGGGTCTCCGGTGGCAGCCCGAGGCCGTGGGCAATGGCGAGCTGGAACGGGGCCGGGCTGGTATAGGTCAAGAATTGCTTGGCCGCCCGTACGGCGGCGACCAATGGTGCGGCGGCGCTCACCCACCCCACCTTCCATCCGGTGAAGGAGAACGTCTTGCCGCCCGAGGAGATCGTGAGCGTCCGGTCACGCATGCCCGGCAGCGTGGCCAGCGGGACGTGGGACCCCTCGAAGACGAGGTGCTCGTAGACCTCGTCGGTCACCGCCAGGAGGTCACGGGCCGTGCACACGGCGGCGACCTGCGCCAGCTCGTCGGCCGAGAACACCTTACCCGTCGGGTTGTGCGGCGAGTTGAGGAGCACGAGCTTCGTCCGTGGGGAGTCGGCCGCCGCCGCCAGCTCGCCGGGATCGAACGTCCAGTCGGGCGGATGCAGGCGAACGAGACGGGGCACCGCGCCCGCCATGGCGGCACAGGCGGCGTACGAGTCGTAGGTCGGCTCGAACATGACGACCTCGTCGCCGGGCTCGCAGAGGGCGAGCAGGGTGGCCGCGATGGCCTCGGTGGCGCCGACGGTGACGAGCACCTCGGACTCAGGGTCCAGTTGGATGCCGTACCAGGCGTGCTGGTGCCTGGCTACGGCACGGCGAAGTTCGGGGATCCCGTTCCCCGGCGGGTATTGATTGCGTCCCTCTCGGATCGCCGCCACCGCGATCTCGCACAGTTCGTCGGGACCGTCGGTGTCGGGGAATCCCTGGCCCAGGTTGACCGAGCCGGTGGCGGTCGCCAGCTCGGACATGGTGGCGAAGACGGTGGTCGTGAACGGGCGCAGGCGCCGGGCCAGATACACGTCCGCTGGCACCGCGACGATCGTAACAATGGTGATTGAGCGTCGCCTATCGTCTGGGCGGACCGTGCTCAGCATCGCCAACTACAACATGCACCTCGGGATGGACGGGTGGGGCAGGCCCTACGACTACGTCGCTGCCATCACCGCACTGCATGCCGACGTGATCGTGCTCGAGGAGGCCTGGACGGGCGAAGCGGACGAGGGAGGGGGTCAGTCGGCGAGGGCCGCGGCCGCGCTCGGCTACCAGATCGTGGCCCACACGGTCGGGCACGGGCGCCGCATCCGCCCCCAGCCCGGCGCCCCCGCCTCCTGGCGCCCCCGGCCGATGTGGTCCGTGCGCAACAAGGCCCTCTACCTCGACGGCGTGCGCCCGCAGCCCGACAGCGTGCGCGCCATGGCACGGTGGCAGGAGGCGGAGCACGGGACGATGGGGATCGCCGTCCTGGTCCGGCCGGAACTCCCGGTGGAGGCGACGCGTCTCGTCCACATGAGCGTGCTGCGGGCCGACCGCACGCTGCGGGCCGCTCTTGTGGTCGACCTCAGCGTGGAGGGAAGGCAGATCTCGGTGGTGGGCACGCACATGTCCCATCTCCTCTTCGGATCGCACCGCAACTGGGCCGAGCTGCGGCGCCAGCTGCGTACGGCCGCTCGGCCCGACGCGGTGCTGGTCGGGGACATGAATTCCTGGGGCCCGCTCGTCCGGCTGTTCATGCCGGGCTGGCAGCGGGCGGTGAAGGGCTCCACCTGGCCCACCTGGCGCCCGCACAGCCAGATCGACCACATCCTGGTGCGCGGCGCGCTGCACCCCGTCGGGGGGGAGGTGCTCCCCCACGCCGGCTCGGACCACCGCCCGGTGCGGGCCGAATTGGAGGTCGGCCGGCGTGGTACTACCCCCCGCACGGCCAGACCCCGGCCGACAACGGTGGTAGCCCCATCAACCCCTGCACGGGACCGTAGGGGAGCTCGTTGCAGGCGACGCCTGACCGCTCAGGGCGGCGGGGGGGCTCGGCCAACGCGGTGACTGCAGCGTCGACGGTGGGATAGAAGTGGTCCTCGCCGATGCGCGCGGCAAGGCCGCTCCGGCGCAGGCTCTCGTGCAGGTGCACCCCGGCGCGAGCGATGCCGAAGGCGATGCGCTCACGCTCACAGAGGTCGAGGACGCGGCCCATGGCGCGCGTCCCGGTGAAGTCGATGTCGGACATGCCGATGGTGTCGAGGACGAACACCCGCACCGGCTGGGAAGTGTCCCGTAGGACGGCGGTCACCTCGTCGCGGAAGTGCATGGCGTTCGCGTACCAGATCGGCGTCGCGAAGAGCGCTGCCACGACGCCCGGCACCAGCTCGGCGCTCGGGTCGAGCTCTCGGCGCTGCCAACTGGTGGTGCCCGGGATACGCCCCATACGGTGCAACTGCGGCCGGGCGCTGAGACGGATGCGGTCGAGAATGGCCAGGGCGACGGCGACCCCGATGCCTTGCTCCACCCCGACCAGCACCACGGTGACGAGTGTCACCGCGGCTAACCCGAACTCGAAGAGATTGAAGTGGGCGATGGCGAGCAGCTCGCGCCCGTTGAAGAGCCGTGACGCGATGTAGATGAGGATCGCGGCCAGCGTCGCCAACGGGACGTCCTTCAAGACGCCCGAGAACGGGATGAGAAGGATCACGGCTGCGGCCGCACCCAGCGCCCCCACCTGCGTGCGGCCGCCTGCTTGCACGACCGCACCCGTGCGGGGCGGACTGGCGTTGACCGGGAAGGATCCCACGAGCCCCGAGACCAGGCTGCCGGCGCCGACGCCGAGGAAGTCGCGGCCCGCGTCGACGTCGTAGCCGCCCTGGTCCGCGAAGGCGCGGGTGGTGGCCGCGGTCTGGGTCACCACCACCAGGGCCACCACGGCAGCCAGCGGCGCCAGGCTCGCCAGCACGGACCACGACAGCCCGGTGATCCCGAAGTGGGGTGCGCCCGACTTGATGGTGCCGAGGACGGCGACGCCGTGGGCTTGGAGATCGAGCGCGCCCACCAGCGCGGTGGATGCGACCATGCCGACCAGCGCACCGGGAATGCGGTGGTCGACGCGCGCGCCGACCACCATGACCCCGAGCACCCCGAGCCCGATGGCGAGCGACCACCCGTTGACCTGGTCGAGATGGGTGAGCACGGAGCCGAAGCGGTGCAGGTTCGAACCGCCGGTGGCAGGCAGCCCCAGGAGATCGGGCAGCTGATGGACGATGATGATGACGGCCACGCCGGACAGGAAGCCCGTCAGGATCGGCGCCGACAGGAATTCGGCCAACCAGCCCAGGCGCAGGATGCTCACCAGCATCACGATGAGGCCGACCATCACGGCCAGGATCGCCACGAGGTCGACGTAGCGGGCCGATCCCGTGAGGGCAAGGGCCGACACCCCGGCGGCGAAGAGCGGCGCGATCGTCGAATCCGCTCCGACCGACATCTGCGGGTTCGAACCCAAGAAGGCGAAGAGGACCGACCCGACCACGAACGCGTAGAAGCCGGTGACGGGAGGCATGCCCGCGAGCCGGGACGTCGCGAGCTGCTCGGGCACCGCGATGACGAGGAGGGTCAGGCCCGCCACCAGGTCCGCGCTGGCCCACGCACGTTCGTAGCCGTACAGCGAGGTGAACACGGGTGGCCGTCGCACCGCGACATTCTCGCCCACCCGCATGTCTGCCGGATCGACCCAATTGAACCCAATTGAATAGTCTCGGGTCCGACGGTCCAGGCGCACCACGGCGGCGGGGCGCCCCTGCCGAGCCGCCCGAAGGAGGCCCGCAACGATGAGCGACTATCCCTACGCCGACCGCTTCACCGTGAACCGAACCCTGCCAGAACGGGCACGAGCCGGGAAGAGGTGCTCGCCGAGCTGCACACCATGGCCACCGAGGAAGACGCGTTCTGGGAGACGGGCAAGTGCTCGGGGACGATGTACTGCGGGGACCACGACCACTACCGCTTCATGAACGAGGCCTTCGGCTTGTTCGCCCACGTGAACGTCCTGCAGCGGGACATGTGCCCCAGCGCGACGAAGTTCGAGGCGGAGATCATCGCCATGACCCTCGGCCTGCACGCGGGCGACGCGGCGGTGGCCGCCGGTGACGAACCTTGCGGCCTGGTGACCACGGGAGGGACCGGCAGCATCCTCCATGCCATCCTCGCCTACCGGGAGCACGCCGCCAACGAGCGCGGCGTCGCGCGGCCGAACGTGATCAAGCCCGAGACCGCCCATCCTGCATTCGACAAGGCGTGCCACCTCTTCGGCGTGGAGCTGCGGCGGGCGCCGGTGGACCCCGTCACCACCCAGGTGGACGTGAACTGGGTGCGCGACCACGTGGACGACCAGACGGTGGCGCTCATCGGGTCGGCCTGCAACTACGGCTACGGGACCGTCGACCCGATCGGCGACCTGTCCGACGTCGCCCTCGAGCGTGGTATCGGCCTCCACGTCGACGCGTGCCTCGGGCGGGTTCATCCTGCCCTTCGGCCGCGAGTTGGGCTACGACATCCCCGCGTTCGACTACTCGGTCCCCGGTGTCACCTCCATCTCGGCCGACACGCACAAGTACGGGTACGCCTTCAAGGGCTCGTCCGTCATCAGCTTCCGCTCCAAGGCGCTGCGCAACGCGGAGTACTTCTACTTGACCGACTGGAGCGGCGGGAAGTACACCTCGCCCGGCATGGAGGGATCTCGATCCGGCGGCCTGATCGCCGCCACCTGGGCCTCTATGGTGCAGCTGGGCCACGCCGGCTACCTCGGCTACGCGCGCCAGATCTTCGACACGTCGTTCGCCATGCAGGAGGCGGTGACGGCGCACCCCGAGCTGCGCCTGATCGGCCGGCCGACCTTCCTCTTCTCGTTCACCTCCGACGAGTTCGACGTCTACCACGTGAACGACTTCATGCGCACCAGGGGATGGCGCTTCAACGGGCAGCAGTATCCCAACGCCCTCCACATGGCGGTGACCAGGCCGCAGACCCAGCCCCAGGTGGTGTCCGAGTTCACGCACGACCTCGACGATGCCGTGGCCTACGCCAAGGAGCGGGCCACACGAGGCACCCCGGTCCGGGGCCATCTACGGCGGGGTGGCGGGCGGCATGACCGACGAGGCGGACGAGTTCATCCGCGCCGTCATGGCCGACATGCTCGACGGGCAGTCCTCCATCCCCGCCAAGTGATCCGGCCGGACGGCGGGCGGCCCACCGGGTGGATCGAGGGGTGCTCGGCCGCCCAAGCGGCGCTTGGTGCCGCTCTCGATGGTCTGAGCGACGCCGCGGCGCGAGGCCCGAGCCTCCTGCCCGGCTGGAGCGTCGGTCACCTGCTCACCCACATCGCGCGCAACGCCGACAGCGTCGTGTGGCGCCTCGAGGGTGCGGCGTGCGGCGAGCTCCGCGACCAGTACCCGGGTGGGCTCGAGCAGCGGCGCGCGGACATCGAGGCGGGGGCGGGACGGCCGGCCGCCGACCTGGTGCGGGACGTGCACCGGACCTCGGCGGCGGTAGAGCGCACGATGGCCGAGCTCCCCTCGGCGGCATGGGACGCCCCCTCGCGGACGTCGCGCGGCGTGGTGGAGAGCTCGGCCGACGCAGTGTTGTCCCGCTGGCGTGAGGTGGTGGTGCACCACGGTGACCTCGGACTCGGCGCAGTGCCGCTCCCGCCCGAGCTGGTGGACGCGTGGTTGCCGCGCGAGCTGCCGCACCTGGCGCAGCGCACGGACCCCGTCCAACTCCTGACCTGGATCATCGGCCGGGGCGAACCGCCCACGCTGGCGGCCTGGTAGCCGCCGAGGCTGCTCGTCCTCCTACGTCGAGACGAACGCGTTGCCGGCCCGGTCGGCCGCCACGCAGTAGGTCGTGGTCGGGCACGAGATGCTGGTCAGGGCATGGCCGCCGTCGATAAGTGTGCCGGTACTCCAGGTCGTCCCGTTCCAGCCGAACACCCGGCCGATGGAGTCGACGGCGCGGCAGAACGTCGGTGTCGGGCACGAAACGGCCGTCAGCCCAGAAGCGTCGGTCCCGGTCAGGGGGGGCTCGGTGGCGATGGAGGCCGGAGGGGAGAAGCCCAGGCCGTTCCAGGTCAGGACGCTGCCGCTGCTGTCGACCAGGACGCAGAAGGCCGCCGAGGGGCACGACACGGCATTGAGCTGACCCTGGGTGTCGGCATTGCCGGGCTGGGTCCAGGTGCGCCCGTTCCACACCGAGGGCCCGCCCTCGGCGGCGACGCAGAACGAAGGTGTGGCGCACGAGATCTGGTTGGCCGCGCCCCACGCCCCGAGGTTGCCCGACCAGCCCGTGCCGTTGAACGCGAACGAATTGCCCTCGCCGTCGATCGTGATGCAGAACGTGGGACCGGTGCAATCGATCGCCGTGATGCCCTGGGCCGCACCGATGGTCGCGGGCGGCTGCCACGAGGATCCGTCGAACATCGCGACCTGGTTCAGGTTGGGTGCGGCCGCACAGAAGGCGGCGGAGGCGCACGACAGGTACGAGACACCCTGGGGCGAGGGGGAGGGCACGGCGGGCCCGAGCCCGGTGACTTTGTCGAAGACGAGCCGGTAGGTCTGCCCCGTCGCCGATCCGAAGACGCAGAGGTCGGCCGCGGGGCACGAGACAACTGACAGGTTCGCGCCCTCGGCGACCTGGATCGCCTTCGACCAGACGCCGGCAGGCCCGGCCGTCGTGGTCGTCGTGGTCGCCGTGGCGTGCGCGGTCGTCGTCGTGGCGGGGGTCGCTGGGCTCCCGCTGCAGCCGGCGGCGATCAGTGCCAGTGCGGCGACTCCCAGCGCCGCTCCGAAGCGTCCCGCCCGCCGCGGCACTACGTCTGGGCGGGGAGGCCGTTCGCCTCGAGAGCCCGGTGCCGCGACCACGTGTCGAGCACGATGAGGGTCTTCGTCCCGGTGACGCGGCCGCGGCGCCGCAACTGCTCAATCACCTGCCCCAGGCGTTCAACGTCGGGCACCTGGAGCCAGACCGAGCGCGTCGGGGTCACCCGCGGTCGTGAACACCGCCTGCACCTCGGAGAGCTGCATGGCGGTCTCCTTGATCTCCTGCAGGTCCGCTGTGCCGGCGAAACGCACCTCGGTGAAGGCCTGGATCGGGCGCCCGGCCTTGCGATGGTCGACGACCACCGTGTAACCGGCGATCACCCCCGTGCGTTCCAGGCGCTCGATGCGCCGGGTGACGGCCGAGGCCGACAGCGACACCTGCTCACCAATGTCCGCCATGGTGCGACGGGCGTTGTGCGACAGCAACTCGATGATGTGGTGATCGATCGGATCAAGCTCCTCTGTTCCCATGACCACAAGCCTAACGAAAGGCGATTCGCCCGCATGTTCAGTGCGGAAAAGGCCACGGAGTTGCTGCTCCGTTGCGTGGGTCCGCGCCTCCCGGGGCCGGGCGCTCAGTCCTCCTTGCGGTGGACCGAGACGGCGTAGTCGTCGCTCGGGCCGAAGGGCCGGCGGTGCCAGGTCGACCAGCGGTCCTCGAGCACGAGGCCGCAGCGGGCGGCCAGTGCGTCGTGCTCGGCGGGGCCGAACCCGCCGGGCCGGAGGGAGTAGCCCGCGACCAGGCGGCCGGCGGGCGCCAGCCAGCGGGCCGCGTTGGCGATGGCCCGGCCCTCTGCGCCGGGCGGGACGAAGATGAGCACGTTCCCCGCCATGACCACCACGGCAAAGGCGCGGCCGAGATCGAGCCCGGGATCGGTGAGGTCCCCTTGCACCCAGGGCAGGTCGGGTGCTTTGGCGCGCGCCGTCTCGAGCATCGCCGGATCGACGTCGACGCCGACGACGGGATGGCCGCGCCGGCTGAGCTCGATGGCCACGCGGCCGGTTCCACAGCCCGCATCGAGGACCGCGCCGGGCCCGTAGGAATCGACGAGTTCCGCCTCGCCATGCATGTCCATGCCGCTGGCGGCCAGGTTCTCGAAGCGGCGGTCGTAGGCGGCGCCGCGGGGGACGTCGCTCCCCTGCCACCGGTCGGTCATGGGCCGCCTACGGGATGGAGCCACCCCCCGGCAGGGTCGCCGTGGTGGCTCCGGCGGGGAGGCTGAAGAGACTGGCGGGCGGACTGGACGTGTACTTGGTCAGCTCGAAGTAGGTCGACGAGTTCGAGGAGCCCGAGTACGACAGGATCCCCTGCTTCGTCACGCAGTACTTGCCGCCGCGGCCCCGCACCGAGACGCTGACACACGTGGAAGGTTGCCCGGCGAAGGTGGCCGTGGAGGACGACACCTTGATCCCGAGCAGCCGCGAGACCAGCCCCTGCTTGGCCTCGGCGAGCGCGCTCAGGGTCGTGGCCGGGCTGAAGGCGGTCTCCAGACCGAGGAGCGGGTTGGAACCCTTGACCGAGAGGCAGTTCTCAGTCCCCGACTTGGACGTCGTGGTCGTCGTCGAGGACGAGCCGGAGTTCCCCGAGTTCCCGGAATTCCCCGAGTTCGACGTCGAACCCGTGTTGCCGGAATTGCCGCTGCTGGAGGAGCTCGTCGAGCAGTAGTACGTCGTCTTGCCGTTGTTGATCACGCTCCCGCTCGAAGTCGTGAAGTTCGACTTGGGCGGGGATTGCGCGATGGTCACCGTCGTCTTCTGGCCGTCGCTGAACGACGTGTACTGGGCAAGGTAGGTGAGGCTCTTGGCGTGGTTGATGCTGTTCGTCAGAGCCTTGACGTTCAGCGGGGAGTTCTTGGCCGAGGCCGGAAGCGCCGGCGAGAGGGCGACGGCCCCGAGACCGAGGGCGACGGTGAGGATGACGGCACGGGTTCGCATGACCGAACGGTAGCCCGCGCCCGCTCACAGGGGGTGCACCCACGCCGGGGGCGGACGCGGGGCGCCGGCGGCCGCAGGCCTCGGTAGGGTGAGCCGACATGTGCCTCCTCGTGGTCGCGTCGCAGGTGGTGGCCGACGAACCGCTCATCGTCGGCGCCAACCGGGACGAGATCCTGGAGAGGCCCTCAACCTCGGTCACCGTGCTCGACGAAGGGCCACCTCGCATTCTCGGCGGGCCGCGACGAGCTCTCGGGCGGGACCTGGCTGGCCGTGAACGAGTACGGCGCTGTGTGCAGGGCTCACGAACCAGCCGCTGGGCGACGCCAAGGACCCGTCCAAGCGCTCGCGCGGCGAGCTGCCGCTCGCGCTGGCCCGCCACGCGACGGCGCCCGGGGCGGTCGACGGCCCTGCTCCAGGGACTACGACCCGCAGGACTACAACGGCTCGTGGTTACTGGTGGGAGATCGCACCTCGCTCTTCTTCGTCGACTTCACCGGTCGCGGCCCGGCCTCCGCGGTCGCTCTCCCGCCCGGGATCCACGTCCTGGAGAACCGTGCGCTGGGCGAGGCCTCGTTGAAGGTCGACCTGGTGCGGGACGCCCTCGGCCGTCCGACGCGGGCCGACGAGGTGGTGGAGGCCTTCCGCCGCGTCCTGGTCGACCACCGGATCCCCGAGGGGGAGGAACGTCCGAACGCGGCCAACTGCGTGCACCTCGAGTCCTTCGGGACACGCTCGTCGTGCATCGTCCGGGTGGCCAACGGCACCGCCCCGCCGCGGCTGTGGGTGGCCGACGGACCCCCTTGTGCCACGCCGTACGCGGAGATGAGCGGGCTGTGGACCGGACACGCCGCCCCGGGCCTCGCCGGCTCAGTCGCGGACGAGCGGCTTGTAGCGCAGCCGATGGGGCTGGTCGGCCTCGACCCCGAGGCGCTTGTGCCGGTCGGCCTCGTAGTCACTGAAGTTGCCCTCCCACCACCGGGCCTCGGACTCCCCCTCGAAGGCGAGCACGTGCGTCGCGATGCGGTCGAGGAACCAGCGGTCGTGGCTGATCACCACGGCGCAGCCCGGGAAGGCCAGCAGGGCGTCCTCGAGGGCGCGCAGCGTGTCGACGTCCAGATCGTTGGTCGGCTCGTCGAGCAGCAGCACGTTGCCACCGCTGCTGAGCACCTTGGCCAGGAGCACCCGGTTGCGCTCCCCGCCCGAGAGCTGGCCCACCTTCTTCTGCTGATCGCTGCCCTTGAAGCCGAAGCCGGCGACATAGGCGCGGCCGTGGATCTCGCGCCCGCCCACGACGAGGCGGTCTGCTCCCCCGGTGATCTCCTCGAAGACCGTCGACTCGGCCGACAGCGTCTCGCGCGTCTGGTCGACGTAGGCCAGCTGGACGGACGCCCCGATGGTCAGGATGCCGTGCGTCGGGCTGCTCCTCCCCGACGATCATCCTGAAGAGGGTGGTCTTGCCGGCGCCGTTGGGCCCGATGACACCGACGATGCCGCCGGGGGGGAGGACGAACGTGAGCCCGTCGACCAGGAGGCGGTCGCCGAACGCCTTCACGACGCCGCTGGCCTCCACCACCTGATCACCCAGGCGAGGCCCGGGAGGGATGGCCAGCTCCACCTTGTCCGCGCGCCGCTCTGCGGCCTCGGCTTCGGCGACCAGGTCGTTGTAGGCGGTGATCCGGGCCTTGCCCTTGCTCTGACGGGCCCGGGGTGACATGCGGATCCACTCGAGCTCGCGCTGGAGCGAGGCCTGGCGGGAGCGGTCGGACCTCTCCTCCGCCGCCAGGCGCGCCTGTTTCTGCTCGAGCCAGGAGGAGTAGTTGCCCTCCCATGGGATGCCGGCGCCACGATCGAGCTCGAGGATCCAGCCGGCCACATTGTCGAGGAAATAGCGGTCGTGGGTCACCGCGACGACCGTGCCCGGGTACTCCTGCAGGGTCCGCTCGAGCCAGGCGACCGACTCTGCGTCGAGATGGTTGGTCGGCTCGTCGAGGAGGAGCAGGTCGGGCCTGGACAGGAGCAGCCGGCACAGCGCGACCCGACGGCGCTCGCCGCCCGACAGGGTCCGCACGTCGGCATCGCCCGGCGGGAGCCGGAGCGCGTCCATGGCGATCTCGAAGGTGCGGTCGAGCTCCCAGGCTCCGGCCGCGTCGATCTTGGCCTGCAGGTCGGCCTGCTCGGCGAGGAGCGCGTCGATGTCGGCGTCGGGGGCACCGAAGGCCGCGCAGACCTCGTTGAAGCGGTCGACGAGTTGCTTTGCCTCGCCGACACCCTCGGCCACGTTGCCGGCGACGTCCTTGGACTCGTCCAGCTGCGGCTCCTGGGGCAGGTATCCCACCGTGAACCCCGGAGTGAGGCGCGCTTCGCCGCTGAACCCGTCGTCCTCGCCCGCCATGATCCGCAGCAGCGAGGACTTGCCGGACCCGTTGGACCCGATGACCCCGATCTTCGCCCCCGGATAGAAGGAGAGGTTGATGCCCTTGAGGACCTCGCGGTCAGGTGGGTAGAAGCGCGCGAGGCCGCGCATGGTGTAGATGAATTGTGGCGCCACGGCGACCAGTGTGCCTCAATGGTCGCCGTGCCCCCGACGCCGGCGCACCTGGACTCCGGTGCGCGGCGGGACAGGAGACGTCTCTCCGCATACTATCAACATGATCGTTGAGAGTTCTCGAAAAGGCCCGGCGGACAGGTGGAGACCGGCGGGCCTGACGCGTCCCAGGCCCCGTCCCAGGACCGGTCCAGGCCGGGCCCGCTCAGAATCCGGTGCCGGCGATGATGGAGCCGTTGAGGCGCGTCCCGGCCATCGAGCCGTCGTTCGGCGCGTCCCCGTAGGTGAACACGGCGCCGGCGGCCGAGGCGACCCAGTAGCCCCCGCCCCCGGCGTCGGTGAACACCGCCGAGGCGGGGTCGGAGCCGCCGACGGCGCCGGACGGCCCGCCGAGCGACACCGCGTCGCCGTAGCCGTCCACGGTGCCGTTGGCGAGCAGGACGAAGTAGCCGCGCCCGTCGGCGCTGCGCACCGCGGCGGTGATGGGCGAACCCTGCGGGCCCGGGGCCCCGAAGTAGGGCGCATCGCCGAACGTGTAGACGTTGCCCGTCTGGGTCACCAGCCAGTAGCCCTCGCCCGTGGCGTCAGGGAGCACCGCCACGGCGGCCCCGCTGCAGCCGCCGATCCCCGGGCACGATCCCTCGAACTGCGCGTCACCGAAGGCGAACACCCCGCCGTCTGAGGCCACCATGAAGTAGCCGCCGCCGTCGGCCGAGGGCACCATGCCGACGATGGGTGCGTTCAGCGCGTTCGGGAGGCCCGAACCGGCAGGTTCCAGGCCCAGCCCCGGGATGGAGCCGTGGAACCCGGCGTCGCCGAAGGCGAAGATGCCGCCGTCGGAGGCCACCAGCCAGTACCCGCCCTGGTCCGCCGTCGGCGTGATGCCCACGACCGGGCGCTGGAGTTGCAGGCTGCCGGTCGAGCCGTGGAACGTGGCCGAGCCGAAGGTGAAGATGCCGCCGTCGGATCCGACCAGCCAATAGCCGTGCGCCGGTGGGGGCGGCGGCGGCGGTGGCCCGCCCGTGACCGAGAAGGCGCCGGTGGCGTAGACGACGGTGTAGTCGGCCGCGGCGGGACCACTCAGGGTTCGCTCCGCCGCACGAGGCGGGCACCAGGGTGTAGGTGCCGCCGACCAGTGTCGGGGTGATGGCGGTCGACGGCGCGACCTGGTTGCATGTGATGCCCGTCGTGCCCACGGCGGTCAGGCCCGACGGCAGCGAAGAGGGCGGCGTCGCGGTGAAGCCCGGCGTTCCGCCGTAGGCCTGGGAGCCGACGACGGCCACGGAGATCGGAGCGGGCTTCACCGTGAAGCACGCCGCCGACGTACGAGATGGCGTAGTTGGGATCGGAGGCGCCCGAGCAGGAGGTCGGGTAGGTCGGGGGCGAGGCCGGGCTGGAGCTGGTGGCGGTGGTGGAGCACGTCGGCTGTGTGGTCAGCGAGGACGGGGTGTCGCCGTTCTTGAAGCCGCTGTAGCCGGCGGTGACGGCCGGCGGCGTGCTGCCGTAGGTCATGGACCCGCTCGAGGCCGTGACCGTGAGCGGGCGCCATCGTTACGGTCACCGAGCCCGGGGCGTAGGCGATGGCGTAGTTGGGGTCGACGGCTCCCGAGCAGGAGGAGGAGTACGGCGAGCCTGCCACCGGGCTCGCGCTCGTGGCCGTGGTCGAGCAGGTGGGCTTGGTCGTCAGCGACGACGCGGTGTCGCCGTTGACGAAGCCGCTGTAGAGCGGCGTGATCGCCGGTGGCGTGCTCCCGTAGGTCATGGAGGTTGGAGGCCGTGACGGTGACGCGGCCTGGTTCACGGTGACGGAGCCCGGGACGTAGGCGAACGAGTAGTTGGGGTCGACGGCTCCCGTGCACGACGAGGAGTACGGCGAGCCCGAGACGGGGCTGGCGCTGGTGCGCCGGGTCGAGCAGGTCGGTGCGGTCGTGAGCGACGCCGGCGAATCGCCGTTGACGAAGCCGCCGTAGCCCGGGACGATCGCCGGCGGCGTGCCCCCGTAGGTCATGGAGCCGCTCGAGGCGGTGACGGTGAGCGCGGCCCGGTTGATCGTGATCGCTCCCGCCGAGTACGAGACGGCGTAGTTGGGACCCGACGCGCCCGTGCAGGTGGTCGGGTACGTCGGAGGCGAGGCCGGGCTCGAGCTCGTTGCCGTGGTCGAACAGGTGGCCTGCGTGGTCAGCGACGACGGGTTGTCGCCGTTGACGAAGCCGCTGTAGGCGGGATGACGGCCGGCGGCGTGCCGCCGTAGGTCATGGACCCGCTCGAGGCCGTGACCGTGAGCGGCGCCTTGGTCACGGTCGCCGCTCCGGTGGCGTATGCGATGGCGTAGTTGGGGTCGGACGCTCCCGAGCACGACGAGGAGTAGGGCGAGCCCGCCACCGGGCTGGCGCTGGTGGCCGTGGTCGTGCAGGTCGGTTTGGTCGTGAGCGACGAGGCGGTGTCGCCGTTGACGAAGCCGGTGTAGAGCGCCGTGATCGCCGGTGGCGTGCTCCCATAGGTCATGGAGACGCTGGCGGCCGTCACCGTGAGCGCGGCCTGGTTCACGGTGACGGAGCCCGGGACGTAGGCGAACGAGTAGTTGGGGTCGACGGCTCCCGTGCACGACGAGGAGTACGGCGAGCCCGAGACGGGGCTGGAACTGGTGGCCGTGGTCGTGCAGGTCGGTTTGGTCGTGAGCGACAGGCGGTGTCGCCGTTGACGAAGCCGGCGTAGCCCGGGATGATCGCCGGCGGCGTGCTGCCGTAGGTCGAGGAAGCGTTGGAGGCGGTGACGGTGAGCGCGGCCCGGTTGATCGTGATGGCCCCCGCCGAGTACGAGACGGCGTAGTTGGGACCCGACGCGCCCGTGCAGGTGGTCGGGTACGTCGGAGGCGAGGCCGGGCTCGAGCTCGTGGCCGTGGTCGAGCAGGTGGCCTGCGTGGTCAGCGACGACGGGTTGTCGCCGTTGATGAAGCCGCTGTAGCGGGCGGTGACGGCCGGCGGCGAGCTGCCGTAGGTCATGGACCCGCTCGAGGCCGTGACCGTGAGCGGCGCCTTGGTCACGGTCACCGTTCCGGTGGCGTATGCGATGGCGTAGTTGGGGTCGGACGCTCCCGAGCACGACGAGGAGTATGGCGAGCCCGCCACCGTGCTCGAGCTGGTGGCCGTGGTCGTGCAGGTCGGCGGTGGTCGTGAGGAGAGGTTGCGCTGTCGCCGTTGACGAAGCCGGTGTAGACGGCGGTGATCGCCGGTGGCGCGGCGCCGTAGGTCATGGACCCGCTCGAGGCGGTGACGGTGAGTGCAGCGGGCGCCACCGTGAAGTCGCCGGCGGCGCTCGTGTAGACGACCATGTAGTCAGAGGCGTTGGCGCCAGAGAGGCTGACGCCGCCGCAGGACGAGGTGAGAAGCGTGTAGCTCCCGGCCGCGAGCGTGGGCGAGATCGCCGTCGACGTCCCGACCTCGCTGCAACTGAGGCCCGTTGTGCTCAGGGTGACTCCGAAGGGAGTGGTGTTCGATCCCCCCGAAGTCGGGGGTCGCGGCGAAGGTGGGCGTCCCGCCGTAGACCTGGGAGCCCGAGACCGCGACGTCGAGCGGGATCACCGTGAGGCCGGTCGCCAGGGCCGACGTGACGGGCGTCCCCAGCCCTGTCGCCATGTCGTATCCGCTGCTGGCGCTGAACTGCCCGTTGTTGGCGGCGTTGTAGTCGTTGTTCCCGGTCGTCACGTCGTTGAGGTAGGTGCCCGGAGACTTCTGCGCCAGTGTGTAGAGGATCGGGTTCATGGCGCCGTAGCCTCCGGTGTTGCCGTCGGCCGACGCTGCGACGGCGAGCACGGCGGCCCAGAGGGGTGCCGCCCCGCTGGTCCCGCCGATGGCCGTCCAACGCCGATTGACGGAGTCGTAGATGACGTAGCCCGTGCTCGGGTCGGCGTCGGCGGAGACGTCGGGGACTTCGCGGCAGTCGCCGTTGGAGTTGCCGCAGGGGGTCCCGCTGCTGCCGGTGACCGTGCCCAGGGACTGCTGGAAGGCCGGCATGCCGAATGTCTGGGAGATGCCGCCGCCGCCGGCACCCTCGGCGTAGTGCAGCTGGTCGTTCCACGTGGTCTCCGTCGGGGCCGGCCCGAGCGCTGCGATCAGAGTCGTGCCACCGACGGCCGTGACGTACGGCTGGCTGGCCGGGTCTGAGACAGCGAGGTTCAGGTTCTGGACGACGTCGTCGTTGGCGGTTGCGTCCGTGACCCAGACGTAGTCGCGTGTGCCGTCGATGGCCAGCCCGCCCATCGTGTCGTTTGACGTCTCGAGGTTGACCGTGGAGATGATCGTCTGGGTGGTCGGATTGATCGTCGCCAGGACGTCGCCGGGAAAGGTCAGCCCGTCGAGCACGGCCAGGACCTGGTTGCCGTTGGGTGAGAGCGCGACCGAGACCGCGGAACCGGTCCCGGCGATGCCGGTGACCGCTCGTCGCGGATGGTCGTGGTGAGCGTGTGCGAGCTCAGGCTGACCACCGAGATCCCTGCCGTTCCGGCGTTGGCGACGTAGAGGCTCCCGGCGGCATCGTCGACCACCATGCTGACCGGGTGCTGCGACAGCGAGACCGTGGCCGGCGTGGCGAGACAGCCCGTCGTCACGGTCGCGTTGCAGGTGGTGGCGTTGAAGTAGTCGACCCCGCTGACGGTCCCGGCGTCGCCGACGTACACGAATCCGTTGGCGGCGTCGACGGCCAGCGAGGTCGGCGAACTCGAGGGGGGAAGGCTGACGGAGGCGACAAAGGCGTCTGTGCTCGCGTTGTAGACCGCGACGGTGCCGTTGGAGTTGGCGACGTAGAGCGTCGAACCGTTCACCGCGAGCGCCGTCGGCCCGGACAGGTGACCCGAGAGGGATCTGGTGGGTGAGGCGCATCCGCCGGTGGTCGACTGGTTGCAGGTACTCGTCGAGAAGGCGGTGAGCGAACTGGAGCCGCCGTTGGCGACGAACACCTTCCCGTCCGTGGTGTCGAGCGCCACCGCGTCGGGTGCGGACCCGGCCCGGTCGAGACCGAGGCGGCAGTCGACGGAGCTGCACGGGTTGCCGCTGCTCCCCTCGCTGTCCACGCTCACGCTGTTGGTGGACTGGTTGGCGACGTACAGGGTGCCCGTGCACGGGTCGGCGACCTGCGCCACGGGATGGGAGCCCGTCTGCGCCGCTATCACACTGTTGACGTTGCAGCCCTCGGAGCCCTGGTCTCCCGCCGCCACGAAGACGGACTGGCCCTCGACGGCGGCGGCCTGGAAGAGGGTGTTCTCCGAGTTCTGGTAGGCCGGGCGGACGTACGCCTCGCAGCCGTTCGTCCAGCTGGTGCTCACGATCTTCGCCGTGTCGTCGCTCACGATTGCGCTGAAGACGTTGTACATGGCGGCCGGAGGTCCTCCCTCGTAGACCTCGATGTTTGCCTTGGGGGCGAGGGAGAGCACCGTCTCGATGTCGAGCTCGGCCTCCACGTTGGCGCCCCGCTGGCACCCCCCCGGCCACGGTCTTCTGGGTGACCTGTCGCCGCCGAGCGTGATGCCGTAACAGTTGGCGAATTGGCGATGTCGCTCGAGCTGTAGCCGGCCCCGCCATCTCGACGAGGGCGACGGTGGTCCCGGCGCCGTAGTCGCTCGACGAGTAGAGCGGGTCGAACGAGTACGCCTGGGCCAGCTGCACGGCGTCGAGGGCGCCGTAGATGGACTGGACCGCGTTGATGTCCGACGCGCAGTCCACCGGCGGCCACGGGCGACGGCTGGCGTCGGAGCCCGGGCGGGCGCCACGCCGAGGCGCGCCGGCCCGCGGGGCCGACGAGTTCGCCGCGGGAGGGTCGTCGTCGGCTGCGGCGGGCTCAGCGTGTCCAGCCCGAGGATCCCTTGGATCTGCGGGCGCCACGGTGGCGGGCACCTCGGGCGCGGCGCGGTTGTGGTAGCCGGTCTTCCCCGAGGACAGGCGGTAGCGGTCGATCGGTGTGGCGAAGGCCGACTGCACCTGCGCCACGGTCCCCGAGACGGGTAGCGACAGGCCGGTGCTCGACGGCGGCCCCACCGTCAGCCGGACTGCCTCAGCGCGGCCGGTGACCTGCGCGATGGTGGCCGGCGTCGGTCCGTAGCGCTGCGCGAACTGCTCGGGGGGTGAGGAAGTGGTGGTACTCGGGCGAGCCGGGTCGGACACCGCTTGCGCCTCGGCGGCCAGCGCGCGCTGGTCGCGCGGCTGCAGCGTGACGGTCAGCGGCAAGACCGCCGACGACGGCGCCGGGCCGAGCAGGGTCGCACCGGGCGGCACCTGCGCCTGGTGCCCGTGCAGCGGCTCGAGCCGCGGCCCTGCCCCGAGGGCGGAGTCGGATCGGCCGACGAAGCCGAGCAGGGCGGTCGCCGCCACGGCCAGGGGTGCGGCGATGAGCGCCCAGGCCACGGCGCGGCGCGGCCGCGCCGTCTCGCCGATAGAAGTCGCCCGTCTCCTTGGCCACCCGGACCCCCCTCGGCCGCAAAATTACCCCCTCGAAAGAGGGTCGGTTGGACGCGTCACCCGATTGAGCGTTCAGAGGCCTTCGAGCCGGGTGGTCGACCAGGGTCTAGCGGGAGGGCCGCCCGGGCTCTTGTGCCGCCGACCAGCGGATTCGGGCCAGGCGACGGTCGCCCACCTTGCCGCTCTGGGCAAACCACCGCGCCGAGTCCTCAAGGGCCAGCACGGCTGGCCGGGGCGCGTAGCCGAGCTCGTCGCGCGCCCGGGTGTCGTCGAAGGACATCTGTGACGTCGACATCCGGGCCGCCTCCAAAGGGACGGACGGATGCCGGCGCAGCAGGCGCCCCTCCACCACCTCGGACAGGCCGGCCACGGCGAGCGAGACCGACCGCGGCACCTTGATCCGCGGCATGGGCAAGCCGGTGATGTGGGCGAGCTCGGCGAGCAGTTGCCGCAGGGTCAGGTTCTCCCCGCCGAGGATGTAGCTGCGCCCGTTGCGTCCCTTCTCGAGGGCCATGATCTGACCGGCCGCGACGTCGTCGACGTGCGCGACGTTCAGCACCGTGTCCACGTAGCCGGGCATCCTCCCGTTCAGGAAGTCCAGGACGAGTCGTCCGGTGGGAGTCGGCGCACGATCGCCGGGGCCGAGAGGGAACGTCGGCAACACCAGCGAGGCCGGCAGGCCCTGGGCGATGGCGCGCAGCACTTCATGCTCTGCGACGTACTTGGACCGCTTGTACGAGCCGTACAGGTGCCGCACATCGGGGAACGAGCGCTCGTCAGCCGAGCTCGATCCCGACACGTGCTCGAGTCCGAGCGTGCCGACGGTGCTCGTGTACACGAGCCGCTCGACCCCGGCCTGCGACGCCGCTTCGAGGACGTTCCTCGTCCCCTCGACGTTGATCGCGTAGAAGGCGCCGGGGTCCCTTGCCCAAAAGCGGTAGAGCGCGGCCACGTGGAAGGCCGCCCGGCACCCGCTGATGGCCTTGCCCACGCTCTCGGCGCTCCTGAGGTCCCCGACCACCTGTTTGACGTCGAGCCCTTCGAGGTTGCCGGTGTCGGCGCCGGGCTCGACCAGGGCGACCACCTCCTGCTCGCGCGCCACCAGATGGCGCGTCACCGCGGCGCCGATGAACCCGCTCGCTCCCGTGACGAGGACCCGGTCGCCCGATCCGAGATTCACAACCGCGCCCGGTGCAACGTGCCCTTGGCCATCGTCTTGCCGAACTCGAAGATCAGGCTCGAACCCTTCTGCGCGCTCGGCCAGGACGTCGTCGAGCGCGTCGGCGAAGAGCTCGACCTCGTCGTCGCCCGCGATGAGGGGAGGGAGGAGCTTGACCACATTCATGTTGTCGGCCGCCACCTGTGTGAGGATCCGGTGGCGGTGGAAGAGCGGGACCACGATCATCTGGGAGAACAACGCGGGACGGATCGCCTCGATCATGCGGAACCGCCGGCGCAGGCCGGGCGACGAGGGCTCACCGAAGACCAGTCCGATCATCAGACCTCTCCCCCGCACCTCGTGCAGGAACTCGTAGCGTTCGACCAGTGGACCCAGGGCCTTGGTGAATGCCTTGCCGGTCCGGTGGACACGATCGAGGATGTCCTCGTCGTCGAACGCCTGCAGCGTCGCCAGGGCGGCCACCATGGCCAGCTGGTTGGTGGCGAAGGTCGAGGAGTGGACGACCGCCCGGTCCATGGAGCTGAACACGCTGTCGCAGACCGCCGCCGAGCACAGCATGGCCCCAACCGGCACATAGCCGCCGGAGAGCGCCTTCGAGACCGTGATGATGTCGGGCGTGATGCCGAACTGCTCGTGACAGAAGAAGGTCCCGCTCCGGCCGAGGCCGGCCTGCACCTCGTCGAGGATCATGAGCGCCTTGTGCCGGCGGCAGAGCGACTGGGCCTCCTGCCAGAACTCGTCAGGCGCCAGGTTCACCCCCTTCCCCTGAATCGGCTCGACGATGAACGCCGCCACGTCTCCCTTCCTGAGCTCTCGAGCCAGGGCGGAGGCGTCGCCGAACGGGATCATGTCGCACCCCGGGAGGAGGGGGCCGAATCCGCTGCGGAATTCTCGCCCTCCGTTGAGCGCGAGCGCCCCGGTCGTCAAACCGTGGAACGCATGGTCGCAGTAGAGGATGCGGGTCCGCTTCGTGGCGACCCGGGCGAACTTGATCGCGCTCTCCACGGCCTCCGCGCCCGAGTTGGCGAAGACGACCCGCTCGATGCCGGGGTGCGAGCGGGCGACCAGCTGCTCGGCCAGGACGCCGGGGAGGAGGGAGCAGTCCATCTGCACGAGATTTGGGAGGTCGGCATCGAGGGCGTCGTGCAGGGCCTGGACGATGGCCGGATGCCCACGGCCGAGGGCAAAGACGCCGAACCCGGACAGGAGGTCGAGGTATCGGTCACCTTTGTCGTCGACGAGATAGCAGCCCTCGCCCTTGACGTAGAACCGGTCGAACTCCAGGGTTCCCAGCACCCGGGGCAGTTGAGGGTTCACGTACTTGGTGTGGAGGGTGAAGTTCTGGCCCTTGCGCTCGTCCAACACCTTGTTCAGATCAAACGGCAAGTGGGCTCCAGGGGTCGCACTCCGGGTGGTCGCGACAGGTTAGTGGGGGCACATGTCGTGGGGACCAACGGGCGCAGCCTCCCACGCCCCCGATTCGCGCGAAGATCCCTCGACGCCGACTGCCAGGGTCGCCAGCGACACGGAAAGGGCACCGAGTGACCACCACCGCCCCCAACATTCTGCTCGTCATGTCCGATCAGCACCGGGCCGACATGATGGGGTGCGCGGGAGACCCCGGCGTCCTGACGCCGTCCCTCGACGCCCTGGCCGCGGAGGGCGTGCGGTTCTCGCGGGTTTCGTGCCAGGGCCCGCTGTGCATGCCGTCACGGGCCTCCTTCATGACGGAGCGCTACGTGCGCGACCACGGCGTCTACACCAACTGGGCCGAGATACCGGAGGACAGCCCGACCTACGCGTGGGCCCTGCGGGAGGCCGGCTACCACACCTCACTGTTGGGCAAAGCCCATCTGTACCTCGACGAGAACCTGACCGTGTCGCACATCGACGACATGGCGGTTCGTCTCGAGGCGCTCGGCTTCGCCGAGGTCTTCGAGACAGGTGACAAGTTCGTCAGCAAGATCCCGAGCCGCTACACCGACTACCTCGCCGCGCGTCACCTCCTGGATGTGTACATGAAGCACATTGCGGACCGCAGTTATCAGGGCGACAACGAGGACGGCCGGAACGCGACCAAGTGCGTTCCGATGTGGGACTCGACGTCGATGCCGGTGCCGCTGGACGCCTACGTCGACACCTGGCACGGAATGGAGGCCGTCAAGTGGATCGAGCGCTACGACCGCACGGAGCCCTTCTTCCTCTTCGTCGGCTTCCCCGGGCCCCATGACCCATGGGACGCACCTGAGGAGGCCGTGCAGCGCTACCGCGACGTCGACATCTCCATGCCGCGTTCGACGCGGCGCCCGGACGTCGAGGGGACCGGGCGCTACCGTGCCCTGCTGAACGGCTTCCTCTGGATGTCGGACTCCGAGTCCATGACCGACGACGCCATCCGCGGCATGCGCCGCGCCTACGCCGCCGACATATCGATCATCGACCACGCCGTCGGCCTGATGGTCGACGCGCTCGAACGCAGGGGCATGCTGGACAACACGTGGATCGTCTACACGAGCGACCACGGAGAGATGGGGGGCGATCACGGGCTGATGTCGAAGTGCGTCCTTTACGAGGCCGCCGTCCGCGTCCCGCTGATCGTCCGGCCTCCCGGAGGCTGCCCTCCTCGGGTGGTCGACTCCCTGGTGGAACACCTCGACGTGCCGACCACCTTGCGCGAGATCGCCGGCGCACCCCATCTTCCGAGCAGTGAGGGCCGGTCCCTCCTGGTCACCGTCCGCGGCGAGTCACCGACGCCACGCGCCGTGACGGTGAGCGAGAACTGGGGTTTCGCCGTGTTCGAGACCGACCGCTACAAGCTGGTCGTCGACGAGGACGCGCTGGCACCATGCCAGTTCTTCGACCTCCACGAGGACCCCGCCGAGGACCACGACCTGCTGCGGGACCCGCAGTCGGAGGCCGTCGTCGAGGAGCTCATGGAGACACACGCTCGTCCCTTCTTCCGTCGCGCCCCGCTTCGCCCCCACCCGAGCCCGTTCGCAGACCGAAACGCGAGGTGAGGTCGTCGACCTCCGAGGTGACGCTCAGGCCTCCTCCTCCGCCGAAGCGTTCGGCCACGCCCCGGGTCTCGGTTGCTTTCGGCGCCTGGCCCAACCAGCTCAGCGCGAGCATGGGGTAGATCAGAACGGACAGCATGCCCGCCGCGACCAGCGCCGCGGCGTTCTGCGGCTTCATCCTGTGCTCGTCCACTCCGAGCGTCGTGATGACCACGATGATCGGCAAACCGGTCGAGGAGAGGACCGCCAGGCTCCGGGTCTCGACCCGGGTCAGGACGCCGCGGAAGAATGCCCAGGTGGGCAGCCCGCGGGTCAGCAGGAAGATCACGGTGAACACGGGCACGAGGAGGAGGACCTTGGGCTGGTGGATCAGCGCGTGCAGGTCGAAGTTGATCCCGCTCTCAATGAAGAAGATCGGGATCAGGAAGCCGAAACCGATCGCCTCGAGCTTGCTCGTGATCGGCTCCCTGTCCTCGCCCGTGATGAAGAGACGGACGACGACACCGGCCGCGAAGGCCCCGAGAAGCACATCGAGGCTGAGCTTGGTCGCCAGGTAGACCAGCAGGATGACGAGGACCACCGAGATCCGCACTGGCAGCTGCGCCGTGGAGTGGAGGTGGCGCCGCATGAGGGCGATGAAGCCAGGAGGGTGGACCTGCATCGCCAGGAGCGCGGCCATGACGGCCACGGCGACGAAGACGACGAGGAGGGCAAAGGTCAGCCTCGGGTCGCGGTTCGTGAGCAGGACGGCCACGGCCACGATCGGTCCGAACTCCCCGATCGCCCCGACCGACAGGATCGACGGCCCGAACCTCGACTGCAGCACACCCGCGTCACGCAGAATCGGCAGGAGGGTCCCGAGCGCCGTCGTCGTCAGGCAGAGCGCCACGACAACGGAGTCGAGCACCAGCCCGGTGGCGTGGAGCGCCGCGCCCACGCCGAGCGCGACCAGCAGGGAGACTCCCCACGATCCCGTCGCCCGGCCCAGGTGGCCCTGGCGCATCGTCCCCAGGTCGACCTCCAAACCGGCCAAGAACATGAGAAAGGTCAGGCCGAAGTCCGACAGAGCAGTGACGACGACATTCGAATGGGCCAGACCCAACACGTACGGCCCGAGGATGATCCCGAAGATGATCTGAATCACGACCTCGGGCACGGCCACGAATCGCCGAAGCCCTTCGGCGATGATCGGTGCCAACACGGCGGCCAGGCCGATCAGGACCAGCGTGGGGATGGCCTCGCCGATCATGCGTCGTGTGCTCGTCCGGTCACCGCACGCTGTGGCACGCCCTCGCCACCTCCCGGCTCCACGCTACGCGCGGCGTCCCGGCGAACGAGTGATCTCGAAGGGTGGCGCGGTTGACGCCCCAAGCGGGGTGGGGAAGCATGGCCCCGCCTTCTCGCGACGGGGGTTCGTCATGTGGTCGCTGCAAGTTCTTCAGACGCGTGCGCCGAGCGCCCCGTGACGGGCGCGTTCGTCAATCCGTCCTGGATGCCCCATTCGGTCAGCGAGGCCGCCAGGGCCGGGGATGCCAGCGTGGACGACCTGGTGTCGGGACGAGCCTGGTCCCATCTGCTCGACGGTCTGCGCAAGGCGTCCGGCGTCGTGCTGTCCGACGACGTGCCGCGGAACGCGGCCGACATGGCTGCGGGGTTTCGCCACCTGCTCGTGCTGCTGGGCACCGGCTTGGACCAGGCACTGCGGGCGGAGGCTGACCCCGTCCTCGCCGTCCGCCCCTCGGGGGTCGACGCCGTCTACAAGTGGGGCATGGACTGTCCCGACTGCATCTACACGGGCGCGCCCCTCCGCGGTGGCGAGAGCTACCGCCTCTGGGGGAATCGTGGTTCGGCTCGCTACGTCGGGCTGCAATCGATGGCGGGCATGGCCTCCTCGGCGAACGTGCTGCTCGACGAGCTAGACCTCGGGCCGGGCGGCGAAGTGGAGCTGATCCTCGCCGAGGACTTCCATGAGGGGAACTGGCTGCCCACCGCAGCCGATGCGACCCAGCTGGTCGTGCGGCACTTCTTCTACGACTGGGATACGGAGGTCGCGTCCTCCTTGTCCATCGAGCGCATCGGCACGAAGACGGAGCGTGCATCCCGCTCCGCGGTGGATCCACGCGCGGCCATCGCCCGCCAACTGATCGCCCTGGGTGACTTCGTCGTCGGCAATCTCGACTTCTTCCTGCAGTTCTCCCGCCCGGAGAGCGCCCAACACGTTCCTCCCTCCCCTCGACGGGACGGCGATGGGCGGCGCGGCCGAGAACAGGCCGGTCATCGGGTCGTGGGAGCTCGGGCCGGACGAGGCGCTCCTCGTCGAGGTCACGCCTCCGGAGGGCCTCTACTGGAGCTTCTCGCTGGGCAATCCCTGGTGGGAGACCATCGACTACGGCCGGCACCAGAGCAGCCTCAACGGGCACCAGGCGGAGGTGGACCCCGACGGGATGGTCCGAGCCGTCATCGCCCATGATGATCCCGGGGTCGCCAACTGGCTCGACACGGCCGGGCACAGCGCAGGGCCCGTCATCCTGCGCTGTGTGCGGACCGAGACCGCGCCGATCCCGACCACGAGGGTCATCTCGTTCTCCGACGTTGCGGCCTCGGTGCCGGCGGAGACCCGGCACGTGACGCCCGAGGAGCGCCTGGGCACCATCGCCGCGCGTCGCCTCGCTGTGAGCAGGCGGTTCTGCCGATGACGCTGGACGCGGAGGAGCTGGAGACCGAGGCGAAGGCGCAGACCGGACTGGACGACTTCGGGGACGGCGAGCACCGTGAGGGTCTGGAGCGCCTGGTGCGGTCGTTCAACTTGGAGGCCGACCTCACGGAGACAGGAGAGCTCATGCAGCGCATCCGGCTGGTGTCGCTGCTCTCGTCCCGGTTGCAGATCGAGGAGACCTATCGCGCGCAGCCGTCCATCGAGGCCGAGGAGGTCGAAGGCCCGGTCTTCGTCATCGGCCTGCCCCGCACCGGGACGACGGCGCTGAGCCAGCTGGTTGCTGCCGATCCCCAGTTCCGCTCCCTCCGTCTCTGGGAGTCCTCGGCACCGTGCCCCCCTCCGGAATCGGCCAGCGAACACACCGATCCCCGCATCGCCGACACTGAGGCGGGGCTGGAGATGATGAACCAGATGTTCCCGCTCATGCAGACGATGCACCACGAAGAGGCGACCACAGCGACCGAATGCCAGGACCTCCTGGGTATGAGCTTCCGCACGGTGCACTTCGACGGGTTCGGACGAGTGCCCTCCTATCTGGAGTGGGTCACGGACTGCGACATGTGCGGGACGTACCGCTATCACCGACGCGTGTTGCGACTGCTGCAGTGGCACTGCCCGCCGCACCTGTGGCACCTGAAGACCCCGGTGCACATGTTCGCGCTGGACGCCTTGCTCGAGGCGTACCCGAACGCGAGGTTCCTGTGGAGCCACCGTGACCCGGCCAAGGTGCTCGGCTCCGTCTGCAGCCTGATCCACTATTGCCGAAGCTGGAGCAGCGACCGTGACGACGCGCTCGAGCTCGGGCCGGAGCAACTCGATCGTTGGTGGCTCGCCGTGTCGCGTGCCATGGACTTCCGGTCCCGGGTTGGTGATGAGCGCTTCGCCGACCTTTCGTTCGCCGACCTGCAGGTCGACCCGGTCGGCGCACTCGCGACGGCCTTCGAGCAGATCGGGATCGCGTTCGGCGACGCATCGCGCCACGCGGTGGCCGACTGGGCGACATCGCATCCTCCCGGCTCGCACGGTCAGCACACCTATGAACTTGGCGGACTTCGGGCTGGAGCCCGACCAGGTTCGCCAGCGGTTCGCCCCCTATTTGGAAACCTACGATGCCGGTGCGTGATCACCTGAGCGCAATGGGGATGGAGGAGGACGGAAGTGGATCTCGGACTGGCTGACGCCACGGCGGTGGTGACGGGTGGAAGCAAGGGGATGGGGCGGGCGGTGGCCGACATCCTCGCCACGGACGGGGCGCGGGTGGCGGTGATGGCCCGAGGGCGGGAAGCGCTCGACGACACCGCTGCGTCGCTCCGGGCCGCCGGGAGTCCGGACGCCGTCGGTATCAGCGTGGACATGACGGACCCGGGCTCCATCGCCACCGGCTTCGAGGAAGTGGCGGACCGGTGGGGTTCGCTCAACATCCTGGTGCACACGATCGGACCCGCCGCGGGGCGCTTCGAGGAGCTCGACGACGCCGGCTGGGACGCGGCGCTCACGCTCGGCACCATGTCCGCCGTGCGGAGTGTGCGCTCCGCGCTGGCGCTCCTGCGGGCGGCGGAGTGGGGCAGGATCGCCATCTTCTCGGCACACTCGATCCAGCGTCAGAGCCCGATGCTCGTCGCCTACACCGCGGCGAAGGCCGCCGTGACGAGCATCGCCAAGAACCTTTCAAAGTCGCTGGCGCCCGACGGGATCCTCGTCAATGCCGTGTGCCCCGGCTCAATCGTCACGGCCAGCTTCACCGAGAACCTGAAGGACATCTTCGCCGCCGCGGGTCTGGACCCGGCCGATCCGCACGACGTCATGACGTGGATCGACAACACGTTCCACCAGCCCGCCGACCTGGGCAGAGCTGGGCTCCCCGACGAGGTGGCCTCCCTGACGGCGTACCTCGTGTCCCGCCGGAACGGCTACGTGACCGGGGCCTGCGTCAACGCCGACGGAGGCTCAGACTTCGTGTGAGCGCTCACGACGAGGCGATGGCCGACACGGGAGCGACGAGCCGGCTCGTATTCGGTGCTCCCAAGAACGCGGCATCGCCGTAGGTGTAGACGGCACCGTTCGCGCCCGCCAGCCAGTACCCCGACCCGCTCGGGGTCCGGCTGATCCCGACGACCGGCGGCTGGCCCACGATGCCCTGACCCGGTACGGAACCCAGATAGGCGGCGTCGCCATAGGTGAACACGCCGCCGTCGGACCCCGCCAGCCAGTAGCCGCCGTCATCGGGCGTCGCCGCGACGCCGACCACGGGAGCGTTGAGGTGCAGACCGCCGGCCGACCCGTGGAAGGGCGCGTCACCGAAGTTGAAGATCCCGCCATCCGATCCGACGAGCCAGTAGCCCGCGCCGCCGGACGAGGCGGCCATGCCCACGACGGGGGCGTTGAGGTGTTGGCCTCCCATGGAACCCTCGTAGCGCCGCGCTGCCGAAGCTGAACACGCCGCCATCGCTGGCGACCAACCAGTAACCCCGGCCGTCAGGGGCCGCCGCGATCCCGACGATGGGCCGATTGACACGCTGGCCCCCCATGGACCCGAAGAAGGCTGCCGTGCCGAAGTTGAAGACGCCGCCGTCACTGGCGACCAGCCAGTAGCCGGCACCGTCGGACGCCTCCGCGATGCCGACGACGGGCGCGTTCAGATGTCGGCCCGCCATGGAACCGGCAAACTGCGCCGTCCCGTAGTCGAAGACGCCACCGTCCCACGACGCCAGCACGATGCCCTGGCTCGACGCCGGGGGGAACGCCATCTGTTCGACGAAGGGTCGGAGACCGGGGTCGTTCCCCGACCCCTGCGTGACCGAGCTACCCACAGCGACACAGCCGACCGCCTCGACGCAGCTGACCGAGTTCAAGAAGCTGACGACCGTGACGTTCGGGCTGGGTGCGATCGACCAGCTCGAGCCGTTCCAGTTCTCAATGAAGCTCTGGGGCCGGAAGTTGCTGCCGCCGCCGCCGCCGAACGGCCCCGACGATCCGACGGCCCAGCACTGGACCGTGCTCACGCAGGAGATGCTGCTGAGGATTGCACCGGTCCCGGGGTTGGGTTCGGGAACCGAAGCCGAGACATCCGTCCACGAGGAACCGTCCCAGTGCTGCACCAGTATTGCTGACGCCATCCCGGTGCTGTCAGTCGTCGCGCCCGAAGCCCAGCAATCGGTGGCGTCGACACACTCGAGTCCGTTGAGGTATCCGCCACTCGGGCTCGGCTCCGTCACGCTCGGCACGATCGACCACGCTGTGCCGTCCCAATGCTCAATCAAGCCCTGGTCCCCCGCCGCGCTGGGAAAGATGGGAAGGAAGTTCGGGTTCTGCTGGGAGGGCCCGGCGTCGCCAACCGCCCAGCAGTCGTCGGCGGCAAGGCACTTCACCGTCACCAGTTGGTCGAATGTCTGTCCGGTGGCGGTGCCCGGGAGGATGGACCAGGTCGACCCGTTCCACTTCTCAGCCAGAGCATTCAGGTCCTCGCCGTTGCTGTCGGTCGAGTACCCCACGGCCACACAGCTCGACGACGACGTGCAGCTGACGCTCTGCAGGATGGCACCGGCCACGCCGTTGCCGGTGGGAGTGGGGGTCGGGACCGTCGACCAGACGGACCCGTCCCAGTGCTCGGAGAGCGTCGCCGTTGGATTGCCGGTCCCTCCGGATTCGTCCAGGACGGTTCCGACGGCCCAGCAATTCGACCCGTTGAGGCACGAGACGCTGAAGAGCCCGCCACCTTCGTTTGCCGGCAGCGGCGACGCCACCTGCGTCCAGGTCGACCCGTTCCAGGTCTCGGCGAGCGGGCTGTAGCCGCCGCTCCCGTTGAACTGGATGCTGACGCCGACCGCCCAGCACTGGAGGGCGTTGGCACACGTCGACCCGAGCAGGACGTCGTCCAAACCCGTGCCCGGAACGGTGGCGACATACCAGCCCGCGGGCGCGGCCGCTCCGGCCGTCGGCGTCGCGAAGCCGACGGCACCGAGCACGGCGGCGAAGAGCGGAATGGCCCCGGCCAGTCGCCCGGCCCGACTCCGCCGGGGACGACCCGGCGGAGCGGCTGCATCGTGCCGCTTGGTGTGACCGCGCCAATCGCTCACCCAACCATGGTTGCACGCCAGATTTCCCGATCAGTGGATGATGACGTTCTCCTTCGGTGAATCCGGAGCATCATGGCCAGGTGGCAGATCGGCCGGCTGGCTTTCCCAAGGGCATCGGAGCCCCGGCGACTCGAGCACTGGCAGCGGCCGGCTACTGCGAACTCGCGCAACTCGACAAGGTTCCCGCGTCGGAACTCAAGAAGCTCCATGGAATGGGGCCCAAGGCACTGCGGGTCCTCCAAGCGGCGCTCGCGGAGATGGGGATGTCGCTCGGATAGCCGTCTCGGCCCGAATCTGCCGACGCGAGCGTCGCTCGTCGGCCGGGACGCCTGCGGGTCAGGTCGCCGATGACGCCGCGGTCGCCGCCTCGCGGGCGTGATAGCTCGATCGGGTGAGGGGTGACGCCTCCACGTGGGCCAAGCCCAATTCGGCGCCGGCTTCACGGAGGCGCTCGAACTCCTCGGGTGCCCAGTAGCGAGAAACGGGGAGGTGCGTACGGCTCGGGCGGAGGTACTGCCCGATCGTGACGATGGACACCCCCACGCCCCGCAGGTCGGCCATGGTGGCGACCACCTCGTCCTCACGCTCGCCGAGCCCGACCATCAGGCCGGACTTGGTCACGAGACCCGCCTGTCCGGCGCGGGCCAGGACGGCCAGGCTGCGGGCGTAGCCCGCCGAGGGACGCACTGCCCGCTGGAGTCGGGCCACCGTCTCGATGTTGTGGTTCAGCACGTCGGGACCGGCCTCGAAGATCGCATCGAGCGACCCGACGTCACCACGGCAGTCGGAGATCAGCACCTCGACCGTCGTGCCGGGCATGCGGGTGCGGATGGCGCGGATCGTGTTCGCCATGGCGCCCGCTCCGCCGTCACGGAGGTCGTCGCGGGCGACGCAGGTCACCACCGCGTGGCCGAGCCGCATCCGCTCCACCGCCCGCGCGACGCGCTCGGGCTCGTCGGGCGACAGGGGGAGCGGGTGGCGGGTGTCCACCTGGCAGAAGCCACACGCACGCGTGCAGCGTTCCCCGTTGATCATGAAGGTCGCCGTGCCGTCCGCCCAGCACTCGTAGATGTTCGGGCACCCCGCCTCCTCGCACACCGTGACGAGCCCGAGGTCGTGGATCGTCGCGCCCAACTGGCGGTAGCCCTTGCCGATGTGCACCGGCACCCGCACCCAGGGCGGCTTGCGCTGCGTGATGTCGAGGCCGTCTTCGGGTGCCACCCCGGCCTGGCGCAGGCGCCGCAGCAGCGGCCGCTCGCCCTCATGCGCCGTCGCGGGAGGGATGCCGGTGGCGGCGGGTCCGGTCACGACGTCGTGTCGCTCCACGTTCCCGTCGCCGAACACGGCCGCCGCGTGCGCCGCGAAGGTGTCGACCACCATCTCCATCGGCGTCTCCAATCCCTCGGCCCGCAGGGACGTCACCCCGCGGTCCGCGATGCCGCAGGGCACGATGTGCCCGAACATCTCGAGGTCGGAGGTGACGTTCAGCGCGACCCCGTGGAGCGTGCGGCGGCGCCCGGGCGCGACCCGCATCGTCCGCACCCCGATCGCCGCAATCTTGCGCGGGTCCGGACCCTCTGCGTCCACCCAAACCCCGGGGTACTCGTCCACGCTGCGTGCCCCCGGCAACCCGAGATCGGCCAGTGTCTCGATGACGATCTGCTCCAGGCGGTGCACGTGCGACGGGCCCGATGCCGGGTCGTCGGCCACGCTCACGATCGGGTACGCGACCAGCTGCCCCGGGCCGTGGTACGTGCACGTCCCCGCCCCGGTCGGCACGCTCGAGCACGGCGCCGACCTGCGCGGGATCGACCAGGACGTGGCGCTCGTCCGCGTGCGCCCCGAGCGTGTAGGTGTGCGGGTGCTGCAGGAGCAGCAGGTAGTCGTCTCGGGCCTCGGTGGCGAGGGCATGTTGCAGCGCAAAGGCCTCGTGGTACGGGACCGTCCCGAGCGCCCGGACGCGCAGCACCGGCCTGGTCCTCAGAGCTCGGCGGCCCAGTCGCGGCTGCCCAGCAGCTCCGAGACCCGAGCCAAGAACAGCGAGACGTAGGCGCCGTCGACGGCGCGATGATCCCAGCTGACGCCGAGGATGCCGGTCGAGTGGATGGCGATGGACTCGGACCCGTCGGGTTGCGTGACCACCACCGGCCGGCGCGCGATGCCGTCGGTGGCGAGGATCGCCACCTGCGGCTGGTTGATGATCGGGACGGTGAAGTAGGTGCCGAAGGGGCCGTCGTTGGTGATGGAGAACGTGCCGCCGGCGATGTCGTCCGCGTTGAGCTGGCGGCTCCGTGCCCGCTCGGCCAGGTCCCGGATGCGCCGGGCCACCCCGCGCAGCGTGACCTCCTCGGCCCGGTGGATCACCGGCACGATCAAACCCTCGTGGGCCAGGTCGACCGCGATGCCCAGGTTGACCTCCGAGTGCACGAGGAGCGACTCGTCGACCACCGACGCGTTGAGCAACGGGAAGTCGCGCAGTGCCTCCACGGCGGCCCGGGCGACGAAGGGGAGGTACGTCAAGCGTGAAGCCCTCCTCGGCCCTGAAGCGCTCACCCCATGCGTTGCGCACGCGTTCCACGCTCTCGAAGTCGACTTCGTTGGCGATGAAGGCGTGCGGGGACGTGGCCTTCGAACGCACCATGTGCTCTGCGGTCCTGCGGCGCATGTTCGAGAAGGGCACCAGCTGGTCGCCGGCCGCCCGGAACGACGCCATGGAGACCGGCGGCGCCGTCGGCGCACTGACCACCGGCGCTGCCGGCGCGGGTGGCCGGCGGAGCCGCCGGTGGGCCGGTGCGGTGGTGGCGGTGGTGGGTGGGTGCGGGAACCGCCTGGCGGCGCCGTGGGCCGCGGCGGGCCTCGACGACGCGCCGCGCGTCGTCGCGGGTGATGCGACCGCCAGCGCCGGTCCCGGTGACCTCGGTCTCGCTGATCCCGTTCTCGGCCAGCAGCCTGCGCACCATCGGGGAGAGGAGCAGGGCCTCGCCGCCGCCGTCGGTCTCCGCCACGGACGCGGGCGCGGACGTGGCCGGTGCGGGTGGCGGGGTCGGTGCCGCGGTCGGTGGAGGAGGCGGCGGTGACGGCGGTGGCGCCGCCGCGGGCGGCTCCGGCGCCGCGGACGCGGCGGGCGCAGCCGTCGTCTCGGCCGTGGTCCGTCCGTCGTCGCGGCGGCGTCGCTCGACGCGGTCGCGTCGCTCGATGCGGTCACGCCACCATCGCCGATCACCGCGAGCCTGACGCCGACCTCGACCGTCTCGCCCTCGGGCACGAGGATCTCGGTGAGGACGCCGGCCGCGGGCGAGGGCACCTCGGAGTCGACCTTGTCCGTCGATACCTCGAAGAGCGGTTCGTCGCGCTCGACGGCGTCGCCCACCCCTTTCATCCAGCGGGTGATGGTCCCCTCGGTCACGGTCTCGCCGAGCTGCGGCATCATCACGTCAGCCAACGTGCAGTCCCCTTCCGGTCAGCGCCAACATGGTCTCGCCGAAGGTCTCGGACAGCGACGGGTGCGGCTCGATGAACTGGGCGACCTCGTCGGGGAAGGCCTCCCAGTTGACGGCCAGGTAGCCGGCCCCGAGCTGCTCGGTCACCCACGGCCCGCACAGGTGCACGCCCAGGATCCGCCCCGCCGTGCCGTCGGGCCGCCGCTCGGCGACGATCTTCACCACGCCCTCGGTGTCGCCGATGATCTGCGCCCGGCTGTTGCCGCCGAACGGGTCCTTCTTGGTCACCACTGGGATCCCCGCCGCCTTGGCCTGCGCCTCGGTCATGCCGCAGAAGGCAACTTCGGGGTGGCAGTAGATCGCCCAGGGCACCTTGGCGTTGTCCACCGGTACCATCGGTTCGCCCAGCATGCCCTTCACCGCGACGATGGCCTCGGCGAACCCGACATGGGCCAGCTGTGGCGTGCCCGCCACGAGGTCGCCGACGGCCCAGACGCCGTCCACACCGGTGCGCTGGTACTCGTCGGCCACCACGAAGCCGCGGTCGTCGATCTGGACGCCCACCCCGTCGGCCACCAACCCTTCGGTCCGGGGGCGCCGACCCACCGACACCACGATGGCCTCCACGTCGTAGGTCTGCTCCCCCGCCTTCACCGTCGTCCTGCTGCCGTCGTCCGACGGCGTGTGCCCCTCGACCATCACGCCGGTCACGACCTCGATGCCGCGCTTCTTGAAGGAGCGTCCGACCGTGCGGACGATGTCGTCGTCGCAACCGGCGAGGATCGAGTCGAGCGCCTCGAGCATCGTCACCTTGGATCCGAGGTCGGCCAGGAGCGAGGCGAACTCACACCCGATGACCCCGCCGCCGATGACCGCCACCGACGCGGGGAGCTCCTTGAGGTCGAGGAACTCGTCCGACGTCATCACCCACCGCCCGTCGACCTCGAAGCCGGGCAGCCTCTGGGGCACCGACCCGGCCGCCAGGACGACGTTGCGGCCCACGACGACGCGGCCGGCGTCCTCCCCGTCGACGACCTCGACGTGGCGGTCGGCCCTCAGGGTCCCGGTGCCCGTCAGCGTGGTGACCTTGCGCCCCTTGAGCAGTCCCGCCAACCCCTTGAACAGCTTGTCGACGACGGCGTTCTTACGATCCTGGCTGACCGCGAAGTCCAGCGTGACCCCCGACACCCCGATCCCGAAGTCCTTGGAACCTTCGACCGTCCGGTGCACGGCGGCGGTCTCGAGGAACTCCTTGGCGGGGATGCAGCCGCGGTGCAGGCAGGTGCCGCCCACCTTGTCCCGCTCGACGATGGCGACGGACAGACCCGCCGCCGCGCCGTAGAGCGCGGTGGCATAGCCGCCCGGCCCGCCGCCGATCACGACGATGTCGAACTCTTCCTCGGTGGCCATCGCCCGTCCTCTTCTTGTCCTCACGGGGCTCGTCCGGCGCGTCCGGCTCCCCCGAGACGTCCCGATCGCTCCGGGCGGACCCCACCGCGCGCCGCACGCGTGTTACCCGGGCAGCCTACCGGTCGCACCACCGGGCCCATCTCGGCGGCGGCGCTGCAATCACCCGCTCGAGCCCTGCCCCGAATCGGCCGCCTGCGTGGCCAGCTCGTCCACCCGGTCGTTCCAGCGGTCACCCGAGTGGCCCTTGACCCAGCGGAAGCTGACGTCGACGTCAGACGACAGCGCGAGCTCAATCAGCGGCTCCCACAGGTCACGGTTGGCCACCGGCTTGTTCTGCGAGTTCTTCCAGTCGCGCCGCAGCCATCCCCGCCACCAGCCGTCGGTGAAGCACTTGACGACGTAGGTCGAGTCGCTCACCACGTCGATCGCCGCGGGCCGGCCCGGCGCCAGGGCCCGAAGCGCCTCGAGCGCGGCCATGATCTCCATCCGCTGGTTCGTGGTGTCGGGGTCGGCCCCGCTGGCATAGGGCCCTTCGGGCACCGCCCAGGCCCACCCGCCCGGGCCGGGATTGCCCCGGCACGCGCCGTCGGTGTACACGATGATCGGGGCGAGGTGGGCTGGCATGGGCCCCATGTGTAACACCCGCGACCAGTGGTCCAGATGTTCGTGTTCCTGCCGATACCGTGGGGTAGTGCTGTTCGACGGCATCAGCCACCAGGTTCCCGACACGGACCCTGGGGAGACGACGGAGTGGCTCGACTCGTTCGACGCCATCGTCGACGCCCACGGCCGCGCCCGGGCACGATACCTGTTGATGAAGCTCCTCGAGCGGGCTCGCACCAAGCAGGTCGACTTCCCGGCCACGGTGTCGACCCCCTACGTGAACACGATCCCGGCCGACGCCGAGCCGTGGTTCCCCGGCGACGAGTACCAGGAGCGCCGGATCCGCGCCTACATCCGCTGGAACGCCGCCGCCATGGTCACGCGGGCCAACACGCGCACCGAGGGCATCGGCGGGCACCTCTCCACCTACGCCAGCTCGGCCGCGCTCTACGAGGTCGGCTTCAACCACTTCTTCCGCGGCAAGGCCGACGGTGGCTTCGGCGACCAGGTCTTCTTCCAGGGGCACGCCTCGCCCGGCATCTACGCCCGGGCCTACGTCGAGGGCCGGCTGACCGAGCAGGAGCTGGACAACTACCGCCACGAGGTGGACGGGGACGGGCTACCCAGCTATCCCCACCCGCGCTCGCTGCCCGACTTCTGGGAGTTCCCCACCGTGTCGATGGGCCTTGGCCCGCTCGCCGCCATCTACCAGGCCCACGTGAACCGCTACCTCGAGCTTCGTCGCCTCGTCGACACGAGCGGCAGCCGGGTCTGGTGCTTCGTGGGCGACGGCGAGATGGACGAGCCCGAGTCCATCGGTGGCCTCGGCGTGGCCGGGCGCGAGCACCTCGACAACCTCATCTTCGTGGTCAACTGCAACCTGCAGCGGCTCGACGGCCCCGTGCGCGGCAACGGCAAGATAATCCAGGAGCTCGAGGCGGTGTTCCGCGGCGCGGGGTGGAACGTGATCAAGGTGATCTGGGGCTCGCGGTGGGACGCGCTGTTGGCCAAGGACGTCGACGGCGTCCTGCTGGACCGCATGAACACGACGCTCGACGGCGAGTACCAGAAGCTGGCCGTCGAGTCCGGCGCCTACATCCGGGAGCATTTCTTCGGCCCCGACCCCCGCCTGCGCAAGATGGTCGAGGACCTGAGCGACGACGAGCTGGTGTCGCTCCCCCGCGGCGGGCACGACTACCGCAAGCTCTACGCCGCCTACAAGCTGGCCACCGAGCAACGGGGCGCTCCCACCGTCATCCTGGCCAAGACGATCAAGGGATGGACGCTCGGTCCGGAGATCGAGGCCCGCAACGCCACCCACCAGATCAAGAAGATGACCAAGGCACAGCTGCGCACGCTCCGCGACCGGCTCTACCTGACCGAGGACATCCCCGACGCCGCGCTCGAGGGTGACCCGCCCTACATCCGGCCGGCCGAGGGCTCCGACGCCATGGAGTACCTGCGCGCCCACGGGCCGCGTCCTCGACGGCCCGCTGCCCATCCGGGTCGTCCGGCCCATGCCGGCGCTCCGGCCCGACGCCAAGGTGTTCGAGGAGTTCGCCGCGGGCTCGGGAAGGCAATCCGTCTCGACCACCATGGTCTTCGCCCGCCTGCTGCGCAACCTCGTGCGCGATCCCACCGTGGGGTCGCTGGTGGCGCCGATCGTCTCCGACGAGGCGAGGACGTTCGGGCTCGAGCCGCTGATCGCGGAGGCGAAGATCTACGCGCCGGACGGGCAGAATTACGTGCCGGTCGACGCCGACCTGCCCCTCAACTACGCCGAGAGCTCGTCCGGGCAGGTCCTCCAGGAGGGCATCACCGAGGCGGGGGCGCTGGCCACCTTCGTCGCACTGTCGACCGCCTATGCGACCTGGGGGCAGCCGATGCTGCCCGTCTACCTCTTCTATTCGATGTTCGGCTTCCAGCGCGTCGGCGACCTGGCGTGGATGCTGGGCGACATGCGGGGCCGCGGCATCCTCGCCGGCTGCACCGCGGGGCGGACGACCCTCATGGGCGAGGGGCTCCAGCACGACGACGGGCAGTCCCCGCTCCTGGCTTCAACCAACCCCGCGGCCCAGGTCTACGACGCCTCGTTCGCCTACGAGGTGGCGGTGATCATCGAGGCCGCCGCGGCCGAGATGCTGGGGGCCGACCCCAAGGACCGCTTCTGGTACCTCACGCTCTACAACGAGACGTACCCCATGCCGGCACTGCCCGAGGGAGCCGAGGGCGCGGCCATCCGTCGGGGCATCATCGACGGCGCCTACCGGTTCGCCGCAGCGCCCGAGCTCCCGGGCGACCTGCGGGCATCCCTGTGCTTCTCCGGTCCGATGTGGAGTGTCGCGCTCGAGGCCCAGCGCGTGCTGGCCGAGCGCTACGGCGTGGCCGCCGACACGTGGGCCGTGACGTCGTGGACCAACCTGCGCACCGATGCGCTCGACGCGGAGCGGTGGAACCGGCTCCATCCCGAAGCCGAACCGCGTCTCCCCTACGTCACCGCCGCGCTCGGCGCCGGAACCGATCCGGTGGTCGCCATCACCGACTACATGAGGGGCGTGCCCGACCAGGTGTCGCGCTTCGTGAGGCGCCCCTACACGTCGCTCGGGACCGACGGGTTCGGACGCTCCGATGCCCGGGACGCCCTGCGTGCGTACTTCGAAGTGGACGCCGCCCACCTCGTCGTCGCGGTGCTCCAGCAGCTGGCGCTCGGTGGGCGGGTCAGCCCCGCCACCGTCGCCGGGGCCATCGCCGACCTCGGCATCGACCCTGCCCGAGCCGCTCCCTTCAGCGTCGCCTGACCCGATGCGCGCCCCCAACACCTACACCTGCACTACTGGCCGGTCCCCGGGACCTCTCTCCGAAAACTCTCAACGAATCGGTTGACAGTTTGTGGAATATGGCCCCCCCGTAGCCGACCCCTTCAGCGTCGCCTGACCCGATGCGCGCCCCCAACACCCGCACCTGCCCTGCTGGCCGGTCCCGGGACCTCTCTCCGATCTCCGATCTCCGATCTCCGATCTCCGATCTCCGAAAACTATCAACGAATCGGTTGACAGTTTTTGCAACATGCCCCGTCGCCGAGACCGTCGCCGAGACCAGCCATCACGTGCCGAGCAGCGCCACGAACGCCGCCAGCGCGTCCTCGGCGCCCTCAGCGCCCTCGGGCACGCTGAGGACGAGGGTACGCCGCTCCGACTCGAGCTCAATGGAGGCGTTGAAGAAGGTGCAGCACCGCTTCTCGCGTTGACCGAGGGACGCCGCAGTGGCCAGTGCCGACGGCGAGTCCGCCAGCTCCATGCGCACCGAGGTGGTGCCCGCCTCGACCACGACCACGGACGACGCCACGAAGGACCGCCACTCGCCGGCCCGTTCGGCCAGCGACCCCGCGTCGAGGGAGCACGCGATCGGGATGGGGGTGGGGGTGTCGTCGGGTGTCATCGCCGCCGGTCTGCCACCAGTGCGTCGCGGTGATCTCCATCTGGCCCAGGTGCTGGAACAGCTCCTCCAATATGTGCAGCAACACCGAGCCCTTGGCCCACGCGTAGGGCACGGGCTCGTCGGGATCGGGACGGACGCCGGCGGGTGGAGCGGAGGCGTCGAGGCCGGCCATGTCGTCGCGGAGACGCCGGCGGGCCTGCTCGGTGCGCCACAGCAGCTGTGCGACGCCCCCCGTGGCGGAGAACTCTTCCGCCCGGTCGCGCTGCACGGGCCGCTCGGCCACGGTCGCGCCACCCCAGTACTCCATCACGCCGAGACAGTGGGTCAGGATCGCGTAGGGCGAGTTGGCCTTGCGGAACGGCGGCCTCCGGTTGGCCAGCTCGTCGCCGAGCTGTTCGACGATGCCGGCCATCTCGCGCAGCGCCAGGTCGATGAACCAGATGTAGTCGGGCGCCGGGACGTCGACCGACCCGGATCCCGACGCGTCAGTGGGCGACCCACGCATCGGGGTCGGTGACCAGCTTCTGGACATGCGGGGGCAGCCGGCCCGAGATCACATCGGTCAGGGTCACCTGCTCGAGTACGGAGCGGAGGCTGGCGCGCACCGCGACCCAGACCTGCTGGAGGTTCTCGGCGGCGCCGTCGTAAGTGGTGACCTCGGGCCGGAACCCCCGCACCTCGGCCAGCGGTCCGTCCAGGGCACGGATGACGTCGGCGATCGTGACGGCGTCGGGATCGCGGGCGAGCCGGTACCCGCCCTCGGCGCCGCGCTGGCTGGCGACGATGCCCGCACGCCGCAGGTCGGCCAGGATGGCGCCCAAGAAACGCGGCGGCAGGCCCTGCTCCCCCGCCAGGGACTCGGCGGTCTGCGGCACGCCTGCCGCCGCCAGGGCGAGCAGGGCGCGGATGCCGTAGTCCACCTTGGCCGGGATGTGCATGGCGAGAGTCTGCCCGCGCGGCGGCTCCCGGGGCACGTCCGCCGGTGCCGGGTGCCGTGCAAAGATCTCACCATGGCACGGATTGCGCTCCATCTCTCCGGCGACGCCGAAGCGGATGCCCTCGTCAGCCGCGATCCGCTGGCCCTGCTCATCGGCATGGTGCTCGACCAGCAGGTGACGATCGAGAAGGCCTTCTCGTCGCCCGCCGAGCTGGCACGCCGGCTCGATAGCAACGGCCCGCTCAATGCGGCGTCCATCGCCGCCATGGAGCCCGACGAGCTCGCCGCCGTCTTCAAGGAGCGGCCCGCCCTGCACCGCTACCCGGGGTCGATGGCCGGACGGGTCCAGAACATCTGCCGCGCCGTGGTCGAGGAGTACGGGGGCAAGGCCGACGCCATCTGGAAGGGAGTGCGCAGCGGCGAGGAGTTGATGGCCCGGCTTCGTGCCCTGCCGGGATTCGGCGAGCAGAAAGCGAAGATCTTCGCCGCGCTGCTCGGCAAGCAGCTCGGGGTGCGACCCGAGGGCTGGCAGGAGGCCAGCTCCCCCTACGGTGATCCCGGGACCCACCTCTCGGTGGCCGACATCGTCGACGCCGAGAGCCTGGCGACGGTCAGAGCCACCAAGAAGGCCGCGAAGGCCCGGGCGCACAGCGGGGCGTGAGCGCCGGGCCCGACCTCTCGGGTCGCCGCCTCTACCTCTGCACACCTGACCGGCCCGACCTGGCCGGCTTCCTCGGCGAGTGCATCGCCGGCGGGGTGGACGTCGTCCAGCTCCGAGACAAGGACCTCGAGGCGAGGCCGCTCCTCGCCCGGGCCCGCGTGGCCGCGGAAGTCTGCCGCCAGCACGGCGTGCCCTTCGTGCTCAACGACCGGCCCGACCTCGCGCTCGAGGCCGGGGCCGACGGGGTTCACGTGGGCCAGGACGACGCACCGGTCACGCTGGCCCGGCGCATCCTCGGCCCCGACGCCATCGTCGGCCTCTCGACCCACGGGCCCGACGACCTGGCCGGCGCGGCCGGCGAGGAGGTGAGCTACATCTCGGCCGGGCCGGTCGAGGCGACGCCCACCAAACCGGGGCGGGCCGGGACCGGCACGGGCTACGTCACTCTGGCCAGCGAACGGTCCATTGTTCCCGTGTTCGTGACCGGCGGCGTGACGCCGGGGACGATTCCCGTTCTGGCCGCTGCCGGTGCCCGCCATTTCGTGGTTGTGCGGTACCTGACCCAGGCGACCGACCCCCGGCACGGCGGCGCGGGCCCTGAGCGATGCGATCGATTCTGCGTTGAGTAGCGCGCCACCGGCGGAATGACCTCGCCTCCCGCCACCCTCGCCGGCGGGAGCCGGCCGGGCCGCACCGGGCCCGGGGAGGCCCGCCCCGGTCCCCCCCCGGACCAGCGGTGCGGTCGGCACGACGTCGGCCCGAGGAGTTCTGTCGTCCCCGTCCGGCACGCCGGGCACCACCGTGAACGGCGGTGCCCCCTGATCAGTCATCCTTCGTTCTCGGAACGAAAGAGCTGCGCGTTGAGCTCTTGCCGGCCGCCCGCCTAGTGGCGCCGCTCGAGCCACCCCACCAGGATCGCGATCACCCGGGGGTCGGCCCGCAGCCAGTGGCCCGCCCCGAAGACGACGTGCAGCTCGGAAGGCCCGCTGGCCGCGGCGGCGAGGGCGCGGGCGTCGGCCACGGGGACCTCGGGGTCGTCAGAACCGTGGACCATGAGGAGCGGCCTGCCCTTGAGGAGTGCGGCGTCCTCGGCCGGGTGGAGGACCGAGAGCTCCTTGGCCCAGGCGTCGGTCGAGGTGGGGAAGCCGGGCGTCGTGATGACGCCGGTGCGCCGGCAGCGCGCCAGGAGGTCCTCGGGGTCCCGGGTCACAGAGCCGAGGTCGGCCGGCGTGCCGAGGCAGGCCACGCCCGCCACCCGCTCGTCCCCCGCGGCGAGGTGCAGCGCGAGCACCCCGCCGAACCCGAAGCCGACGACGAGGCGGGGCGACGACTCGGGGATCTCGGCCGCGGCCACGAAGGTCAGGTCGTCCAGCCAGCCCAGGGCCGAGAAGTCGCCCGCCGACTCGCCGGCGCCGCGGAGGGCCGCGGTGACCACGCGCCAGCCCGATTCACGGGTCAGCCGGTCGGCCAGGGCGGGATAGGTGAGGGCGACGTCGGCGGCGGCGCTCTTGGGCCGTGGCAGGTCGTGGCAGAGGAGCACGTGGCCCCGGACCGGTGCGCCCGGGGTGGTCGAACTGGCGTACGAGGTCAGGTCGCCCGCCGGCCCGGGGAGGAGCCTGAATGGCCCCGGCACCTCAGATCCCGATGCGCTGTGCCAGCAGCTCGCGGTGGTACGAGGGGTCGCCCAGGAGGAGCTCGGACGACTTGGCCCGCTTGAAGTAGAGGTGCGCGGGGTGCTCCCAGGTGAAGCCGATCCCCCCGTGGATCTGGATGTTCTCCGCCGCGGCGTGGAAGTAGGCCTCGGAGCAGTACGACTTGGCCAGGCTGGCGACGACGGGGAGCTCGTCGGAGTCCCTCGGCCGCCGCCCAGGCGGCGTAGTAGGCGGCCGACTTGGCCGACTCCACCTCGAGCAGCATGTCGGCGCACTTGTGCTTGATGGCCTGGAAGCTGCCGATGGGCCGGCCGAACTGGATGCGGGTCTTGGCGTACTCGACGGACGCGTCGAGCACGTGCTGGGCCCCGCCCACCTGCTCGGCCGCCAGCGCCACGGCGGCGAGGTCGAGCGTCTTGGACAGGCCCGGCTCGGCGCCCCCGTCCGTGCCGATCAGCGTGGCGGGTGTCGCGGAGAACTCGAGACGGGCCTGCTTGCGGGTCTGGTCCATCGTCGGCAGCGCGGTGCGAGTGAGCCCGGGTGCGTCACCCTGCACCGCAAAGAGGGAGACGCCGGCCGCACTGCGGGCGGCCACGATGATCAGGTTGGCCACGTGCCCGTCGATCACGAACATCTTGTGACCGTCCAGCTGCCACCCGTCGCCCTTCTGCTCGGCCGCGCACTCGATCCCGCTGAAGTCCCACTTCCCGTTGTCCTCGGTGATGGCGAGGGTGGCGATCGTCTCCCCCGAGGCGATGCCGGGCAGGAAGCTCTTCTTGGCCTCGTCGTCGCCGGAGGTGAGCAGCGCGTTGGCAGCCAGCGCCACCGAGGAGAAGAAGGGTGCGCAGAGCAGGGCGGCGCCCATCTCCTCGAGCACCACGAGGAGCTCCACGTAGGTGAAGCCCGAACCCCCGAACTCCTCGGGAATCGTGAGTGACTGCAAGCCCAGCTGATCGGCCATCTGGCTCCACACCGCCGGGTCGTAGCCTTCGGTGGTGTCCATGAGCCGGCGCACCTCTGACTCGGGTGACTTCTCGGCCAGGAACCGGCGCACCGACGCACGCAGCTCCTCCTGCTCGTCGCTGAAGGCGAAATTCATCCCTGGGCTCCTCTGCCTCTCCCCCCGGCAGGCCCCGCCGGCGGTGTGTCCCTTGGTCCACCAGGGTGTCTACCAGAACCAGAGCCGCTGCGACCAGACGCCACCGGGCTGTGCCACGCTGGCACCATGGGACAGTTGGAGAAAGTCTGGAGCGACGCCGCGGCAGAGGTCCACCAGATCGTCGTGGGACCGATGGACAACAACGTGTACATCCTCCGTTGCCGTCGAACCGGCGACGCCATGCTCATCGACGCCGCCAACGAGCACGAGGCCCTGCTCGAGATCTGCGAGCGGCTCGGCGTGCGACAGGTGGTCGAGACCCACGGTCACTGGGACCACATCCAGGCCGTGCCCGCCGTGCGCGACGCCGGCATCTCGGTGGCGGTGACCAGCGCCGACGCCGGCATGCTCCCGAGCTACGACCTCATCTTGGACGACGACGAGACGCTGGAGGTCGGTGACCTGCGCATCAAGACCCTGGCCACCCCCGGCCACACGCCGGGATCCATCTGCTTCGCGGTCGAGGGCACGAACCTGCTGTTCACGGGCGACACCCTCTTCCCCGGCGGGCCGGGCAACACCTCGTTCGAGGGTGGCAGCTTCCCGACGATCATCGACTCCATCGAGCGGCGCATCTTCGCACCGTTCGACGCCGACACCCTGGTCCTGCCCGGCCACGGGCAGTCCACCACGGTGGGGGACGAGGCGCCCCACCTGCAGGAATGGGTCGACCGGGGTTGGTGACGCCCGTGTGCGGGAAAACCCGACCAAAAAGGTAAGCTTTTTCGTGATGCCGCCGACGCCACCGCTGCTCGAGATCCGGGACCTCCACGTGTCCGCCGAGGACGGCGCCATCCTGCGCGGCGTCGACCTCACGGTCGGAGCCGGGGAGATCCACGCCCTGATGGGCCCGAACGGCGCCGGCAAGTCCACCTTGGCGGGTGCCCTGCTGGGCCATCCCGCCTACACCGTCACGGCAGGCAGCATCCTGCTCAAAGGCGAGGACGTCACCGGCTGGCCCACCGACGTGCGGGCCAAGGCCGGGATCTTCCTCGCCTTCCAGTACCCCGAGTCGATCGAGGGCGTGTCGGTGACCCAGTTCCTGCGCCAGGCCATGGCCGAGCGCACGGGGAATGAGGTATCGGTCCTGGAGGTGCGGGTGCTCATGACCGAGTGGATGGAGCGTCTCGGCATGGACACGTCGTTCGCCAGCCGCCACCTGAACCAGGGCTTCAGCGGTGGCGAGAAGAAGCGCAACGAGATCCTGCAGATGGCGCTGCTCGAGCCCATCGTCGCCGTGCTCGACGAGACCGACTCGGGCCTCGACATCGACGCGCTGCGCGTCGTCAGCCGCGGCGTGCGGGCGGTGCGCGAGGCGCGGCCCGAGCTGGGCGTGCTCGCCATCACCCACTACCAGCGCCTGCTGGAGGAGCTGGTGCCCGACGTCGTGCACCTGCTCGTCGACGGGCGCGTCGTCGCCAGCGGCGGCCCCGAGCTGGCGGCCCGGGTCGAGGGCGAGGGCTACGAGGCATGGCGATGACGCCGTCGCCCGCCGGTCCGGCGCCGCTCAACGTCGAGGCGTTGCGCAAGGACTTCCCGCTTCTGGCGCGGACCGTCAACGGCCGGCCCATCGTCTACCTCGACTCCGCGTCCTCGGCGCTGCAGCCCCATGCCGTCATCGACGCCATGACGCGCTACTACGAGACGACGCACGCCAACGTCCACCGCGGCGTGTATGCCACTGCAGAGGAGGCGACTGCGTTGTACGAGCGGGCGCGGCAGGTGGCGGGGCGCTTCATCGGCGCGCCGGACCCCGCTCACGAGGTCGTCTTCACGAAGAACACGACCGAGTCGCTGAACCTGGTGGCCCACGCCTGGGGGCGGGCAAACCTGCGGGCCGGAGACGCGGTTCTGCTGACCGAGATGGAGCACCACGCCAACATCGTCCCGTGGATGATCCTCTCCGAGGAGCTGGGGGAGCTCGAACTCCGCTACATCCCCATCGACGGGGAAGGTCGCCTCGTGCTCGACGACCTGGACCGTCTCATCGACGGCGTGAAGCTCGTCGGCGTGTCGGCCATGTCCAACGTGCTCGGCACCATCAACCCGGTGCGCCACATCGCCCAGGTGGCGCACGCCGCCGGCGCTCTCGTGGTCGCCGACGGGGCGCAGCTCGTCCCGCACGTGCCGGTCGACGTCCGCCAGCTCGGGGCCGACTTCATCGCCTTCTCGGCGCACAAGATGATGGGCCCGACCGGCCTCGGCGTCCTCTGGGGCCGCGCCGAGCTGCTCGACGCCATGGGACCGTTCCTCGGTGGCGGCGGGATGATCCTCGACGTGAAGCTGGACTCCTTCCGCCCGGCCCCGCCACCGGCCCGCTTCGAGGCGGGCACGCCTCCGATCGCCGAGGCGGTGGGGCTCACCGCGGCCATCGGGTACCTGAACGACATCGGGATGGACCGCATACGCGCCCACGAGCTCGCGCTCGACGAACCACGCCTTGGCCAGGCTCGACGAGAAGCTGGGGTCAGACTGTCGCGTCTTCGGGCCGCCGGCGAGTGAGGACCGCGGCGGCGTGCTCTCCCTGGCCTATCGCGACGTGCACGCACACGACTTGGCCCAGGTGCTCGACCAGTTCGGCGTGTGCGTGCGGCCGGGCCACCATTGCGCGAAGCCGCTGATGCGCAAGCTCGGCGTGCAGGCGACGGCACGGGCGTCGTTGTCCCTGTTCAGCGACGAGCACGACATCGAGGTGCTGATCGAAGGATTGCTCGAAGCCGGTAGATTGTTCGGCTGATGGCCGACCTCGAAGAGCTGTATCGCGAGATCATCCTCGACCACTACCGCTCGCCGAGGAACCGCGGCGAGCTGGACTCGCCACCCGCCCACCGCGTGGAGGGATTCAACCCGCTGTGCGGCGACGAGGTCGTGATCTCCATGGTGGTCGAGGACGGGAAGCTGGCCGACGTCAAGATCGGCGGCTCGGGCTGCTCGATCAGCCAGTCCTCGGCGTCCCTCATGTCCGCCGCCGTCAAGGGCAGGCCCGTCGGAGAGGTGCGCCAGCTGATCAACACGTTCAAGGGGATGATGTCGATCCACGAGGCCTCCCTCGAGCACGACGGCGACCGGGACGGGGCCGAGGCAACGGAGCCCGAGGAGATCGACCTCGACAAGCTCGGCGAGCTCGCCGCGCTCCAGGGCGTGGTGAAGTTCCCGGTGCGCATCAAGTGCGCGACGCTGAGTTGGAACGCGCTGGCCCAGGGACTCGACGAGGTCGCAGCCCGGGCGTCCTAGGAGACCTGGGCCGAGCCCGGCTCCGCGGCGGGCCCCCGGCTCACGCCGGGCTGCAGGGGACCGGGTCGAAAGAGGGCGGCGCGGTGGGCGCCGGCGCGGTGCTCGCGGGCGCAGCCGTGCTCGAACTGGCCTCCGCCACGGTCGTGGGCGTGACGGGCGGCGGGGGATTGGGGTTGCCCGCCGCGTCCGGCGGTGGGTTGGTCGGCGTGACCAGGCTCTGATCCGAAGATGTTGACCAGCATCTGCTGCGCCGCCGGCTGGTCGACGGTCAGCACGTCGCCCAGGTTGCCGAACCCGTTGGCCGCCACCGTCGGCAGAGTTTGCGCCACCAGGCCCGCCGGGTTGTAGGAGTGGTAGTCGAGGGCTAGCCCGATCAGCTCGTTGAAGCCGAAGGTGTCGTCGATCTGCACGCCCTGGGGGACCGAGCGGAGGAAGGCGTCGATCGTGAGGGGGTTGACCTTCGACTTGGCCGCGCTCATGAGGGACTTGATGAACGCGTCTTGGCGCTGGATGCGCCCGAAGTCGCTCGTCCCGTCGTACTGCCAGGAGCCGTTGGCGTCGTACTCGTAGTGGCGCGCCCGCGCCACCGCCAGGGCCTGGGTTCCGTTGAGCAGCTGGCAACCGGGGGTCGTGATGTTCAGGCCAGAGTAGGCGTCCTTGGCCGGGTAGGGGAAGTTGAGGTAGATGCCGCCCAGCGCATCGACGGAGTTCTGGAAGCCGGCGAAATCGACCACGACGACGTGGTTGATCGGGATGCCGAAATTGGCGGTGATGGTCTTCACCAGCTGGTTGGTGCCCGAGTTGTACGACGAGTTGATCCGGTTGTAGGTGCCGAACTGCGCGCTGTCGGGTGGGAGCATGGAGACAACCGTGTCGCGGGGGATGGAGACAATCTGTATCTGTTTGGTCGACGGCGTCACCCGCCACAGCTGCACCACGTCGCTGCGTTGCCCGGTGACCTGCGACGAGGACCCGAACGCTTGGGTCGCCGAGCTGGACTCGTCGGCGCGCGTGTCCGAGCCGATGACCAACATGGTGAAGGGACCGCCGTTCGCCGCCACCTCGGCCGCGACGTGGATCTTGCCGATCTGGTCGAAGCGGTACCACAGGTAGGCGTAGCCGCCCCCGATCACCGCCACGAAGAGCACGACGACCGAGAGGAGGGCGACCACCGTCTTCTTTCTCCGGCTCCACTTGGGCGCCCCACTGCGCCGCAGCGTCCGCTTGGGCCGCGCGCCGGCCGCGTCGATGCGTGCGCCGAGAGACCGCAGCCCGGACTCGTTGGCCACGCTCTCGGGCTCGGACCCCGAGCGCATCTGGCGGCCGAGTGCGGCAAGCCCCTCCTGGTTCGCGCCCCGGCCCGCACGTCTGGGGAAGGAGCGACCCGACTCGTCGCCCGTCGGACGACCGTTCGCCATGGATGTTCACGGTACCAAGCGCGATCGCGAAATTGGGGGCAGCCGGTGCGACCTTGGGATGCGTGGTGGATGCGACCTGGGGATGATGCGCGGCAAGCGCACGGTGGCTGCGCCCGGTGGAACGCTCAGTGTGCTCTCAGCGAGCGTCCTGATAGCCGGTGTACCCGGTCTGTTCGAGCTGCAACGCCAGGGCTGCATCACCGGTGGCAACGATGCTGCCGGCGACCATGACATGCACCAGGTCCGCTTCGAGCTGCACCAGGAACCGGTTGAAGTGCGTGATCGCGAGGAGGCCCACGCCCCATTCCGTCGTTGCGTGTTGCAGGCGGCGCGCCGACCTCGCCCAGCGCGTCGACGTCGAGTCCCGAGTCCACCTCGTCGAGAATGCACACAGGGGGTCGCAGTACGCCGAGCTGCACGATCTCGGTGCGCTTGCGCTCGCCACCCGAGAGATCGACGTTGAGCGGCCGGCGCAAGAGCTGAGGGTCGAGGCCGACCGCCTTGGCCTCCTCCAGCATGCGATCGCCGAGCGGGCCGGCCGGCGCGGTGCCGTCCTCGGCGGCCGCTGCCGCCAGCAACGAGTGCAGGCTGACGCCGGGCACCTCGACCGGGTGTTGGAGCGCGAGGAACAGGCCGGCACGGGCCCGCTGCCAGGCCGGCAGCGCGGTCAGCTCCTGCCCGTCCATCGTGATGCTGCCCGCCGTCACCTCGGTGCCGGGGCGACCCATGAGCGCGTGGGCCAAGGTGCTCTTGCCCGAACCGTTCGGGCCCATGATCACATGCACCTCGCCGCTGCGCACCGTGAGGTCGATGCCGTGCAGCACCTCCCGGCCGCCCGCCGACGCGTACAGGCCGCGCACCTCGAAGACGTGCTCGGCACTCACGGCAGCACCACCGAGACGGTCGCGCCGTCGACCCTGACGGCATAGACGCGGACCGGTTGGGTCGCCGGCAACGAGCAGGGCTCGCCCGTCAGGAGATCGAAGATGCTGCCGTGGCGCGGGCACTCAATTTGGCACTCTTCGGCCCACACCTCTCCCTCCGCCAAGGAGAAGTCCTCGTGGCTGCACTCGTCATCAACGGCATGGAACGTGCCGTCGCCGCAGCGCACCAGCGCGATCCGACGGCCGTTCACGTCGAAGCGCCGGGCCTGGCCCGCTTGGAGCTCGTCAGTCGTGCAGAGCGCCACCACGGTCTCAGACACCGGCCGCCACCCGCGGGCGACCGAGTGCCGTGTCGAGACGGCCGTGAACCTCGCGCTCGAGGAGCCGGGTCACCTCGGGCACCGGACCCCGGTCGATGATGGCGTCGAAGAAGCCGCGCACGATGAGGCCCTCTGCCACCTCCGGGGCGACGCCGCGCGACTCGATGTAGTAACGCTGGTCCTCGTCGATCGGTCCCACCGTCGACGCGTGCGAGCACTTCACGTCGTTCTCGAGGATGTCGAGGTTGGGTACCGAGTCGGCATGCGCCCCCTCGTCGAGCACGAGGTTGTGGTTGGTCTGGCGGGCGTCGCTACGGACCGCGCCCCGGTGGACCCGGATCAGCCCGCTGTAGACCGAGCGCGACCGGCCGGCCACTGCACCTTGGCACAACAGCTCACTGGTCGTCCGCGGCGACTCGTGGTCCTGCAGGGTCCGGACGTCGTGCACCTGGGCCCCGTCGCCGAGATAGGCCGAGAGGACTTCGCAGGAGGCGTCCCGTCCGTCCAGCGCGACGTCGGCGCGCACCCGGCCGTAGGAAGCACCGAGGCCGACGGTGAAGGTGCGCAGGGAGGACCCGCTCGCCCCGCGCGCCGCCAGCCGCGCGATCGACCAGGCGGCACCGCCGAGGATCTGGAGCGACACGTACGACAGGGACGCGCCCCCGGCCGCCGCCAGCTCCGTGACCGGCACCACGAGCGAGCGTGCCGCACCCTCGGCGCCGGCAAAGACCTCGACGACGGACACGCTGGCCCCCTCACCGGCACGCACGACCGTGCGGGGAAAGGCGGCGGCCCCCGGCCCGCACCAGTGGACGACGAGGAGCGGCCGCTCGACCGTCACACCCGCCGGCACGTCGACGAACACCGGATCGGGAGTGAACGCATCGTTGAGCAGCACCAGCGCGTCACCGCCGTGCTGCACCGACCCCAGGAGGTGACGCGACGCCGGCACGTCGCCGGCACCCCCGAATGCGAACTCCGGCGCATGTCCGTGCGCAATGGCGACGGTGCCGGGCCGTCCGTCGGACACGAGCACGCTCCCGGCCGTCGAGCCCAGCTCGTCCCCGAGCACAGCCAGCAGGTTCTCGCCCGGTGAACCCGCTGCCGGCCCCGGCGCGTTCGAAGGGCCGGGCGCGAACTCCTCCAGAGCGAGATCGTCGATCGGCGTGTAGCGCCAGACCTCCTCGCCCTCGGACGGGAACGGGGTCGAGGCGAAGGCCTCGTAGCGGGCGGCCCGCCGCTCGCGGAGCCAGTGCGGTCCCGCCAGGACCGCGGACGCCTCTGCGCTGAAGGTATGCACGGTCAAATCCTCTTTCGGGTGCGAAGGCGCCCATGCACTCTAGTGGTCTCTGCCGGCGTCCCCACCAGGCGATTAGCCTGCGGGTCATGGGTGAGATGGCAGGGTTTGCATCGCCGGTCTTGAGCATCGAGCATGACGAGGGCGTGGCCACCGTGTGGCTGGACCGGGCCGAGGCGCGCAATGCCATGGGCCTGGACCTGTGGCGGGACCTGCCGCGTGCCATGGCCGCGGTGGGCGCCGACCTCGCCGTGCGGGCCGTTGTCATCGCCGCCAAGGGTCCGCACTTCTCCGTCGGGCTCGACCTCAAGGCGATGGGCAACATGCTGGCGAACGGGGGCAACGACGAGGGGGCGGGCACGGGAACACCGGCCGCCTCCATGGCGGCCCGGGGGCGCGCCGCACGCACCGAGGTGCTCCGGTTGCAGGACGCCATCACCGCCGTCGCCCGGTGCCCCAAGCCTGTCATCGCCGCCGTCCACGGTTACTGCATCGGCGGCGGCGTGGACCTCATCGCGGCCTGCGACATCCGGCTGGCCTCGGCCGACGCCGTCTTCTCCGTCCGGGAGGCCAAGATGGCGATCGTTGCCGACCTCGGCAGCCTGCAGCGCCTTCCGGCCATCGTCGGACCGGGGCACCTGGCCGAGCTGGCCTACACGGGCAAGGACATCACCGCCGAGCGGGCCAAGGAGATCGGCCTCGTCAACGACGTCGCCGCAGACGCCGACGGCGTGGTCAAGTCGGCGCACGCCATGGCGGCGGAGATCGCGTCCAACTCCCCGCTCGCGGTGCAAGGCACCAAGGCGGTCCTGGCCGCCAACGAAGGGAGGACGGTGGCCGAGGGCCTCGACTACGTCGCCACGTGGAACGCGGGCATGCTGGCCTCCGACGACCTGACCGAGGCGGTCACGGCGTTCATGGAGAAGCGCACGCCGAAGTTCACCGGGCGCTGAGGACGGGCACGGACAAGCCGCACGGACCCGACTGCTCGGACGTCAGCGCTGCCGGCGCCACCAGCGGCCGGCCGAACGGTCCCGCCGGGCGTCCTCGGCACGTACCTCCTCGAGCACGTCCGGGGCGACCTCGTTGACGATGTCCTCGGCGGACCCCAGGATCTCCGCGACGTCCGGCCCTCCCGCTCCTGGCTCGTCCTCGAGGGCGGGCTCCACCAGGCTGCCGTGGACCCACCCCACGTCGGCCATGCGGCGATGGTACGAGGGGCAATTGTCCGGGCAGCGCCACGGTGCCTCGGGCGCGAGGTCGAGGACGCAGAAACGAGCCGCCTCGCCCGAGGCGTAGGTCCGGCTCTGGAAGTGGATGCATTCCTCGCGCATCGGCACGGCTCTATGGTGCCACGCTGCCGGCGACGTCGTGCCCGGTCAGCCGACTGCACCTTCCATCTGGAGCTCAATGAGGCGGCTCCACTCCACCGCGTACTCCATGGGCAGCGTCCGGGTCACGGGCTCAATGAACCCGTTCACGATCATGCCCATGGCCTGCTGCTCCGACAGGCCCCGGCTCATCAGGTAGAAGAGCTGGTCGTCGCCGACCTTCGAGACGGTGGCCTCGTGACCGATCCGGGCGTCTCGTTCCCCCACCTCCATGTAGGGCTTCGTCTCGGAGATCGACTCGTCGTCGAGGAGGAGCGCGTCGCAACGCACGAAGGACTTGGACCCGCGCGCATTGGGGTCGACATGCACCTTGCCCCGGTAGGTCGTGATGCCACCATCCTTGGAGATCGACTTGGACACGATCGTCGACGACGTCTCCGGGGCGATGTGAAACATCTTGGCACCGGCGTCCTGATGCTGGCCCGCCCCGGCGTACGCGACTGACAGAACTTCGCCGCTGGCCTTCGGCCCCATCAGGTACACCGAGGGGTACTTCATGGTCAGGCGCGACCCGATGTTGCCGTCGATCCACTCGACGTGTGCCTCGGCTTCGGCGCGCGCCCGCTTGGTCACCAGGTTGTAGACGTTGGTCGACCAGTTCTGAATGGTCGTGTAGGTGATACGCGACCCCTGGAGTGCGACGAGCTCGACGACGGCCGAGTGCAGGGAGTCGGTGGAGTACACCGGGGCGGAGCAGCCCTCGATGTAGTGCACCTGCGACCCTTCGTCCGCGATGATCAGGGTCCGCTCGAACTGACCCATGTTCTCCGCGTTGATGCGGAAGTAGGCCTGCAACGGCATCTCCACCTTCACGCCCGGCGGGACGTAGATGAACGAGCCCCCGGACCATACGGCCGAGTTGAGGGCGGCGAACTTGTTGTCGTTGGGTGGGATGATCTTTCCGAACCACTTGCGCACGACGTCGGGATACTCGCGCACGGCGGTGTCCATGTCGCAGAAGAAGACGCCCTGTGCCTCGAGATCCTCGCGGTTGCGGTGGAAGACCACCTCGGACTCGTATTGCGCCGTGACCCCGGACAGGTACTTGCGCTCTGCCTCGGGGATCCCGAGCTTCTCGTACGTGTTCTTGATGGCGTCGGGCAGGTCCTCCCACTTGTCCACCTGCCCGCCCGTCGGCTTGATGTAATAGAAGATGTCGTCGAAGTCGAGCGTCGGGCATGCGCGTGGCGAACCAGGGCGCCATCGGCTTGCGCTCGAAGTGCTTGAGAGAGCGCAGCCGGAATTCCCGCATCCAGTCGGGCTCGCCCTTCATCTCGGACATCTCACGCACGATGGACTCGTTCAGCCCCTTCTTGGGCTTGAAGACGTAGTCCTCGGCGTCACTCCACCCGAGCTGGTAGCGACCGAGGTCGAGATCCGTTGTGGCCATGAGGCTCCTCAGGTCGGGCCGGGGAATTTCCCCTATGGAGATAGTAACAACTACCCGGGCCTGCCGAAACGCCTCTCCGCCGCCACGGCCGTGTCGCCAGCCGTGGCAGGCTCTGCTCCATGGCCCCACCCCCGAGAGCCCCCCGGCGCCCCCACGTCGTCTCGGCCCACGGCGACGACCGGGAGGATCCGTGGTTCTGGCTGCGCGAGCGCGACGACCCCGAGGTCCTGGCCTATCTCGAGGCCGAGAACAGCTATACGGACCAGGAGGCGGCGCCACTCGGGGGCCTGCGAAGCGAGCTCTTCGAGGAGATGAAGGCCCGGATCAAGGAGACGGACATGTCGGTGCCGGCCCGACGCGGCCCGTGGTGGTATTACACCCGCACCGAGGAGGGAAGGGACTACGCGATCCACTGCCGGCGGCCTGCCCGCAGCCGCGACGAGCTCCCGCCGGCCGGCGAGCCCGGGGACGAGGAACAGGTCCTGCTCGACGAGAACCAGCTCGCGGAGGGGTCGGACTACTTCGCGCTCGGTGGAGCAGTCGTCAGCCATGACCACCTCTGGCTCGCCTATGCGACGGACCGCACCGGCGACGAGAAGTACGAGTTGCGCTTCCTGCCGCTCGACGCCGAGACGGCGCCCGCCACGGCGGCCGAGACGGTACCCGAGGTCGGGTATGGGCTGGCCTGGTCGGCCGGGGCCGAATTCGTCTTCTACACCCGCCTCGACGAGGCACAACGCCCGTATCAGCTGTGGCGGCACCGCCTGGGAACCGACCCCGCTGGCGACATGCTCGTCTTGGAGGAGGGTGACCGGCGCTTCGCACTCGGCACCGGCTCGACGCGCGACGCCTCGTTCGTGGTGATCGGCCTGCACAGCACCAACACCTCCGAGTGGCTGGCCATCCGCTCGGACACCCCGCTGGCCGAGCCGCAGCCCGTGCTCCCGCGCCGGGAGGGGGTCGAATACGCCGTCGATCACCTCACGCCGGGCTCCGGCGGGCCCGGCTGGTTCGTGGTCCTCACCAACGACGGGGCTCGTGACTTTCGCGTCGTCGCCGCCCCCGACGCCTCGCTGGGCTCCGCCGCCACCTGGCGCGAGATCGTGGCCCACCGACCGGGCGTGCGCGTGGAGGACGTCGACGCGTTCGCGGGTGCCCTGGTCCTGAGCGAGCGGGCCGAGGCACAGACCCAGGTCCGTGTCCTCCCACTCCGCGGACGCGGCGACCCCCTCACGGGCGACCTGCTCGAGTCGGGCTGGATCATCCCGTCCATCGACAGCCCCTCGTCGACCTGGCTGGGCGCCAATCCCGAGCCGGATGCACCGGTCCTGCGCATCGGCCGCACCTCGCTCGTCACACCGTCGAGCGTCCTGCAGGTGGCCCTGGCGGGGCGGGAGGAGACGCTGCTCAAACAGGAGCCGGTACTGGGAGACTTCGACCCAACCCACTACGCGACGTACCGAACGTGGGCGGCCGCGCCCGACGGGACGAGGGTCCCGATCTCGGTGGTCCACCGCGCCGACCTCACTCTCCCCGCCCCCACCGTCCTCTACGGCTACGGCGCCTACGAGATCAGCATCGACCCGTCGTTCTCGCATCATCGGCTCTCGCTCCTCGACCGCGGCGCCATCTTCGCCATCGCGCATGTGCGCGGAGGTGGAGAGATGGGACGCGCCTGGTACGAGGGTGGCCGGATGGAGCACAAGGCCAACACGTTCTCGGACTTCATTGCCAGTGCGCGCCACCTGAACGAGACGGGGATCGCCCGCCCCGGCGCCTTGGCCGGCCGCGGCGCCTCTGCCGGGGGCCTGCTCATCGGGGCGGTGGCCAACCAGGCGCCCGAGCTCTTCACGGCTCTCGTGGCGCAGGTGCCCTTCGTGGACTGCGTCACGACGATGCTCGACGAGGGGCTCCCGCTGACCGTGGGCGAGTGGGAGGAGTGGGGGAACCCCCTGGCCGACGAGGCGGCCTACCGCCGCATGCTCACCTACTCCCCCTACGACAACGTCACCGGCGAGAACGCTGACGGGACTCCGCGCACGTATCCCGACCTCTTCGTCACCGCCGGGCTCAACGATCCCCGGGTCTCGTTCTGGGAACCGGCGAAGTGGGTGGCCAAGCTGCGCGCCCTGTCACCCGGCACGAAGGTGCTCCTGCGGACCGAGCTCGGCGCGGGCCACGGCGGGCCATCCGGCCGCTACGACGCCTGGAAGGAGGAGGCCCTGGTGCTGGCCTTTCTCCTCGATGCCCTGGGCCTGACCCCGGCATGGGGGGCGAGGCCTAGGTCGTCGAGCCGGCGGCCTGGAACTTCAGCGTGAAGGGCGCCTGGTAGCCCGCAGGCAGGGAGACGGCCGTGCCGTCGACGGTGGCCGAGAATGCGGCCGGCGCTCCGGCGATCACGGTGACGGGCCCGGTGGCGGCGATGGTGTGCGACTGCCCCGAGAACAGTGTCGCGGTGAAGAGCACCGAACCGGTTGCCGTGTTCGTGGCCTCGATCCAACACTCCCCCGTCGTGGCAGCGAGCGAGAGCGAATAACTGGTCGCAGCCACCTGGTAGGTCGCGGAGTGCGCAGTCGCCGGCTTGTGGTGCCGAGACCGAGGGCGGGGCCGTCGACGTGGTCGTCGTCTGGTGGTGGGGCCGGATGCCCGGATGGGGCGGCGACGTGGCCGTCGATCCTGCCCTGGCGTGGCGGGGCGGAGAGTTCGAGTGGATCCCGGTGAGGATTAACACCACGATGAGCGCGGTCACGGCGGCGATCGCTGCCGCGGGCCCGGCGAGGCGGCGAGGACGAGTGTTGATGGACTCTATGACCTTGTCCTGGGTCCCACTCATGAAGGTCGTCTGGGCCACCTCTGGGCCGGCGTCGTCGAAGGTGACCGGTTCGGAGGGGTTTGCCACGGGTGGCGGGGGGACGGGCGGGACCGGCGTCGACCCGGGTTCGGTCAACCGCACCGTCGACGTCCCCGAGACCCTGAAGGCACTGGCGGGAAAGACACCTTGGTCGTTGCCGTTCGACGGCCCGGCGGAGGGGAGATGGGCCTGCATCTCCTCGAGCGTGTGCAGCTGGCGGTGATAGTGCTCGACCGAGTGGACGTCGTCGTGCGAGCGCCGACGCAGGAGGACGGCCGCGGCAAGTCCCCCCAGGACGACGACACCGGCTATTCCACCGATCCACACCAACCCATATTCAACAGTATCTGCCGGGGACGGCGGGCCGCGGCCTCCCTCAGCCGATGAATGCTCCGTCCGAAGAGGGAATCCAGCGCGATCGAGCCGGCCCTGCCTCAGCGGGTCAGGCGCGGGCGGATGCCGTCGGGGATGTCGCGGCGGAGCGGGTTGGCCTGGTCGCGCGTGGAGAGGATGGGGTCGCTGACGCCCCAATCCGCCCCCACCGCGGGGTCGTTCCAGGCCAGCCCCAACTCGTCCGCCGGGTCGTAGTAGTTGTCCACCAGGTAGGTGAGGAGGATGTCGCTCAGCGCGGCGAAACCGTGCGCCACCCCGGGTGGGATGTAGACACCCTGGTCGACTTCGCCGTCGAGCTCAATCACCTGGGTCGCCCCGTCGGTCCTGGACCCCACCCGCAGGTCGTGCAGGACGACCCGGAGCCGTCCCCGCAGGGCATACCAATAGTCGGCCTGGTGGAGGTGGAAGTGCAGCCCGACCAATGCCCCGGCCTGTTTCTCCGAGCGGTTGCCCTGCACCATCTCGCGGCCGTTGGGAAACCAGCTGCGCCGGTAGGTCTCGACGAAGCGGCCGCGCTCGTCGCCGTGCACGTCGGGCCGGACCAGCACGACGTCGTCGATCACGTCAGAGGGGATCAGTTCTGGCATCGGGCGAACGGTAGCGGGTGCCGCGTCAGGGGTCGAACCGGCCGAAGCCGGAGCGGTAGAACAAGAGCGGGCCACCCTCTCCGATGTCCATCGTCACCACGTGGCCGATGACGAGCTCATGGTCACCGCCGTCGAAGATCTCACCCAGCCGGCACTCGACCACGGCCAGCGAGCCGTCGATCACCGGTGAGCCGGTGATTCCGGGCGACCAGGCCACCCCGTCGAACTTGTCTCCCCCCGACACGGCGAAGGCCCGGCACAGCGCCTCTTGATGCTCCTCGAGGATGTTCACGCAGAATGCTCCGGCCTTGGCGATGCGGGGCCAGCTCGTCGAGCTCCGTGCCGGCGCCAGGAGCACCATCGGGGGGTCGAGCGACAGCGCGGCGAACGACTGGCAGGTGAAGCCGACCGGCACGCCGTCCTCGAGGGCGGTGACGATGGTGATGCCGGTGGCGAAGTGACCGAGTACTTCGCGGAACCGGGCCTGGTCGAGGCCCGACACTGCGTCTTATGCCTTGCCGAGGTCGATCGACTGGGATTCGTGCGCGGAGGACACGTCATCGACCCGCTTGGCCTCGGGGAGCCGGCGGGCCTGGTTGAGGAGACGATCGAGTTCGCGGTCGTTGTGCGACGGGTCGTGGTGCGAAAGAAGCAGGCGCCGTGCTCCTGTCTCGGCCGCCACGTGCACCGCGTACGCGGCGGTGGAGTGACCCCAGTCGGCCTTGTCCGAGAACTCGTCGTCGGTGTACTGGCCGTCGTGGATGAGGAGATCCACCCCCGAGCAGAGCTCGAGCACGGCCTCGGGGATCGCGCGGCGGTCGAGTGGCGCCTGGTGGTCGGACATGTAGGCGACCGAGCGCCCCTCCGCCTCGATGCGGAAGCCGAGCGTGACCCCGCTGTGCGGGATCGGCCGGGCCATGACCTTGGCGGCGCCGATGGAGAAGTCCTCCGCACCGACGTCCACGGTGATCAGCTCGCCACGGAACTGCTCCATGTGGATGGGGAACACGGGCGGTTGCACGGCGGCATGCAGCGCCTCCTTCAGGCTGCCCTTGGGCTGCGCCGGCCCGTAGACGGTCAGGCGGGCACCCGGATCGTGCAGCGGGCCGAAGAAGGGGATCCCCAGAATGTGGTCGAAATGGAGGTGGGTGAGCAGCGCCGTTGCCTGCATCGGAGTGCCGAGCGCGCGGACCTCCTTGTGCAGGACGTCGCCCAGCGCACGCAGTCCGGTTCCCAGGTCGACGATGAGCGGCTCGTCCCCCTCGATGTCGATCACGAGGCACGAGGTGTTGCCCCCGTAGCGGCGGTACCGATCCCCCGAGCACGGGCACGACCCCCGCACGCCGTAGAACGTGACGTTCACCCACGCGACGTTAGCTTGCGAGGGGCAACTACGTTCTGCACGCATGAAGGAGTGCACCATCGCCGGCGATGGCCTGGATTTCGCCTGCCTGACCGACGGACCCGAGGACGGGCCGCTGGCCCTGTGCCTCCATGGATTCCCGGACACGGCCCACACCTGGCGCCACTTGCTCCCCGAGCTGGCGGCGGCCGGGTTCCACGCCGTGGCCCCCTTCCTGCGCGGCTACGCCCCGACGACGCTCCCCGCCGACGGGCGCTACCAGGTGGGGGCGCTCGTGCGCGACGCCAACGCGCTGCACGAAGCGTGCGGCGGGGGGCCCGACGCCGTCATCGTGGGCCACGACTGGGGCGCGCTGACCGCGTACGGTGCCGTGGCGCACCAGCCCAGCCGCTGGCGCCGCGCCGTCACCGCGGCGGTCCCCCCGACGGCCTCCATCGGCATGTCGCTCCTCTCGTACGCCCAGCTCCAGCGCAGCTGGTACATGTTCTTCTTCCTCTCCCCACTGGCCGAGGTGGCGCTGCCGCTCGACGACTATTCCTTCATCGATCACCTGTGGCGCGACTGGTCGCCGGCCTATGACGGCTCCTGGGACGTCGCCCGTGTCAAGGAGTCCATCGGGGTCCCCGAACGCATCGTGGCCGCCATCGGCACCTACCGCGCCCTCTACGACCCCTCGCTGCAGGCGCCGGAGCTGGCCGAGGAGGAGACCGCGGCGCTGCAGCCCACGCCGAAGCCGACCCTGTACCTCCACGGGCGCGACGACGGCTGCATGCTGCTCTCGTCCATCGGTTCCCCGCTCGACTTCCTGGCCGAAGGCTCCGAGATGGAGATCGTCGACGGCACGGGCCACTTCCTCCACCTGGAGCGACCCGACGTCGTGAACCGCCGTATCCTCGGCTTCCTCACCGCTCCGTAGCGCTTCGCCTGAGCCGAAGGACCGGCTGCCTGGCGCCGGACCACCGTGCGAACCCCTCGGCCACCAACGATCCCGCCACCCGCTGCGCCCGGGTCGGGTCGTCGAGCCCAGCCGCACGCGCCCGCCAGCCTCGACTCGGGCACCCCGCCACGCCGCAGCGCCTCGAGCAGCCGGCCCCTCCCCTGGCGATCCGAGCCGGCGAAGACGCTCTGGGGCCGCGCCGTCGGGCTCAGTCGCCACGGGTCAGGAGCGGTCGCGTCCCCGCGGCGCCAGGCGCACTGCCTGCGGAGGGGGCACTCCTCGCAGCGAGGGCGCAGTCGCGGTGCACACCGTCGCACCGAGGTCGAACACGGTCTGGTTGAATTCCCACGAGAGCCCGGCGGGGACGAGGCGGTCGCCCAACCGCGTCGCCCGGGCGGGCGTCAAGGCGGCACCGGACACGGCGCGGGTGAGAACCCGGATGGCGTTGGTGTCGACCGCCGCCACGTCGTCCCCGAACGCGAACGAGCGCACGGCTCGCGCCGTGTACGGCCCGACCCCGGCCAAGGAGCGCAGCATGGCGTCGTCACGCGGCACGCCGCCGTCATGTTCGGCGACGACCGTCGTGGCGGCCCGGTGCAGGTTCAGCGCGCGACGGTTGTACCCGAGGCCCGACCACTGGCGCACCACCGTCGCCTGGTCCGCCTGCGCGCAGGCGACAGGGGTGGGAAAGGCAGCGATGAAGCGCTCGTAGTGCGGCACGACCCGCTCGACCTGGGTCTGCTGGAGCATCACCTCGGCGACGAGGATCGTGCCAGGGGTCCCTCGTGCGGCGCCAGGGCAGGTCCCGGCGGTGCGCGGCCCCCCACTCCAGCACACGGCGCCGGATGCGCCGCACCCGATCGGCTCGGGGAGCGCCGGCCTCAGTCCCAGACGTCGTCGCCGTAGGGCCGCTGGCGTGCCGGAGCCGCCGCTGCCTTCCAGACCATCAGCCTGCGCCGGAAATAGCAGACCTCCTCGCCGCGCTGGTTGAACGCCTTGGTCTCGACCGTGACGATCCCCCGGTCATCCTTCGACTTCGACGGCGCGGTGTCGAGCACCCGGGTCTCCGCGTAGATCGTGTCGCCGTGGAAGGTGGGCGAGCGGTGCAGGAGCGACTCGACCTCGAGATTGGCGATGCACGAGCCGCTGACGTCGGGGACACTCATGCCGAGCGCGAGGGAGTAGACAAGGTTGCCCACCACCACGTTCTTGCCCTGCACGGTCTCGTGCTCCGCGAACCACGCGTTGGTGTGCAGCGGATGGTGGTTCATCGTGATCATGCAGAAGAGATGGTCGTCGTATTCGGTGATCGTCTTGCCGGGCCAGTGCCGGTAGATGTCCCCGGGGACGAAGTCCTCGAGGTAGCGGCCGAACGGACGGTCGTAGACGGTCACTCGTCCACCTGCGACGGGCGCGGGCGGGTGGTGAAGCCGAGTGACGCCCCGGGCAGCGACTCGCCGTCGATGGTCAACCTCCAGGCGTACCGCGTCCCCGGCGCCAACGGTATGGGGCCGAGGTTGACCGCGAGCGCCACGTCGATCGGTGAACCCTCGGGGATCCCCTGCGGCTGGCTGACGGTGAACTCGCCACGCACCTCGACCGGCTGGGACCCCTCCGCCGTCTCCATCATGACCGGCCGGCCGTCGGCATCCTCCAAGAAGAGCTCCCAGTGATGCGAGGTCTCGGCCTCGTGCCAGTCGACGTCGATCTTGAGCGCGACGGCAGAGGGCACGGGGTCCGGGCCCGTCATGCTCCATCCCGCCCCCCAGGATGTACAGCTTGCCGTCGGCCACCTGGGCCGCGTCGCACAGCAGCATCGTCACTTTCACGGGGGAGGAGGTTATCGGCCGGCCCGGACGGACCGATAACAGAGCGTGCCCCGTGTCTCGGTGTGGGCCGATCAGCGAAGCGCGCCGGTGGTGGCGACGGTGGCCATGTTCGTCGCCGTCTTGGCCTACAGCATGCTGGGCCATTCCGGCCCCCACGGGGGTCATTTCGAGCTGGTCACGCCCGGCGACCTGTGGAGCCTCGCCGGCAGCGCGTGGGCGCTCGGCCACGGCCAGTTCGGACATGTCTACGTCCCCAAGGGAGCCCTGACCTCGCCTCCTGCTTTCGAGGTCCTGCTCGCGCCGGCCCTGCTCGCCGCTCAGGCGGTGGGCCTGGCGCCTCACGTCCATGGCTCGGGCCAACCGCTGAGCCTCTGGTTGGTGTTCGGCCCGGCCGCACTCCTGGTGGCGTCGACGGCGCTCTTCGCGGTCGACGCCGTGGCCCGGCACTGGGATCTGTCGAACCGCGCCCGGCTCGCCCTTGCCCTGGTCGGCGCGGCCGCCGTGGGCAACGTTGCGGGTCTGTGGGGACATCCCGAGGACTGTGTGGCCCTCGCCATGGTCGTGTGGGCCGCGCTGCAGCTCGAGCGTCACGGGAGCCCTGCGGGGCCGCGCGCCGCGCTCCTCATCGGCGTCGGCATCGCGTTCCAGCCGGTGGCCATCCTCGGTATTGCCCCGATCCTGACCCGCATCGGGTGGAAGGCGGCGCTGCGGGTCTCGTGGCGCCTCGTAGCTGCCGAGCGTCGCCGTACTCGTCGCGCCACTGGTCGGCGAGCCCCACCGCACCTTCTTCGTGCTCGTGCACCAGCCCTTCCTGCCCCGCTACATCTCGTTCACACCGCTGACCCGCCTTGCCCCGGTGTTGGGCCCCGGTCTCGACGGCGGTGGGCCGACCCGGCTGATCTCCATCCTGCTCTCCGCCGGTCTCGCCGTCGCCGTCTGCCGCCGCCGCCACGACCTGGCGACCGTGTTGACGATGACGACGCTCGCCTTCTTCCTGCGCGTCCTTCTCGAGACGGAGCTGAACTGGTACTACGTGTGGCCGGTCGCCGCGCTGTGCCTGCTCCTCTCGGCGCGCCGTGGTACGGGGCGGTTCTGCGGCTGCAGCGCCGCCCTCGCGGCCAGCATGGTGCTGGGCAACCACAATGCGATCCACCACGTCACCCTCTGGTGGCCGGCGCTGATGGCCACGCTGGCCGCCATGTTGGCTTGTGCCGCCCTGCCCCGCCGCCGCCTGGTGGCGCCCGTCGGACGCCCCGCCCGATGCCGCCGGTCCCGCCCGACCCGTAGAGTGCGGGACCATGGCGATGCCGGTCCGTGCGGACCAACGAAGTGAGTGAGATCGGCGAGCTCAAGGGTCTGCGCGACGACGTCTATCGTCGCCCGCTGGCCACGGCACTGTTGCGTCTCGGTCTCGGGGCGGGATGGCGCTGCGCCGACGTGGGCGCCGGTGGTGGGGACGTGTCGGTCGCACTCGCCGAGATGGTGGGCCGGGACGGGCGCGTCTACGCCGTCGACAGCGACCCACTCGCGTGCGACGAAGTCGCACGCGCCGCGGCGGCACACGCGCAGGTCATCGCGCTGACCCAGGCCGGCGAGGACCTCTCGTTGCCCGAGGCGGTCGACCTCGCGTTCTGTCGCTTTCTCCTGCTACACGTGCTCGAACCCCTCGCCGTGGTGCGCATGATGGCGGGAGCGGTCCACCCCGGCGGCTGGGTCGTCGCCCAAGAACCCGTCACCTCGGCCGGGCGGATCGCGGGCACCCCGCTCTCCATGCCGGACGCCCGCCATCCCGACGTCGGTGCGCTGCTCCCGGCCCTCGTGCGCGACGCAGGGCTCGAGGTCGTCGACGCCTGGGCCGAGGCGCCCGCAGGCGTCGGACCGGGGCCCGTGGCGCGTTACCTCGAGTCCCTCACCGGGGTTGAACCGGGAGACGACCCGGTCGTCCTGCCTCCACTCGTCACGGTGATCGGACGCCGGTCCTGAGCGCGCGGCCCGCAGGGTCGACCCGGAAGAGGGGAAGGAGGGGCCCGAACGAGCCGGGTAGGGTCGCACCCCGTGACGACGCCCTCCGCACCCATGCTCACCGGGGCCACCGAGGCCGTCGACGTGGCCCAGCACCTCGTCGACGCGGCCTGTGCCTCTGTCCGCGAGCAGGGCGGCATCGACGCCAACCAGGTGGTCGCGTACGACGTGGCGCACGCGGCCGCCGCAGTCACCACGGCACGGGCGGCCCTCGAGTACGGCCGGTGTGGCGAGGTCGAGGCCCGCATCGCTGCCGCGTTCGTCGCCGACGTGGTGGCCGACCTGGCGGGCAAGGTGGCCGGACGCGAGGAGCGCTGGGGGGTCGAGCCCGAGTGGGCCGCGCCCGGCGGGGGGATTCCTCCAGGGGCAGCGGGATCCGGGGGTGCTGGCCGGGCTGGCCGAGACCGAAGGACCCCGGCACCTCGGTGAGGACTTCGAGCTGGTCCGTGAGACCTTCCACCGCTTCGCCGTGGACAAGGTCAGGCCGCACGCCGAGCAGGTGCACCGGGAGAACGCCGACATCCCCGAAGAGGTGATCGAGGGCCTCGCGGAGCTGGGCGGCTTCGGTCTCTCGGTGCCCGAGGAGTACGGTGGCTTCGCCTCCGGTGGGGAGAGCGACTACATGGGCATGGTCGTCGCCACCGAGGAGCTGAGCTGGGGCTCATTGGGTGTCGGCGGGTCGCTCATCACCCGGCCCGAGATCCTCACCCGTGCCCTCGTCTACGGCGGCACGGAGGAGCAGAAGAAGCACTGGCTCCCCAAGCTGGCCTCGGCCGAGATCCTGGCCGCGGTCGCCGTGACAGAGCCCGACTACGGGTCCGACGTCGCCGGCATCGTCACGTCCGCCACACCGGTGCACGGAGGCTGGGTCGTGAACGGCGTCAAGACCTGGTGCACGTTCGCCGCCCGGGCGGACGTGCTCATGTTGCTGGCGCGCACTGACCCCGACCGTTCATTGGCCCACCGCGGTATCTCGATGTTCGTCGTCGAGAAGCCCCGTGGTGACGGCCACGGATTCGTCTTCATGCAAGAGGACGCGCCGGCCCGCCCCGCCGACCTGGCACCGGGACGACTGGAGGGTCGCCCCATCGACACGATCGGCTACCGCGGCATGCACTCCTACGAACTGGCCTTCGAGAACTGGTTCGTGCCCGAGGCGAACCTCGTCGGCGGCACCGAAGGTCTTGGCAGGGGCTTCTACCTCCAGATGCAGGGCTTCGAGAACGGCCGGCTCCAGACGGCGGCACGCGCGCTCGGGGTGATGCAAGCCGCCTACGAAGCTGCGGTGTCCTACGCAACCGAGCGCATTGTCTTCGGGTCCCCGATCGGCCGCTACCAGCTGACCCAAGCCAAGCTGGGGCGCATGGCCGTGATCATCCAGGCGACACGCCAGAGCTCGTACCACGTCGCCCGCCTGATGGCGCGCGGCGAGGGAACGCTCGAGGCGTCGATGGTCAAGGCCTACGTGTGCCGCGCCGCCGAATGGGTCACGCGGGAGGCCATGCAGATCCACGGCGGCATGGGCTACGCCGAAGAGTTCCCGGTGAGCCGCTACTTCGTGGATGCCCGGGTGCTCTCAATCTTCGAGGGCGCCGACGAGACTCTCGCGCTCAAGGTGATCGCGCGCCGCCTCATCGGCTGAGCCGGACACGACCATCGGCGGCGGGGTTCAGCCGGGGCTGCGGGTCAGGCCGGCGCGCGCGCCGCGGCTCACGAACTTGATGGCCATCTTGCGACTTGCCTCGTCGATCATCTCGTCGCCGAACATCACCGCGCCCTTGCGGTCCTCCTCGGTGGCCTTCTGGTAGGCGTCGAGAAGGTCGAAGGCGTGGTCGAACTGTTCCTGTGTCGGGGAGAACACCTCGTTCAGCACGCCGGCCTGGTCCGGCGTGAGCGCCCACTTGCCGTCATAGCCGAGCATGCGAGCGCGCATGGAGTAGTCGCGCAGCGCGTCGAGCTCGCGGACCTTGAGGAACGGACCGTCGATGACCTGCAGCCCATTGGCCCGACCCGCCATGAGGATGCGGCTGAACACGTAGTTGAAGTGGTCGCCCGGGTACTCGGGGATGTCGATCCCGCCGGTGAGCACGGGCATCTCGATACTGGCGGCGAAGTCCGCCGGACCGAAGATGATCGTCTCGAGTCGTGGAGAGGCGGCGCAGATCTCGTCGACGTTGATCAGCCCGCGGGCTGTCTCGATTTGCGCCTCAATGCCGACATGCCCGACGGGCAGCCCGGACGTCTTCTCGACCTGGGTGAGCAACAGATCGAGCGCCACGACCTCAGCGGCGGACTGCACCTTGGGCAGCATGATCTCGTCGAGACGCTCGCCGGAGTTGCCGACCACCTCGATGACGTCACCGTAGGTCCACTCGGTGTCCCAGGCGTTCACGCGTACGCACAGAACCCGGTCGTCCCAGGCGAGGTTCTTGATGGCGTCGACCACCTTGGGCCGGGCACTCTCCTTCTCGAGCGGCGCCACGGCGTCCTCGAGATCGAGGAAGGTCATGTCCGCGGGGACTGTCGGGGCTTTGGCCAGGAACTTCTCGTTCGAACCGGGCGTGGAAAGGCAGGAGCGGCGTGGGAGGTCGCGTGAACGTGCAGACATGACCCGATGGTAACAAAGGGGCCGGCTCAGACCGTCACATGGGAACGGAGGAACTCTATGGTGCGCTCCCACAACGCGCGTGCGGCCTCTTCGTTGTACACCTCAGGTCGCGTGTCATTGAAGAACGCGTGGTCGGTGTTCGGGTAGACCACGATCTCGACCGACTTGCCCATGCCCCGCAACTGCTCGGCCAACGCGTTGGCGGCCTCCGGTGTGAAGAAGCTGTCGTTCTCGGCGTAATGGCCGAGCACCGCGGCGGACATCGCCGAGTAGTCCGGCTGCGCGTCGGCCCACGGGATGATCCCGTAGCACGGCACGACGGCGGCCACCGCGTCGGGGCGCTGCGTCGCCAACACGAGCGCGAGCCCACCGCCCATGCAGAAGCCGATGACCCCGACGTGATCGCTCGAGCTCCGACGCAGCAGCTCGTCGACCGCCCCGCTCATGTCGCGAGCTGCCCGGTCCATCTCCATGGCCATCATCGCCTTGCCCGCCTCGTCGGGCTCGCCGGGCTGCACCTTCTGCCCGTGGTAGAGGTCGGGGGCGAGCGCCCAGAACCCCTCGGCCGCGAAGCGGTCGCACACGTCCTCAATGTGATCGACGAGGCCCCACCACTCCTGGATCACGATGACACCGGGACCCGTTGCCGCTCCCGGGCTCCGCCAGGTAGCCACCGGCCGTCGATCCGTTACTCGCGAATTCAATCAATTCACCCATGTGCACGGACCGTAGTTCCAAACATCCCGTTTCGTTCTCGCGATCGGCCGGCGAAAAGTCTCGAATTCTTTCCTATGCAGAGCCACCTGCGCTTTCATACCAACAGTACGACCGCACATAGGCGTTTCGCACCCACGGTGTTTGAACCGTGCGCGTGGTTCCTATAAGAATGGACCGGATCGTGACTGACGTAGAGCGGCTTTTCAACCACTCCACGCCGCGGTCTCCAAGGAGCGCACAGGTGCTCCAGCGGGTCGGCATTCCCGCGTTGACCGTCGTCACAGTGTTGGCGAGCACTGTGCTTGGTTTGGCGCGCCCGGCGGCCGGCGACGCGATCTCCGACGCCAAGGCGAAAGCGGCCGCCATCGAGGCGCAACTGAGCCAGGCACAGAACGAGATGTCCGCATTGAGCCAGCAGTACGACGCGGCCCAGTACCACCTCACGCAGATCAACTCGAACATTGCGACGACCAAGGCCAACATTTCGGCCGACGAGACACAAGTGACACAGGACAGGGCCACGCTCTCCAAGGCGGCCGTGGCCAACTACATCTCCGATGGAACCGCGGCCGCGCAAAACCCGATCTTCACCGGTAACCAGCAGACCGTCGGCGCGACCACGACCTACAACAAGATCGCCGAGGGTGACATCTCCCTCGCTGTCGACAACCTGCACACGGCCGAGAATTCGTTGAACGCACAGGTCAGCCAGCTCCAGGGCGAGCAGTCGCAGGCGCAGGCGCAAGTCACGGCCGAACAGAACGCCGTCGCGCAGAACGCGCAAGCCATCGAGCAGCAGAAGAGCGCCCTGTCCCAGGAACAAGGCCAGATCGCCCAGCTGGTCCAGCAGCAGCAGCAAGCAGAAGCGGCCGCCGCCGCCCGGGCCGCCGCACAGCGCCAGGCGGCCGCAGCCGCCGCTGCCGCGGCCGCTGCCGCCGTCCCGACCACCTCGGGTGGCGGGGGCGGGAACTCCGCCAGTTCCGCCAGTTCCGCCAGCCTGGCCGGCCTCCAGCAAGCCGCCCCGCCGCCGTCGGCAGCCGGCGGGGCAGGTGCCGTGCAGGCGGCCGAGAGCCAGATCGGCGTCCCGTACGTCTGGGGCGGCGAGTCCCCCAAGGGATCGTCGAGCCCCGGGTTCGACTGTTCCGGGCTCGACGGCCTGGTCGTGGGGCCAGGTCGGGGTCGGGCTGCCTCACTATTCGGGCGCCCAGATGGCCGACTCGGCGCCCGTCCCGGTCAACGACCTGCAGCCGGGCGATCTCCTCTTCTACGGTGCCGGGGGCTCGCAGCACGTCGCCATGTACGTCGGCCCCGGCCAGATGATCGAGGCGCCCTACACCGGGGCATCGGTCTGGATCACCTCCCTCCGCCTGGGCGGCGGCTTCGTGGGCGCCGGCCGGCCCTAGCCGCAGGCCCCACCCTCTCGGCACCGCACCCAGGCCCCGGATCCCCTTCGCCGCCCGCCGGCCCTAACCTGGCGCCAGCCGTGCGATGAAACCGATCCCCGTCCAATTCCACATCGGGCCGCTGGAGGTCCACACCTACGGGATCGGGCTCGCGCTCACGTTCTGGTTCGGGTTCGCCTACTTCGAACGGCGACTGCGGCACGACGGCTACCGCACCGACTGGTTCGTGCCCGTGTTCCTCTGGATCATCCTCGCCGCGGTCGTCGGCGCCCGGGCCATGCACGTGCTCTCGAACCTGAGCTACTACACCGACAATCCGGGCGACGTCCTCGCCATTTGGCACGGCGGCCTCTCGTCCTTCGGCGGTCTGCTGGCGGCGGTGCCGACCGGCATCTTCCTCACCCGTCGCCGCTGCCCCGAACTTCCCCTCGGCCGGGCTCTCGACCTGGTGGTCCCGGTCCTGTTGGCCTGCTGGGCCATGGGCCGGCTGCTCGGGCCCCAGCTCATGGTGGCCGGGGGCGGACACCCGACGCACCAATGGTTCGGGATGTACTACGCGGGACAGGTGGGGCGCAGGCTGCCCGTGCCCATCTTCCAGGCCCTCGAGGACTTCGCCGTGTACCTCGTCCTCATCGCCATCGAGCGGCGGCTCGACCGCTGGCCCGACGGAACCCGTCGGGCCGGGTACCCCCCGGGGATCGTCCTCGGAACCGGCATGGTGCTGTGGGGGGCGGAACGCTCCCTCGACGAGCATCTGTGGCTCGGCGAGGACGGCCGCCTCGGCTCAGACCTCGTCCAGCTTGCGGGCATCCTCCTCGTCGTCGGCGGCGCCGTCGTCCTGGTGCGCACGCGGACGCGCTGGAAGGAATGGCTGGGCACGCACCATGCGCCAGGCACAGTGGCGCCGGTGGAGGGCGCGGACCAACCGGCTTGAGCGCCACGCACGACCGGCGCGGGCTACTCCTCGTGCCGGTGGAGAACCCGCGCCGCGCGCTCGCGCGTGTGATCGCCCTGGCGCTCGATGGCGAGCGCGTCGCCATCCATGAAGATCCAACCAACCTCGCGTCCGGGCCGGATCTCGGGAAGGGCGGATCCGTGATCTGCGCGGCGAGCCCCGGATTGGTCGAGCCGGGCTCTTCTGTCGTTCCCCTCGTGCTCCATGTCCCGACCCGCCTCTCGTCGAGGGGAAGTGCGCCCCCTGCCTGCGCCCGGCGCGCTGCTCAGGCTAGGAAACGGCGCCCTCGTGGTGGTGGATCCCACGTGATGACCCGGGCTCTCAAGGCATCTTCGGGGGTTGCCGATACCGCGGGGTGGAAGGAGGTGAGTGAGCGATGGCCACCGTCCAGCCATGGACACCGATCATGAACGAGAAGATCTGGACCGAGGAGGAGAAGGAGGAGTGGTTCGCCGCACACGGTGCCGAACCGACGCACGTGGTCACCTTCGAGCCGATGTACCAGATTGAGGTGTGCATCCCGCCCTGGGAGCACCCGGAGCGCCAGATCGCCCGCTCGGCGGTCGCGTGGGGCAAGAGCATGGCACGCGTCTTCGACGAAGAGCATCTCGGTGGGGCCACCGTCGTCGCCGCTCACCACGAGGGCAATTCGCTCGAGGTCAACCCGACGGTGAAGCCCCGACCCCGCCTGCACCGCCTCGTCTGAACACGGGCGCTCGGTGTACGAGCTAGGCGTTCGGCTTCTGGCCGGACGCCGCCGCCTGGCGCATCTGTTCGAGGCGGTCGATCAAGCCCATCCGCTCCTGCCCGACCGTGCCGTCGAGGCGCGCCGCAATCTGCTCGGGTGTCCAGCGACCGTCGGACCACATCGCCCGGACCTCGGCCGGCTGGTTCCACACGGCGATCTTCGAGCCGACCACGGTGTAGACCTGACCGGTCACGTGCTTGGCTTGATCGCTCAGTAGGAACACGACCATGGGCGCCACGTCTTCGGGATCGCCCATCTCGGCGAGCTCCGACGGCACGTTGGCCGACATGCGTGTCCGCGCGACCGGCGCAATCGCGTTGGCCGTGACGCCGTAGCGGTACAGACCGGCGGCGGCTGACCGTACGAACGACACGATGCCGCCCTTGGCGGCGGCGTAGTTGGCCTGCGCCACGCTCCCCGCGAACGCGCCCGACGTGAACCCGACCAGTGCGCCACCGCCCTCTTGCTTGCGCATGACGGCCGCCGCGGCCCGGAAGACCGTGAAGTGACCTTTCAGGTGCGTGGCGATCACGGCATCCCACTCGTCCTCGGACATGTTGAAGAGCATGCGCTCGCGCAGGATCCCGGCCACCGCGACGACCCCATCGATGCGACCCCACGTTTCGACCGCGGTGTTGACCAAGCGCTCACCGGAGGCCATCTTCGAGATGTCGTCCGCCACCGCGACCGCCTCGCCGCCGTTGTTGGTGATCTCGACGGCGACGGCCTGGGCGACCTCGCTCGTCGGGTCCTCGCCCGCCATGCCGACCCCGTAGTCGGCCACCAGGACCTTGGCTCCCTCGTCCGCCGCGGCAAGCGCAACGGCTCGCCCGATGCCGCCGCCCCCACCGGTGACCGCGACGACCTTTCCTGCGAGGAACGCTGCCATTGACGACTCTCCTGATCTCTCGGCCCGCGACCGGGCTCGCCAATTGCCCTAAGTTAGAACACGTTCTAGCCTGCGGGTGGCGGGGGCTGCCACGTGCGCCCGCATCGCGACCGGCAAGGAGACGCTGATGGGTGACCTCGGCTTCTGGGCCCTGGCCCAGGAAGACCCCGACTACCTCGCCCTCGTCACGCCCGAGGGCGACGAGGTGAAGGCCGGAGAACTGCTGGGCCATGCCAACCAGCTCGTGCACGCCCTGCGGGCGCAGGGCTTCGCCGCGGGCGATGTCGTCGCCACCCTCCTGCCCAACTGTGTCGAGATGATCGAGGTCTACCTGGCCGTCCTCCAGGCGGGGTGGTACCTGGTACCGATCAACCACCACCTGGTGGCGCCCGAGGTGGCCTACATCCTGAAGGACTCCGGAGCCAAGGCATTCGTGGCCCACGAGCGCTTCGCGAGCGTGGCGGTCGCCGCGGCGGACGAGGTCGGTCTCGACCCTGCCGGCCGCCTCGGCATCGGCGACATTCCTGGCTTCACGTCCTACGCCGCCATCCGCGACGCCCAGCCGACCACGCTCCCCGAGGACCGCACCATCGGCGACGTCATGAACTACACGTCCGGCACGACCGGGAACCCCAAGGGGATCTACCGCAAGCTGTCGGGCATCACGCCGGAACAGGCGGCGCTGGGGCTCTCGGGCCTGCTGTTCCTCTTCGGGGTCCAGCCCAAGGACGACAACGTCCACATCATCGGCTCGCCGCTCTACCACACGGCGGTGCTGCGCTTCGGGAGCGCCTCGCTGCACCTCGGTCACACGATCGTGCTCATGGACAAGTGGCACCCCGAGGAGATGCTGCAACTCATCGAGGAGCGGCGGGTGACCACCTCGCACATGGTGCCCACCCAATTCCACCGCCTGCTCGCCCTGCCCGAGGACGTGCGTGAGAAATACGACGTGTCGTCGCTGCGTCACATGATCCACGCCGCCGCCCCCTGCCCCATCGACGTGAAGCACAAGATGATCGCCTGGTGGGGAAACGCCGTCGACGAGTACTACGCCGCGAGCGAAGGCGGCGGCACGCTCGTCACCGCCGAGGAATGGCTGCAGAAGCCCGGCACGGTGGGCAAGCCGTGGCCGATCTCGGAGATCGCCATCTTCGACGACGAGGGCAACCGCATCACCGAGCCGAACGTCATCGGCACCGTCTACATGGCCATGCAATCGGCAGACTTCGAGTACCACGGCGACAGGGAGAAGACGCAGAAGAACCGCATCGGCGCCTTCTTCACCGTCGGTGACGTGGGTCTGATCGACGAGGACGGTTTCCTGTTCCTGCGGGACCGCAAGATCGACATGATCATCTCGGGCGGGGCGAACATCTACCCGGCCGAGATCGAGAGCGTTCTCCTCTCCCATCCCAAGGTGGGGGACGCCGCCGTCTTCGGGATACCCAACGAGGACTGGGGCGAAGAGGTCAAGGCGGTCATCGAGCCGGCCGAGGGGATCGAGCCCGGTGACGAGCTGGCCGCCGAGATCTTGGCCCACTGCGCCGACAGGCTGGCCAAGTTCAAGACCCCGAAGACGATCGACTTCACGAACGAGATGCCCCGCGACCCCAACGGAAAGCTCTACAAGCGCAAGCTGCGCGACCCGTACTGGGAAGGCGTCCAGCGGGCGCTCTGAGGCCACGACCCGGGCGCGCTCACGGTCCTCTATCATTGGGGCCCGGGTAGCGAAAGACGAACGCATCTGCCATCGACAACACCGCACATGGAAACGACGTCCGAACCCGTGGAGTCTCTGATCCTCGACCTCCTCGAGTGGGTCGGGACCAACCCTCGGCCCTACGCCGAGGTGCTCGATGCCTGGCGGACATCCTGCCCGCGCTTGCCCGTGTGGGAGGACGCCAACGACCGTGGCTTCATTGCCCGTCACCATCGGCCGGGGCAGGGCGAGCTGGTGTCGGTCTCGACGGCCGGCGCGGAGCATCTCCGCTGCCATCGCGCTTCCCGGGCCTCGTAGCCGATCCGGCGCGAAGTTGGTTGCATGCAGTCGCCGGAGAACCTGGGCATCGACCGGGAGTACCTCCGGGAGTCCCAGTACAAGGACCCCACCAACCTCAACGCACGCATCGCGCTCCACGCCAAGTACACCCAGGCCGACGAACCGTGGTACCCGTGGTTGGTGGGCCGGATCGACTGGCCTGCAGGCGCCGAGGTGCTCGAGGTCGGCTGTGGCACCGGGGCGCTCTGGGCCAATGTCGCGCCGTTGCTGCCCGACCTGCGGCTGACCCTGACGGACCTCTCCGACGGCATGCTCGCCGCGGCCGAACGGGCCGTGTCCCCGCTCACCAACATCGAGCTCACCGAGGCCAGACCGTGCGACGTCCAGGAGCTGCCGTTCCCCGACGGTGCGTTCGACGTCGCCGTGGCGAACCACATGCTGTACCACGTCCCCGATCCGCTCCTCGCGGCCGCCGAGCTGGCCCGGGTGCTGCGACCCGGCGGTGTGCTCCTGGCGGCGACCAACGGCCCCGGGCACCTGGGCGTCATCGCCGACCTGTCCCGCCAGGCCCTCGGCTGGTCGCCGCTCGACTTCTCGGACCGTCGCTTCGGAAAATCGACCGGCGCGGCGATCCTCGCCGGTCGGTTCGGCTCTGTCCGCTGGCACCAGCACCCGAGCACCATGGTCTGCACGGACCCCGCCGACGTCGTCGCCTTCATCGCCTCGGGCGCCGCCGGCCAGGAGGCCTCGACCGACCAGCGCCACGCTCTGGACGAGGCCGTCGCGGCTCGGTTTCGCGAGAACGGCGGCGTGCTGCCCATCAGCACGGACACCGGCTGCTTCGTGGCCCGTGAACCGAACCGCGGTTAGTCGGTTCCCGGACGCGTATCGTCCGGCGACCCGGCCCGTTTGGCCATCATGCGCTGCCAGCGGGGGTCGACCAACGGCGCCTCGGACCCCTTTGCGTTGCCGCTCACGATGTCGAGCATGCGGTTCGGCGGAACCTCGATGAAAATGCCCTCCGCCTCCGCGGTCAGCTCACCGCGGTAGTAGATGCCGCCCCAGGCGAAGATCTTGCGGCCCTCCTTGCCGGTGTTGCGGGCGGCCAATTCGAGCGGCGCCAGGAGGGGCGTCGGGCGCCGGTACCGGATGGTCAACGTCCCCGTCATCGCGCCCTGGCCGATCAGCAGGTTGGAGATCCCCAGCATCTCGTCGAAGACCTCGGCGATCACGCCACCGTGGACACACGTCGGGGGACCCTCGTACGGGTAGCCGAATGTGGCGCGGCCGCGGAGCTCGCGCCGGCCGTCCGCGCCTTCCACGGCCCACACGTCGATCGGTGGGGCGACGGGGTTGGCGAAGCCGACCATGGGGCTCGTCGGGAAGTAGTCCTGGGGGTGCACGCCGGGGATCCCGCCCGGCCCGGGCTCCTGACGGCGTCGCTTGGCCGGCGGTGCAGCCGACTCGAGCCGGTCGGCGAGCACGGCGAGCTCCGCCGCCGCATGCGTGATCTCCTCGTCCTCCATCGGCTGCCCGACGGCAACTGCGCTGATGCGCCGCATGGCAGCGGCCAGCCGGTTGCGCGGCTCGTCGCCGGTCGACGTCGGCGTACCGTCAATGCCGGGGAAGCCTTGTCCCGGTGCGACCGCGCCCTCGACCCCGTCCGACTCCGGGGCACGCCCGCTCACGTGCGGGTGTAGTTGGGCGGACGCTTCTCCGCGAACGCCTTCTGGCCCTCGGTGGCGTCGTTGGTGGAGAAGATGGGCCAGCCGATCTCGAGCTCACGGGCGAGACCGTCGACCTCGGACATGCCCTCGGTCTCGCGCACGCTCCGCTTGATCGCCTCCACCGCCAGCGGGCCGTTCGCCCCGATCACCGAGGCGATCTCGAGCGCCTTCTCCAACGCCGTGCCGTCCGGCACGACGTGGCCGATGAGCCCGATGCGCAACGCCTCTGCGGCCGGCACCTCGCGCGCCGTCAAGAGGAGCTCCATGGCGAGCGTGTAGGGGATCTGGCGTCGCAACCGGACCGTCGAGCCTCCGAGGGGGAACAGCCCGCGCTTGGCCTCGAACACCCCGAAGACGGCGCTCTGCCCCGCCACCCTGATGTCGGTGGCCTGCAGGATCTCGGTCCCCCCGGCGACGGCCCACCCCTCGACGGCGGCGATCAGGGGCTTGCGCAGGTCGTAGTGGCGCAGCAGCGCCTTCCAGTGCAGGTCAGGGTCCTCCGCCATCCGTGGCCGGTACTTCTCGGCATCGGCGTTGCCCATGGCCTTGAGGTCCATGCCGGCGCAGAACGTCCCGCCCGCACCGGTGAGGATGGCGCAGCGGATGTCGTCATTGGCGTCGATCTCCAACCACGCATCCTTCATGCCGACCAGCATGGGAAGGCTCAATGCGTTCTTCGCCTCGGGACGGTTCATCGTGACGATCGCCGTCGCGCCGTCGCGCTCGAACGTCAGGTGCTCAGTCGAGATGGATTCCACGGTCCCCTCCAGAGGTAGGCGCCGGAACGGAAAGGTTGGTCGGGTGATCCCTACAGGCGCTCGATGATGGTGCCCGTTGCCAGCGCACCGCCGCAGCACATCGACACCAGCCCGTAGGTGGCGTCGCGCCGCTCGAGCTCGTGCAGGATCGTCGTGATCAGCCGGCTGCCGGTCGCGCCGACGGGGTGGCCGATGGCGATGGCGCCGCCGTTCACGTTCACCTTGTCCAGGTCGGCGTCGTGCACCTTGGCCCAGCTCATGACGACGGAGGCGAAGGCCTCGTTGACCTCGAAGAGGTCGATGTCCTTCATGGTCATGCCGGCCTTGGCCAGCACCTTGGTCGTCGCCGCGATGGGCCCGTCCAGGTGGTAGTAGGGGTCGGAGCCGACGAGCACCTGGGCCACCACGCGGGCCCGGGGCCGGAACCCCTCGGCCTTGGCACGGTCCTCGGACATCCAGAGCACGGCGGCGGCGCCGTCCGAGATCTGCGACGAGTTCCCCGCCGTGTGCATGCCGTCGGGCAGCACGGGCTTCAGCTTGGCCAGGCCCTCGGCGGTCGTGTCCCGCGGTCCCTGGTCCTTGCTCACGACGAGCTTTTCGCCCGTGTGCTCGCCCCGCGGGCCTTCCTCACCGACGATCGGCGCCTCGACCGCGACGATCTCGCGGGCGAAGCGGTCCTCGGCCACCGCCACCGCGGCCTTCTTCTGCGACTCGAGCCCCAGCCAGTCGACGTCGGCGCGGGTGATGTCGTACTTCTTGGCGATCCGCTCCGCCGCCGTGAACTGGTCGGGCATGTCGTAGGGCAGGTCTGCCGGGCATGGCCCGGCCCACCCCCGGCGCCGAGGCGTTGGCGCCGAGAGGGATGCGGCTCATCGTCTCGACGCCACAGCCGATCGCCGTGTCGACGGCCCCCGCCGCAATGAGGTTGTTGACGAAGTGGTTGGCCTGCTGCGAGGAACCGCACTGGCAGTCGATCGTCGTGGCGGCCACCTCGTAGGGCATGCCGCTCAGCAGCCAGGCGGTCCGGGTCACGTTGAACCCCTGCTCGCCGGCCTGCGTCACGCAACCGCCGACGACCTGTTCGACCGACCCGGGGTCGATACCGGCTCGCTTGACGACCTCGACCTGCACGGCACCGAGCAGGTCGGGGGCACGGAGGCCCGACAGCCACCCGTTGCGCTTTCCGATCGGCGTTCGGACCGCCTCGATGATCACCGGCTGCGCCATGACGGATGCACCTCCTGCTGCCACTCCCGGCCCTCGGCCGGCTGCCCCTCGGTGGGCGAGAATTTAGAACCTGTTCTAACTTTACCATCCGCCCTATTGGATGGCCCCCGCAGTCTGCCCGGGCCTGGTCGCCGGGCGCCAACCCCGCACCGCCGGACAGCGCCGCCTACGACGTGCTTCAAGAGCTCCCGGGCGATGACCACCCGCTGCACCTGGTTGGTGCCCTCGTAAATCTGCGTCACCTTGGCGTCGCGCAGGAAGCGCTCCACGGGAAAGTCCTTCGTGTAGCCGTAGCCGCCGAGGAGCTGCACCGCGTCCACGGTGATCGACATGGAGGCATCGGAGGCGAACGCCTTGGCCATGGCGCCGAACATGGTCAGCTCGCCTCCCGAGTCGTCGTCGACCATGGCACAGGCCCGGTACACGAGGGCGCGGGCGGCCTCGTTGCGCATCGCCATGTCGGCCAGCATGAAGCGCAGGCCCTGCAGGTCCGCGATGGGACCGCCGAAGGCGTGACGCTGCTTCATGTAGGCCGCCGCGCAGTCGATGGCGCCCTGCGCGATCCCGATGGCCTGGGCCCCGATGGTGGGCCGGCTGCGGTCCAAGGTGTGCATGGCGACCGTGAAGCCCTGGCCCTCCTCACCGATGCGGTGCGACGCGGGGACGCGGACCTCGTCGAGCACGACCTCGCCGGTGGGGCTTCCCCGCATGCCCAGCTTGTCCTCGTGCTTGGCGACGCGGATTCCCCACTCCTTCTCCACGAGGAAGCACGAGATGCCGCGTCCGCCCGCGTCGGGGTCGGTCTTGGCGAAGACGATGTAGACGTCGGAGATCCCGGCGTTGGTGATCCAGTACTTCGAGCCGGTCAGGACGTAGTCGTCGCCGTCGCGCACCGCCCGGGTGCGCATGGAGGCCACGTCGCTCCCGGCATCCGCCTCGGAGAGGCAATAGCTGGCCTGGATCTCGCCCGTGGCCACCCGGGGCATGTAGGCAGCGCTTCAGCTCCTCGGAGCCCCAGTTCATGACGGGCAGCATCCCGAGCTTGGAGATGAGGATGGTCAGTGACGTCGAGGCGCAGACTCGGGACAGCTCCTCGACCGCGATGGCCTGGGTCACGGTGTCGGCTCCCGCGCCGCCGTAGGCCTCGGGAATGCCGAGCGCGGGCAGCTGCATCTCCTTGCAGGCTTCGAACGATTTCCAGGGGAATTCGGCGTTGCGGTCGACTTCGGCGGCATGGGGCGCCACCTTGTCCTCGCAGAAGGTGCGGAGGGTGTCGCGGAACTCTCGTTGGACGTCGGTCAGGGCGAAGGTGCTGGCGATCACCGTGCCATTCTCGCAGGCCGCGCTCGTCAGACGCTGCCCCAGGTCAGGAACCGTCAGTGGGCCGAGAGATGGCGGATCAGGAGGTGCGAGAGCTCGACGGGCGCCATCTCCGGGATCCAGTGCGACACGTTCTCGAGGACTTCGAAGGTGTACGGACCGTGCACGCACGCGGCGGTGTCCTCGGCGGCGGTCCGCCCGAACGCCTCGTCCCCCGTGGACCAGACATACAAGGTCGGGACCGTCACCGGCCCGAGGCCGACGAGTGCGGTGTTGTCCATGGCCCGGTACCAGTTCAGAGCGGCCGTGAGCGCTCCGGGTTCGGTGAGCGCCAGCACGTACATCTTGGCGTCCTCGTCGTCGAGCCCGGTTTCGGCCAACAACGTGGCCAGCCCGCGGCCAGAGCCGTCGGCACCGAGCAGCAGCCGCTCGGGGACCTCTGGCGCGCGGAAGGCCTCCATGCCCGCGCCGTAGGACGCCTGGGCGGGATCGCCGCCCAGCAGCGAGTGCTGCAGGGCGAGCGGATGCGGCGTCGAGACGACGCTGAGCGAGCGCACGCGCTCCGGATGCCGCGACGCCACGATCCACGCCAGCATCCCGCCCCAGTCGTGGCCCACCAGGTCGAAGGTCACCATCTCCATGGAATCGGCGAGCGCGAGGACGTCACCGAGGAGGCGCTCGGTGGCGTACTCACCCATCGAAGCCGGGCGGGCACCACTGCTGTAGCCACGCAGGTCGGGCGCGATGGCGCGGTATCCGGCGCGGCCGAGCGCCCACAGCTCGTCGCGCCAGGCCCACGAGGTCTGAGGGAAGCCGTGCAGGAGCAGGACCCGACGTCCTCTCGGTGGGCCACAGGCCCGTCCGGTGAAGGTCAATCCGCCGGCCTCGATCTCGAGCCGGTCGATTGCCCCCGTTGCTTCCACGACAGTCGGTGCCCGTCAGGACGATGCGGCGGCGGCGCCCAGCGCACGGACGCGGGCTTCCTCCGGGCTGAGCCGGAAGATCTCCTCTGCAATGGAGTCGACGAGCTGGCGCTGCGCGACGTAGTCGTGGGAGATGGAGGAGAACATCTTGCGGCGTGACGCGACGAGCTCGGGGGGCGCGTCGGTCGAGGAAGCCCCACATGTCGAGGGCGAACTGGACGTCGTAGATGCTCGGTGCGCGCCCGAAGAGGGCGGATCGCTTGGCGGCGATCGAGCGCCACGCCGAGCAGGACGTCGTGCTCCGACTCGCCCTCGCCCACCTTCAGCTCGTGCCCGAAGCGCTTGGCCAACCGGAGGGCGAAGCCCGAGTCGGGTCCCGGCGTCCCCATGGCGGCGCGGCGGGGGTGGACGGGTCCGACCACCTCTGCCGGGCGCGACTGGGTCCAGGACCCCGGCACGTGGAGGTGCCGGGCCGGTCGGACCTGATCCGCCTCGGCGATGGGCACGAACGTGGGCTGCGTCATGCGCGGGAGACTAGTCGAGGGTGTCCGCGGCACCCGCGCCGCGCCCGGCGAGCGGCTCGTCTTGCAGTAGCCGGACAACGGGCAGCGCGATGGCCGAGGGCCGCGTCACGTCGTGGAAGACCTCTTGGTCCGCCGAGCGGAGGTTGGCGCCGGTCGCCATCGGTTCGCCCGTCCCGGGGTTGCGACAGAACAGGGGGTGGGCGCCGCTGGACACCTGGAAGCGGATCCGGTGGCCGGTCCGGAACGTGTTCGCGGTCGGCCACATCGCGACGTCGAGCGCGAAGACGCCGTCCTCATCTTTTTGCACCGCACCGGGCGCCAGCCGGACGACGCCGTCGCTCAGATTCACCGACTTTCCCCTCTCCGACACGTCGCAGAGACGGACGAAGAAGTCGGTGTGCTCGAGCGACGAGCGCAGGTACAGCGTGGCCGTGAGCGGACCGATGACCGTGAGATCCTCTGTCAACACGGGGCTGGTGTAGGTCACGACATCATGACGGTGCTCGCGCCGGCGCTGGTCCTTCCGACCCGCCGAGCGGACGTTGAGCGAGGGCCCGCCCACGGCGGGCGTCGGATCGTGCGGGTTGTAGTGGAAACGGTCGGGCCCGCTCTCGACCGGCGGTTCGGCGCTCAAGGTCCCCCATCGCCCGAGGTACCACCGCTGCGTCTCTCCCGCCGGCGGCCACAGGGAGAAGTCCTGCCAGGTTCGCGACCCCATCACGAAGACTCGCACGGGTGCCCGGGACTCCAGGACCGGGAGGTGTACCCAGCTGCTCGTCGAACCACTTGGGTCCGTCGCGCACCGTCTCGGCGAAGAGGCCCGGGCTGGCGTGGGTCCACGGGCCGATGGTGAGTCGAGCCGGGCGTCCGGCGCCACGCAGGGCCTCGTAGTCGGCCACTTGGGCCGGCAGGAACAGGTCGTACCACCCGCCGACCAGGCTGGCCGGAGGCACCTTGTCCAAATGCCGCCCGAAATCGACGGGGTCCCACCACGGGTCACCCGATGTGCTGTGCTCGAGCCACTCCCGATAGAACGGTGCCGGCGCGCCGATGGTCGCAACGTCGCACTGACCGAGGGGCAGGACATTGCTCGCGGCCGCGAGGACCTTGCCGCTGCGCGCCTGGGTGCGCAGCACCGTCCGCCAACCGAGCTCCTGGTGCCTGATCTGGTACATCCACGCCAGCGCCGTTTCGAGGGCGAACGTTCCGCCCGGAAAGACGACGGCGTCGCGGAAGTTCGACGCGGTGACCTGGAGGCACAGGGCCTTGACGAAGTCGGGCGCGTCCTCGGCGATCGCCCATTGCGTCAGGCCGAGGTAGCTCGCGCCCCACATGACCAGGCGGCCGTCGAACCATGGCTGGGCCGCCACCCACTCGAGCGTGGCGTGGCCGTCGGCCTGCTCGTGACGGATCGGGGACCACTCACCCTCGGAGCCGAAAGTGCCACGGCAGCTCTGCACGACGACCTGGTATCCGCGCTCCGCGTAGAGCCGGCCCAGCGGGCCCATGATGCGTCGCCCGTACGGGGTCCGGATGAGCACGGTCGGCTGGTCTCCCGGCAGCCGACTCGAGAACCACCGGTCGGCCAGCAGGACCACTCCGTCCGGCATCTTGGCGGCCAGATCACGCTCGACGGAGACGTCGGTGGTCTGCGGCGGCGGGAGGCCGACCAACGATGCTGCAATGCGGCTCCACGCGGTCATGGTCGACTCCCTGTCATCCCCCTCGTGACGGTGGGCCCTTCCCGTCCTCCGTCAGGAGGCGTGGAGCAACCCGAAGACGATCGAATCGTAGAGGGCCTGCCAGCTCGCCTCAATGATGTTCTCGGACACCCCGATTGTCGTCCAGGTCCGCTGGCCGTCCGTCGTGTCGACCAGCACCCGAGTGACCGCGCCGGTTCCCCGACCGGTGTCGAGGACGCGGACCCGGTAGTCGGTGAGGTGGATGTGGTCCAGCGCGGGGAACTTGGCGCCGATGGCGCCCCGCAGGGCGCCGTCGAGCGCATTGACCGGTCCGTTGCCCTCGGCCAAGGCGACGATGCGCTCCGGTCCCACGTGGACCTTGACCGTTGCCTCGGTCGTGACGCCGAGCATCGCGTCGCCCGTGGAGGCCCCCGTCCCCCCCTTCGTGTCGCTCCGCTCGCCATGGTCGGTGATGACCCGGAAGGACTCCACCGTGAAGTAGTCCGCGACCCATCCGGTGGCACGGCGGAGGAGGAGCTCCAGAGAGCCGTCGGCCACCTCGAAGTGGTACCCCTCGTGTTCCAGGCGCTTCAGCTCGTCGAGGACGCGGCCGATGACCTCGCCGTCGAGCTCGAGCCCGAGCTCGGCCGCCTTCATGGCCAAGGTCGAGCGACCAGCCATCTCCGAGACGACGACCCGGGTGCCGTTGCCCACCAGGTTCGGGTCGACGTGCTCGTACAAGTCTGCGCTGCGCGCCACGGCGCTGGCGTGCAGGCCTCCCTTGTGGGCGAACACCGAGTTCCCCACGTAGGGCTGCTGGGGGTTGGGCGCGATGTTGACGAGCTCGGCGATGTGGTGCGCCACCGGTGTCAGCCGCTCCAGGCGGTCGGCAGGGATGGTGCGGACGTTGAGTTTGAGCGACAGGTTGGGGATGGCCGCCGACAGGTCCGTGTTGCCGGCCCGCTCCCCGTAGCCGTTGATGCAGCCCTGCACCTGGGTGGCCCCGGCCTGCACGGCAACGAGCGAATTGGCCACGGCGCAACCGGCGTCGTTGTGGCAGTGGATGCCGAGCTGGGTGCTGGTGCGGGTGCGCACGTCAGCCACTGCCTGCCCCACGTCGTCGGGCAGCGTGCCCCCGTTCGTGTCGCACAGGACGAGCGCGTCGGCGCCCTCCTCTTCGGCCGCGGCGAGGACCGAGAGCGCGAAGTCGGGGTTGCCGCGATAGCCGTCGAAGAAATGCTCCGCATCGAGAAAGACACGGAGGTCGTGTTGCCGCAGGTAGCGCACGGAGTCGGCCACCATCGCCACGGCCTCGTCGAGCGACGTGCGCAGCGCCTCGGCAACGTGGCGGTCCCACGCCTTGGCGACGATGCAGGCGACTGGCGCTCCGGCCTCCACCAGGTTGGCCAGCACGGCGTCGTGCTCGGGCTTGACCCCGGCCCGCCGCGTGGAGCCGAAGGCGACCAGCGTGGCCGTCCCGAGCGTCAGCTCCTTCTTGGCGCGGGCGAAGAACTCGACGTCCTTGGGGTTGGCACCGGGCCAGCCTCCCTCGACGTAGGTGACCCCGAGGTGATCGAGCTGCTCCGCGACCCTGAGCTTGTCGTCGACCGTGAGGGAGAGGCCCTCTTGCTGACTGCCGTCGCGAAGGATGGTGTCGAAAATGTCGACCGCCTCGGGCAGGTCGGGTAGGGCATAGTCGTGCGCGTGCGCGCTGTGACCGTGCGCGTGCGTGTGGCGTACGCCACCATGGCTGTGGGACTCGGCGCCGTTGGCGTCAGTCGACATGGTCCAGCCATTCCTTGTACTGGTCGACCTCGCCCCGCACGGTGGCGAAGTAGGTCTGCTGAATCTCCTTGGTGATCCGGCCGGGGTGTCCGGGGCCGACCGGACGGTCGTCGACGGCGCGGATCGGCACGACCTCCGCCGCGGTGCCGGTGAGGAAGGCCTCGTCGGCCAGATACAGGTCCGTCCGGATGAGCGATTGGTGGCGCAGCTCGTAGCCGAGGTCGCGGGCGATCGTCTCGACCGAGTCCTGTGTGATGCCGTCGAGGGCGCCGGCATCGGACGTGTTCGGCGTCAGGATGACACCGTCACGCACGATGAAGACGTTCTCCCCCGTGCACTCGCTCACGGTGCCATTGGGCGCGAGCAGGATCGCCTCGTCGTATCCGGCCTTGATCGCCTCGACCTTGGCCAGGGATGAGTTCACGTACATGCCGGTGCCCTTGGCCGCCGTCGGCACGGCGTTGGGGTCGTGGCGCCGCCATGAGCTGACCTTGACCGAGACCCCGTTTGCGACGCCCTCGTCCCCCAGATAGGTGCCCCAGGGCCACGCGGCCACCGAGACGTTCACCGGGCAGGGCAGCGGGTTGAGCCCCATTTCGCCGTAGCCGAGGTACACCAGGGGGCGCAGGTAACAGCCGTCGTGCAAGCCGTTGGCACGCACCACGAGGCGCGTCGCCTCCATGATCTCTTCCACCGTGTAGGGGATGTCGATCATGAAGATCTTGGCCGAGGCGAAGAGCCGGCGGATGTGGTCGCCGAGGCGGAACACCGCCACGCCCCGGCTGGTCGGGTAGGCGCGGATGCCTTCGAAGACTCCGGACCCGTAGTGCATCGTGTGGGTGAGGACGTGCACGGTGGCGTCCGCCCAGTCGACGAGCTCGCCGTCCATCCAGATCTTCTCGGTGGGGGTGATGGGCATGGCGGCTACAGCCTTTCTGCGATGGCGTCGCCCACGGCGGTCGTGGACTGCTTTCGTTGGAGGTGGGCAGTCGGGGTTCGACATGGAATCGGTCTGGGCGGCGAGGGCCTTGAGGATGCGGTCGGCGGCGGCGGACTCACCCAGGTGCTCGAGCATCGAGGGCGGCCGAGTGGATGGCGGCCAGCGGGTTCGCGATGCCCTTGCCCGCGATGTCGTGGGCGGCGCCGTGCACCGGCTCGAACAGCGAGGGCCCCGTGCGGGCAGGGTTCAGATTGGCCGACGCGGCGAAGCCGATGCCGCCGGAGACTGCACCGGCCAGGTCGGTGAGGATGTCGCCGAACAGGTTGTCGGTGACGATGACGTCATACCGCTTCGGGTTGCTCGACGAAGTAGATGCAGGCGGCGTCGACGTGGTTGTAGTCCCAGTCCACGGTCGGGGTACTCGGCCGCGGCCTCGGTCACCGTGCGGTGCCACAGGTCGCCGGCGAAGGTCAACACGTTCGTCTTGTGCACCAGCGTCAGGCGGCGGCCGGGCGGCGAGCGGCGAGGTCGAACGCGAAGCGCACGCATCGCTCGACCCCATCCGGGTATTCACCGACCCTGGGTCGCCACCTCGTGCGGGCGTGCCCTTGCGCAGGAAGCCCCCTTCGCCCGCATACGTGCCCTCCGTGTTCTCCCGGACGACGGCAGAAGTCGGCACCGGCGGCGACGAGCCCGGGACGCCGGCGAACGGGCGCAGGTTGACGTAGAGGTCGAGCTCGAAGCGGAGGCGGAGCAGCATGCCCCGCTCGAGGGTGCCTGGCGGGACAGAGGTGTCGCCGATCGGGTGGGCCGACGGCACCGAGGAGGATGGCGTCATGGCCGCGCAGCTCTGCCAGGGTCTCGTCGGGCAGGACGGCACCGTCGCGCAGGTAGCGGGCAGCGCCCAGGTCGAAGCCGGTGATGTCGAGGTCAACGCCGGACGCCGCCACCACCTTGAGCGCCTCCGCGCAGACCTCCGGCCCGATGCCGTCGCCGCCGATGACGGCCACCCGATGCCTGGTGCTCCCGGTGCTCACTGTCCTCATTGTTCCTTTCTTCTTGTCTGCGGGGTTGTCTGCGGGGTTGTCTGCGGGCTGGCCCGGGTGCCCGCCGCCCTCGGCCTTGAAATCCTCCCGGAATTGAAAAACCGCCCACTCAGTGGACGGTTCGAAGGCGCGCTGGGATGGGGCGCGCCTAGTGAATAATGCCTACGGAGATGCTCGAAGCGGCGCATGGTTACTCCAGTCTTTCGCAGCCGACCTCCCAGTCAACACAGGGTGCGCCCGGCGGCCGGCAGGCCATCGAGGGCCGATTAGCCTTGTGCCCGCCGGCGCAGTGCACCGCAACGCCCGCACACCCGCCTCCCGGAGGACACGCCGTGACGAACGCTTCCACCAACCAGACAGAGACGACCCGGTTGACCCAGGCCACCCACGACCGCCTGGTGGCCGAGCTCGAGGACCTGACCACCCGCGGACGGGTGGAGATCGCCCAGCAGATCGAGGCGGCGCGGGCACTGGGCGACCTGAGCGAGAACGGCGACTACCACGCGGCCAAGGACGCCCAGGGGAAGATGGAATCGCGCATCCGCCAGCTGCAGGCGATGCTCAAGCACGTCGAGATCGTGGACGAGGCCGGTTCCGAGGACGGGTCGGTGTCGCTGGGCAGCACGGTGGAGCTCCGCTACGACGGCGACGAGGAGGACGACACGCAGCGGTTCTTCGTAGGCTCCATTGAGGAGCGCCAGGGCGACCTGCCCGTGATCTCGCCCAGCTCACCTCTGGGCCAGGTGCTGGTTGGGCGCGGCGCGGGCGACACCGTCGAGTACCGGGCACCGGGCGGCACGCTCAAGGTCCACATCGTCGCAGTCACGCGTTGATGGCGCCACGCACGCTCAGCGAGAAGATCTGGGAGGCGCACGTCGTCCACGCGGCCGATGGCGAGCCCGACCTGCTCTTCATCGACCTGCACCTCATCCACGAGGTCACGTCGCCCCAGGCCTTCGACGGGTTGCGGCTGGCCGGGCGCACGGTGCGGCGACCCGACCTCACCGTCGCCACGGCAGACCACAACGTCCCCACCACCGACATCGACAAGCCGGTCGCCGATCCCATCTCGGCCCAGCAGCTGCCGCGTGCTCAACGACAACACGGCGGAGTTCGGCATCACGTGCTACCCGATGGGCGACGCCAACCAGGGCATCGTCCACATCATCGGGCCCGAGCAGGGCTGGACCCAGCCCGGCATGACCATCGTGTGCGGCGACAGCCACACCTCCACCCACGGCGCCTTCGGCGCGCTCGCCTTCGGCATCGGCACCAGCGAGGTGGAGCACGTGCTGGCCACCCAGACGCTGCCCCAGGTGCGGCCCAAGACCATGGCGGTGACGGTCGACGGGGAACTCGCCCCGGGCGTGACGGCCAAGGACGTCGCGTTGGCCATCATCGGCGCCATCGGCACCGGGGGCGGCATCGGGCACGTGATCGAGTACCGGGGATCGGCCATCCGCGCACTGTCCATGGAGGGCCGTATGACGCTGTGCAACATGTCGATCGAGGGCGGGGCGCGAGCCGGCCTCGTGGCGCCGGACGAGACGACCTTCGAGTACGTGCGGGGCCGTGACCATGCGCCGGCCGGCAAGGCCTGGGAAGCCGCGCTGTCCTACTGGCGCAGCCTGCCCACCGACGAGGGCGCCGCCTTCGACAAGGAGGTCGTGCTGCATGCGGCCGACATCGCTCCGCACGTGACGTGGGGCACCAACCCGGCCCAGGTGGCGCCGATCACCGGGACCGTTCCGGACCCGAGCGCCATGGCGGACGCCGGTGACCGGGAGGCCGCCGAGCGTGCGCTCGCCTACATGGGGCTGCAGGCCGGGACGCCGCTGCGGGAGATCAGCGTGGACACGGTGTTCCTCGGCAGCTGCACGAATTCGCGCATCGAGGACTTCCGGGCGGCCGCGGCCGTCCTGGCCGGCCGGACCGTGCGCACCGGGCTGCGCGCGCTCGCCGTGCCCGGCTCGCACCGGGTGAAGGCCCAGGCCGAGGCGGAGGGACTCGACAAGGTCTTCGCCGCCGCGGGTTTCGAATGGCGCGAGCCGGGATGCTCCATGTGCCTGGCCATGAACCCCGACAAGCTGGCCGTCGGCGAACGCTGTGCGTCGACTTCGAACCGCAACTTCGAGGGACGCCAGGGTCGCGGCGGGCGCACCCACCTGGTCTCACCTGTGGTCGCCGCCGCCACCGCCGTCGCGGGGACGTTCGCCACACCCGAGGACCTGGACTGATGGAAGCCGTCGTCGTCGTCACCGGACGCGCCGTCCCCCTCGACCGCACCGACGTGGACACCGACCAGATCATCCCGTCGGACTGGCTGAAGCGGGTGGAACGAACCGGGTTCGGAGCCGGCCTCTTCTCGGAATGGCGGGACGATCGTGGCTTCGTGCTCAACGATCCCGAATTCGCGGGGGCCACCATCCTGGTGGCCGGTCACAACTTCGGTACCGGATCCTCCCGTGAGCACGCCGTGTGGGCCCTGATGGACTACGGGTTCCAGGCGGTCGTCTCGTCGCGTTTCGCTGACATCTTCCGCAACAACTGCACGAAGCAGGGCCTGCTCCCCGTCCAGGTCTCCGAGGAGCTGGACCGGGCGATGCTCGACGCGGTGGCGAAGGACCCGTCGCTCGAGATCACCATCGACGTGGCACGGGGCACGATTGAGGCGCCGGCGGCGGGGCTGGCCGGCACCTTCCCCCTCGACGAGTTCACGCGCCAGCGACTGCTCAACGGGTGGGACGACATCGGTCTCACCCTGCGCCACGCGGACGACATCACGGCCTTCGAGCGCCGGCGGCCCGCCTTCTTGCCCTCGGCCTGAACGTCCATGGTGACGTTCCGCCAGATGACCGGGGCCGACGTCCCCGCGGCCGTGGCCGCCTTCGACAGCGGCTTGCTCGCCATGCTGGCCCGCCACGGGCTCCCGGTGACGGGCAACTCCATTCAGGACGAGCGGCGGCGGCTGGACCGCACGCGCCACTTCCTCGGGACCGATCCCGACGGGTCGTGGGTGGCCGAGGATGGCGGCACGGTCGTCGGGATGTCGCAGTCCTTCGTGCGGGAGGGCTACTGGATGCTCTCCCAACTCGGCACGGTGCCGGGCCGGCAGGGCCGAGGCGTCGGCCGCGAGTTGCTCCGGCTCGCCCTCTCCTACGGCGACCCCGACGGTCCGGGGACGATCCAGTGCTCGCGGGACCCGAAGGCGATGGCGCTGTACACCAGCTTCGGGTTCGCCTTGCACCCCGTCGTGGCGGCCTGGGGCGCGATGCGCCCGGGCGCAGTCGAACGGCCTGCCGACGTGCGGCGCTTCGAGCCCGACGAGGTCGGCGAGCGCGAGCTCGAGGTGGTCAGCGCCATCGACCGCACCGTGCGCGGCTCAGCCCGCACCGTCGACGTCGTCGCCATGCTCGCCCAGCCCGGGACCCGGCTGCTCCTCCATGCGGACCAGGGATACGCCGTCGCCAAGGACGAGCGGATCGTGACCCTCGGCGCCCGCCAGGAGGAGTCGGCCACGCTGGTCCTGCGGGCCATGCTGGCGGAGGCACCGCCGGGCGAGACCATCGAGATCAATTGGTTGACCTCGACGCAGCAGTGGGCCATCTGCGAGGTGGTCCGGGCGGGCATCGAGCTCCAGCCCTACGGGCCGGTGATGGTGCGGGGCATGGCCGGACCGCCGAGTCCCTACATCCCGAGCGGAGGGTTCGGCTAGCTCCCGCCTGCGGTCACCGGCGCACCCTGGAGCCGCTGGGCGAAGCGCTGCAGGCCGACAGCCCAACCGTCCGGCGAGCCGACCGCATCGCGCATGGCCTCCCAGCCCTCGCCATGGCGGTCGAGGCGGCGGTGCTCGAGCTCCACCCGAGTCCGCCCGGCCTCCTCGGGGACGAAGCGGACTTCGACCTCGCTGGTCCGCTCGGGGTCGGTCTCGAGCTGCCACTGCAGGGTGATGTTCCAGCTGAACACGACCCGGTGCGGCGGCTCGTAGGCGAGGACGGTGCCCCACCGGCACTCGCTCCCGTCCGTTCCGACGTCGTAGACGTGACCGCCCACCTTCGGCTCGAAGACCATGGATGCCAGCGGTGCCCGCAGAATGTGGTGCTCGGGAGGCCACCAGCCTGCGATGTCGTCGGTGAAGACCGAGAAGGCCCGGTGGACGGGCGCGTCGACGACGATGGTCGTGGTCACGGCGGTGCCGTCGGTCATTGGGTTACCCCTCTTCCTGTAATTGTTCCACTCTCGCCCTGAACGAGTGCAGGGCGGTGCTCCAGAAGCGGTCGAGGTAGTCGCGCAGCCCCGCGATCCCGTCGGGATCGAGGCTGTAGATCCGGCGCGTCCCCACCTGCGCGTCGTGCACGAGGCCGGCGTCCTTGAGCACCTTGAGATGCTGGGACACGGCCGGGCGGCTGACGGGCAGCCGTGCGGCGAGGTCGACGACCGCCGAGGGCCGCGCGCCGAGGTGTTCGAAGATGGCACGCCTGGTCGGGTCACCAAGCGTGCCGAGGGCCTGAGAGTTAGTTACCACTTACGGTAAGTATCTAACTAACCCATCTGGCGATGTCAAGCCTCAGGGAGGTGTGCTCATCGGTACGGCCCAGTGCTCGCCTTCGCCCGGGTCGCCCGCTCCCGGCGGACCAGTTACGGCAGCAGGCGATAGGAACCGACGGCGGTCGCGTCGGCCGGGGTGGGGCCCTCGGCCACCCGGTCGGCGATGCCGGCCTGGAACGCCGCGAACGAAACCGAGGTGGTCAGCGGGTTCAGGTCACCGTCGATGACAGCCAGGTGGAGGAAGCTCACACCGTCATCGAGGCGGAACGCCGCGTAGTGCAGGCCCTCGGGTTGCCCTCGGCGAGCTCTGCGAAGACCTCTCGAATCAGCCGGTCGTTCTCTTCGGCCCGGTCGGGCTTGGTCCGGTAACGGATCACCTTTGTGACTGGCATGTTCACTCCTTGTCGGTGTGTCGTGGCACGGCCGGTCGCTGGCAGGCTCGGGTCAGACGGCGCGCATTCGGTTGTTGCGGGCGTCGTGGGTGACCTCGGCCAGGTCGAGCTCCTCCAGCAGCGGTGGCAGGTACATCCCGAAGCGCCCGCGGTAGCCGTTGCGCTGGCCGTACCAGCCCCCGAGCGGGATTGTCGGACGAGCGGCCCCATGCCTCCACGGTGCCGGCTGCCGCGGGCTTCTTCTCGTCGGCGGCGCCGAGCGGCACCCAGTCGCCCTGCAGGCGCAGCCAGGCGTGCAGGTCGCCGATCGCCCGCAGGTCGTAGGTGAGCTTGGTGGATCCCACCTGGCAGACCAGGACGGCGGCGCGGCCTCCTCGTCCTTGTACATCGTGTACTCAGAGCTCCCGGACGGCGTCTTGAGCACCCACGGGGTCGTCCTTGGTCCCGGCCGGCATCAGGCGGCTCCCTTCATCACGGCTGCCTCGAAATGCGGGAGCAACGAGTCCCAGCCGGCGCGGTTCGCGGTCGCGCCACGTGTCCGCCGTGGCGCCCAACCGCTCCCAGCCGCGGTGCTCGATCTCGACGCGCGGTCCGCTCGCCGCCATCGTCGACGAAGTGGATGTCGACTTCGGTGGCCTCGGCGCGGTCGCGGCCCAGATGCCACAGGTAGACCAACCGGCGCGGTGGCTCCCACACCGTCACCTCGCCCCAGTCGTGGCGCTCGCCAGCCGACGTCCGCTCGTAGATTCGACCGCCCGGGCCGCACTCGAGGACGATCTCCTCCGGGCTGCCCGTCACGGTGTGCTCGGGCGGCCACCAGCGTCCCGATCCGAGAAGTCCACACGGTGAACGCGTGGTGCGGCGGGCAGTCGACGTCGAACGTGATGTGCAACGGCGAGACCATCATCGAGAACCCGGGTCACTGTTCTCGGCCAGCAACCGGAACCGGGTGGCGGCGTTGCCCCAGACCCCCTCGAGGTACTCCTGGACCGCTCGCAAACCCTCGTCTCGGAGGTGGTAGTACCGGCGATTCCCCTGCGCCTCTTCGGCGACCATCCCGGCGTCCTTCAGGAGGCGCAAATGGCGGGACACGGCCGGGCGGCTGATCGGCAGCGCCGCCGCGATCTCGTGCACGGGCAGGTCACCGTCGCTCAGGAGGCGCAGGATCTCCCGCCGTGTGGGGTCGCCCAACGCGTCGAACGGATCCCCGGCGGTCTCAGAGGTGGGCACCGGTCCGGGACGCCCGCCGGAGACGGTCGGTCCTCATCCCGTCGCGCCGGCACCGGTCAGTAACATGTTGGTTACGGTAACAGAAAAGTTACCAACCCGGCAAATGCCCTGGGGACCGCGGCCGGGCCGGTCGGGTCCTCGGCTACCCGTCGAACCAGCGGTAGCGGGTCCAGCCCCCCATGGGCCGGGCACCGAGGCGCTGGTAGAAGTCCATGGCCAGGGCGTTCCACTCGAGCACCTCCCACTCCAGGCGGCCCTCGGTCAGGCCGCGCAGGTGGGTGAGCAATGCAGCGCCGTAGCCCTTGCTGCGGTGCGCGGGCCGGACGTAGAGGTCCTCGAGCCAGATGCCGGTCCTGCCGAGGAAGGTGGAGAACGTCCGGTACCACAGCGCGTGAGCGGCCAGGCCGCCGTCGCCGTCCTCCACGACCGAGTCGTGTGCGATCGCGTCGGGCCCGAACAGGGCGCGGCCGAGATCGTCCTCGTCGATCACGACCTGGTCCGAGAGGTTCTCGAACTCTGCGAGCTCGCGGATCATGGCCACGAGCTCGGGGACGTCCGCCTCGACCGCCGGGCGGATCACCCCGTGCGGGCCCTGTTCGCGGCCGACACCACCGCGCTCGAGCGACGCATCGAGGATGGAGGAGTCTCGTCCGACGCCCCACCATGTCGACCCGTCGGGCCCGGCACACTCCACGTATGCCACGGCCGAGGCGCCCGAGCCCTCCGTCAGCGCATGCTCGGAGTAGTCCTTCACCTCCAGCACAATACCGAGGTCGGCCTTCAAGGCGGCGACCAGCGCGTCGATCGGCCCGTTACCCTCCCCCCGCACGGTCCGGTGCTGACCATCCACGAGCAGCTGCGCCGTCACCGTCGTGTGCCCTCGGCCGGTCGCCACCTCGCTCGTCACGAGGCGCAGATCGGCGTCCTCGGGCAGGTAGATCTCCTCGAAGACGTCACGCATCTGGCCCGAGCCGATCACGGTCCCGCTCGCCTCGGTGATGGCCTGCACCCGCTTGGAGAACTCGATCTGCAGCCGCCGCGGCAGGTCCAGGCCGTGGTCGGTGTCCATCACGTAGGCGACGCCGCCCTTACCGGACTGGCTGTTCACCTGAATGATCGCCTCATAGGTCCGCCCGGTGTGCTTGGGGTCGATGGGCAGGTAGGGCACCTCCCACTCGTCGTAGTCGTCACCGATGGCGGCCATGCCCTTCTTGATCGCATCCTGGTGCGAACCGGAGAAGGCCGTGTACACCAGGTCACCCGCGTAGGGGTGACGCGGATGGACCGGCATCCGAGTCGCGTACTCGGCCACGCGGCGCACCTTCTCGATGTCGCCGAAATCTAGCGTCGGGTCGATGCCCTGGGAGAACAGGTTCATGGCCAGAGTCACGACGTCGACGTTGCCGGTGCGCTCGCCGTTCCCGAACAAGGTACCCTCGACACGGTCGGCGCCGGCGAGCACCGCCAGCTCGGCGGCGGCGACGGCCGTGCCCCGGTCGTTGTGCGGGTGCAGGCTGAGCACGATGGAGTCGCGGTTCTTGACGGTACGGCCGAACCACTCGATCACGTCGGCGTACACGTTCGGGCTGTACATCTCCACGGTGGCGGGAAGGTTGAGGATCATCGGCCGCTCCGGCGACGGCTCAATCACGTCCATCACCGCCTCGCAGATCTCGACGGCGAAGTCCGGCTCGGTCCCGGTGAAGCTCTCCGGCGAGTACTCGTAGCGGATGGCGGTCCCCTGGACCTGTGCCTCGTACTTCTTGCACAGCTCTGCGGCCTTCACGGCGATGTCGATGATCCCCGGCTTGTCGAGACCGAACACGACGCGCCGCTGCAGCTCGGACACCGAGTTGTAGAAGTGCACGACCGCTCGCGGCGCTCCGGCCAGGGACTCGAACGTCCGCTCAATCAGCTCCTGGCGGCATTGGACCAACACCTGGATCTCGACGTCGTCGGGCACGAGCCCCTCGTCGATGATGAGCCGCTGGAAGTCGTAGTCGGTCTGGGAAGCCGAGGGAAACCCGACCTCGATCTCCTTGAAGCCGACGTCGACCAGCGTCTGGAAGAGCGCCAATTTGCGCTCGGAGTCCATGGGGTCGATGAGGGCCTGGTTCCCGTCCCGCAGGTCGACGCTGGCCCAGCGCGGCGCCCGCGTGAACCGGCGGTCGGGCCAGGTCCGGTCGGACAGCACCAGCGGCACGTGCGAGCCGTACTTGCCGAACGGCATGGGTGACGGGTCGCAGGGCAGGGCCAGGTGACCCCGCTCCACGTCGCCACCACTCCCCTTCTGTCCCTCAACCATTGTCTTCCGTCCCTCTCATCTCTCTCTTTGGCCCATCACTCTTCGGCTCAAACCGGTGCCGGCCCAACAAAAAACCCCCTGGCCGTTTGGCGCAGGAGGTTGCGAGCGAACGCGATGTGGCGTTCGCCGTCAGGTAAGCAGCAGGTCGGAGGTCGTTGCCTTCATGAGGCGGCAATTGTCCCATCCGGCGGGTCCTGCGTCAAGGGCGCCGCAGCGGGGAGCCGAAGCGCAGGAGGTTGCCGTCGCCGTCCGTGTGCGCCGCCTCCCACACGCCGAAGCCAGGGTCGAACAGGTCGCTCGTCTCGCCGACGCCGGCCGCCATCCACTCCGCGTGCAGCGCGTCCGCATCGTCCACCGCGATGTAGGCCGCGCCCACCTGCCCGGACAGGGACGGCAGGTCCGGCGTGTGCCGGAAGTGGATCCGCACCTCGTCGCGCTCTGCCGTGCCGTAGCCGCCCGCATGCACCGCGACGACGAAACCCAGCGCCTCGTAGTGGGACTGCATCGCACCGAGGTCGGCGGTGGGGAAGATGGGTGCGATGCTGCGGAGGGTGGCCATGGCCGGTCACGCTACCGTGGAGGACATGCGCCGCCTCCTCTGGACAGCGATCCGCGCCGCTCTCGTGATCGTCGTGCTGGCAGTCGTGCGCGAGGTGCTGCTCGACCGCGCACCGCGGCGCGCCCTGCACGGGAGCGAACCCGTCATCGGCAGCCTCGACACCTGGCCTGCGGTGCCGCGCAAACCCGGGACCTGACGGCCCGGAGCGCGCGGCGGCTCAGAGCGTCACGCGGTGGATGTCGAGGATCCCCTCGTCGCCACGCAACTGGTCCACCACGACGTCCGGCGCCGAGGTGGTCGTCGAGATGACCATCATGGCAGTTGCCGTCTCCGGACTCGGCCCGACCGCCATGGACGAGATGGACACGCCGGCGGAACCGAGTGCGGTGCCGACGATCCCGATGACGCCGGGGCGGTCGTCGTTGCGCACGACGAGCATGTGGGTCGACGGCGGCACCTCCACGAGGTGCTCGTCGACGATCACGATGCGCGGCTCGGTGCGCAGGCCGACCGTGATCAGGGTGCCGCCGACGGAGTGCGCGCCCGAGCGGAGCGTGATCAGCGACTTGTAGTCGTGCGGAGGTCGCGGTCGAGGACTCGCGCACCTGCAGGCCGCGCTGGTGTGCCAGCTGCGGCGCGTTCACATAGGACACCGGCTCCTCCGTCGACCCGCCGAAGATCCCCTTCAGGACCGAGAGCGTCAGGATGCCCGTGCTCTCCCCCGCCAGCTCGCCCTGGAACTCGATGTCGATGGCGTCGGGCAGCCCGTCGTGCAGGCCGACGAAGAACTGTCCCAGCTGCTCGGCCAGGCCCATGAAGGTCCGCACGCTGTCGGAGACGTCCCTGGCGGCCACGTTCACGGCGTAGGGCACGAAGTCCCCGGCGAGGGCGAGGAGCACCTGCTCGGCGATGGTGACCCCGGCCTTGTCCTGGGCCTCCTCGGTGGATGCGCCGAGGTGCGGGGACACGACCACCTGGGGCAGCTCGAAGAGGGGCGACTCGGTGCAGGGCTCCTTGGCGAACACGTCGAGTCCGGCCCCGGCGACGATCCCGTCGCGAATGGCCTCGGCCAGCGCCTCCTCGTCGACGATGCCGCCGCGGGCGGTGTTGACGATGCGGATGCCCGGCTTGGCCTTGGCGAACAGGTCGCGCCCGAACAGCCCGATGGTCTCGGGGGTCTTGGGCGTGTGGATGGAGACGAAGTCCGCCTGCGCCACCAGCTCCTCGATGCTGACCAGTCGCACCCCCATGGCCCGGGCCCGCTCCTGGGAGACGAAGGGGTCGTAGCCGATGAGCTCCATGCCGAAGGCATGGGCGCGCTGCGCCACCAGTGAGCCGGCTCGGCCGAGGCCCACCACGCCCAGCACCTTGCCGTGCAGCTCGACGCCCTCCCACTTGGAGCGCTCCCATCGCCCCGCCACGAGTGCGGCGTGGGCCTGGGGGATGTTGCGAGCCTGCGCCAGCAGCAGCGCCATGGCCTGCTCGGCGACGGAGAGGATGTTCGAGGTCGGGGCGTTGACCACCATGACGCCGCGGGCGGTGGCGGCGTCGACGTCGACGTTGTCGAGGCCGACGCCCGCCCGGCCCGACCACCTGGAGCGAGGTCCCGGCGGCGAGCACGTCGCTCGTGACCTGGGTGGCCGAGCGGATGATCAGCGCGTGGGCCCCGACGATCGCGTCGAGCAGCTGATCGGGGTCCAGCCCCTCCTGCACGTCGACGTCGTGCCCCGCGCCGGCCAGCAGGTCGAGCCCGCTCTGCGCGATCTTCTCCGTTACCAGTACCCGTGCCACCGCGGTGGTCTCCTTACTCCCCCGCCGACTGTGGGTCAGTCTTGCGCCTCGGCGAAGAGGGCGGCCAACCGGGAAACACCCTCGACCATGTCGTGGTCGGCCATGGCGTAGGACATACGGAAGTAGCCCGGCGTGCCGAAGGCCTCACCCGGCACCACCGCCACCTTGGCCTCGTTGATGCAGAGCTCAGCCAGCTCCGCGCTCGTCGCCGGACGCTTTGCCCGGAGGGACTTCCCGAGCAGCCCCTTGACCGACGGGTAGGCGTAGAAGGCACCCTCGGGCTCCGCGCACACGATCCCGTCGATGTCGTTGAGCATCTTCACGATCGTCTGACGGCGGCGGTCGAAGGCGGCCCGCATGGAGGTCACATCCTCGAGGCCGCCGGCGACCGCGGCGAGCGCGGCCCGCTGCGCCACGTTGGACACGTTCGACGTCTCGTGGCTCTGGATGTTGGTGGCGGCGCTGATGGCGTCGGCCGGCCCGATGAGCCATCCCACCCGCCACCCCGTCATGGCGTAGGTCTTGGCGACGCCGTTGGCCACCAGGCAGCGGTCGGCCAACTCGGGCACCAGCACCGGCATGGAGTGGTGCTCGGCGCCGCCGTAGACCAGATGCTCGTAGATCTCGTCGGTCAGCACCCAGATGCCCTTGTCCAGCGCCCACCGGCCGATGGCCTCTATCTCGTCGCGGGGGTAGACGGCCCCAGTCGGGTTGGACGGCGACACGAAGAGCAGGGCCTTGGTGTTGGGTGACCACGCCGCCTCGAGGTCCTCCACCGACGAGCGGAAGCCGGTCGTCTCGTCGGAGATGACGTAGACGGGCGTCCCGCCGGCCAGAGCGATCGACTCGGGGTAGGTCGTCCAATAGGGGGCGAGCACGATGACCTCGTCGCCGGGGTCGCACAGGACGGCGAACGCGTTGGCGACGGCCTGCTTGCCGCCGTTGGTCACGAGCACCTGGCTCCCCGACACCTCGAGGCCGGAGTCGCGCCTGGTCTTGGCCGCGATCGCCTCCCGCAGCGCCGGGATCCCGGCGGTCGGCGTGTAGTGGTGGTTGGCCGGGTCACGGCAGGCGGCGACCGCCGCTTCGACGATGTGGGTGGGGGTCGGGAAGTCCGGCTCGCCGGCTCCGAAGCCGATGACGTGCTCCCCGGCCGCCTGCAGCGCCTTGGCCTTGGCATCGACCGCCAGCGTGGCGGACGGCGCCACCGCCGCCGCGCGGCGCGAGATCCGGCGGAGCTCGGTCCGCGTGGAAGTGGGCGTCGTCACGGGTGCCATGATCTCATACGTGCCAGCGACCCCCGACATCAGAATTCCTTCCGAACTCCTCCCTTCCGACGGCCGGTTCGGGTCCGGACCCTCGAAGGTGCGGCCGGAGCAGGTCGAGGCCCTGGCGAAGGTGGCCACGACCTATCTCGGCACCAACCACCGGCAGAAGACGGTCAAGTCCCAGGTGGGCCGGGTGCGTGACGGTTTCCGTCAGCTCTTCTCGCTGCCCGACGGGCACGAGGTCGTGCTCGGCAACGGGGGGACGACCTGCTTCTGGGACGCCGCGACGTTCGGCCTCATCGAGGAGCAGAGCCAGCATCTCAGTTTCGGCGAGTTCTCCTCGAAGTTCGCCGCCTGCGCCAAGGCGGCGCCGCACCTGAAGGACCCCCAGGTCATTGAGTCCGCGGTCGGCACCCACCCGCTCCCGCAGGCGGACGCGTCGGTCGACCTCTACGCCCTCACCCACAACGAGACCTCGACCGGCGTCTCCATGGCGGTCCGGCGCCCGCAGGGTGCGGCGCTGCCCGCGGACGGCGGCGGACTGGTGGCGGTGGACGCGCACGTCGGGGGCCGGTGGACTGCGGGTCGACCGGTCCGAGTTCGACGTGTACTACCTCGCCCCCCAGAAGTGCTTCGCCGGCGACGGGGGGCTCTGGATCGCCCTCATGTCGCCCGCCGCGCTGGAACGGGTGGAGCAGATCGCCTCCTCGGGGCGGTGGATCCCCACCTTCCTCGACCTCAAGACGGCGGTCGACAACTCGGTGCAGGACCAGACCTACAACACGCCCGCGCTGGCGACGATCTTCTTGCTGGCGGAGCAGCTCGACTGGATGAACACCAACGGCGGGCTCGAGTGGACCGCGTCGCGCTGCGACCGCTCGGCCGAGATCCTCTACACCTGGGCGGAGCAGTCCGGCTTCGCCCGCCCCTTCGTCGAGAACCCGGCCGATCGCAGCCACGTCGTGGGCACCATCGACTTCGTCGACGCCGTCGACGCCGCGACCGTCGCCGCCGTGCTCCGCGCCAACGGCATCGTCGACACCGAGCCCTACCGCAAGCTGGGCCGCAACCAGCTGCGCATCGCGATGTTCCCGGCCATCGAGCCGGACGACGTGGCCTCCCTGTGCGGGTGCATCACCCACGTCGTCGGCGCGCTCGCGAACTGAAGAGGGACGAACCGCGGCGGGACGAACTCAGGACTGACGTACTCGCGGCCGGACCGGCCTGATCGTCCCCCCGAGACGGCGCACGTTCCCGTTGACGACAGCCCTGAAAAGTGATATCACATTGATATCACATTTGTGCGAGGGAGCACGTCATGACCACAGTCGAGCCAACAGGCAGCGCAGAACCCGTCGGACAGCGGGGAGCCCGCGTCGACATCCGCCAATACCGCGCGCTGGCTGTCAACGGCTGGCTCGCCGTCGTGGTGCTCGCCGGCTGCATCGCCGGGACGGTGGTCGCCGGCCGGGACGGCACCGGATGGCTCTGGATCCCGCTGGTCGCCATTCTGCTCGTGGCCAGCACGCTCGTGGTGGTGCCCCCGGGGCAGGGCTCAGTCGTCCAATTCTTCGGCCGCTACGTCGGCACGGTCGGCCGTCCGGGGTTCTGGGCGGTGTTGCCCCTCACGCTCAAGCGACGGGTGAGCGTGCGAGTCCGCAATTTCGAGACCGGCCACCTCAAGGTGAACGATGCGGACGGCAACCCGGTCGAGATCGCGGCAATCGTGGTCTGGCAGGTCGCCGACACCGCGAAGGCGACCTACGCCGTCGACAGCTACGAGAACTTCGTCTCGGTGCAGGCGGAGTCGGCGCTGCGTCACGTGGCGACCAGCCATCCCTATGACGACACCAGCGGACACCGGAACATCCCTGCGCGGCTCCACCGACGTCGTCGCGGCCCAGCTGGCCCGGGAGGTCGCGGAACGGGTGGCCATCGCGGGGGTCGAGATCGTCGAGGTTCGCATCTCGCACCTGGCCTATTCAGCGGAGATCGCGCAGGCGATGTTGCGTCGGCAACAGGCCAACGCGGTCGTGGCGGCGCGCTCGCGGATCGTGGAGGGCGCGGTGGGGATGGTGGAGATGGCGCTCAGCCGGTTGAGCGAAGGGGGCGTCGTCTCACTCGACGAGGAGCGGACCGCGAGCATGGTGAGCAACCTGATGGTCGTGCTCTGTGGTGACCAGCCGCCGTCGCCGGTGGTGAACGCGGGTTCGCTCTATACGTGAGCGGTCGTCGGCAGGTCCTGCTCCGACTCGATCCGGCGGTCCACGACGCGCTCGGTCCGCTGGGCCGGTGACGACTTCCGCAGCGTCAACGCCCACATCGAGATGTTGCTGCGCCGGGCTCTGCGCGACGCAGGACGCATGCCCAAGCAGGCCGCCCCGCTGCCCAGGCGGGGACGGCCCAAAGCCCGGGCGGGGAACCCTCAGAGCCCATTGGAGTCGCCGTGACACGAGGTGATGCGCCGGACGCGGCCCCAGCGTGGCCGCGTCGGCCGCGGGACACGGGTTAGCCCCAGGGCGCCGCACGGGTTAGCCCCATGGCCCCACGACGACCGCTTTCTGTAGTATACCCAGTATATAGGGATTGCAGATGAGCGGCCGAGACGAGAAAGTGGAGTTCAGAGCATGAGCATGGCAACGCTGGCCAACTCGCCGCCGGTCACCAGCGGCGGGGGCCCCTGGGCGGTCGAGACCCACGGGCTGACGAAGCGGTTCGGGGAGAACGTCGCCGTCGACGACGTGGAGCTCCTCGTCCCCCGGGGGTGCGCCTTCGGCTACCTCGGCCCCAACGGCGCCGGCAAGACCACGCTGATCCGGGTGCTGCTGGGCCTGACCCACGCCGACGCCGGGACGATGTCCTTGCTCGGCCACGCCGTCCCGCGCCACCGTGACCGGGCGCTGGCCCGGGTCGGGGCCATCGTGGACGAGCCCCGCTTCCACGGCCACCTCACCGGTCGGCAGAATCTGCAGATCCTCGCCGCGGCGCGTGAGCCGGCGGCCAAGGGCCGCATCGACCCGGCGCTCGAGCGCGTCGGCATCCTCCACCGGTCCGACGACAAGGTGTCGAAGTACTCCATGGGCATGCGCCAGCGCCTCGGCGTCGCCGCCTGCCTGCTCGGGGACCCCCAGCTGCTCATTCTCGACGAGCCCATGAACGGCCTCGACCCGGCGGGCATGCTCGACATGCGCGACATGATCCTGTCCCTCGTCGCCGAGGGGCGCACCGTCGTGCTGTCCTCGCACCTCCTCGACGAGGTCGAGCGCACCTGCGACGCCGTGGCCATCGTCGACCGGGGCAAGGTCATCCGGCAGGGACCGATCTCGCAGCTCCTGGCCGGCTCGTCCTTCGAGGTCCAGGTCGAGTGCTCCGAGCCCGACCGGGCGCGCAGCCTGCTCGGAGGGGACGGCGTTCGGCGCGCACGTGCAGCGTCGGGCCGGACGGCCTCGCGATCTCCCTGCCGGAGGGCACCGAACGCGACGCCATCGCGGAGATCAACCGCCTGCTGGTGGAGGGTGGGATCTCGGTGTACCGGCTCCAGCACATCCAGGCCTCGCTCGAGTCGTGGTTCCTCGAGGTCACGAGCCGACTGGGGGCAGCCGAATGACGACGATCTCCGACATCGGCGCACCGGCGCCGGGTCCGGCTCCCACGCCGGTCCCGGCGGAAGCGCGGAGCGATCACCGCGGCTCGTGGATCCCGACGTGGGGCATGATCACGACGCGCTTCATGGAGCTGCGCAAGCGGCGGGGCCTGATGATCGCCCTGATCGCCGTCAACATCGGCATCCCGGTCGTCTTCCTCGCCGTGCGCCTCATCTCCCACGCCGTGGACCCCAAGTCCTACGGGCCGGCCGGCGGCTACAGCATCTTCCAGATCCTGGTGCTCGGCTTCATGTACGTCTTCGGGTTCATCGTGGCGGCCGTCGTCGGCTGCACGGCGGGATCGGTCGACCTCACCGAGGGGATGTTCCGCCACCTGGTCATCACCGGCCGCTCCCGCCTGGCCCTGTATCTGGCCCGGATCCCCGCCGGGCTGGCCATCGTCATCGCCATGGTGGCGGTCGGCTACACGATCGTCTGCGCCGTGTGCGTCTTCGCCGCCCCGACGCAGCTCAACTACGACGGGGTCAACGTGCCGCAGGGGCTCTCGCGGCCCGCCCTCGACAGCTGGGCCGCCGCCCACGCCGACGAGGTCATCTGCAACTTCAACTACAACGGGCCGAACCCCCCGCCGAACGTGCCCGTGCGGCAACGGTCAGACCAGCGGTCCCCCGCCCGGTGCCAGCGATCAAGACGCCGAAGGGCACGGTCACCGTCCCCGCCACGTCCACGCCGGCGCAGATCCGGGCGTTCGCCGTCACCATGGCCAATCAGGACTACGCGGACTACAGCGCCAACTTCCTGGTCCCGTCGACCTCGCTGATGGTCGACGTCGGCCTGTGGATCGCGCTGGAGGCGACCATCGGGTTCATCGTCGGCCTCGGGCTGGCCTCGCTGATCGGACAGCGGACGGTCCCGGTGATCCTCCTCGTCGTGCTGGAGCTGATCCTGACGCCGATCTTCAGCCGCAACGTCATCTCGCACCTGCTCAACGTCGAGCGGGGCATCGTGGGCGTGGCCATGGTCCATATCGAGCCGGGAGGGCTCCCGACGCCGTTCAGCGGTGGCGGCCCCGGGGGCGGAGGTGGCGGCGGGCTGGGCCGATCTGGCGCTGATACCGGAGTCCACCTTGACGTCGTCACTGGTGATCGTGGGCTGGATCGTGTTCTGGACCGCCATCGGGGCGTGGAGGATGATGACCCGGGACGCATGAGCACCACAGGAGCGACGACCTCAGGCCAGAGCGAATCCGGCCGAGGCGAGCAGCCGCTCGCTCTCGTCCCACAGCCGTGCCGCCGCCTCGTCGTTGCGGGCCTGGCGGCTCATATGGCCCGGCTTGGAGCGGACCCAGTACATGCCGGTCTTGGTCGCGACCTCCGCACTGGTGGCCAGGTACACCGAGGTCCGCGCGGCTCGCTGTGGGCTGATCTGGAAGGGCCGGATCACCCGCATGCCGAAACCCGTGACCCCGGTCAGGTCCCCGTCCATACCGAACCTGCTGCGGACCCAGCCGGGGTGCATGGCGTTGGCGGTGACCCCGGTGCCGTTGAGCCGCTTGGCCAGCTCGCGGGTGAAGAGGACGTTGGCCAGCTTGGAGCGGCAGTAGGCCTCCATCGCCTGGTAGCCCTTCTCGCTCTGGAGGTCCTCGAAGCGCATGCCGTGCCATGCCGCATGGTGCCCGACGGACGTGACGTTGACGACCCGAGAGGGGGCACCCGCACGCAGGCGGTCGAGCAGGAGGTTGGTCAGGTAGAAGGGCCCGAGGTGGTTGACACCGAACGTGTACTCGATGCCCTGGGCCGTCACGGTGCGCTGCGACCACGTCCCGCCGGCGTTGTTGACGAGGACGTCGAGCCGGTCCCAGCGCGAGAGCACCTCCTCGGCCGCCTTGCGCACCGAGGCCAGGTCGGCGAGATCGAGCGACACCACGTGCACGTCGTCGTTCCAGGTGCGCTTGGTCACCTCCGTGGCCGCGGCCTCGGCCTTGTCCCGGTTGCGACAGGCCAGGATGGTGGTCGCCTCGAGCGCCGCCACGCCGACCGCCGTCTCGAGCCCGATGCCGACGTTGGAGCCGGTGACGACGACGACCTTGCCTTGCATGCTCATGGGAAATCCATCCTCGGTCGTCGAGACGTCAGCCGTGGGTCAGTCTACGGAGGCCGGCCCTACTCGGCAGCGTCCTCCCCGTGGACCCGCTCCCATTCCTCGGGCGGCCCGAGCGCCGACGCCTCGGGACCGAAGCGCTCGACGTAGCCCCGATGGACGACGCGCCAGCGATCCGGAGGGTTCCAGGGCAGGTCGGTGCCGGCACACTCGTGCGCCAACTGCTCCAGGCACACGTGCCACCCGGCCCCGTCGCGCGCCGCCTTCCCATGCTCGGGGAACGTGACGGTCAAGTACAGGACGCAACCGGCGCCGTCGGCCTCCAGCTCGAAGCGCAGGATGTCGTCGGCCCAACGCAACTCCATGAGCGACGGGGGCACGAAGGCCAGCATCTCGCCGTCGAAGGGCTCGCCTTCGGATCCCGGAAGGAGAAATGCAGCGGGGCTCCCGCCACGCGCTCACCCTCGATGGTGGTCGGGAACCACGCCGCGAGATGGGCGTCGTCGGTCAGCGCCCGCCACACCGTGCGGGGGGGCTGCGCCAGGCGGCGGCGGTAGCGCAGGACGGTTGCGTCGGCCGTGCGTTCGAGCGTGCCGTACTCGCCGGAGCCCGCGGCGGCGTCCTCGGGCCGGCTCACGCCCAGGGCTCCCCGTCGCTGCTCCCCATGATCTCGAGGTGGCGCTCGAGTGCGCTCAGATGCGCGGCCCACCGCCGCCGGTAGGGCGCGAGCCACTCGTCGACCTCACGGAGGGGCTCGGGCCGCACGCCGTAGATCCGGCGCTGCGCGTCGGTGCGGGACTCGACCAGACCCGCCGAGCGCAGGACCTTGAGGTGCTTGGAGACGGCCGGCTGGCTGAGGCCGAGGATCCCGACCAACTCGCCGACCGGCCGCTCCTCCTCCGCCAGCAGGTCGAGGATGCGGCGACGGCTGTCGTCTGCCAGGACCTCGAACGTGGTGGCCACACAGTAAATATTCCCCTTACGGAATATAACTGTCAAGGGATATTCAGGCGCTGGTGGACTTGGCGGCCATCCGGCGCAGCGGTGGGAGGGTCGGCGGGGGCTGGCGGCGCGGCGGCAGGGTGGCCAGCAGCGACGCCGTCGCCTCCGTGACCTGCGTCACGGCGCGCTCGAACGCCTGCTCGGTCTGCGGTGTCGTCGACTGCACGCCGCTGACCTTGCGCACGTACTGGCGCGCCGCCGCCTCGATCTCCTCTGGCGTCGCCGCCGGCTCGAGGCCGCGCAGCGTGGTGATGTTCCGGCACATGCCGCCACCCTAGGCCGCGCCTGCGGTATCCCTCTCGGTGCTGCAGTCGCCGGGCGTCACCGTGACGGTGACCCGGTGGCCCGATTTGCCGTTGTCCACCTCCAGCAGGTCGCTGCCCTCAGCAGATGCCACCCGCGCACCCGAGACGCGTGCGCAATAGCCGTGCGGGTAGCGGAGCTCGGTCGGCACGAAGACCACGGTGGGCGCATGGACGCGGTGGTTGGGCACGTAGGCGAGGTGGAACACATCCGACGCCGGGGAGTACCCGAAGGAGAGGGGAACGCCGGCGACCGCCTCGGGGTAGGCGCGGCTCAGGACGCGGGCCGTGGAGCGCAGCCGGCCGTCGGCCATCACCAGCGACTCGGCCTTGCTCCCGGTGGGATCGCCGTAGTACTTCCATGCCCAGTACACCCATCCGACCTGCTGCGCGTCCATCAGATCGGTGATGGACGCCAGGAGTGCCGCGCTCTTGGTGGCGCCGAATTCGGTGACGAGCCACGCGGGTCCTCCGGGTTGGGGCGCCGAGGCCATCTCCGAACGGTCCTCGGTCCGCACCCGGAGCGAGTGTGCGTCCTGTGCCGCGCACAGCGCCAGATCGGTCGGATCGCCCGTGACCGGGCTGCGGGCACCGCAGTAGATGTGGACGTTGAAGACGAGGTTGCGCAGGTTCATCGGCCCGAGATACGTCGGGTAGCCGCGGCTCGCGTAGTTGTCCGGCTCGTCGAGGACGAGATGGGTGGGATCGTTGGCCAGGATGGTGGGGATGACCCCGTTGGCGGGGTCGGCGGTCGGGCACCTGAGCGGCGGCGCCTCGTGCAGCGGGACGCCGATATGGCGCCTCCCGGTGTAGAAGCACTCGAGCTGGGCGTCGAAATGTGCGTCACCGAAGAGGACCAGCGACCGGGAGAAGGGCTCGTTGAAAGGGTCGTAACCGAGGACCCACGGGTTCCCCCGGAACGCTCGCGCCAGGTCAGCCCACACCCGGTCGTACTCGCCCTGGAGATCGCCCCGGACGTCGTTCCTCCAGAAGTGGGTGAAGGCGGCGCCGGCGGCGGCGGTGCCGTACTCGAGCGACCAGCGGCCCGGCCTGTCGACGTTGAGGCGGCCGTTGGTGCACACGGCCCAGTCGGGGGCGCCTTCACCGTCGAACATCTCGTTGTACACGTCCTGGTGCATGTCGAGGATCGTGTAGATGTGGAAGCGGCCGAGGAGGGCCACGGTCTCCCGCACCCGGTTGACGTAGCGGTCGAACACGGCCTGGTTGAACTGGTGCGGATCCGCCGGCGGCCCGGGGTCGCAGATGGCGGGGTCGTTGGCCGGAGCCGTCCCGGGCTCCAGCCCGCTCCAGGTGACCCCGAGACGCACCACGTTGAAGCCGAGCCGGGCCATCAGTGAGGCGTCCGCGCCGGAGAAGTTCCACGGCTTCCCCGGGTCGGCGTAGAGCACGTAGGGCGGATGCTTGTACACGGCGTTGACGCCGTGGAAGAAGACGATGCGTCCCTGGCGATCGTAGAGATACGGGCCACCAGGCGCCGTGATGGGGCCCGACACGGCCGCCGTGCCGCTGACGTTTGCGCCGCCGAACGTCGGCGACTGCAGCGTCGGCAGGGCCGAGTTCGTCGACGCCGATCGCCTCCTGATGTGGTGCCGATCGCCAGGGTGGCGGCGACCAGCAGCAGGGCCGGTACGACCCGGGGCAGTCGACGTCGCACGGCCGACAGTCTGGTCCGGGCCTCGGGCCGGCTGTCCGCGCCCGCCGGCTATCGCTGGCGCGCGACTCCGGGCAGGTTGGGTCGCAGGGGGTAGTCGGCGATGATGGCCCGGCAGGCACCGAGCGGGCGGACCGAATGCGGGGTGTCGGGCGGCACCACCGCCACGCAGCCTGCACGGAGCACCTGTTCCTCGCCGGCGATGGTCAGGGCCACCTCCCCGTCGACGATGTGCCACACCTCCTCCTGCTCGTGCTGGTGCTCGTGCAGCGGCGCCGCGCCGGCCGTGATGTCGTAGTGGGCGAACGTCATGTTGGCGGAATGGAGGAACCGGCCACTCCACCCGGGGAGGGGCTCTCCCGCCAGCATGTCGGAGGGCCGCAGGAACGGCATGTCAGTCGTCCAGGCCGGCGGACACTCAGGCCACCTGGTCGAGCGCCCGGGCGATGTCGACGTTGCCCGACACGCTGCGGACGCTGAGGTCCACGCGGTTCTCGCGCCGCGCCGCTCTCGGGGCGTCGTCGAGCGGGATCTCCGAGTTGACCGCGCCGGACATCGTCTCCACGTCCACGTGGAGGTCGACACCCTCGGCCACCCCCACCGACACGTCCCCCGACACCGAGCGGACGTGCAGGGTGCCTCGGTCCACGGACAGGACGCGGACGTCGCCCGACACGTTCATGATCCGGGCCCCGTGCGACAGCTCGCCCAGGCGGACGCTCCCCGAGGTCCCCTTCACCTCGACCCGGTCGCCCGCCGCACCGACCTCGAGGTCGCCCGACGCCGTGGCGAACACGGCAGTCCCGGCCACGCTCGAGCAGCGCAGGTCCCCCGACGCGGTGTGCGCCCGCAGGTCGCCGCCCACCGCGCCCAGCGTGACGTCGCCGCTGGCCGACTTGGCCGTCACGGCGGCGGCCACGTCGTCGGTGGAGATGTCGCCGCTCGACGTGCTGACGTCGGCGTTGCCGACGGGTCCCATGATCTCGACGTCGGCGGAGCCGGCCACCACCTTGACATCGCTCCCCTCGGGCACCTCGACCCGCACGGTGACGGCGTTGCGCCGCACGAAACGCATCCCGTTGCGCCGCGAGACCTTGACGGCCACGATGTGTCCATCCCTGATCGGCCGACACTCGACCGCGGCGCGCTCGATGAGCTCCTCCGCGCCCGGCGTGGCGGGCTCGAGCGACACGATCGTCGAGCGGGTCTGGCGCGCCGTGATCGCGATCAGGCCCACCTCGTTCTCCACATAGAGGCGGACGGCCCCTGGTGTCTCGAACGTCTTCTCCATGTCAATTGCTCCCTTCAGGTCGTGCCGTACCCGTGCAGGCGGTTGCCGCCGCGCCGGGTTCGGCTCCGGTTGGTCGATGTGCCCCGTTCGAGCGTGCGCACGATGTAGGAGTTCACCGAGATGCCCTCACCGGCCGCGCTCTCCTCGACCCTGGCCTTGAGGCCCTCGGTCAGTCGCAGGGTGATGCGGGCGGACAGGTCGCCCTCGCTGTCGACGGCGGGGACCTCCTCGTCCTCGACGTAGGAGAGGTGCACGTCGTCACCGGCCACCCGGATCTCCACCCGCCCCTCCGGCAGCTCGGCCGACACCTCCGCCGCGACCTCCGACAGCAGGTCGAGTATGCGCGCCGGCATGGAACGGCCGAGCAGGGTCGCGACGCGCTCTGCCACCTCGGCCACCGCCTCGTCGCCGAGCTCACCCACGCTGATCGCGTCCGAGCGCAGCCCGTCGACCACCAATGACATCTTCATGATGTCATAATGACATCATGAAGATGTCATTGTCAAGGCCCAGCAGGGGCATAGCCTGAAACCCCTGGTCAGCCCCCTGAGGCGTCCTGCACCTTGGTCTTGCCGGCCGAGATGAACGGCATCATGGCGCGCAGCTCCTGGCCGACCGACTCGATCTGGTGGGCCTTCCCCTGCTCGCGCAGCGCCTGGAAGCGGGGCCGGCCCGCCCTGTTCTCGGCGATCCACTCCTCGGCGAAGGTGCCGCTGCGGATCTCCTCGAGGATCGCCAGCATCTCGGTCCGGACGGCATCGCTGATGACACGGGGACCACGGGTCAGGTCGCCGTACTCGGCCGTGTCGGAGATGGAGTAGCGCATGCCGGCGATGCCCTGCTCGTACATGAGGTCCACGATGAGCTTCAGCTCGTGGAGGCACTCGAAGTAGGCCGACTCGGGCTGGTAGCCCGCGTTGACCAGTGTCTCGAAGCCCGCCGTCACGAGCGCCGTGAGGCCGCCGCACAGCACCACCTGCTCGCCGAAGAGATCGGTCTCGGTCTCCTCGTCGAACGTGGTGTCGAGCACGCCGGCCCGCGTCGCCCCGATGGCGTGCGCGTAGGACAGGGCGAGCTCACGCGCCTTGCCGGTGGCGTCCTGGTGCACGGCGATGAGCGACGGCACGCCGCCGCCCTCGGTGTACGTGCGGCGGACCAGGTGGCCCGGGCCCTTGGGGGCCACCATCGCCACGTCGACGCCGGGCGGCGGCACGATCTGCCCGAAGCGGATGTTGAACCCGTGGGCGAACATGAGGCAGTCGCCGTCGCTGAGATGCGGAGCCACGAACTCGTCGTAGGCCGCCTTCTGTTCGGTGTCGGGGAGGAGGATCATGATCACATCGGCCTCGGCCGCGGCGTCCGCCAGGGACGTCACGCGCAACCCGGCCTCCTCGGCCTTGCGCCTGCTGGCGCTCCCCTCGCGCAGGGCGACCCGCACGTCCACTCCCGACTCCCTGAGGTTCTGCGCGTGGGCGTGGCCCTGGGAGCCGTAACCCAGGATGGCGACCTTGCGGCCGGCGATCAGCGTGGGGTCGGCGTCGGACTCGTAGTACAGCGTGGCCATGGTGTCAGCTCTTTCTCTCTTCGGACTCTTCGATCTCTGGCTCGGCGGTTCAGTGGCGTTCCAGCTTAGGCAGAGCGATCCGGCCCGTCCGCTGGAGCTCCACCACCGTGTAGTGCTCCAGCAGGCCCTCGAAGTCGTCGATCTTCTCGGGCCGGCCGGCGAGCATGACGGTCAGGCGGTCGGCACCGACGCCGACGACCTCGCCCTTGAAGACGCCGACGAGTTGAATGACCTGCGAGCGCTCGGTCGGCCCGACCGCCACCGTGACCAGCGCCAGCTCGCGCTCGACCGCCTCGGCCGGCGAGAGCTCCCCGATGGACACCACGTTGACGAGCTTGTCGAGCTGCATGATGACCTGCTCGAGCGGCGCCGACTCCACGTCCACCACGATGGTGATGCGGCTGAAGCGGCCGTCCTCGTCGGTGGGAGCCACCGCCAGCGAGTAGATGTTGAAGCCCCGGCGGCTGAAGAGCCCGGCCACGCGGGCCAGCACGCCGGCCTTGTTCTCCACCAGGACCGACAGGATGTGATGACGCGGGGCGGATGACTTCTCGCCTTCGAGCGCGCTCAGGTGGGCCGGCGTCACCGCTGCGCCGCCTGGTCGGGGTGCACGACGATGTCGTCGTTGGAGGCGCCGGCGGGCACCATGGGGAACACCTTCTCGAAGGCGTCGGTGCGGAAGTCGACCACGACGGGACGGTCGTCGATGGCGTTCGCCTTCTCAATGACCGGCCCGACGTCCTCGGGCGACTCCGCCCGGATGCCGACGCAGCCCATGGCCTCGGCCCACTTCACGTAGTCGGGGAGGTCGGGAGAGAGGTACACCTCGGAGTAGCGCTCCTCGTAGAACATCTCCTGCCATTGGCGGACCATGCCCAGGTACGCATTGTTGAGGATCGCGATCTTGACCGGGATCTGCTCCGAGCTCGCCGTGACCAGCTCCTGTGCCGTCATCTGGAAGCAGCCGTCGCCGTCGATGGCCCAGACCGTGCGGTCCGGGCGGCCCACCTTCGCCCCGATGGCCGCGGGGACGGCGAAGCCCATGGTCCCCGCGCCACCCGAGTTGACCCAGGTGTAGGGGTAGTCGAAGTTCCAGTACTGCGAGGCCCACATCTGGTGCTGCCCCACGCCGGCGACGACCACGGCGTCGACGGGCGCGGCGTCCCGCAGCTGCTCGACGACGTTCTGCGGTTTGATCGCGCCGCCGTCCGCGTCGGCGTAGTGGAGCGGGAAGCGTTCCTGCCAGTCGTGCAGCTGGCGCCACCAGGGTGCCAGGTCCTGGACCACCGGCACGCCGCTGCGGGCATCCATGGCGAGCAGCAGCTCCTCGATCACCCGGCGGCAGTCCCCCGCGATGCCGACGTCGGGCCTGCGCACCTTGCCCAGCTCGGCGGGGTCGATGTCGACGTGGATGATCTTGGCCTCGGGCGCGAAGGTGCTGATCCTGCCGGTGACCCGGTCGTCGAAGCGGGCGCCGAGGTTGATGAGCAGGTCGCTGCGCTGCATGGCGGTCACCGCGGTGTAGTGCCCGTGCATGCCGGGCATGCCGAGCGCCTGGGGGTGCGAGTCGGGGAAGGCGCCGCGCGCCATCAGGGTCGTCACCACCGGGATGCCGGTGCGGTCGGCCAGCGCGCGCAGCGCTTCGGCCGCCCGGGCCTTGAGCACGCCGCCGCCCACGTAGAGGACGGGTCGCTGCGCCTGCGCGATGAGCTCGGCCGCCTGCCCGACCAGCACGGGGTCGCCGAAGGTGACGGGGTGGTAGCCCGGCAGGTCGAGCTCGTCGACGGACGACGGCCAGTACCACTCCATGGTCTGGTTCGAGATGTCCTTGGGCAGGTCGATGAGCACCGGCCCCGGCCGCCCGGTCGTCGCCACGTGGAACGCGGCGGCCACCACGCGCGGGATGTCCTCCACGTTCTTGATCAGCCAGTTGTGCTTGGTGATGCCCATGGTGACGCCGGTGATGTCGCACTCCTGGAAGGCGTCGGTGCCGATGGACGGCGTGGCCACCTGGCCCGACACCACGATGAGCGGCGTCGAGTCCATGTAGGCGTTGGCCAGCGGCGTCACGATGTTGGTCGCCCCGGGGCCGCTCGTCACCATGGCGACGCCCGGCCGACCCGTCACCATGGCGTAGCCCTCGGCCATGTGGCCGGCGCCCTGCTCGTGGCGGACCAGGATGTGGCGGATGGAGGAGTCGATGATCGGGTCGTAGACGGGCAGGATGGCGCCGCCGGGCAGGCCGAACATCACGTCGACCCCCTGCATCTCGAGGCTCTTGATGAGGGCCTGGGCCCCTGTCATCTCCATGTGGTTCCCCTGTTCCGCTGCTTGCGTTGTCGGTCGAATCGCTCCGGAAATTGAAAAGACCTCCCGGAGCGGGAGGTCGAAGAGGCGCGCGTTGCGTATGTGGGCGCGCGCCTACGTTACGAGTACCAGGATCTCGGGTCGGGAGCTACGTGCCTGCATGAGGCACCCATTGTGGCACGTCGCCGGGTCCGGTACAACCCCAGGCCCTGCCGGCGGGCTCCCGTCCGGCCCGCCGGGCCGCGTCAGACGGTCCGACGACACCGCGGACCACGCACTGGGCTCAGTCGGACGGTCACGGAGGCGAAGGAGTTGCCATGCCCCCGCCGAGGAGGGCGGGGAGCGCCGTCGCCCGCATCCGCGCCAGCACCCGGTCTGTCACCGGCACGACGTCGGGGTGGACGCCGCCGTTGCCCTCGGCCGCCGCTCGCCAGGCCGTGGCTCGTCGCTCGAACACGTCGGGATCGTCGAATTGCACGCAGTCAAGGTGATCCGTCGTCAGGTCGACCACGATGGTGTCTCCGTCCTCGACCAGAGCGATCGGCCCCCCGAGGAGTGCTTCGGGGGCGACGTGGCCGATGACCAAACCGACCGATCCCCCCGAGAAGCGAGCGTCGGTCATCAGGGCGATGGTGATGTGCCGCTGGCGGCAGAGGGTCGTGATGCGCGAGGTGGGATCGAGGAGCTCCGGCATGCCCGGAGCGCCTCGGGGGCCCTCGTAGCGGATCACCACCATGTCGTTGTCTTGGAAGCTGTCGGGGTGCTCGTCGAGGGCCGCGATGAGGGGGCGTTCGCCGTTGAACACGCGGGCCCGGCCGGTGAAGACGCCGTCCTGCACACCCCCTTCGACGCCGGCGACCTTGAGGATCGCACCCCCCTCGGGAGCAAGGTTGCCGCGGAGCAGGCGAAGCCCGCCGGTCGTCCTTGAAGGGTTTCTCGACCGAGTAGATCACGTCCTGATCAGGAGCCGGCGGGTCGAGCCGGCGGAGCTGTTCGGCCAGGGTCTCGGCCGTGCAGGTCATGGCGTCACCGTCGAGGAAGCCCGCCTCGAGGAGCTCGTTGGCGATGACCTGCAGCCCGCCCATGGCGTCCACGTCCACCATCGAGTAGTCACCGAACGGTCGCATGTTGACCAGCACCGGCAATCGCCGGGCCAGCTGGTTGAAGTCGTCCTGGCTGAGCACCTCGCCCCACAGGTCGATGCCCGCGGCGCGGGCGATCTCGACGCTGTGCAGCAGCACGTTGGTGGAACCACCCATGGCGATGGTGACCGTCAAGGCGTTGCGAAGCGACGAGGGCGTGACGATGTCGCGCGGGCGGATACCGCGGTTCGTCATGGCGAGGAGGCAGTCGACCGTTTGATCGGGGAACTCGGTCAGCCGGCGCGGATCGTCCGACGGAGGGGACACCATGTGCAGCGGTTCGAGGCCGAGCACGGCGATGAAGGTCTGCATGGTGTTGTAGGTGAACATGCCCCCGCAGCTGCCCTGGCCGGGACAGGCGTGCAGTGCGTACCGGGCTCGCACCTCGGCGTCCTGGTCAACCACCTGGAAGGCCGACACCAGATCGATCCGGGCGCCCGTCGCCGGATCGATCCCCGGCCTGATGGGGCCGTCCGAGAGGATGACCGCGGGCGTGTTGTTCTCGAGCACGGCGGCGACGGTCCCCACCGGGGGCTTGTCGCACGCCACGACGGCGACCAGGCCGGCGACCCCGTTCGCCGCCACGTGCACATCGACGACGTCGTGCACGAGCTCGCGACCGACCAGGGAGAACCGCATCTGCGGCGTGCCGTTGAGCTGGCCGTCCGAGACACCCAGGGTGAACGCCGGCGGTATCACACGAACCGCCATGTCGTCCTGGGCGACGCGACGGGACAGGGCGGCCTGGACGGCCTCCACCTTCTGCGGAACGCCCAGATAGCACTGGCTGTCTCCGAGGTTGCCGATCACCGCCCACACCGGGTCGTGGATCTTCCGGACGTCCTCACCGAGGAACGCAGCCGTGCCGACCCTCTGCACGTCGCGCCCGGGGTTGAGGGACACGAACGTGGCCACGGACTCCGATTCGTCGTGCACGGATCCAAACTAGCGGGCAGGATCGCTCTGACCCCGAAGGGGGGCCACCGGCCGTTCAGGCGGCGGACGGACTCGGTGAGGGGATCGGCGTCGGCGTGACCTCGACCCCGATGGTCGGGATGGAGCGTTGGAGGAAGCGCGGCATCCACCAGTTCACCGGTCCGAGGATCTCCATGATGGAGGGCACCAGCACCATGCGCACGAGCGTGGCGTCGATCAGCACCGCGGCCGCCAGACCGAGCCCGAAGACCCTGCAAGATGTGCAGTGGGTCGTTGATGACGAACGAGGCGAAGACGCAGAACATGATGGCCGCCGCGGCCGTGATGATGCGGCCCGGTGACGGCGAGCCCGTCGGCGACCGCTTCCGAGTTGACGCCGGTGCGCAGCCACTCCTCCCGGATGCGTGAAAGCAGGAACACCTCGTAGTCCATGGAGAGGCCGAACAGGATGGTGAACATCGTCACCGGTATCCAGGGGTCGATCGGACCCGTCTCGCCGACACCGATGATGCTGCCGGCCCAGCCCCACTGGAAGACGGCGACCATCACTCCGTACGCCGCCCCGACGCTCAGGAGGTTCATGATCACCGCCTTGAGCGGGAGGACCAGGGAGCGGAACACCGTCATCAAGAGGATGAAGGAGAGGATGAGCACGGCGCCGATGACGAGGAAGAGCCGGCTGCCCAGGAAGTTCGCCGCGTCGATCCCGCCGGCGGTCTGGCCGCCGACGAGCGCGTTGACGTCCGTCCCGCCGACGACGGGCGGGATGACGTTCGAACGGAGGTCCTGGACGAGGTTCTCGGTCTGGGCCGCCTGCGGAGAGGTCGCGGGGACGACGATGACCACGGCACCGGTGTCGGTCGCGTTGAACCGGGGCGGCGCCGCGTAGGCCACGTCGGGCACGCCGTGGCCGAGGGCCTGGCCCAGCCGCTCCACGACGGCCCGGTCCTGCGGTCCGTGCATGTCCACGGCGACGACCAGCGGGCCGTTGAACCCGATGCCGAAGCCCTGGGCCAGCAGGTCGTAGGCCTGCCTCGTCGTCGTCGAGGTCGGATCGTTGCTGGCGTCGGTGAAGGCGAGGCGCATGCTGAACAGCGGGAGGGCCAGGAGGACCAGGACGAGCACGGCCAGCGTCCCCGTGACCCAGGCCCGGCGCTGGATCAGCCGGCTCCAGCGGTGCCAGAAGCCGTTCGGCGGAGGCGGCCCGCCGCTCTGGAGCAACCCGGGCAGGTGCAGCTTGTCGATGGCGTTGCCGGAGAACCCGAGGAGGGCCGGGAGCAGCGTCAGCGCGGCGATCAGCACCATCAGCACGGCGGCGATGCAGGCGGTCGCGAGCCCGATCATGTAGGGCTGCCCGATCAGGAAGAGGCCGAAGAGGGAGATGACCACCGTCCCCCCTGCGAAGAGCACCGATCGACCCGACGTCATGAGCGACGTGACCACGGCGTCGCGTGGCTCCCGGCCCTCGAAGATGCCCTGCCGGTACCGGGTCACGATGAAGAGCGCGTAGTCGATCCCCACGCCGATGCCGATCATGGCGGCCATCTCGGGCGAGAAATTCGGGACGACGAGGAAATGGGTCACCAGCTCGAGCAGGGCCACGCCGATCCCCAGTCCGAACAGCGCCGTGATGATGGGCAGGCCCATCGCGACGACGGAGCCGAAAGCGAGCAGCATGATGATGATGGCGGCGGTGATGCCGATGCCTTCGCTCGCTCCGGGGGAGATCTTGGCGACGGACGAGATCGGGTAGCCCCCGAGCACGACCTGGAACCCGGGACGCGCCGCCGCCTCGGCGGTGTTGATCACCTTGTTGATCGCGGCGGGCGGCAGGTTGTCCGTCGTCGTGTCGAACTGCACGACCGCGTAGGCGATGTTGGCGTGAGGCGAGATCTGGTGTGCGCCGGCCGGAGAGAACGGGCTTGTCACGCTGCTCACGTGGGCGAGCGGCCGGAGCGAGGCGACCACCTCGTTGATCTGTTGCTCGTTGGCGGTGATCGGGGTCGTCGTGTGGAAGACGACGTCGGCGTTGTCGCCGGCCTCGGCGGGGAAGCGCTGGTTGAGGAGGTTGGCGGCCTGCTGCGACTGGCGTGTTGCCCGAGGTGAACTTGTTCTCGAAGTGGGTGCCCACCACCTGGGCGACGACGGTGATGCCGATGATGGCCAGGATCCACACCACCAGGACGACGCGGCGGCGGTCGTAGCAGCGCCCGGCCATCCGCCCGAGGAGGGTCACCTGCGCGCCGTCTGCGGCGTCGCTTGCGTCGTCGCTTGCACCCCGGTCATCGCCTCCCCATCATAAGATTCATCATTGATGAGTTGTACCACAGAATTCTCCGATGGTGAATACCCCGTGACCTCCGCATTCGGGCCCGGTCCCCGGTGAGCGCCGTCGGCCGCCGGCCCGGCAACGCGGACACCCGGGGCGAGATCGTCGAGGCGGCCACGCGCGTCTTCGCGGCGAAGGGGTACGACGGGACGAGCCTGCGGGCCGTGGCCCGCGAGGCGGGCGTCGACCCCGCGCTCGTCCACCACTACTTCGACGGCAAGGCGAGCCTCTTCGTCGCGGCCATGGCGCTGCCCTTCGACCCCCGGGTCGTGGCCGAGCCACGCGGCGTCGCCCGCCGGCGCCGGTGTCGTCGAGGGCTTCCTCACCATGTGGGACCGCGCCGAGGATTCCGGCTCGTCCTTCGCGTCGTGCGTGGCGGCCATGGCCGCGTCGCCGAGCGTGGCCGACGCCATGCGCGAGTTCGTCAGCGACCGCGTGTGGAGCATCAACCCGGTCGACGCCGGCGAAAGCGATGCGGTCGTCGCACGGCGCCGGGCCCTGGTGTCGTCGCAGCTGATGGGCCTCGCCTTCACCCGCTACATCCTGCGGGTGCCACCGGTCTCGACCGCCACGCCGAAGGAGATCGCCCGCTGGGCCGGGCCGACGCTCGACCGCTACATGAAGGAGCCGCTCGGCTCCTAGCCGCGGCGACGCTGGAGCTCGGCCGCGACATCCTTGCCGTTGGCCTTGCCCGAGGTGGCCCGCATGACCTCGCCCGGTGAACATGCCTCGCAGCTTGTCGTCACCGCCGACGAAGCGGGCCCACTCGTCGGGGTGGGCGGCGATGATCTCGTCGAGGACGGCACCGAGGGTGTCGGAGCTGAGAGCCTCGAACCCCATCTCCTCGGCCAGCGCCGCCGGGTCCCCCCCGCCCCGTTCGAGCAGCGCGCCGAGCACCGCCTTGGACTGGGTCGCCGAGAGCTGGCCGCCTGACTCGAGCGCGAGCAAGGATGCGAACGAGCCCGCATCGAGCTGCGCCGCCAGTTCGCTGCGGGCCGCCACCTCGTTGGCGGCCCGGGCCAGCGCCAGCGCCGTGGGTGCCCCGGCCTCCGCCGCCGCGCGCACCAGGGCGTCGAGGCCCAGGTCGACCACCGCACGGATCTGGTCCGTCTCGGAGGCGCTCGGCGCACCACCCAGGGCGGCGGCCAGCGACGCCCGGCGGTCCGCCGGCATCGGCCCCAAGGCCTCGCGCACCCGCTCCTGCCACGCGGCCGCGGGCGCCAGCGGCACGAGGTCGGGCTCGGGGAAGTAGCGGTAGTCGTTGGCCTCCTCCTTGGAGCGCATCGATTCCGTCCGACCCGTCGACTCGTCCCAGTGCCGCGTCTCTTGCTCCACCGCGCCCCCGGCCTCGAGGACGGCGATCTGGCGCGCCTCCTCGTACTCAATGGCACGAGCGAGCGAGCGCAGCGAGTTGAGGTTCTTGATTTCGCAACGGGTGCCGAACGCGCTCGTGCCGGCCGGCCGCACCGACACGTTGGCGTCGACGCGCATGGAGCCCTCCTCCATCCGCCCGTCCGACGCGCCGGTCGCCATCAGGATCCCCCGCAGCTCGTCGGCATAGGCCCTGGCGTGGCCCACCGAGCGGATGTCGGGTTCGCTCACGATCTCGACCAGCGGCACGCCCGAGCGGTTGTAGTCGACCAACGCGTGGTCGGCCGCGTTGATGCGTCCGCTCGCGCCGACGTGGGTGAGCTTGCCGGTGTCCTCCTCCATGTGGGCCCGCGTCACGCCGACCCGGAAGCCGTCGGGGAGCTCCAGCCAGCCACCGGTGTTCAGGGGCTGGTCGTACTGACTGATCTGGTAGTCCTTGGCCTGGTCCGGGTAGAAGTAGTTCTTCCGGGCGAACTCCGAGGGGCGGATGTCGCAGTGCAGCGCCGCGCCGATCCGCATGGCCAGCTCGACGGCGTGCTCGTTGAGGACGGGCAGCGAGCCGGGCAGCCCGAGGCAGATGGGGCAGATGTTCATGTTGGGCTCGTCGCCGAACGCGTTGCGGCACCCGCAGAACAGCTTGGTCGCCGTCGCCAGTTCGCAGTGCACCTCGAGCCCGACCACCAGCTCCCAGCTCCGTCGCTCACGACCCCGGCCCCTGCGGCGCGTGGGCCTCGACGACGCGGGCCACCCGGAACAGGACCGCCTCTCCCAGCGCCGGCGCCAGCACCTGCACGCCGACGGGCAGGCCGCCGACGCCGGTGCCGAACGGCACCGAGACGGCGGGGTGGCCCGACAGGTTGGACGGGATGGTGCACACGTCGTTCATGTACATCGCCATGGGGTCGTCCACCTTGGCGCCGAGGTCGAACGCCGTCGTCGGCGCGGTGGCGCCGAGCAGCACGTCGACCGACTCGTACGCCCGGTCGAACGCCCGCATCACGAGCGTGCGCACCCGCTGGGCCTGGGCGTAGTACGCGTCGTAGTACCCGGCGGACAGCGCGTACGTGCCGAGCATCACCCGGCGCTTGACCTCGGCGCCGAATCCGGCCGTGCGCGTCGCCGTGTTCATGACCTCGGCATCCTCGCCGTCGACCCGCAGCCCGTAGCGGACCCCGTCGTAGCGGGCCAGGTTGGAGGACGCCTCCGCCGGCGCAATGAGGTAGTAGGCCGACAGCCCGTAGGCGAACTCGGGCACCGAGATCTCCTCCACCTTGGCCCCCGCGTCGGCCAGGGCGTCGGCCGCCTCCTGCACCCGCGCCGCCACGTCCGGTGCGCAGCCGTCCACGAGGTCACGGCACAGCCCGACCCTGATCCCCTCTGCGCCCGCGTGCACCGACGCCAGCGTGGGCTCGGGCACCGAGGGCAGCGACGTGCTGTCGCGCGGGTCGTGCCCCGCCACGACGTCGAAGAGGAGCGCGGCGTCTGCCACCGTCGTCGCGATCGGGCCGATCTGGTCGAGCGAGGACGCAAAGGCGACCAGGCCGTAGCGCGAGCACGCGCCCGTAGGTGGGCTTCATGCCGACCACGCCGCACAGCGCGGCCGGCTGGCGGATCGACCCTCCGGTGTCCGAGCCCAGGCCGAGCGGGACGAAGCCGGCGGCCACCGCGGCCGCCGAGCCGCCGCTGCTGCCGCCGGGAACCTTGCCCGTGTCGCGCGGGTTGCGCGTCGGCCCGAACGCCGAGTTCTCGGTCGAGCTCCCCATGGCGAACTCGTCCATGTTCGTCTTGCCCAGCGCGATCGCCCCGGCCCGGCGGAGCGCCTCGACGACGGTGGCGTCGTAGGGCGGGCGCCAGCCCTCGAGGATCTTCGAGCCGCAGGTCGTCACGGTGCCCCGCGTGCACAGGTTGTCCTTCAGCGCGACCGGCACGCCGGCCAGCGGGCCGGGGTCGTGCCCTGCGGCCACGGCCGCGTCGACCCGCGTCGGCCTGCGCCCGCGCCTCGTCGCCGAGGACGGCGAGGAACGCGTTGAGCTCGCCGTCGCGGGCGGCCACCGCGGCGAGCGCCTCCTCCACCACCTCGTCGAGCCGATCGCTGCCCGGATCGGACCTGGGCGGCCAGCGCCAGCGCGGTGCCGAGGTGCCCGCGGTCCGCGGCGACGCTCACGGTGCCGCGCCGCCGATCCGCGGCACCCGGAAGCGGTGGTCCTCCACCGCCGGCGCCGCGGCCAGCACCTCATCGCGATCCAGGCTCGGCTGCGGGTCATCGGGCCGCAGGACGTTCTGCAGCGCGATGGGGTGGGACGACGGCTCCAGGTGCGCGAGGTCCAGCGCCGCCACGTCGGCCGCATGGTCGAGCACGGTGCGCAGTTGCGCCGTGAACAGCTCGACCTCGGCGTCGCTCAGCGCCAACCGGGCCAGGCGCGCCACATGGACGACGTCGTCGCGGCTGAGCGTCACCGGAGCCGGCTCCCGCTGGCGCGGCCCGCTCACGGGCGCGGCGCGGGGAGCAGGCCGGTCACGAACTCGACCGTGCGCACCTCGATCTCGTCCTTGTCGTGGTCGAGGGTGGCCACGTGGAAGCTGCGCTCCAGCACCACCTGCTCGACCGGGCCCTTGGACCGTGCCACCAGGAGCTCGCTCGACTTCGGGTCGACGACGTGGTCCTGCAGGCTGGTGAAGACGAGCACGGGGCAGGTGACCGACTCGAGCCCAGCCTCCACCTCGGCCGCCGCGCCGAAGAGCGAGAGCACCGCTCGCAGCGGCAGCCCGGGGTAGGCCGACTCGACCGCGCCCTCCATGGCGATGTCCGAGCCGATGCCCGGTGCCACCTCGTCGCCGCCCTCGATCATCGCCTCGATGAGCGACACGGTGGCCTCGTCCGGAGGCAAGAGCAGCGGGTTGACGACGACCAGCGCCGCGATCTCGGGATGGTGCTCGGCCAGCCACACGGCGAGCATGCCGCCCATGGAGAGGCCCACGACCACGACGGCGTCGCTGCGCGCCGCGAGCTCGGTGTAGGCCGCCTCGGCGGCGGCGGACCAGTGCTCCCAGCGCGTGTCGAGCATGTCGGAGATGTCCGTCCCGTGGCCGGGGAGCAAGGGCATCTCCACGGTGCAACCCCGCGTCGGCCAGCGCGAGCGCGAGCCCGCGCACGGACTGGGGGTTGCCCGTGAAGCCGTGCAGGACCAGCGCGCCGCGGCCGTCGCCGACGGCCGAATAGGGCTCTGCGCCGGGGATCACGGGGGCGGTCACGGACCGGCAGCCTACCGGCGAGGCGAGTAGGGTTCCGGCGGCCACATGACTCCGGGCGGGGCATCGAGGTCCTGCGCCGCGACCGAGACCGAAGACGAAGGAGCACCGCAATGCCGTCGTACCCGTTCCTCAGCGACGAATGGCTCGAGGAGGCCCGCAAGATCCGCGCCGAGTACGAGGGCAAGACTCCACCGATCCCCCACGTCGTGCGCATGAACCTCGTGGTGACGGCCGTCCCCTTCTCGGCCGACGACATCCACGCCCACATGGACACCTCGAGCGGCGAGCTGGTCCTCGACGTGGGCCACCTCGAGGTCCAGGACCTCAAGGTCACCGTCGACTACGACACCGCGAAGGCCATCCTCGTCGAGGGCAACCCGCAGGCGGGCATGCAGGCCTTCATGGCGGGCAAGGTGCGGGTGGAGGGCGACATGGCCAAGCTGATGGCGCTCCAGGCCACGCCGGCCGCCAGCGACCCCAACGCGGCCGAGCTGGCCACCCGGTTGCGCGACATCACCGAATAGCGCGGTCCGCGGCCCGCGGTCCGGCCGCCGACTGCGCTCAGGTCGCGTCGGCCATCAGCTGCGCGCGGTGCGCCTGCCGCGGCAGGGGCCGGATGAACACCGCGCAGATCACCGCCAGTGCGGCCACGCCGGCACCGACCCAGAACGGGACGCTGAAGCTGTGGAGGAGCGCCGTGCTGTGGTGCACGTTGCCCAGGCCCGACCGTTTCGCGATCGACTCCTGAATGGTGAGCACGGCCTGGATGCCCGCCACCTCCCCCACCTGGGTCGCCAGCAGCTGCGCCGCGCTCATGACGCCGTACTCCGACTCGGCGAGCTCGTTCGACATGGTGGCGGAGGTGGCGGGCATGGAGACGCCCATGCCGAGCCCGGACAGGCCGAGCGCGACCACGATCACCACGAGCCCCGACGACGGGCCCAGCGTGGCGAACAGGACCATGGACAGGAAGAGGGCGCCGGTGCCGAAGAGCGTCGCGTTCCGCTCGCCCGTCCGCACCGCCATGTAGCCCGCGATCGGTGCGCTCACGGCGAAGAGCAGGGGGCGGGCCACCGAGAGGAAGCCGACCTGGGCGACGCTGTAGCCGTAGACCTGCTCCATGAGCAGCGGGAACAGGAAGAAGCCGCCGAAGTAGGCGAAGCTCGAGAAGCTCTTGGTTCCCATGGGGAACATGAAGTTCCGGCGCCGCCAGTAGGTCGTCGGCACGAGCGGGGTGGCGAAGGTGGCTTCCCGCCAGACGAACACGCCGGCCAGCGCGGCTGCGCAGACGCCCGCCGCGACGACACCGGGCGACGTCCAGCCCGCCAGCGGGCCGATGCTGAGGACGAGCATGGCCGCGGTGACGGCGCCGGCCAGGCTCCAGGTCCCCACCCAGTCCATGCCCTCCCACACGCGTGCGCGCTCCCGGCCGGGCTGGGTTGCTGGCTCGGCAGGAGCCTCCCGGGAGTCTCTCCGGGAACTATGAACAGAACCGTTTGTAGTTTCTGAAGACCCGTCCAGCGGGCTTGCCGTTTCTGGGGACTCGTCGACGGGGTGCCAAGCACCGAGACCGGCGCCCGCGAGGACCCGTGCCCGCCGGCCCGAGGGCAGCAGCACCGCGACCACCACCGAGGCGATGATCAGCAGGACCAGCTGGCCCCAGAACAGCGTCCGCCATCCGAAGAACTGGATCACGGGCGAGCCCAGCGTCACGCCGAGGACGGGCCCGCCGGCGCCGACGAGCGACCACCACCCGAGTGCCTTGACGCGGTCCGCCGGCGTGAACAGCTCGAGGATGATCGCCATCGACGCCGTGCCGGTGGCGGCGCCCTGCACGCCGTCGAGGGCGCGCGCGAACAGCAGCATCCCGACGTCGGGTGCCGTCGCCGTGAGGATCGCGCTGACCATCGCGCCGAGCAGGCCGAACTGGTACAGCCGGCGGTGGCCGAAGAGGTCCCCGGCCTTGCCGAAGAACGGCGCAGCGACGCCGAAGGCCAGGAGCGGCCCGGTCGAGGCCCAGGCCAGCACCGAGAAGTTCGTGTGGAAGTCGGCCTTGACCGTGGGCAGGGCGACCACGAAGACCGTGAAGGTGATGTTGAGCGACAGCAACCCGGCCAGCAGCGCGACGAGGGCCCACCATTGGTAGCGCGGGCTGCGCACGGCGCGGGCCGAAACGCGGCGGTGCAGCAGGACGAACCAGTTCGTCTCGACCGATCCGTCACCCAGCGTGCCCATGGCGCCGCCGCCGGGGTCGGAGACGGGGTCGAGCAGCGCGTCGGAGCGCTCGACCGGGGAAACCTCCATTTCGCTCACCCTACCTGGGGCCGAATTCGGCGCCCCGTGCGTGCGGTGACGCCCCGCCGCCGGCGAACCCGCGACGGGGTCAGCGCATGCCGCGCAGGCGGTACCACCAGTTGGGGTCGCGCCCATGGGCGTGGAAGTGGTCGGGGATCTGCCGCATGACGCGGTCCACCGACCACTCGCCCGAGCCGAAGCGGGCGTCGGCCACCCGGGTCAACTCGGCCAGCATGTGCTCGACGACGTCGTCGGGCGGCGTGGGGCCATGATGCTTCCACACCACCATGGGCACCCCGCAGACCTCGCAGTCGGCCACCCAGCACACGTCGTCCTCGTGGTGCCACTCCGACAGGCGCGCCGCCTCGCAGAGGTCACAGCTCGGATCGAACGGGAGCGCCACCGCGCCGGCTACTTGGTGAACAGCTGAATCGACGAACCGACCGGCACCGTGGAGCCGATGGAGGGCTGGGTGCCGACCACCTTGTTGTTCGGGCTGCCCGACACCCCAGAGACGATGAGGCCGTCACCCTGCAGGGCCGTCGTGGCCTGGGCCGACGGTGTCCTGCAGGACGTTGGGCACCGTCGTCGTCGGTGGCCCGGTCGAGACGTTGACCGTCACCGCCGAGCCGTAGGGTGCCTGGGCTCCATTGGCCGGGCTGGTGTTGATCACCTGTCCCGACGGGACCGTCGTGCTCGACTCCGGGTTCTGGGTCGCGGTCAGCCCGACCGCCTGCAACGCGGCCTGGGCCTGGTCGAACGTGTAGCTGTTCGGGATGTTCGGGACGGTCGCCGGCTCGTGGCCCAACGAGGGGACGAGCGTGATGGTGCTCCCGTAGGGCGCACTCGTCGGGTTCTGCGTGGAGTTGATGGACCACAGGTCCAGCACACCGGTCGGGATGTTGTTGTTGTAGGCCCCCGGCGCGCAGACGGACAGGAAGTGGGCGGACTGCAGTGCGGCCGCGGCCTGGGCGCAGGTCATGCCGGTGAGCGACGGCACGCTGACGTCGGGCTTCCCTCCCGAGAGCACCACGGTGACCGTCGAGCCCTCCTTCTGGGACACCCCGGGTCTCGGGCTCTGGGACACGACCGCGCCGGCGGGAACCGTGATCGACTTCACGGGCGGCCCCTCCTTCAGGTCCATGTGGACCTTGGCCACGTCGGTCCGGGCCTGGGCCAGCGGGAGGTCGACCAGCCCCGGGGTCGGGTGCGACGGCGTGAACACCTTCGTCTCGTAGGCGGCCACCAGCCCGCCCGCCACGATCAGCGCCAGGGCGATCGCCGCCACGATCCACCACGTGCGCCGGCGCCGCGTCCAGGTTCGCTTGAGGCCGGTGGGCGCCCGGCGGCCGGCCGCGGCCTTGCCGAGGGGCTCGGCGTCGAAGATCTCCCCCGGCCCGGCCTTGGTGCCGACCGGAGGAGCCGCCGCCCCGATGCCGGGCGCGATCGCAGTCGAGGCCGTGGCGGCACCGACGGCGACCACCCCCGAGTCGGTGAGCTCGGACACGCCCGGGGCCCGGAACCCGGAGATCGGTGCCGCGGCATCGAGGTGTGGGATAACGAGCGGCAGCGGAGCCGGCGCCGGCAGTGCGGCCGCCAGTGCGCCCAGCCGGGCCGCCAGCCCGGCGGCGTCGAGGCGGGCCGACACGTCGGGCGCCGCGGCGCGGGCGAGCACGTCGTCGAGCGGCCCCAGCGCGGGGTCGTGCGGCAACGGCTGCCCGATGCGCGCGGCCAGCGTGCCCATGGTCGTGTCGGTGACGAAGGGAACCGTGCCCGTGACCGCCTCGTAGAGGACGAGCGCCAGCGAGTAGACGTCGGCGCGGCCGTCGACGGGCTTGCCCTCGGCCGCCTCGGGCGAGATGTAGCGCGCCGTGCCCACCATCGCGCCGGCCGGCTCGGTCCAGGCCGCCTCGGCCAGGGCGCGGGCAACGCCGAAGTCGGCCACCCGCACCAGGCCCTCCTCGTCGAAGAGCAGGTTGGCCGGCTTGATGTCCCGGTGCACCAGCCCGCGGGTGTGGGCGTAGGCCAGCCCCTGGGCCACCTCGGTCCCCAGCTGGGCCGCCTGGGAATGCGAGAGCCGGACGTTGCGGTCGAGCAGGTCGCGCAGCGAGCCCCCGCCGAGATACTCGAGGACCAGATAGGGCCCATCGGTGTCGTCGCCCCAGTCGAAGACGCGCAGCACGTGGGGGTGGTTGAGCGAGGCGACCGAGCGTGCCTCGGCCCGGAAGCGCTTCAGGAACGCCTCGTCGGTTGCGAGTCCCGGCTGGAGCACCTTGACCGCGACGTGGCGTTGCAGCGACACGTCCTCGGCGAGGAAGACGTGTGCCGAAGCGCCGGTGCCCAGAGCGGAGAGCAGCCGGTACCGCTTCCCAAGGACCCGGCCGATGGAATCAGAAATCAGGGGCATCGGGGCACGCTCAGGCTACCGATTGCGGACCCGCATCCGGTGGACACCTGCCGACCAGCACACGATCCTGCTCATTCGGGCAACTCGCCCGTCTCGAGCATCGATTCGAACGACACCGCGTCCACGCGTCGGGACGCCGAGCTCGTCGGCTCTCTTGAGTTTGCTGGCGCCCGGTGCGTCGCCGACCACCAGGGCAAAGGTCTTCTTGGACACGCTCCCGGGCGACGTGCCGCCCCGCGCCATGATCGCCTCCTCGGCTCCCTCGCGCGTGTAGCCGGGGACCGCGCCGGTGACCACCACCGCCTTGCCCGCCAGTGTCTGCTCCGGAGACGCCGCCGCCCCGGCTCCCCCTCCCTCCGCTCCGGCGGCGACCGGCTCGGCCGTCGTGAGCCCGGCGCCGCGCAGGCGTCCGATCACGGCGACGTTGCCCTCCGCGGCGAGGAACTCGGCCAGGCTGGCCGCGATGATGCCGCCCACACCGTCGACGGCGGCCAGCTGCTCGACCGTGGCGGCCTCGATCGCGTCGAGCGTCCCGAAGGCGCGGGCCACGGCGCGGGCCACGGTGGGGCCGACGTGGCGGATACCGAGCGCGACGAGCAGCCGGCTCAGCGGCTGTGCCCGCGACGCGTCAACGGCCGCCACCAGGTTGGCCGCCGACACCGCGCCGAACCGTTCCAGGGTGACGAGCTGCTCGACGGTCAGGTCGTACAGGTCTGCCGCGTCGTCGATGAACCCGGCGCCCACGAGCTGGAGGACGCGTTCTTCACCCAGCCCCTCGATGTCCATGGCGGAGCGCGACGCGTAGTGCGAGATGCGCTGCACCCGCTGGGCCGGGCAGTCGATGTTGGTGCAGTAGGTGTCGCTCTCCCCGGGCAGGCGGACGAGCGGTTCGCCGCACGACGGGCACGACGCCGGGAACTTCCATTTCGGCTTGCGCCGCGTCGGCACCCCGGGGCCATCGCGCACCGGCCCGACGACCTCGGGGATGACGTCACCCGCCTTGCGCACGACGACGAGGTCGCCGGGCCGCACGTCCTTCGCCGCCACCTGGTCCTCGTTGTGCAGCGTTGCCACCCCGACCGTCGAGCCACCGACGAAGACCGGTTCGAGCCGGGCGAACGGCGTCGCCCGGCCCGTCCGTCCGATGGAGACCATGATGCCGAGGAGCCTGGTCGTGCGCTCTTCGGGCGGGAACTTGAAGGCGACGGCCCACCGGGGCGCCCGCGAGGTGGCGCCCAGCACCTGGTGGAGGGCCAGCTCGTCCACCTTGACCACCACACCGTCGATTTCGTAGGCCAGGCCGTGACGCTCCTCGGCCAGCTCCCGGCAGCGCTCGACGACCGCCGCCATCCCCGTGATCTGGCGGGCGTCGGGGCTGACCGGGAAGCCCGCCTTGGCCAGCTGCGCCAGGGTGTCGGTCTGCGTGGCGGCCGGCCACCTGCGCTTCGCCGGCGGCGCCTCGACGACGCCGACCTGGTAGGCCCAGAAGTGCAGGGGACGCGTGGCCGTGACGCCGGGGTCCTTCTGGCGCAGCGCACCGGCCGCCGAGTTGCGTGGGTTGACGAAGAGGCGTTCGCCCGCGTCCGCCTGCCGCTTGTTCATGGCCTCGAACTCGGCCACCGGCATGTAGATCTCGCCCCGCACCTCGAGGATCTCGGGGTAGGGGCCTCCGGCCTTGGCCAGCTCCCTCGGGACGTCCTTCACCGTCGCCACGTTCGCGGTCACGTCCTCTCCGCTGACCCCGTCGCCACGCGTGGCCGCCTGGGCGAACTTCCCTCGCTCGTAGGTGAGCGACATGGCGACCCCGTCGACCTTGGGCTCGCACGAGAACGCCAGAGATTCGAGGTCCAGAGCCGGGTCCTGGCGACGCATCCGCTCCGCCCACGCCCGCAGCTCGCGTTTCGTCGAACGCGTTGTCCAGGCTCATCATGGGCACCCGGTGGCGGACCTCGGCGAACAGCCCCGACGGGGGGCCGCCCACCGTGCTCGTCGGCGAGTCGGGCGTGCGCAGTTCGGGATGGTCCGCCTCGAGTTGCCGCAGCTCCACGACGAGGAGGTCGTATTCGGCGTCGGGGATCTCCGGCGCGTCGAGCGTGTGGTACAGCTCGTTGTGGTGGACGATCAGCGCGCGCAGCTCGGCGGCCCGCGCCGCCACCCCGGCGGGACGCTGCCGTCCTTGCCACCGCCGCTGGCAGCCACGGTCAGGCGGCGATGCCCGCGCCGACCACGGCGTCGGGGTCGAGCGCGTCGTAGAGCGCCACCGTCTGGCCCGGCGCCACCGGACGCTGCGGGGAATCGAAGCGCACGCGCAGGCCGGCGTCGTCGTGCTCCAGGCTGCAGGGCACGGGGCGCCCGTGGGCGCTGACCTGCGCCACCGCCCGGGCGCCGGGAACGAGCGGCCCCTCGACCCAGGTGAGCGAGGCCCCCGGAAGCAGGACCGACGCGCGCAGCGCGTCCGCCGCGCCACCCACGGTGACCCGGCGCGACGCCACGTCGACCCGGGTCACGTAGCGCCGCTGACCGTCGCTCCCGTGGCCCATGCCGCGCCGCTGCCCCACCGTGACGAGCTCGACGGCCTCCACCGTGCCCGCCGGCCGGCCCTCGCCGTCCACCACCTCGCCCGCGTGCAGCTCCATCCGCCGGGACAAGAACCCCTGCCGTCCCTCGGCGCTCCCGATGAAGCACACATCCTGGCTGTCGGGCTTGCCGGCGGTGCGCAGCCCGAGGTGCCGGGCGTGGGCGCGCACCTCGTCCTTGGTCAGGTCGCCCACCGGGAAGAGGACGCGTCCCAGGGCGTCCTGGTCGAGGATGGAGAGCACGTAGGACTGGTCCTTGGCGGCGTCCGCGCCACGCCGCAGGCGCCGCGCCGTCTCGCCCGTGACCCTGGCGTGGTGCCCCGTCGCCAGCCGGTCGAAGCCGAGGCGCTCGGCCCGGCGCAGCAGGCGATCGAACTTCATGGAGCGGTTGCACTCGATGCAGGGGTTCGGTGTCCTGCCCCGCGCGTGCTCGCCGACATAGGGCGTGACGACGTTGCGGTCGAACTCCTCGGTCAGGTTGAACACGTGATGGGCGATGCCGAGCTGCTGGGCCACCCGCCGCGCGTCGTCGACGTCGGCCACGGAGCAGCAACCCGAGTCCGACGGGCCACCCCACAGCTTGAGGGTGGCACCGACAACGTCATGACCCTGCTCCACCAGGAGCGCGGCCGCGACCGAGGAGTCGACGCCCCCCGACATCGCCACGAGCACCCGCATGGGGACCAGTGTGCCACCGGGTGTCACGCCCGTCGGCGCAACGCGTCCACCACGCCGGGCACCGCGGCCAGCGCACGATCGACGTCTGCCTCGGTGGTGCTGTAGCCCAGTGAGAAGCGGACGGCGCCTGCCGCCAGCTCGGGCGCAACGCCCATGGCGGCGAGGACGTGGCTGGGCTCGAGCGCACCGCTGGCGCACGAGGAGCCGCCCGACACGCACACCCCCTCCTGGCCGAGGGCCACCAGCAGCTCCTCCCGCTCGACCCCCGGCAGGCACAGGTGCAGGTGTCCGGGCAGGACGGCGACGTCGTCGCGGCACCGTGGCGCGCGCGTCGGGCAACGACGCAAGCAGCCCCTGGCGCAGCCGGTCACGCAGCGCCGCCACCCGCGGCGCCCCCTCGGCTCGCTCGGCCGCGACGAGTCGCAACGCAGTGGCGAGCCCGACCGCACCGGCCACGTCCTGGGTGCCGCTCCGCCGCTCGCGTCCTGCCCGCCCCCGTGTTGGCGCGCCGTCAGGGCCACCCGCGGGCCCACCGCGAGCGCACCGGTGCCGACCGGCCCACCCATCTTGTGGGCGCTGAGCGACACCAGGTCGGCGGCTGCGGCGACCTCGGCGAGGTCGAGGTAGGGCGCGGCTTGCACCGCGTCGGTGAAGACGAACGCCTGCGAGGCGCGGCGCCGCACGGCGTCGATGACATCGCCCAGGGGCTGCACGACCCCTGTCTCGTTGTTCGCCGTCATCACGGCGACGAGCGTGCAGCGCGACGTGAGCGTGCGGGCCAGAGCGTCGAGGTCGAGCACCCCGGACTCGTCGACGGGCAGCACACGCGAGTCTGCGCCGGCATGTGCCGCGGCCCGGGCCGACTCGCGTACCGTGGGGTGCTCCACGGCCGAGCACAGCAGCACCGCCTCGCCCCGCCCGCACCGCGCCGCCTCGACCGTCCCCAGCACGGCCAGGTTGGCCGCCTCGGTGCCGCCCGAGGTGAAGACGATGTCGCCCGGGTCGCGGCCGAGGAAGGAGGCCACCTCGTCGCGCGCCTCCTCGAGCAGGCGCCGCGCCCTCTGTGCGGGCGGATGGCTGCCGGTCGGATTCCCGAGCGGAGTGGCGTGGACCTCGGCCATGGCGGCGGCCACCTCGGGCCGCAACGGCGTGGTGGCGGCGTGGTCGAGGTAGGTCGTCATCGCCGACAGGGCCGCCCGTTCAAGCGATCCACACCGTCTTTGCGTTGGCGAACTCCTTCAGTCCCAGCTCGGACAACTCGCGCCCGAATCCCGATCGCTTGATGCCGCCGAAGGGCAGCTCCGGCGTCGAAGCGACCATGGCGTTGACGAACACGGCCCCCGCCTCGACCTCATCGATGCAGCGGGCGCTCTCGTCGTCGTCGTCGGTCCACACGCTCGAGCCGAGGCCGAACGTGGTGGCATTGGCGGCTTCGATGGCCGCGGTCAGGTCGGGTACCCGCAGCACCATGGCCACCGGGCCGAAGATCTCCTCCTGGGCCACGGGCATGTCCACGGTGACGCCGGTCAGCACGGTCGGCGGGAACCACCAGCCGTCGCCGTCGGGGACCTTGGCCCCGGCGTGCACGGCCGCACCCTGGCGTCTCGCCGCCTCCACCTGCCCGACCAGCTCGTCGCGCTGGGCCTCGGTGACGATCGGGCCGATGTCGGTGGCGGGATCGAACGGGTCGCCGACGACCAGCTCCTCCATCGCGGTGATGAAGCGCTCCTCGAACTCGTCGGCGACGTCGCCCACCGTGATGAACCGCTTCGCCGCGATGCAGGACTGCCCGTTGTTCTGCACCCTGGCCGTCACGGCGGTGCGCACGCAGGCCTCGAGATCGGCCGATGGCGTCACGATGAAGGGGTCCGAGCCGCCGAGCTCGAGCACGCTCTTCTTGAGCGTGTGCCCCGCGGCGGACGCCACCGACACGCCGGCCCGTTCGCTGCCGGTCAGCGTGACCGCCGCGATGCGCGGGTCCTGAATCAGGTCCGCGATGTCCTTGGACTCGACGAAGAGGTTGGTGAAGACGCCGTCGGGCAGGCCGGCCCGGCGGAAGAGGTCCTCAATGGCGAGCGCCGTCTGGGGCACGTTCGACGAGTGTTTCAGCAGGCCGACGTTGCCGACCATGAGCGCCGGGGCGGCGAAGCGAATCACCTGCCACAACGGGAAGTTCCAGGGCATGACCGCCAGCACCGGGCCGAGCGGCTGGTAGTGCACGTAGGACCGCGTGGCCGTGGACGTGATGCGCTCGTCGGCCAGGAGCGCTTCGGCGTTGTCGGCGAACCAGCGCAACCCGACGGCGCACTTGGAGACCTCGCCCTTGGCCGCGGCGAACGTCTTGCCCATCTCGGTGGTGAGGATGTGGGCGATGTCGGGCACCTCGCCCTCGAGCAGCTCGGACGCCGTGGTCAGATGGCGGGCCCGCTCGGCGTACGTCGTCGCCTTGTAGTCGGCGAACGCGGCCGTGGCGCGCGTGAGGAGCGCATCGACCTGGTCGGGGGTGTGGGCCGGGAACTCCTTCTCGACCTTCCCGGTGGCGGGGTTGGTGGTGGCGAAGGGCATAGCGCAGTCTTACCCGCCGAGGGCAGCCGGACCGTGCGCCAGGCCCAGATGGCCGGGCACGGCCCGCCGCATGAGCTTGCCGGTGGCCGTGTGCGGCAGGTCCGGTGCGGCGACATAGGTCTTGGGCCGCTTGTAGGGGGCGAGGCGGGCCGAGGCGGCGGCCCGCAGGGCGTCCTCGGCGTCGGGGGCGTCGCCGACGTAGGCGACGCAGACGCGCTGGCCCCACTGCTCGTCGGGCAGCCCGAACACGGCGACCTCGCGCACCCCGTCGACGGCGGCCAACACGTTCTCGACCTCGGCCGGGTAGACGTTGACGCCGCCACTGATGATGAGGTCGTGGCGCCGGCCCGAGAGGTAGAGGTAGCCGTCGGGATCGAGCCGGCCGAGGTCGCCGATCGTGCACGCCGAGCCGCGCCACGCCGCCCGCGTGGCCTCGGGGTTGCCCCAGTAACTGAAGCGGGCGAAGGCGGGCATCTCGCACCAGATGGTCCCGGCCTCGAAATCGTCGGCCCCGTCATCGGGGGCCCCCTCGGCCACCGGCACGATGGAAAGCCGCCGCCCGGGCCGGGCCCGGCCGACGGTGCCGGGCCGTTCGAGCCACTCCTCGGGCGAGCACACGGTGAACTGGGCCTCGGTCGAGCCGTAGAACTCCCAGACGCCGCCGGGGCGCACGCGTGCCATGATGGCGCGCTTGACCGACTCCGGGCAGGGCGCACCGGCATGGGCCAGGAGGCGCAGCGAGTCGAAGTGCTCGGCGCGGCCCAAGACGGGGCACTGAAGGATGCGCGCCAGGTGGGTGGGGACGAGGAACGCCGTCGTCGGGCGCTCGCGTCGAAGGACATCGAGCGCGGCCGCGGCGTCGAAGCGGCTCAAGATGGCGAGGGCCCCTCCCGAGAGCAGCGTGCCCGAGCAGAAGCGGACCGAGACGGTGTGGTACATCGGCGAGCAGACCAGGTGCAGGTCGCGGCGGTCGAAGTGCCACACCGACGCCTCGTCCTCGAAGACGGCACGGGCCGTCGCCTCGTCCCAGATGCCCGTCGTCACCCCCTTGGGCCGGCCGGTCGTGCCCGAGGTGTAGTGCATGGACCTGGTGAGCGGGAACGGCGCCAGCTCGACGGGCGGGCCCTCGGCCAGCCCTGCCAGCTCGGCCGCGCTGAAGATGCGCACCGCCGGCCGCGCGTCGTCGGCCAGGAGGTCGCGCTCGACCGGGGTCAGCGTCGCGTTCAGCAGCACCGGGATGAGCCCGACACGGGCCGCCCCGAGCACCGCGGAGATCAAGTCGGCGGACGACCCGAGCGCGAAGGCCACCCGATCGCCCCGGCGGCAGCCCCGTGCGAGCAGGGCCCCGGCCGCCCGGCGCTGGCGGTCCTCGGCGTCGGCGGCGCGCAGCAGCTCGACGGTGGGGGCGTCCCCGGGCATGGCGGCAGCGTACGCCGTGCCACGATTGCGCCTGCCATGGAGACGGACGACGCATTGCCGGCCGCGGCGGCCGCCCGCGCCCGTGCCCTCCTCGAGCGGGCGCGCCGCGTCGTCGTGCTGACGGGCGCGGGCATCTCGACCGACTCGGGCATCCCGGACTTCCGCGGGCCCCAGGGGGTATGGACGAAGAACCCGGCGGCCGAGAAGGCGGCCACGCTCGAGGCCTACCTGGCCGACCCCGACCTGCGGCGGCGCGCCTGGCAGAACCGCCTCACCTCGCCGATGTGGGACTCGCGGCCCAACGCGGGCCACGAGGCCCTGGTCGAGCTGGAACGCTCGGGCCGCCTCGACGTGCTCGTGACCCAGAACATCGACGGGCTGCACCAGAAGGCCGGCACGGACCCGGCACGCATCGTCGAGATCCACGGCACCGCGCTCGAGGTCGTGTGCCTGCGTTGCGGTGACCGCCAGCCGGCCGAGCCGGTCCACGCGCGGGTGCGGGCCGGCGAGGCGGACCCGGCGTGCACGGTCCCCGTGTCGGGGGCCGCCGGCACGGCATGCGGGGGGATCCTCAAGTCGGCGGCGATCAGCTTCGGCCAGAGTCTCGTCGCCGAAGACCTGTTCCGGGCGGAGGAGGCCGCAGCGGCGTGCGACCTGATGCTGGCGGTGGGCTCCACCCTGGCGGTGTTCCCCGCCGCGGGGTTGGTCCCGGTCGCGGTGCGCCACGGCGCGGTACTCGTCATCGTGAACGGCGGCCCGACCGAAATGGACTCGCTGGCCGACGTCGTCGTCCAGGGGTCGATCGGCGAGTGCCTGCCTGGCCTCGTGGAGGGACTGCCGCCGACCGGGTGAACCGGCCGGTGCCTACTTCTTCTCGTTCGTGATCCCGGCGCCCTTGGCCTTGCGGCGGGGCTTGAGCGCGAACCACCAGATGCTGGCGATCGTCCCCAGCGTGACGGCGGCCGCGGCCACCGGCTTGACCACCTTGCGGGCACCGCTCCTGGGCATGGCCGCAGACCTTATCCGGCGAGGCCGGAGACGGCCTGGTCGGGGATGCGCAGCGTCGCCGCCCCGGGTCGCTGCTGCCCGAACGCGACGGCGAGGATGTGCTCGGCCACCCAGGCCGGGGAGTTGAAGCGGTGCTCCGCCGCGGCGCGGCGGAAGCGCTCCACCTCGGGAAACGACGTCTCGTCGGCGGCGCGGATGGCCGTCTGCATGTCCGTGTCCACCAGGCCGGGTGCCACCGAGTAGGCGCGCAGCCCGTGGTCCGCTTCCTCCATCGCCACCACGCGGGTGAGCTGGTCCACCGCCGCCTTGGACGCGGAGTAGGCGGCCCAGCCCGCATAGGGCTTCGTCGCGGCGCCCGACGAGATGTTGACGAGCACGCCCGAGCCGGGGCGGGAATGGACGTGCTCGGCGAACACCGCCGTCCCGTTGAGGACGCCGGTCACGTTGACGTCGACGGTGCGCGCCAGCTCGACCGGGTCGGCCTCCCTCAGCGGCCCGAGCGGCCCGAGCAGGCCGGCGTTGTTCACCCACAAGTCGATGCGGCCGAATCGAGCGATCACTTCTGCGGCGAAGCGCCCCAACGCAGCCCGATCGGTCACGTCGACGGCGGAGAGCACCGGCCGCTCGGACGCGACGATGTGGCCGTCGTGCGCGGTGGGCCGGGTGCGGGCGGCCAGGATGGGCCGGTGGCGGGAGCACAGCCCGAGATGCATGCCCGACCCGGCGAAGTGCACGGCCAAGCCCGCCCCGAGCCCACGGCTGGCGCCGGTGACGACACCGACCCGGCCCGCCGCCGCCGAGGTCACGGGTCCGGGCACGCCCGAGTCGTGCGCTCCCAGGTCATGCGCTCCTGCGCACCGACCGCTCGTCCCGGTAGTCCCGGGCCGCGCGCACCAGGGCGTCGAAGGGCCGTTGGTCCCACCCCTCCTCGGGGTGCCACTGCACCGCGAGGACGAAGCGGGCCGACGGCAGCTCGACCGCCTCGATGACGCCGTCGGTGGTGCAGGCGGTCGCCACCAGTCCGCGACCCAGGTCGTGAATCGCCTGGTGGTGCGAGCAGCGCACCGTCGGCGTGTCGCCGAAGACGCCGGCGACGAGGGAGCCCGGCAGGGTCTGGACCTCGACGTCGCCGAAGACGTAGGGCGCGCTGCGATGTGCCAGGTGCCCCACCACGTCGGGCAGGTGCTGGAACAGGGTGCCGCCGAGCTCGACGTTGAGGACCTGGCAGCCCCGGCAGATGGCGAGCACCGGCATGTCCGCCCGCAGCGCGGCGGCGAGCAGGGCGCGCTCGCTGGCGTCGCGGTTCGGGTTGACGCCGGACACCTCGGGCACGGGCTCCTCCCCGTAGGCGAGCGGGTCGACGTCGCCCCCTCCGGTGAGCACGAGGCCGTCGAGCACGTCGACCACCTCGTCGGCCCCCGCCTCCGGGCCCCCGGGCGCGCGGCGCGGTGGGGGGAGCAGCAGGGGCCGGCCGCCGGCCGCGGCGACCAGCTCGAAGTAGGACTCGGGCAGCACGGCGGCATGGCGCTCCCACGAACCCCAGCGGGCGTCGGCCACGTAGGTGGACACGCCGATGAGCGGGATCACAGGCGGGATCCGGACCACGCGGGGACCGATTTCACCGGGCCCAGCGTAGCGAGGGGTTGGACGACCGTCGGCGGTGGGGTCAACATGGCCCATGCCAGGACGCCAGCTCATTGACGACGGGATTGCCGAGGGTTCCATCGACACGGTCGTGGTGGCGTTCCCCGACATGCACGGGCGCCCCGTCGGCAAGCGGGTCACGGCGGACTTCTTCGCCTCGCACGTCGCAGAGCACGGGATCGAGGCCTGCGACTACCTCCTCGCGGTAGACGTCGACATGAACCCGCTGCCGGGCTACCACTTCACCAGTTGGGACACCGGCTACGGCGACTTCGTGTGCCGCCCGGACTACGCCACCGCGCGGCACATCCCCTGGCTGGAAGGGACGGCTCTCGTCCTGTGCGACCTGACCGCCGAGGACGGCACGCCGGTCGAGGTCTCGCCGCGGCAGATCCTGCGGCGCCAGCTCGAACGTGCGGCTGAGCGTGGGTTGCGGGTCTGCAGCGCGACGGAGCTCGAGTTCTTCCTCTTCCGCGATTCCTACGAGGAGGCCGATGCGAAGAGCTGGAAGGGGCTGACGCCGCACACCTCGACCATCGAGGACTACCAGCTGCTGCAGACGACCCGCGAGGAGTACGTCCTGCGGCGTGTCCGCAACGAGATGCGCGGCGCCGGGATCCCGGTCGAGTTCTCCAAGGGCGAGGCGGGGCGGGGGCAACACGAGGTCAACGTCACCTACGACGAAGCACTCGTCACGGCCGACCACCACCTGGTGTTCAAGAACGGGATCAAGGAGATCGCCGCCCAGGAAGGCCGCGCCGCGACCTTCATGGCGAAGTGGACCATGGACGACGTCGGTTCGTCCTGCCACGTGCACACCAGCCTGTGGGACGCCGCGAGCGGCGACCCGCTGATGGCGGACCCGTCCCACCCGAGCGGGCTGTCGGCGGTCGGGCGCCGTTTCCTGGCCGGCCAGCTGCACGCGGCGCGCGAGCTGGCCTGGTGCGCCGCGCCCACGGTCAACTCCTACCGGCGCTACGTGCCCGGCAGCTGGGCGCCCACGGCAGCGGTCTGGGGCGAGGACAACCGCACGTGCGGCTTTCGCGTCGTGGGGCACGGCGCCGGGCGGCGGGTGGAGTCGCGCATCCCCGGGGCCGACGTGAACCCTTACCTCGTGCTGGCCGCCTCCATCGCCGCCGGCCTCTACGGCATCGATCACGAGCTCGAGCCCGGTGACCCCTATCCGGGCAACGCCTACGAGGCGACCGACGTGCCCCGCATCCCCTCGACCTTGGTCGAGGCGATCGCCGAGCTGCGCGATTCCCCGGTGGCGCTCGAGGCCTTCGGGCCCGACGTGCACCACCACCTGCTCAACACGGCCGAGCAGGAGTGGCTGGCCAGCAACCGCCACGTGTCCGACTGGGAGCTGGCCCGGAACTTCGAGCGCATGTAGGCGCGGGCCGACCCTGGGCTCGCTCTTCCCGTCATGCGGGCGCCGGTAAGGTCGGCCGGTCATGCTGCGCTCGCAACTGTGCTCGGTCGAGTCGCTGCGCTCCCCCGCCTTGGTGGCCTGGGCCCGGCGCCTACGTCCGATGTGGGCGACCACGGACGGGGACCCCCGCGACGTCCTGCTCCACCGCAAGATGTGGGAGTGGCTCTTCATCGCCGAAGCGCTGCGCGAACGCGGCCTCCTCGGACCCGGGCGCACGGGCCTGGGCTTCGGCGTGGGCCAGGAGCCCCTGGTCGCATTGTTCGCGGCCCAGGGCTGTGACCTCGTCGCCACCGACCAGCCCCACGACTTGGCGGTGTCGACGGGCTGGACCGACTCCGCGGTGGAGTGGGCCGGCGGCCTGGAGAACCTGAACACGTTCGGACTGTGTCCCGAGGACGACTTCGTGCGCCGCGTGCGCTACCGCGACGTCGACATGAATGCCATCCCTCCCGACCTGCGAGGCTTCGACTTCACGTGGTCGTCGTGCGCCCTCGAGCACCTGGGCACGCTGGCCGCCGGGACGGAGTTCGTCGTCAACCAGATGGCCTGCCTCGCGCCGGGAGGGACGGCGGTGCACACCACGGAGTACCTCGTCTCGTCCAACGACGCGACGGTCGAGGCGGGCGGCACTGTCTTCTACCGGCGCCGCGACATCGAGGCGATGGCCGACGGCCTGCGGCGGGCGGGGCACGCTCTCGACATCGACTACCGCGAGGGCACCACCCCCGAGGACCTCCATGTCGACGTGCCGCCCTACACCGACGTCCACCTCCGCACTCGACTGGGTGGCTACGTGACCACCTCAATCGCCCTGATCGTCACCAAGGGCTCGCCGGGGCATGGGCGCACCCGCTCGTGGTTGCGGCGCGCCCGTCGGGACTGAACGAACCGTGACCGGGTGGTGGTCAGCCGGGGGACGACCCCTCGTGCAGTCGGCGCCCGTTGAGCCGCTTGTGGATCGCCTTCGTCTTCTCGTAGAGGTTGACGAACTCCTTCAACCGCCCCCCGTAGAGCTCCGCCGCTTCCGGGTGGGGTGCGTAGGTGTCCTTCACCTCGACCGTGCCGGGGATGTCGGCCAGCGTCATGTGGCCCAGGGCCAGCAAGGTCAGCAGTCCGGCTCCGCGCACGTTGGCCAGCACCGGATCGGCGATCTGGCGGATGGTCCGGCCCGTGGCGTCGGCGTGCATCTGGGACCACAGGTCGGAGTTGGCGCCGCCGCCGACGAAGGCCAGCGAGTCGAGGCGCCGCTTGCAGAACTTCTCCACCGCGCCGAGCAACCAGGCCGAATTGAGGGCCACGCCCTCGAAGACGGCGCGCACCATGTCGGCGCGGGTCGAGGAGAGCGAGATGTTGTGGAACCCGCCGCGGATGGTGTGGTCGTCGACCGGTGAGCGTTCCCCGTTGAGCCATGGGGTGAACAGCACGCCGTGCGCGCCCGCCGGAACCGAGGCCGCCATGTCGTTGAGCGTGCCGAAGAAGCCGTCGGGCGCACCCCCCGCCGCCAACGCGTCGCCGGGGAAGAGCAAGTTGTCGCGCAGCCAGGTGAGGCAGGCGCCCCCCGTCTCGTGCTCGTCGGCCAGGAGGTAGCGGCCTGGGATCCCCGACGGGATGGACGCGATGTTGGTCAGGGCGTCGGTCTTCTTGAACGGGACATGGCAACTGATCCAGCTCGAGGTGCCGATGTAGAGGTGCGCGTCGAAGTCCGCCACGGCGCCGGAGCCGACGGCGGCCGAGTGCAGGTCCCCGGTGCCCGCGACGACGGGAGTCCCGGGGCACAACCCGAGCTCGGCCGCGGGGGCGGGCGCCAGCCCGCCGATCACGCTGCCCGTCGGTACCAATTCCGGCAAGGTGCTCCGCTCGAGGCCGGCCAAGTCCACCAGGGCGTCGTCGTAGGCAACGGCGCCGATGTCACGATTGTCAGTCACCCAGTGCACGGTGATGGAGTCGTGCGAGGCGCGAGCCAGACCGGTCAGGCGGAGGTTGAGGTAGTCGACGGGCTCGAGGAACACCGCCGTCGCCGGCGTAGACGTCGGGGCGGCGCTCACGCAGGAAGTGAATGTGGCCCACCGGGTCCTTGCCCGAGAGGCTCGGGATCCCGCCCGTGCGCCGCACCCAGCGGGCGAGCTTGGAAGCGGAGTACCCCTGGACGTTGAGCGTGCCGCGGACCGTCTCGCGCACGGCGCGGGCCCCGCGCGAGTCCATCCAGATGATGGCCGGCCCGATGGGCTCCCCGACGTCGTCGACGGGCACGGTGCCCGACCACTGCGAGGTGCAGCCCACGCCGACGATCCGCTCCGGCGCCACACCGCTGTCGGCCAGGGCACGCCGGGCCGAGGCCACGATGGCGTCCCACCACGCCCGGGGGGACTGTTCGGCTCCGCCGTCATCGGTCAGGTCGACACCCACCGCCTCGAACGAGTGTGCCGCGATGCGCCCGGTCGCGGAGAGCACCGCGGCCTTGGGGCCACCGGTCCCCAGGTCGACCGCGAGGACGTAGGTGTCCTCACGGTCGGCCGGAATGACGGAGCGGAGCTCGGTGGCCGGCGCAGCGCGCAGGCCCGCCGATCGTGTCGCCATGGCCGGGAAGCGTACCCAGCGGCGCCGGTGTCCCCCGAGGCCGGCCACCGCTCCGCTCGAGGTCAGTCGGCCAGACCGGCCTCGGTCTCGATCTCGATCACGACCTTGTTCCCCACGACGACGCTGCCGTCGAGCAGCGAGTGGTTGAAGCTGACGCCGAAATCGCGCCGGTCGATCTCGGCCCGGGCGGAGAATGCCACGACGGTCTTGCCCTCCTGCATGGATGCACCCTCACCCAGGAACTCGAGGTCGAAGTCGACGGGCTTGGTGACACCCCGGATGGTGAGGTCGCCGGTCATGACCCAGCGGGTGTCATCGACCTGCTTCAGTCCGGTGCTCTTGAGGGTGAGCGTGGGGTAGTTCGGGACGTCGAGGAAGTCGTTCGTCCGCAGGTGGTCGTCCCGCTGGACCTGGCCGGTGTGGATGCTGGCCGCCTGTGCGACCGCCTCCAGCGTCGACTCCTCGGGGTTCTCGGCCACCGTGAAGGTGCCGGACACGTCGGTGAAGCGGCCCCGCACCTTGGTGCCGATGAGGTGGCGGGCGATGAAGCCGACCTCGGTGTGGGCCGGGTCGATGGCGTAGGACCCCGTCTTGGGAAGGGTTGCGGTGCTGGTCGTGGATGTCATTTCCGTCGCTCCTTGGTTGATCGGATGATTATTGTTAGTATAATATCTGAGCATACAGATACTTGTCAAGCAGCGAAACTAGGGCTGCGGAGCGATTTCGGGAGAGACTGAGCGGCATGGGAACGGCGACCATTCCAACCAAGGGCGGCGACGAGGAGCGGGCCGGGTCGCACGACGACGGAGGCACCTGCGGGATCCTCGGCCAGATGGACGACGAGCGCATCCAGCTCATGGGCCTGATCATCCGCACCAACCGCCGCCTCACAGAGACGCTCGGCCGAGAGCTGGAGCGGTCCGTCGGGATCCCGCTGGTCTTCTTCGACGTGCTCATCCACGTGGCGGCTGCGCCGGAGACTCGCCTGACCATGAGCCGGCTCAGCACCGATGTCGCGCTCACCACGGGTGGCGTGACCCGGCTCGTCGACCGCATGGTCGACGCCGGGCTGGTGGAACGGCAGAACTGCCCGAGCGACCGGCGCAGCATCCACGTCGTCCTGACACCCGAGGGGCGGGCGGTTCTCGAGCGGGCGGTGGCGGCCCATGTCGACGGGATCGAGCGCCACCTGGTGGCCCACCTCGACGTGACCGACCGCGCCGACCTGGTGCGGGTCCTGTCGAAGGTGCTCGACGCCGGCTGCTAGCCGGGCGCGCCCACCACCTTCTCGATCCAGATCCGCACGGACTGCGCGAGCAGCTCGTCGTCGAGCTCCACCACCGCGCCCTCGATACCGCCGGGTCCGGGGCCCGCCACGATCTCGACGGCCAGCACCTCCCGCGCGATGTAGTCGAAGTGCTCGGCCACCGCGTCGAGACCCTCGACGTACAGCCTGATCCGGTCGGACACCTCCAACCCGCTCGTCTTGCGCAGGTCCTGCACGAGACGCACGACCTCGCGGGCGATTCCCCGCTTGCGCAGCCCGTCGTCGAGGGTGAGATCGAGCGCCACGACCTCGCCACCCTCGCGCGAGACGGCGAATCCCGGCTGGCCGCGCACGCGCAATGCCACGTCCTCCGGGGAGAGCTCGACGAGCTCGCCGCCGAGCGTCACCGAGAGCGGGTGACCCTGCTCGAGGGCGGAGGCCGCTGTCGCCCCGTCGAGTGCGGCCAGGGCGGGCTTGAGTTCCTTGCCCTTCTCCCCGAGCCTCGGGCCCAATGTCTTGAAGTTCGCCGCCAGCTCGAACGTGAGCACGTCGCTCAGCTCGTCACCGGTGTCGATCTCGTCGACATTGAGCTCGTCGGCCACGATGTCGCGCAGGATCCCCGGCGCGTCGGGGGGTAGGAACACCAGCGCCCGCGAGAGCGGTTGGCGCACCTTGACCCCGGCCTCGCCGCACGCGGCGCGACCGAGCGAGGTGAGCCGACGTGCCAGCGCCATCTGCGCCTCGAGCTCGCCGTCGACCTGGGCCGTCTCCGCGGCCGGCCAGTCGGCCAGGTGCACCGACCCGTCCGCTCCCGCTCCGGTGAGCGCACGCCACATCGTGTCGGCGACGAAGGGGCACAGCGGCGCCAGCAAGAGCGACAACCGGGTCAGGACCGTGTGCAGCGTCGCCTGCGCGGCCAGGGTGTCGCCGGCGGGCGCGTCGGGATCGGTGCGCCAGAAGCGACGCCGGCTCCGCCGCACGTACCAGTTGGACAGGTCGTCGACGAGGTCGGCGAGTGCCGTCGCCGCGTTCAGGGGCTCATAGGTCTCGAGCGCGACGGTCACGGCCGCCGTGGTGCTGGCGAGCCGGGAGAGGATCCAGCGGTCGAGCGGGCTGCGCTCGGCCGGAGCAGGGACGGTCGGGTCGTCCGGGTCGAACCCGTTCAACGAGGCGTAGGTCGTGAAGAAGCTGAACGTGTTCCACAGCGTCAACAACATGTCGCGCATCGCCGTGTCGATGGCGCCGAGGGTGGCCCGGGTCGGTGTCCAGGGCGAACCCTGGCTGAACATCCACCAGCGCATGGCGTCGGCGCCCCGGGTGTCGAGGATCTGCCACGGATCGATGATGTTGCCGAGCGACTTGGACATCTTGCGCCCGTCGGCGTCGACGACGTGGCCGAGGCAGACGACATGTCGGTACGGGCTCCCACCGAACACGATCACGTTGATGGCGAGCAGAGAGTAGAACCAGCCCCGGGTCTGGTCGATGGCCTCGGAGATGAAGTCGGCCGGGAAGACGAAGGCGTCCGCCGAACCGGGCGAGTGCGGGTACCCCACCTGGGCGGCCGGCATGGAACCCGAGTCGAACCAGGCGTCGATCACCGGCTCGACGCGGCGCGCCAGTGCGAGCTCGTCGTCCTTGCCCTCGGCCGTGCAGGTGGAGCAGACGAAGGTGACCTCGTCGATGGTGGGCCGGTGCGGGTCGATCCCGGTGACGTCGCGCCCGCACAGGTCGGAGAGCTCTGCCAGCGACCCCACGCAGCGCAGGTGGCCCCGTCCGCAGCGCCAGATCGGCAGTGGGGTGCCCCAATAGCGGTCGCGCGACAGCGCCCAGTCGACGTTGTTGGCCAGCCACTCGCCGAAGCGCCCGTCCCGGATGTACGTGGGGTGCCAGTCCACGGTGGCATTGGCGGCCAGGAGGGCGTCCTTCCTGGTCGAGGTGGCGATGTACCAGCTCGGCTTGCCCCAGTAGATCAGCGGCGTGCGGCAACGCCAGCAGTGGGGGTACGAGTGCACGTAGGGGGCGCGCCGCATCAGGAGGCCGGCCGCCTCCAGGCGGTCGTTGATGTCGTGGTTGGCCTCCCGGACGTCACGGTCCGCGAGCCATTCGATGTCCGCCGTGAAACGACCGTCCGGACCGACCGGGTTGAGGGACGGGAGGCCGTTGGCCCGGCCGATCTGCCGGTCGACCTCGCCGAAGGCCGGCGCCAGGTGCACGAGTCCGGTGCCCTCCTCGGTCGTGACGTACTCGGCCGGCACCACCCTCCACCCGTCGGCGCCGTGCGGCGGGTCGAGGTCGTTGAACGGGCGCTCGTAGTGCAATCCGACGAGCGCCGTGCCCGGCACCCGCCTCGTGACCCGGGCGCGCGCGCCCTCCCCCAGGACCGCGTCCACCAGCTCGTCGGCCACGAGCGTCCCGTCGACCACGGCGTAGCTCAGCTCGGGGTTCACGGCGACCCCGGTGTTCGACAGCAGGGTCCACGGCGTCGTGGTCCACACCGCGAGCCACTGGGCCTCGCCGACGGCGGCGGGGTCAGGGTCGACGAGGCGCAGCCGCACGTAGGCCGACTCGTCCTCCTCGTCGCGGTAGACGTCGGCCTGGCCCAGCTCGTGGCTCGACAGTGCCGTGCCACAGCGCGGGCAGTAGGGCACGACCTTGAAGTCCTCGTAGAGCAGCCCCTGGTCGAAGAGCTGTTGCAGGTGCCACCACACCGATTCGATGTAGGTCGGGTCGAGCGTCCAGTAGGCCTTGTCCATGTCGACCCAGTAGCCGATGCGGGTGGTCAGGCGCGCGAACTCGTCGACGTAGGAGTACACCGACTCCCGGCACAGCCGGGTGAACTCGGCGATGCCGACCTGCTCCTCTATCTGCTGCTTGCTCGTGATCCCGAGCTTCTTCTCGACCTCCACCTCGACCGGGAGCCCGTGGGTGTCCCACCCGGCCCGGCGGGCCACGAAGGCCCCGTCCATCGTGCGGAACCGGCAGAAGAGGTCCTTGTAGACCCGGGCCCAGACATGGTGCAGGCCCGGCATCCCGTTGGCCGTGGGCGGGCCCTCGTAGAACACCCAGGGTGGCGCACCCGCGCGCCGCTCAATGGAGCGTTCGAACACGCGGTGCGCCGACCAGCGGGCCAGCTCGGCCTGCTCGAGGGCGACGAAGTCGATGTCGGGGGGGACGGGTGAGAACACGGGAAGAAGGTGGTCAGGGGCGGGAACGGGCGCCCCGGCCATCTCGGAAAGGATAGAGGGTGTGACCCGACCCCCTTCCCGCCGGCCGGCCGTCGTCGCCGTGCGACCGGAGGCTTACGGCGACGGCGGTCCCTCCTGGGTGGTGGCGCGGGCCGAAGCGGAGCTCGTGGAGCGCTACGGCCGGCTCGACGAGAGCGAGTCGGGGCTGACGGGCGCCAAGTTCGAGCCGCCCGCCGGGGTCTTCCTCGTCGCTCGGGCCGCGGACGGCCCTCGCCCGGTCGGCGGGGTGGGCGTGCGCAGCGTCGGAACAGTGGGCACCGGCGAGGTGAAGCGCCTCTGGGTCGACCCCACCTGGCGTGGCCGCGGCCTGGGCCGGCGTCTCATGGGCGAGCTCGAGGACGCCGCGCGCGGCTTGGGCTTCACTTCGCTGCACCTCGGCACCGGCGACCGCCAGCCTGAGGCCGTCGCCCTCTACGAGTCGGCGGGGTGGGAGCGCCTCCACGTCGACGGCGACGGGTACCCGCTCCCCGTCTGTCACATCCGCTTCGGCAAGCGCCTCGGCTGAGCACTCCTGTTGCCTCTCCCGGTCGAAACCGATCACGAGCCTGGCGGAGGTGCCGGCCCCGTGCACGGGCGCGCTCCGCACGGGTCGCGCGTCTCGCCCGTGGTGAAGAAGGTGTGCATCTGGGACCAGAAAGCGGGGAATGTGCGCGGCGTGGTGTCGTGGGGATCAGGGCCGTTGGTGGGCGCTGTGTTGGTGAGTGGCGGCGCCGGAACCCCGGTGTCCCACACGAAAAGGGCGGGACCGCGCGGACGGGGTCTGGAGGACCGGGATGCCCCAGAACGACTGAGACACCGGGCTGCGCCCGGGCCGGAGCGCCGGCTCGTGCAGATGAGCCCCGATCGTGCGCGCCTCGGTCTCGGTCGCGACGTTGGCCACTTGGTGGTCCCCGAACGCCTCTTCCAGCAGCACTTGGTGCGGCGGCGTCCCCGGCAGACCCGACGTCATCTGCTCGGCGTACCCGTCTGTGTCGGCGCGGTCCCACAGCATCTGCATGACATCGAATGCCAGCTGCTGGACCGCCTTGTCCGGATAGGTTTCGTCGAGCAGGGCCTGGAAGGGTGCGAAGTCGGCGCTGCGCGGCAGCAGGACGGCGTAGTCCATGCCGGGTACGCCCAGGACGGAACGGCGCACCTCGGTGGACAGTGCGGTGAAGGCGCCGCCCATGATGCCCCCCTCTGAGTTGCCGTAGTAGACGAGCCCCGACGATGGTCGGATCAGCGGCTCGCGGCTCCCGTCTTGGAAGGCGGAGCTGGTGACGAAACCCTTGGGGCTCTCCATCAGGTTGCCGAGCACCTGCGCGTTGAGCAGTGCCTGGAGCAGATTGTCGGGCAAGGCCGGGAAGGCGTCGAGGTCGTTCGTCACTGACACAGCGACGGCAAGCGTGCTCGACGACAGCCCGAGCCAGTCCGTGCCGCAGAAGACCGCGTCGTACGCGTTCGAGTATCCCGGCACCCCCGATGCCGTCACCTCGTCAGCCGACCCGAAGAGTCCATGGCCGTAGATCCCGATGAACGCGGGGTGGGACGCCGTCGCCGCTTTAGGGATCTCGCACTCGAAGTTGGCCCGGTCGACATGACCGGCGCGGTGCTCGGGAAGGCCACTGGGCCCTTCGGCCAGACGAGACTCGACAGAGCCCGGCGGCCCGGTCAGGTAGCTGGGAACGTCGAAGGTGCCCACGACGACGCGAGCCAGGTCGGGCTGCCCCGGCGGATCGTCGACCTGCTTCGTCACCGTGAAGGACCCGGGGCCCTTGGCCAATGCGGCCAGGGTCTGGTCGCGCATGACGAGCGCTGGCTGCGTGATGTTGCGGGTGCTGGCCACGGTGAAGTCCCAGGCCAGGAACAAGCCTGCTGTGCCCACGCCATCACGGCGCAATTGCCCCACGACCGAGTGCAGGTGGGCGGTGTAGGCGGTGTCGGGACCACCGGCGTCCGGCGAGGACGAGCCGAGCACCGCTGCGAACGCGGGTGCCGGCGCGATGGCCGACCCGTCGGCCGTCTTCAAGTCGCGCAGTGCCACGACGTAGCGATCGCCCTCGGTCAGGTTGCGCGCCGGGTGCACGATGAGGAGCCGGGTCGCCGGGTTGGGGTCGGTGACATCGAGCTCGGCCCAGGTGGGCCAGCGCCTGCCGGTCCGCGCGTCTATCAAGACGATCGGGCTGGTCGGAGCGAGCGACGCACCCATGTCCGAGATGGTGGCCACCCGGCTCGCCGCCAGGTCGAGGCCCCCGACGTGCGCGAGGATCGTCGACCCCGGGCTGAAGCCGTCGTTGCCCTCCCACGCCGATGGTTCGAAGGTTTGCCCGCTGCTCGATTTCGGGAACGCGGCGGCCGGGAAGTCCACGAGCCTTCCCGTCACCGTGCTGGGGTCTGCCACGGTGTCGTAGTCGTTCGGGAAGGGCAACATGCACAAGCTGGCGTCGAGCCCGTCACAGGGCTCATTCGCAGTGGCGCCCCAGGTCGCGGTCGCAGACGGCTCCGACGCGGGGGCGGCGCCGCGGCCCGACAGCACCAGCCCGGCGAGAAGGGCGAGCGTCGCCGGGAGGGCCGTGCGACTGCGCCCCTTTCCACCGGACCTCGCCACGAGGACGGACTCTAGCCAGGCACCTCCGGGCCCCCTCCGACTGCGTGGCGGCGTGCCACCTCGTCGAGCGCCGGCCCTTCGACCTCGAGCAGCGAGCCGACGACGAGATCGGCCAGGCCGAAGGCAGGATGGTGCCCCTCGCCGTCCTCGGGCACCGCGATGCACGCCATGGAGGCCGCCTTGGCCGCCAGCACGCCGGCGGGCGCGTCCTCCCAGACGAGGCACCGGCGCGGCGGCGCATCGAGCCGCGCGGCCGTGGTGAGGAACACAGCGGGGTGTGGTTTGCCGTATGCCTCGTCCTCCGCCGAGTGCACCAGCGCGAACCGGCGGCGCAGGTCGAAGTGTTCGAGCGCGGCGTCGATCAGGCGGTACTCCGAGGACGACGCGACGGCCAGCGGGAGGCCGCGTGACTCGCAGAGGTCGACGGCGTGCTCGGCCCCCGGCTTGAGCTGACCCTTGGCGAGGATCAGCTCGATCACCCGATCGACGATCGCCACCGCCACCTCCTCCGGCGTCGGGCCCGACCATGGATAGAGCCGGTGCCATTGGGCGGTGACCTCTCCGACGAACATGCCCTTCGTCGTGCGGCAGCCCTCGGCGGCCAGCGGCACGCCGAGACCGCCCAGGATCTCGACCTCGGCCTCGTGCCAGAGGATCTCGGAGTCGATGAGGAGCCCGTCCATGTCGAAGATGGACGCGCTGAACCCCGCCGTGGCGGGAGTGGCCGGGCTCAAGCGGTCAGCTGCGCCTCGATGTCGCCCACGATGGCCGGGTCCTCGGGCTCCACCTGCGGCCGGTAGCGGGCCACGACGTCGCCCTTCGGCGACACCAGGAACTTCTCGAAGTTCCACGTGATGTCGCCCGCCTTGCCCTCGGCGTCCTGCTTCTGCGTCAGCTCCTCGTAGATGGGGTGACGCGCGTCGCCGTTCACCTCGATCTTCTCCATCAGCGGGAAGGTCACGCCGTAGGTGGCCGAGCAGAACTGCGCGATCTCCTCCGCCGTGCCGGGCTCCTGGCCCATGAACTGGTTGCACGGGAAGCCGATGACGCTGAAGCCGCGGTCGCCGTAGGTCTTCTGCAGGCGCTCGAGGCCCTCGTACTGCGGGGTCAGTCCGCACTTCGAGGCCACGTTGACGAGCAACAGCGTCTTGCCGGCGTAGTCGCTCAACTTGGCGTCGTCGCCCTGGAGGGTGTGGATGGGGATGTCGGAGAGAGCCATGAACTGACCCTACCGGGCACCGGCGATCGCCCGCTCGGGCCCGCCTAGGGTGGCCGGCGTGCACGCCGTCGTCATCCGTGACAACCGGCTCCACTGGGAGGAGCGCGACGACCCCGCGCCGGGTGACACCGAGTTGCTCGTGGCGGTGCGGGCGGCCGGGCTGAACTCGGCGGACCTGGTGCAGCGGGCGGGCTTCTACCCGGCTCCAGCGGGTTCGCCGCCGGACATCCCCGGCATGGAGCTGGCGGGCGAGGTCGTGGGCGTCGGGCGCCAGGTCACGCTCTTCGCGCCCGTCCGACCGTGTCATGGCCGTGGTCGGAGGCGGGGCACAGGCAACCCTGGCCGTCGTCGACGAGACCCATGCGCTCGCGGCGCCCGGCTCCCTGCCCTGGCCCGAGGCCGGCGGCTTCCCCGAAGTCTTCTCGACCGCCTACGACGCGCTCTTCACGCAGGCCGGCGTGCAGATGGGCGAGCGGGTGCTGGTGAGCGGCGGGGCCGGGGGCGTCGGCACGGCGGCCGTACAGCTGGCTGCGGCCGCCGGTGCGACGGTGACGGCCTCGGTGCGCGACCCGGACCGCCGGGACGCGGTGGCCGCCCTCGGCGCCGCCACGGTCATCGCGCCCGGCACCGAGGGCGAGCACGGCCCCTACGACGTCCTGCTCGAACTCGTCGGCGCGCCCAACCTGTCCGCCGTCCTCCCGCATCTGGCCACCTGGGCCCGGGTCGTGGTGATCGGTGTCGGCGGGGGCGGCCAGATGGAGCTGGATCTCATGCAGCTCATGGTGAAGCGGGTCCGGATCGGATCCTCGACCCTGCGCGCCCGGAGCCGGCGGGAGAAGGCCGACGTGGCGGCCGCCGTGGCCGCGCACGTCCTCCCGCTCCTCGCCACGGGACGCATCACCGTTCCGGTTTGCGACACCTTTCCCCTGGCCGGGGCGGAGGCCGCCTACGAGCGTTTCAGCCAGGGCGCCAAGCTCGGCAAGGTGGTGCTCGTCACCTGATGCCGAGGTGATCGAGGCCGTCCTCTTCGACGGGGACCAGACCCTGTGGGACTTCCAGCGCGTCATGCGCGAAGCCCTGGTCGCCGTCGTCGACGAGATCCGTGCGGCCCGGCCCGGCGCGTTCAGCGACACGCTCCGCTGGCAGGACCTCGAGCGCGACCGCACGGCCGTCGGGGTGGAGCTCGACGGGATCGAGTGGTCCCTGGCCGCACTGCGGGTCCACGGTTTCGGGCGCACCTTGCAGCGCCGGCGCGCCATGGAGGGGGGCGACGCGGCAGCGGACGCGGCGTTGGCCGAACAGCTCAGCGCGTCGTACTTCCACCACCGCGACCGCGACCCCGCGCTCTTCCCCGACACGCTGCCCTGCCTCGATGCGCTGCGTGCCCGCTACCGGCTGGGCCTGCTCTCCAACGGCAGCCGGCTGCCCGAGAAGGTGGGGCTGGCGAGGTACTTCGAGTCCGTCGTGTTCGCCCAGGACCACCGGGTCGCCAAGCCCGACAAGGGCATCTTCGAGGTGGTCGAGCGCGAGCTCGGAGTGGAGCCGCGCGCCTGCGTCCTCGTGGGCGACCACCCGCTCAACGACGTGGCGGGGGCGAAACGTGCCGGCTGGGCCGCCGTGTGGATCGACCGCGACGGAGGTGGCGCCTTCTACCCCGACCGCGACGAGGTGCCCGACGCCGTCGTGACCTCGCTCGCCGACTTGCCGGGGCACTCGAGAGGCTCGACCGCAGCTGAGTTCGGCAGGCCGTGATGGCGCACTCTCCACGTGGCGGCGAAAGATCCGGGTCCTGCCCCGCTCCGGCCCGATGAGGTCCCTGCGGCGGTCAGCGCGACCCCTGCCACCTACCGGCACGAGTGGGGCAGGACAGGACTTGGGACGAAGCCCGCTCGGCACGCCGACCGACGAGTTGCAACTCGATGCATGGCGGGGGCGTTCACAACGGATGAACAACAGATTGGGCCATCAGTATTGAACTCCGGGAAGCCTGGATGCGTTTCCGCCAAGTCTCCCAAGGCGTGGGTGTCCGACATCTGAAAGGATGAGGACCGGAGTAACCAAGGCGGTCTCCACCCGGGGGGAAGAAGTCGAGGGGGCAAATCCTGGGATTGACGACCAGGGAGTAACCCATGAGATTGACCCCATTCTTGAAGATGGCCATGGTGACCCCAGCCGCACTTTTGGTCCTCACGGTTGTCCCGGCCACCACGGCCTCTGCTTCACCGGCCACTTTCGTCCCGTGCTCGAGTGGAGGCGCCGGGTTGGTCGCTGCAATCACCACCGCCAACGTCGCGGGCGGGACCATCAATCTGGCCCCGGGATGCACCTACGCCCTCACTGGTCCCAACCTCCCCATTAACCCGAACCCGATGATCGGGGCAAACGGTCTGCCCACGGTGATGAATCAAATCACCATCAACGGGGCCAACACCACGATCACCGGAGATCCAGCAAGCACGACGACTTTCCGCATCTTCGAGGTCGATGGTCCGGGCGGGAACCTCACGCTGCAGGGCCTGACCATCACAGGTGGGTCTAGTTCCTCGATCGGTGGCGCCATCGTCAACAACGCGGGCACAGTCACGCTGAATCACAGCCAGGTGACGGGAAACAGGGCTGTTGGTGCAGGCGGTGGCATCGCCTCGGGGAACCTTGGCAAATCGACCGGCATCCTCGGCACTCTCACCCTCAATTTCAGCCAGGTGAACAACAACACGGTTTCCGGCGGCAGTATGAACTTCCCCAACGTGGGTGGCGGAATCATTGTCAAGTACGGCACCGCTGTCCTCAACGCCAGCCAAGTGAACGGGAACACGGCCGCCGGTAGCGCAGGCGGCATAGCCGATGTCGGTGGCGCACTGTCCCTCAATGTCAGCCAGGTGGACAACAACACCGCTCAGGGCGGGGGCGGCGGTATCGCCAACGGTAACGGCATGGGGGGCGTCGGTCCTCCGCCTCTCGGCACGCTCAATCTCTTCTTCAGCCAGGTGGACAACAACACGTCGAACGGCGGACCGATGGCTGGCGCGGGCGGCATTGCTAACGGCGGCACCGCGACCATCACCCTCAGCCAGGTCAACGGCAACAGCGCACCCGGCTCCGATGGTGGTGGCATCCTCAACCACGGCACGATGACACTCAACCTGAGTCAGGTGAATAACAACCACGTTCCCAGCGACGGAGTCGGCGATCTTGGTTTCGGTGGTGGGATCGCCAACCTCGATTTCGCGACCGTCGAGTCTCCGCCCCCAGCTGCCAGTGGAGTGCTGACCGTCAATCTCAGCCAGGTACGCGGTAACTCGGCTACCGGTTCCGGTGGTGGGATTTACGAATCTGATGCAACGGGAACCGCGCCGGGTGGTCCGCTTGCCCTCAATGGCAGCCTTGTGACGGGCAACAGCGCCCTTGTTGGTGGTGGCGGTATCTTCGCCACCACCGGCAGTCCGGTGACGCTCAAGTTCACCCTGGTGGTAAAGAACGCACCGGACAACTGCGAACCGTTGAACACCATCGGCGGTTGCCTCAACTGAGTTCCAATCAGTCTCAATGGGACACGCACCTAAACGGGATTGCGACTGCTTAGAGGTGGCCGCAATCCCGTTGGGGTGCCCCCCAGCGCCCGGGGTCACGACGATTGCGGAAGCGGGTCGAAAAAGCTCCGGTCACCCCACGCCGATGGCAAGACCGTCACGTTCATTGAAGTGATCGAAGCCAGCGCCTGAGGCTGGCGGGGTTGGGTATCCCCGTTCGCCGGTTGGGGACCGACCCTGGCAGGTTCCCCTCAGAGTCTGCATAGGGTACGTATGTGAGTGCTGATGACGGCTTCCAGCGCATCGGCTCTGATCCCTTCCAACTTCCGGTTGATCAGCGGGATCACGTCCGTCGCCTGCGTGGTCGGCTTCCCAGCCCGGCCACAATCTGGACCACCTACGGGGAAGCGGAACTGAGCACCGGGCTAACGGTGTCCTCAGTCCTTATTGGGGAGGGTGAACCTCCATTGGTGTTAGGTCTCATCGCCCCGGATTCACCCTTGTGGACGCGCTTCGAGCATCAAAACGATTCGTCGTCCACGTCCTGGATCAGGCTCAGGCTCGAATCGCTGATCAGTTCGCGCTTAGATACCCGGGCGATCCCTTTGAGGGATTGTCGCTCGCGAGGTCGGAGTACGGGCCAGTCCTCAGCGAGGTCAGCACACGCGCACGTGCCACCTTGATGGGCTACATCGACGCCGGTTACTCCTTGTTGATCCGGGGCTCGATCGACGAGATGGAGTTCGATCCCAATCCGACCGCTCCGCTGGTCCATTACCGGGGTCGCTACTTCACGACAGGCACAAGAATGTAGGACTCCCCCTGCCCCCGAACAGGTCAGGGGTGCGGGTCGGAGCTCACCTCTTGCCGATTCCAGACTGCCCGGATCGGCTCGCTCAGCGCGGTGCCCGTCGGCCCGTGAGCCCGCAGGTCCAGGGTGCTCCGTCACAGTTATTTGCCGTACTCAACAGCAGCTGAGTTCGGCAACTGGGATTATCGGCAGCGGAGACGGAAGGATCGAGTTCAGCCCTGCGTCATCGAGGCCCGGTCGCCTCCTTGTGGGCGGCCTCGGCCAGCGACTTGATGGCCGCCAGCCGCTGATCCCAGACGCTCGCCTGCTGCGCCATGGCGTGGGCTGCCTCGTCGAGGCGGCCGGGGTCGACCCGGAAGCGCACCTCGCGACCTTCCTTGTCGGCGCGTGACGAGCCCGGCCTGCTCGAGCACCACCAGGTGCTTGGTGACGGCCTGGCGGGTGAAGGGCACCTTCTCGGCCAGTGCGCTGGCGGTCGTGTCGCCGCCGGCCACCAGCAGGTCGAGCACCCGGCGACGCGAGGGATCGGCGATGGCCGACCACAGCCGCGTCGTCGACGCCGGTGCTCATCGGGCGAACAGGTCCTCGAGCTGGCCGAAGAACTCGGCCCAGCCGTCGCGATGCTCTTGGGCGTAGCGGGCCTTGTCCTCGTGGGCCCAGCCGATGGCATCGAGGCCGGTCTCGCGCACCCGCAGCCGCGTCCGCTCGGCGCCCTCCGCTGAGAGAGCGAACTCGACCAGGACGGAGTTGCCCGGCACGGGCGCCTCGCCGTCGGGATGGCACCAGCGGAACGAGAACCGCTGGGGCGGCTCGACCGCGACCACCACCAGCGGCGCCGTCATCCTGCCCTCGAACACGAGGGTGCCGGCACCGCCCTCGCGCAGGTCGAGCTCCACCTTGTCGGCGAACCACCGGGTGATCTGGTCGGGCTCCGTGACGATGCGCCAGACGACGTCGGCCGGCGCTTCGATGACGATCTCGCGTTCGATGCTCAAGTCGGCCATGGCGCTCAGCCCCAGCTGCTGACGGGAACGTTGTTGGGGTACGGGGCCGCCTTGTCACCCTCGAGCCCGTGCTTGAGGCTGAGCAGGTACGAGGCCCAGGCCGTGGTGCAGTGGTGCATGAACTCGACCGGCTCGCGCCAGCCCGCGTTCGTGAAAAGCACGACCGTCTCGTCGCCGTCGGCCAGCAGATCGAAGGTGAAGATCGTGTCCTTCCATTCGGCCGGCCCGCCTTCGGCGCCGCGCCACACGACCCGGCTCGGACTGGTCGACTCGATGACGTCCATGACGGCAACCCGATCCGGTCCGCCGAAGCGGAACTCGAGCCGTCCGCCGACTGTGTCGTCGCCCACGACGTCGTTGGTCCACCACTGCGACAGGCCCTCCCGTGTGGCGACGGCCTCGTAGACCTCTTCGATGGCGGCATTCACTCCGACCCTGTTCCTGATGTCCGGCATTGCTCCAACCTCCTCGTTCGGTAACGTGCAACCTATTGTTGCACATCCTCACGAAAGTGCAACCAAAAGTTGCAGATTTCTGCGACGGCGCCGCAGCGAGAGGGTTCTCCCAGGCCAGCGGCGCTAGCGGGTGAGGATGACGACGCCGGCGTTGGCCCCGCGCCCGACTGTGTGCGAGAGGGCGACCCGGGCGCCCTCGACCTGGCGGGGCCCGCACTCGCCGCGGAGCTGGCGCACCAGCTCGACCACCTGGCCGAGGGCGGACGCGCCGAGCGGCTCACCCTTGGAGAGCAGACCGCCGCTCGGGTTGACCGGCAGACGGCCGCCCAGCGCGGTGGCGCCCGAGTCGAGCAGCGCCGCCGATCCGCCCGGCTCGCAGAGCCCGAGCTCCTCGCACGAGAGCAGCTCGCGGGCGGCATCGGTGTCCTGGCACTCGACGACGTGGAGGTCCCGGGGCCCGAGGCCGGCCTGCTCGTAGGCGTCGGTGGCCGCGAGCGTCGTCGGTGCCGGGACCGACTCGTCGGCCAGGCCGGCGAGCGGCGTCGACTCGCTCAGGACCGGGCCGGGGACGTGCGAGCGCAGCACGGCGGCGGCGAGCGTCACCGGCACGGCCGCGGCGGGCGAGGTCGGCGCGTCGGAGCACGAGCGCGGCCGCGCCCTCGTTGGGCGAGCACAGCATGAAGAGGTGCAGCGGCTCGCAGACGACGCGCGACGAGAGGACGTCGTCCACCGTCGTCTCCTTCTGGAACATCGCGTCCGGATTGGCAACCCCGTGACGTCGGTTCTTCACCACGACGCGGGCCAGGTGGTGCTTGGTCACCCCCGACGTCTGGCACAGACGCTGCGCCCGCAACCCGAAGAACGCGGGCGTCGCTGCCAGGCCCGCCTCCTCCTGCCAGGGCTCGAAGAACGAGGAACGAATGATCCCCTTCGGCATCTTCTCGGTGCCGAACACGACCACCGTGTCGTACTGGCCGGCCCGGATGGCGGCGGCGGCCAGCATCAGGGCGGCACTGCCGCTGGCGCAGCCGGCCTCGACGTCGACGATGGGCATGCCCGTCAGGCCGAGCCGGCTGAGCACCTTGTGTCCCGTCGCCACCCCGCCGTAGGCCGTCCCGCAGAACGCGGCCTGGAATCCGCCCTTGCCGACACCGGCCTCGCGCAGCGCGGCGCGGACGGCGACGACGCCCATGTCGGTCGTCGACACGCCCTCGAAGCGGCCGAAGGGGTGCAACCCGACGCCGCTGACGACGACGCCGGTCACGGCGCCACGACCTCCACCGGCGCGAAGGCGTAGGTCACGACGTCGTTGCCGTCCTCGTCCCGGTGCAGGGGCACGACCCGCAGCTCCATCGCTTGGCCGGTGGACAGTGCACCGGGATCACCCTCGGTCAGCCGGGTGATCACGCGCAGGCCCTCGGGCAGCTCGACGACGCCGATGCCGTAGGGGACCTCGCCCTGGTAGCCGGGTGGTGGCGCCGTCACCGCGGTCCACGCCCAGAGCGTGCCGCGGCGCGACAGCTCGACGGGCTCGGGTCCCTCCGCCGCGCAATAGGTGCAGGTGTCGGCCCGAGGGAAGTGGGCGGAGCCGCAGACGCCGCAGCGGCTGCCGAGCAGCGCGGGGGGGTCAGCGTCGGAGAACAGCCCGGCGCGGACCATCACGCGCATCGCGTTCAACCCCCGAGCTCCACCAGCTCCAGCGCGTCGAACTCCCAGAAGGCCCGGAGCGCGGCCAGCTTCCCGGCGCCGTTGCTCCGATAGGTGTAGACGCCGCGCACGACGGCCTGGTGGGTCCCCCCGGCCAGCGTCGTGCGGATGATGCCGACGTCGGCCACCTCGTCCCCGCAGAGATACGACTCGGTGATCTCGAACGTGATGGCCTCGCTGGGCCCGATGACGGTGTCGTAGAAGGCGGCGATCGCGTCGCGCCCATGGTGACCCTTCCCCTCGGGATCGAAGGGCGAGGGGCCGATCGGGTCCTGCACCACCGCGTCGTCGGCGAAGAGGTTGAGCCATGCGTCACGGTCGCGGGCGTGGACGGCGGCCCGGGACCGGATGCCGAGCTCGCGGGCGGTGAGCGTTTCGTTGGCCATGCGGTGTTCCCTCCCTCTCAGCGGATCTTGGCGATGACGTCGTCGGCGAAGCGACGCAGGTTGTCGACCTTCGTCTGCAGGTCCTCGGTGTCCTGCTCAATTCCATAGGGCCAACGGAAGCCGACGATGGCGTCGGTGACGCCGAGCTCCTCGAGCCGCTTGACGCCGTCGGGACTGTAGGCGTCGAGCGAGATGACATGGATCTCGAACGGCCTGGTGTCGGTGCCGTGCTCCTTGCGCAGTGCGGCCAGCCGTTCCAGGAGGCCGGGGAGGTCGGCGGGGTCGCCGCCGCCGTGCAACCAGCCGTCGCCGTCGAGGGCGGCCCGCCGGAGGGCGGCCTCGTGGTGGCCGCCGATCAGGATCGGTACGGGAGCGCTCGGCGTCGGGCACATCTTTATGGAGGGCACGTCGAAGACCTCGCCGTGGAACTCGAAGTAGCCGCCGGCCATGAGCCCCCGCATGATGGCGATCTCCTCGTCCATGCGCCTGCCCCGCCGCGCCCAGGGGACGCCGCAGATGGCGTAGTCCTCGGGCCACGGGCTCGTGCCCACCCCGAGCACGAGGCGGTTGCCCGTCAGCACGGCCGTCGAGCTGACCTGCTTGGCGATGAGCACGGGTTGGCGGATGGGGAGCTTGATCACGAAGGTCACGAAGCGGATGCGCTCGGTCACCGCCCCCATGGCGGGGATCAGCGAGAACGGCTCGAGGAAGGGCTTGTCCTCGAGGAACTCCCGGGTCCCGTCGGGGTTGAACGGGTAGGTGGTGTCGGACACCTCGGGGTAGCAGATGCTGTCGGGCACGACCATGGCGTCGTATCCAGCCTCCTCGGCCGCCCGCGCCAGAGGGAGGTAGTACGAGGGGTCCGTCATCGACTCCGCATAGGAGAACCGCACTGCACCTCCGCTGTCCGACGAGTGTGTCGCGCACGGGCGCCGCCTACCATGCGGCTCGTGCCCGCTCATCCTGCCAGGACCGGCACTTCGGGGCACAACCCCGAGACCGACGGCCTGGGGCTGCGCGGGACGGCACCCCTGGTCACCGACCTCTCGCTCGAGGACCTCGAGCGCGACGCCCGCCATGCCATCGGGGAGATGGCCTACGCCTACTACTCGGGTGGGGCCGACGACGAGCGCCTGCTGGAGGGCAACGTGGCCGCCTGGGGCCACTGGCAGCTCCATCCGCACGTGTTGGCCGGCATCGCCGAGGTGTCGCCGGCCACCACGCTGCTCGGGAACCCGGTCGCCTCGCCGGTCGCCGTCGCGCCCACGGCGATCCAGGGACTGGCCCATCCCGACGGCGAGGCAGCCACCGCCCGGGGCGCTGCCGCGGCCGGCGCGCTGATGATCCTCTCGTCGCTCGCCACCTGCCCGCTCGAGGAGGTTGCTGCCGCGGCGCCCGACGCCCCGCGCTGGATGCAGGTCTACATCCTGCGGGAGCGAGGCCGCACCGCGGAGCTCGTGAGCCGAGCCGTGGCGCACGGCTACGGCGCCCTGGTCCTGACCGTCGACGCCCCGGTGTCGGGGCTCCGCCTGCGCGAGTGGCGGATGGGCGTGCACCTGCCCGACGACCTGGCGCTGCCGAACTTGGCCGGCGACGGCACCGACAGCGCACGCGAGGGTGGCTTCATGGCCGTGGTGACCCACGAGTTCGAACCGGCGCTCACGCCCGACGACATCGCGTGGCTGGCCGGGCTGAGCCCGCTCCCGGTCGTGGCCAAGGGCGTGCAGCGGGCGGACGACGCCGTGCGCTGCATCGAGGCGGGGGCCGCAGCCGTCGTCGTGTCGAACCACGGCGCGCCGCCAGCTCGCCGACGCCCCGGCCACGGCCGACGTCCTGGCCGAGATCGTCGACGCGGTCGCGGGCAGGGCCGAGGTGTACGTCGACGGCGGTGTGCGCCGCTCGCCCGACGTCGTCAAGGCGCTGGCGCTGGGGGCGCGGGCCACACTGGTCGGGCGGCCCTCCCTGTGGGCGCTCGCCACGGGAGGGGCCGACGGCGTCGCCGCGCTGCTGCGCTGGTACGAAGCGGAGCTGCGGCGGGCCATGGCCCTGTGCGGCGCGCCGACGGTCGACGCCATCGACCGCAACCTCGTGCGGCGGACGCCAGGCTGGGCGCTCGAGGGCGCGCCGTCGTGACGACGGTGGCCGCCATGGTCGCCGCGCGCGCGGAGGACGACCGCACCGGGGTCATGGATGCCTCCGGGCACTGGACCTGGCGGGAGGCCGTGCGCGAGGGGGCGGCGCGGGGCGCATTGGCCCGGTCGCTGTTCGGCGCGGGCGCGCCCCACATCGGCCTGCTCCTGCCCAACGGGCCCGAGTACCTGTTCTGGTTGAACGGCGCCGCGCTGGCGGGGGCGGCGATCGTCGGGATCAACCCGACCAGACGGGGCGAGGCACTCGCCGCCGACGTGCGGGCCACCGACTGCGCCATGATCGTCACCGACACCGACGGGGCCGCCTTGCTCGAAGGGCTCTCGCTCGGTGTGTCCGACGACAAGGTGCTGGTCACCGGGAGCGCGCGCTACGAGAGGCTGCTGGACCAGTTCGCCGGCTCGGCGGCGCGCCCAGGCACTCGTCGAGCCGGGCGGGTGACATCGACGAGGACTCGCTGTACCTCCTGATCTTCACGTCGGGGACGACCGGCGTCCCCAAGGCCGTCCGGTGCACCCAGGGCAGGTTGGCCGGCATCGCCGAGGTGGCCGCCCCGGGCTACGGGTACGCGGCCGACGACGTCTGCTACTGCCCCATGCCGCTGTTCCACGGCAACGCCCTCATGGCGTTGTGGGGGCCGGCGGTCATGGTCGGGGCCGCCATCGCCGTGCGGCCCCGCTTCAGCGCCTCCGCCTTCCTCGATGACGTGCGCCACTTCGGTGCCACCAAATTCAGCTACGTGGGCAAGGCGATCGCCTACATCCTCGCCACTCCCGAACGGCCCGACGACGCCGACAACACGCTCAAGAGCGCCTTCGGGACCGAGGCCTCCGTGCGCGACCGGGACCGGTTCCGGAAACGTTTCGGGTGCTACCTCATAGAGGGGTACGGACAGAGTGAGGGCGGTGCGGCGATCAACCCGGTGCTCGGCATGCCCAAGGGCGCGCTGGGCCGGCCGGTCGACGGGGTCGACCTGGCGGTGATCAGCCCCGAGACCGGGCGAGGCATGCCCGCCCGCCGTGTTCGACGACGAGGGTCGGCTCGTCAACGCGGGCCAGGCCATCGGCGAGATCGTCAACCGCAGCGGGCGGGGCAAGTTCGAGGGGTACTACCGGCGCGACGACGCCGAGCAGGAACGCCTGCGGGGCGGCTGGTACTGGACCGGGGACCTCGGGTACGTCGACGGCGACGGCTTCTTCTACTTCGCCGGTCGGACCGGCGACTGGCTCCGCGTCGACTCCGAGAACTTCGCGGCCGGTCCGGTCGAGGCGATCCTCTCACGCCACCCCGACCTTGCGGTCGTCGCGGCGTACCCCGTCCCCGACACGGCGTCGGGCGCCGGCGACCAGGTCATGGTGGCGCTCGAGACGGTGCCCGGACGCGCCTTCGATCCCGACGCGTTCGCCGCCTGGCTGACGGCGCAGCCGGACCTGGGACCCAAGTGGCTGCCCGCGCTTCGTGCGGGTCTCGAGGTCGCTCCCCCAGACGGCCACGGGAAAGGTGACCAAGGTGGACCTGCGGACCGAGGCATGGGCGTGTGACGATCCGGTCTGGTGGCGCCCGCTCGGCAGCACCGACGTCCGGTTCGTGCCGTTGCGCGACGCCGACCGGGCCACGCTGGCCGCCGGGCTGGCCGAGAACGGCCGACCGCCCGTCGGCTGAGCTGGCCGCGCGAGAGCCCGAGCAGCTCGAGGACGCCGGTCAGCTCCCCGACACGGTGGTCGCCGGGCTCGAGGGCCGGGGCACACTGTCCCCTCCGCTCCTCCGCCCGCCAGACGTGCACGGCGGCCATGCCGTGGCGGCGCGGCCCCCGGACGTCGGGCTCCCACGAGTCACCGACGAAGAGAACCTGCCGCGGGTCGACGTCGAGCGACTCGACGGCCTGCGTCGTAGATGCCGGGATGGGGCTTGCGCGCCCCCGCCCGCGCCGAGGTGACGCCGGCGTCGACGAGATGCAGGAGGCCCACCTCGCGGAGGAAGCCGTCGAGCTCCCACCCCCAGTTGGAGCAGACGCCGACGGCCAGGCCCGCTTCGCGCAGGGAGGACAGGGTCGCCACCGCCTCGGGGTAGGCCACCATCCCGCCCCGGTCCGAGTCCCGCAAGGCGTCGATCACGCGCTCGGCCTCCCGGCCGTCCACCCCGCAGGCGGTCGTGAGATCGCCCAGCCGCACCCTGACCCACGCCTCGTAGGCCTCCTCGCTGACGGAGTGCTCGGCATGGTCGATCCCGTCGTAGCGGGAGAAGTAGCCCTGGAGGACGGCAGGTTCGAGCGTGTAGCCGTGGGCGGCGAAGACCGCTTCGTAGTTGTGACCGTGGTCATCGGCCCAGTGGGCGAGGGTGCCGTAGAAATCGAAGATGACGGCGCTGACCACGGTCCCATCCTGCCCCGGGGCCGTGACACCACCTCGTGACGTCACTGCCGACCGGCCCGGCCGGGTAATACTTCTCGGGCCATGGACGCCGACGACCAGCCGGCCGACGCGCCGGCCCCGACGGCGGGCCCGGGACGCCACGCCTCCGGCCCGAAGGGTCGAATCGCTGGATCGTCGAGTTGCTCGGCGTCGTCGTCGTGGCCGTCGTCATCGCCATCGTCCTCCGCGCCTTCGTCGTCGCCACCTATTCCATCCCCTCGGGATCGATGGAGCCGACGCTGCAGATCGGGGACCGGATCGTGGTGGACAAGCTCAGCTACCACCTTCACGGTGTCGACCGCGCCGACATCGTCGTGTTCTCCACTCCTCCAAAGGAGGACTGCGCCGGGCCGCCCGTGTCGGACCTCGTCAAGCGCGTGATCGGCCTGCCCGGCGAGACCATCGCGCTGTCCGCTGGCCGCGTGGTCATCAACGGGCGCGTCCTCGCCCGAGCCCTGGCTGCCGCCGGCCACGAGGACCGCGACCACCGCCGGGCCGTCCGCGGCGCCGTACGCGCTGCACCGTCCCTACCGGGTTCCGTCGGGGGACGTCTACGTGATGGGTGACAATCGCACGGAATCCTGCGACAGCCGCTACTGGGGCCCGATATCCGAGTCGACGATCGTCGGCAAGGTCGACCTCCGTATCTGGCCCCTGTCGCGGTTCGCCTTCTTCTAGCAGCCAGGCGCGCTCAGCGTCAGGCGCGCCGGTCGCGTCGCCACACGACGCGCAGGCCGGACCACGTCTCGTCGATGGCGCACACCTTGTTGTCCACCAGCCCGAGCGGCAACGCGACCTCTCGCACCACGTCCTCGTGCATGGTGGTCTCGACCCCCGACGCACGCTTGGGCCACGCCACCCAGAGGCCGCCGGAAGGAAAGATCATCCGGGCCAGGGCGTCGACACGGCGCTCGAACCGCGGCGCTGCGTGAAGAAGGCGACGACGACATCGGCCGGTCCACCGGCTCTGCGCTTCACGGTGACGCCGGGCGGGAGCCCGTCGATCACCCCGGGCGGCGCTTCGATGAGGGCAACGGTCGACCCTTCGGTGATCCCCAGCTTCTTCGGCAACGGCGTCCCGCTGTACCCGGCCACGGGCCCCGGGTTAGCACACGGAGGCGCGCCCCGCTACGTGCTGACGGCCTCGTACACCATGAACGCCAGCGGGAAGTCGTAGGCGTCCGGCCCGACGGCGAACCGGGCGAGATGGCGTTCGACCACCCCCAGCGCCTCGTCCTCGTCCTCGGGCGAGACCCCCATGAACGGGAGTAAGGACCGGTCGACCACCGCGTCGGCCGGGGCCCGCACCGTCGTCTCGTGCGGCGTGCCCTCGACCGAGCCGAACCCCGCTGCGCCGAGGAGGTCGCGCACGTACTCGTCGTCGCCGAGGACGAACGGGCCGGCGGGGCTCTTCCCCGGCGCCGGGTACCGGAGGTGGCGGGAGCAACGGTCGCAGGGCGGTGCCCACGTGCCACGGGTTGCGCTCGACACCCTGCCAGCAGGCGAACACGAAGCGGCCGCCCGCGGCCAGCAGGCGCCGGACGGCACCGAACGCCGCCAGCGGCTCGTCGAAGAACATCACGCCGAACTGGCTCACGGCAAGATCGAAGGGCTCCTCCCCGAGCGGGGTGGTCTGCACGTCCACCTGCACGAAGCGCGCGTTGGTCGCCCCGGCCTGCTCGGCACGGTGCCGCGCCAGCTGGAGGAGGGGTGCGGAGATGTCGATCCCGACCGCCTGCCCGTCGGGCGCCACCACCTGGGCCAGCGCGAGCGTCGAGCGCGCCGCCGCCACACCCGATGTCACAGACCCGACGGCCCGGACGCGCCCCGGCGATCTGGAGCAGGTAGGGAGACACCGCCTCGGTCAGCCGCTCCCGCTTGTGCCACGACGCCGCCCAGTGCTCGTCGTTCCATCTCTTGGACTGGGCTTCGTTGGCCACCGCGACAAGGTACCCGTCCCGGGTAGGTTCGGCGGCGTGCGCGTCGGCCTCGTCATCCTGCCCACCGACCGGTGGGACGAGGCCCGGCGCCAGTGGGAGTGGGCCGACCGGGCGGGCTTCGCCGCGGCTTGGACCTACGACCACATCCGTTGGGGCGGCATGCCGGACGGGCCGTGGCACGGCGCAGTGCCGGTGTTGGCCGCCGCGGCCGGGGTGACGCAGCGCATCCGGCTGGGCACGCTCGTCGCCACGCCGAACTTCCGCCATCCGGTCACGCTCGCCCGGGAGGCCATCGCACTCGATGACGTGAGCGGCGGCCGCCTCGACCTCGGGCTGGGTCCGGGGAGCGAGGGCTTCGACGCGTCGGCTCTCGGTCAGGAACCATGGACGCCGGCGGAGCGCCTGGCGCGCTTCGAGGAGTTCCTGCAGGTGCTGCGCGCCATCACCGAGGGGGAGCCGTCCGCACGCACCTCCATGCGGACGGCGCACTACGCGGCGGACGAGGCGCCCAGCACGCCGGGCACGCTGCAGCACCCCCTGCCGCTGACCGTCGCGGCCGGGGGGCCGAAGGCGCTGCGGCTCGCCGCCGTCCACGGGCGCCACTGGGTGACCATCGGGCCAGGGAAGGGCGATCGCACGCCGGACGCCCTGCTCGCGGCGGTGCGGCGGCAGCTCCCGCTGCTCCAGGAGGCCTGCCGGTCGGCGGGCCGGGACCCGACGAGCATCGGCAAGGTGCTGCTGTGGACGCCGACCGAGCCGCGGCTCAGCTCGGCGGCCCAGTTCGACGAACTGGTCGCCCCCTACGTCGAGCTGGGCTTCGACCAATTCGTCCTGCACCACCCGGCGCAGACCGGACCCTACGGCGGCGACCTCGCCGTGTTCGAGCGGATCGCCGAGCGACTACGCCGAGGGCTGAGGCCGTGCACCCGGCGGGGCGCCGCAGCAGCGCATGCACAGCGCTCAGGCCTGATGGCCGAAGGCACGAGCCAGGTCCGCGGCGGCCGACGCGGGCTCGACACGCTCGACGGTGACCCGCGTGCACCCGACCCATGCTGCGGCGTCCACCAGCGCGCGTGCCACGTGCGCCCAGGCGTCGGGGTCGAGCAGCGTCACCTGCCTGGCCACGAGCGCGTCCCCGTCCCGGGCGGGGTCGACGAGACCGACGATCCGGGTGCCCGCCAGCACGGGCATGGCGAAGTAGCCGAAGATCCGCTTTGCCTTGGGCGTGTAGGCCTCGAGCCGATGGCGCAGGCCGAAGAGGCGCTCGACCGCGCTCCCGGTACCAGAGCAAGGAGTCGAAGGGGGACAGCATGACCGTCCGCCCCCTCGCCCGCGTGCCGAGCGACCCGAGCGCGTCGGGGTCGGCGTAGGCGCCCTTCGCCCACCCTTCCACGGCCACGGGGACCAAGGCCGTGGAAGGCAGGACACGGCGGACGAGCGGGCGGGGGAGCCCGTGGTACACCGCCAGGTCGGCTTCCGTCGCCACCCCGAGCGAGCGTCCCGCCGCGGTGACGAGGCGCAGCGCGCATTGTCGTCTGACCACTCCTGTGACCGCAGATCGGGCGGGATGGCGCGCTCGGCCAGGTCGTAGACGCGGGCGAAGCCGCGCCGTTCGCGGCAGACGAGCTCTCCGATGTCGAGGAGCCATTCGGCCGCGATCTTGGTCTCGGACCAGTCCCACCAGGGGCCACCCTTCTTGGCCCCACCGAGCTCGTTCGCGGTGAGCGGGCCTTCGTCCCGCAGACGCGCCAGCACGTCGGCGCAGCTCTTGTCGTGGTCCTCGAGCACGTGCCAGCGCTTGCCCCTGGCCCGCCAGGACCGGCGCGTCACGCCGTAGGCCGGCCAGTCCTCGAGCGGGAGCACGCATGCCGCGTGGGACCAGTACTCGAAGGTGGTGCTCCCTCTCCCCCAGTAGGCCCGCTCGACCCGGTCGCGTCCGACGGAGCCGAGACGGGCGTATGCCACCAGCTCGTGCGACCGGGCCAGCACCGAGATCGTGTCGAGCTGCACCGCACCGAGCCGGCGCAGCGATCGCCGGAACGCCCCCGCGGGCCCGGGGCCCGCGCAGACCTTGGGCGAGAAGGACGATCCGCCGTGCCTCCTCGATGCTGAGGGTCTCGCTCGTCCCGGGCATGGGTGCAGCAAACCTACGTCCCTGGTGGGTTGATGGAAAAGCCGGCCCGAGCAGGCGCCCTCGCGGTCAGGCACAATGAAGCTGCGCCGACTAGAGAGGGAGGTCCTGAAATGCCAGCACTTGTTCGAAAGAGCCTCGATTCGCCAGACGAGACCCGCAAGTTCGAAGGCGGAACCGGCCAGCTGGAGGTGGTGAACACCGAGCAGGGTGCGGTTGGTCGCGCCACCTTTCTCCCCGGCTGGAGATGGTCCGATCACGTGAAGCCGATAGCCAAGACCGACAGCTGCCAGGCGGCCCATACCGGGTACTTCGTGTCCGGCCGGATGGTTGTCCGCATGGACGACGGTGAGGAGATCGAGTACGGACCCGGTGACTTTGGCGTGATGGCCCCAGGGCACGACGCGTGGGTCGTCGGGGACGAACCCTGTGTCGTCATCGACTGGCAGGGCTACGCCGAGTACGCGAAGCCCTGAACCTTCGATCTTCCGGACGCCGCGCGGCGTGTGGTTCGGTGTGCTGACGGCAACCGTCCCGCGGTCAGTCGAGCAGGGCGGCCGCCACCGCGTCCTCGAGGGTGCGGTCGCCGGCCCACATCAGCTGCTGCTGCTTCGCCCGGCGGAAGTAGAGCTGGATGTCGAAGTCCAGCGTGAAGCCGATACCCCCGAAGATCTGCTGGGCCACCGCGGTGATGTCGCGGAAGGTCGTGCAGGCGAACAGCTTGGCCATCGGGGCCAGCGACGTGAGCGGCCGCCCAGTCGCCCCGGCCCAGGCCGCCTCGTGGACGAGCTGCTCGGCCCCGTCGAGCGCGGTGACGGCGTCCGCCAGGTAGTGCGCCAGCGACTGGAAGGCGCCGAGCGGCTTGTCGAACTGCCAACGGTCCTTGGCGTACTGGGTGGTGATCTCGAGCGCATAGCGCGCACCCCCCACGGCCTGGGCGGCCAGGAGCACCAGGCCCGGCTCGAGGACCTGCTGCCAGGTGGCCCAACCGCTGCCGGGCGGCCCGATGCGGTCCTCGTCGTCCACGGCGACACCGGACAGCGCGACCTCGTACTGGGTGTCGGAGGCGAGGCTGAACTGCTGGCGCAGACGCACCCCGGGCGCGGCGGGATCGACGAGGAACATGTCGACGGCATCGGCCGCCTCGCCGGTGCGTGCGAGGACGAGGAGCCGGTCGGCTGCCGAGGCGAAGGCGACGTGGCGCTTGAGGCCCGAGAGCCGGAACCCGGAGCCCTCGGCCACGGCACGGGCCGCGACGCCGCGGGATGTGAACCCGTTGTCAGGCTCGAGCCAGGCCGGGGTGACGATGGCCTCCCCGGCGGCGACCGGGCGGAGCCAGCGGTCCTTCTGGGCGCCGCTCCCCGCCGCCGCCAACACGCCGCCGCTCATGACCGCGCTCACGAAGTGCGGCGTCGGGGCCAGCGTCCGGCCGAGCTCCTCGTAGAGCGCGACCCCCTCGAGGAGCGACATGGCCGAGCCGCCGTACTCGTCGGGGAGGAGCAATCCGATGAGGTCGAGCTCGCCCAGCTGCGCCCACAGCGACGCCGGATAGCCGACGGGATCGTCCTCCATCTGGCGGACCACCGTCGGCGGGCAGTGGCGCGCCAGCACGTCGCGCACCGTCTGGCGCAGCAGCTCCTGCTCCTGGTCGAATTCAAGGTCCAGCACTGAGCGCCTCTTTCGTGATCGCAGGGTGTCGGTGACGGAGTGTCACGAGGCCGCAGGTGACGCTCGCCACTGGTCACCGCAACGGGACCACGGATTGTCGTCCGCGGTCCGGGGAAGGGCGATGCGGGCGGTGCACGTCGTCTTGGCATCGCCCTCGACGGACAAGGTCACCGCGACCGTGGCGAAACCGCAGCCCACAGCCGTCGACCTCGGTCGACTCCACCACGCCGCGCAGCGACATGGTGTCGCCCGGGAAGACGGAGCCTTTCATCTGGAAGGCGACCCGGGCCAGCCTGCCGTGCGGTCCGCTCCAGTCGGTGAGGTAGCGCTCGAACCAGGCGGCCTGGTTCGGCGTGTTCAAGAAGATGTCCCGGGTGCCGTTGCGGTGGACGGCGAAGTCCTTGTCGTGGTGCATGGGGCGCCAGTCGCGCGTGGCCAGGGCACCCAGCACCACGGTCGTCGCGCTGACCTCGTAGTCGAGCGCAGGCAACTCGTCGCCCGCGGTCACGTCTCCGAGCAGGCGGCGCGGCGCCACAGCGACGGTCACGGGGCACCGCCCCGGCGGTAGCCGAACCCGGTGTAGGACTCGACGGCCACCAACTCGCCCTGCGCGTTGGTGTAGACGACGTCGATGACCCAGAACCGGCCGGTGCCCAGCTTCGTCGTCTTCTCGTCGCTGACGGAGCGCAGGACCTGATGGGTCCGCAGCACGTCGCCCATGCGCACAGGGGCATGGAACTCAATGGTGTTGTCGGTCATCACGGCCTCGGGGAGACCGAAGCGCTCCTTCAGGTCGAAGTGCACCTGCAGCGGCAGCGCTTGCTCGGTACGTCCCGGCGCCCAGTGGTGAGGGCGGAACCAGACCGACACCATCGTCGGCGGCGCGATGGGTCCGCCCGTGAGCGCGTCGGCGACCTGGTCGTCCCAGAAGAGCGGGTTGCCGTTCTCCACCGAGGCACACGACGTCCAGACGTAGCCGCGTTCGACGGGGAACTCCCCCACCTCGTGGTACTGCTCCTTGCCGATGAGATCGCGGGCCTCGGCCAGTGCGTCAGCCGGTGTCATGCCACCACCCTGCGGGACACCCAGAGGGCGACCGTCTCGCCGTCGACACCGGCGTCCTTCAAGAGGTGCTCGGAGTCGGTCTCGGTCATATCGGGCAGCGAGACCGGAGCACGGTCCTCGCTCCATACCGGCCAGGAGGGGCGCCAGCTGCCGCAGCTCGCCTTCGGTCGGGTGGGTCGCCGTGGTGACAGCCCGGCGGCCTGCGGCCTGCGCGTGGTCGGCCACCTCGGCGATCTCGAGGACCGGGGCCACGCAGGTGTCGGCCCCGGCGAGCGCGTCGACCCACTCGTCGCGGCTGCGGGTGGCGAAGGCCGCAGCGAGGGCGGCACGGATGAGCGGGCTGGGCGTCGTCGTCGAGCTGGGAACCGGCGAGCTCAGGACAACCGAGCGCAGCGCAGAGGTTGGCGAAGAACTTGGACTCGATCGCGCCGACGGCGAGCCACTTGCCGTCGCCGGCGCGGTAGGTCCCATAGCAGGCGTAGCGGCCCGTCAGGATGTCGTGGCCCGGGTGGATGTCCCCACCACGGGCCAGCTGCTCGTCGACCAGGAGCGACATCAGCCACAGCACGCCCTCGGCCACCGACACGTCGAGGTAGGCCCCCCGGCCCGATGCGCCGCGCCGGGCGAGGGCCGCCGTGATGGCGAGTGCCGCCTGCATGCCCCCGGCGGCAGCGTCGGCCACGGTGGCGCCGGGCAACGGCGGCGCGCCGTCCGGGCCCGGCGTGCTCATGGCCAGGTACCCGCCCACGGCGAGGTAGTCGATGTCGTGCCCGGCCCACTGCGCCTGCGGGCCGTCTTGGCCGTAGCCGGTCGTCGAGCAGTACACGATGCCGGGATTGCGCGCGGACACCGCCTCGTAGCCGATGCCCAGCCGGTCGACGACGCCGGGACGGAAACTCTCGACCACGACGTCGGCCGCGTCCGGCCAGGGCGAGGAAGGCCTCCCTCCCCTCGCCGTCCTTGAGGTCGAGGAGGACCCGCCGCATGCCGCGGTGACCGCTGTAGGCGAAGTACGGCGGCTGAATGCGGCGACCGCGTCGGCGGACGGCACGGGTCCGACCTTGACGACACGCGCGCCATAGTCGGCCAGGAGGCGGGTGCAGCGCGCCGCCGGCCCGACCGTCGAGAGGTCCAAGACGGTGATCCCCTCGAGGGGCCCGGTCGGCGACGGGGCGGACGTCACCTCAGAAGTTCTTCGGCAGGCCGAGCTTGCGCCGGGCGATGATGTTCTTCTGGATCTCCGAGGCCCCGCCACCGATGGTGTCGATCACGGTGTAGCGGTAGGTGGACTCGGCGCGGCCGGCCATCGGCGCCTCCTCGGTCTTGACGCGCAATTGGCTGCCGGGCCCCGCGATGTCCATGGAGGCGTTGGCGAGGCGCTTCGAGAGCTCGGTGGCGAAGAGCTTGTACTCGGACGCCTCTGCCGTGGGGGCCGCACCGCCCTTGGACGACTCGAAGACGAACTTCAGTCCCATGACCCGCGCCACCTCCAACTGGGTCGCCAGCTGGGCCAGGCGTTGGCGGATGACCGGGTCGTCCTTCAGGGGCACGCCGTCACGGACGGTCGTCCGCACGTACTCGACGAGCAGCTCGAAGCGCTGGGCAATGGGTGAGAAGGTGAACATCGTGAAGCGCTCGAGGTCGAGCGCCTCGGAGATGTACTGGAAGCCGCGGTTCACCTCGCCCACGACGTAGTCGTCGGGAACGAAGACGTCGTTGAGAAACACCTCGTTCGTGCGCTCGTCGCCCATCGTCCAGATGGCGTTGACCGTGATGCTGGGCTGGTCGATGGGGACCAGGAAGAGCGTGATCCCGGCGTGCTTGGGCGCCTCGGGGTCCGTACGGGCGCCGACCCAATACCACTCCGCGAAGTGGGCGGAGGTGGTCCAGGTCTTCTGCCCGTTGAGGACCCAGCCTCCGTCGTCGCGGGTGGCCTTGAGTTGCATGGAAGCGGCATCGGAACCGGCATTGGGCTCCGAGTAGCCCACGGCGAACTCGACCTCGTTGCGCAAGATCTTGGGCAGGAACTCGGCCTTCAGCTTCTCGTTCCCATGGCGAATGAGCGTCTTGCCGATGATCCCGACACCCTTGCCGATCTGGGGGCCACCCCGGCCGGCCAACCGCTCGTTCAGCAGGTACTCGTAGACGCCCTCGCCCTCGGAGCCTCCGTGCTCCCTGGGCCACGTCATGCCGAGCCACCCGCGCTGGCCGAGCGATGCCATGAACGCCCTGCGCTTCGGGGTGTCGACAATCTGGGCCATGTTCTCCCGGGTCAGGTCGAACACCTCCGGATCATCGTTGGCGTCGAGGAAGGCCTCGACCTCCTTCACGAACGCGATCTGCTCCTCCGAGAACTCGAAGTCCATGCGCGGTGACCTCCGGAGCGGGATGCGGCCGGCCGGGAAGCCCGGGGCACGCAAATCTGACGGGTCGTCAGATTAGCCGATGGGGGCCGGCGGCTCCGACTGGCGCGGACGGGTCCCTCGGCTCGACCCGGAAGACCCGGACGGGCCCCGGCACGTCGCGCAGGTCGACCGGCTCGAGCTCTTCGACCTCCCACCGGTCCGGCGGCAACTCCTTGACCGCCGCCTCGATCGCGACCAGCTCGCCCGGACCGCCGGACTTGGTCAGCCGCGACAGCAGGTTCACGAGCGGTCCGAAGTAGTCGCCCTCTCTCGGGATGGCGGGCCCCACGCCCACGACCCCCCGGGCGGGCGGCAGACCAGGGTCCTCGTTGGCGCCCCGGCACACCTCGGTCCCGATCCGGCAGGCCGCCTCGGCGGTCGGAGCCGTGAAGAACACCTCGTCGCCGATCATCTTGACGACGCGCCCGCCCGCGAGGACCGCGCTCGACCAGGCAGCCGACTCGAAGCGGGTCAGTGCGAGGGTCTGATCCCGCAAGCTCTGGGTCTCTGCCCACGCGGTCGACCCGACGAGGTCCACGAAGCCCAATGCGACCCTCTCGGCGGGACCATCGTCCACATTCCCAACGGCAGGCGCAGCCCAGACACGGGCCAGCTGGGCCCGTCGCTGTGAGCGCTCGAACTGGTCCATGACGGCCTGGGCCATGACGTCCGGGACGGCGGTGAACGCCATCGTGGCGGCCTCGGAGAGGCCGGCCCGGGCCAACTCGTCCGGCCCCTCGCGGATGGTCCCCGGCCCGAACTCCGCGAAGAACAGCGCCACCGCCGCCTCGGCGATGTTCATGGCCGACGCGCCGAGGACCCGCGTGAAGGCCAGGACGGCGTCCTCACCCAAGAGCGCCCTGCCCTGCTCGAACGCCGCCATCAGGCGGACGAGCTCCTCCGACACCTCGGTCTGGGGCATGGCTGGGATGCCAGCGGCGAGCAGCACGCGGAGCACGCGCTCGACCGGGACGCCGCTGCGGTCTGCGATCTCTGTGACCGGGACGAGGTGGGTCCTCCCCTGGGTGACGAGGTCGCCGGCGATGCCCGGCAGTGCGCCCTGGCGGTGCGCCTCCACCATCTGCTCGATGGTGGCGCCCCGTTCGGTCAGGTACTCCAGGAGCGCGAGGCGCTCGTCCGCGTTGGGTTCGTCGGGATCGTAGAGACCGGCCTTCTGCCACGCCTCGGTGCCCACTGCTCACTGCGCCCAGGCCAGGGTGGCGGAGTGTTGGGCGCGCGTCATGCCCTTCAGATGGGTCTCCCGATGGCCGGCGAAGGTGAACTCGCCCGAGCCCTGGACGAGCTGCTCGGACAACGAGGAGACCAGGATCTCGCCCGGGCCCGCCGCATCGGCCAGCCGGCTGGCCACGATGACGGTCAGACCGAGGAAGTCGTCACCTTCGGCCACCGCGTCGCCGGTGTGCACGCCGATGTGCACGGCGATGGTCTCGCCGTCGGCGCGGGGGACATAGGCGCTGATGGCGCGCTGGATGTCGACTGCGCAGCGCAGGGCCCGGGCCACGCCACCGAAAGCGAGCATGAAGCCGTCGCCCTGCACGTTGATTTCGCGACCGTCGTGCCGTGCGAGGGCGTCGCGCACGATGCGGTGGTGGTCGTGCAGCAGCTGGCGGGAGGCCTGGTCGCCCAGGCGCTCGGTCATCCCGGCGTAGTCGACCATGTCGCAGAACAGGATGGTCACGGTGCCGTCGGTGGCGAAGGGGGCGGGGAGCGGGTGGGACGCGGCCGGAGCGGGGGGCTCGGGTCGGGGCGCAGCCGCAACGGGGGACCCGGGGAGATCAGGCGGGCCGGGCGGGGCGCGGCCGAGGGCCATGTCGAGCGCTGCGGTGTTGCTCGCGGATCTCGCGCCTGATGTCCCTCCCGAGCGCGGCGAGGTCGATCGGGTTCGCCCCGGGACCAGATCGGGCGTCGATTTCGTCCGCCATGGTGCGCATGCCCTCGGAGACGGCGCGGGCCGCCCGCCGGCCGGACTGGCTGGAGCGACTGACCACGTCGATACTCCCCATGACCGCGAACCCGCGGATGACGATCCGAGGGGAGCCCCGGACGATCGGCACGTCGCGCAGCCGGAGGCTGCGGCCGCCCATGAACGAGAAGCCGCGCAGCTCGACGTCGAAGCCCTCGGGCACGATGACCTTGATCCCGCCCCAGAAGGCCACGGCCGTGATCTCGACCTCGGGCCCGTCTATCTCGGCACGCCGCAGGTCCAGGTCGCAGCCGCCCATCACGGCCACCGCGCTCGTCTTGCCGCTGATGCGCCAGCGACCCTTCGTGCTGTGGCCGCTCATGACGGCAACATGCCAGCGCCGGCCCGTGCGGGCAGCCGCGCTCGGCTCAGGCAGCCCGGCCCGGGCCTCGGGGAGGTCGGCCATGACTGCGTCGAGGTCGCCTCGGGTGCGTGGAGCTGGAGCGCCCGTCCCATCCGCTCGGAGAACTCGTCGAGGGTCAACCGGCCGTCCACGACGTGCTCTCGCAGCACGGTGACCGTGCGGTCCCGGTCCGCGTCCGACACCCGCTCGCCGAACCCTCGCGCGTCCCCGGCGGCTGGACGCCGGTCCTCGGGCACGGGCAGGTCCGCCATGGGGACCAGTCTGCCTGCTCCGTCCGAGCGAAGGACGACCTTGCGGCTCCGGGGCGCAGCGGCTCATGGCCGGCGCCGCGCCGGGCCGGTCAGTCCAGGAGGTCGTCGAGGGGCGAGTACGCCATGCCGTGGGCCTCGGCCACCGGCCGGTACACGACCCGACCCTCCGCCACGTTGACTCCCTCGGCCAGAGCGGGGCTGGCGCGGACGGCGCCCTTCCACCCCTGGTTGGCGATGCTGAGCGTGTAGGGGAGGGTGGCGTTGGCCAACGCGTGGGTCGAGGTGTGCGGGACGGCGCCGGGCATGTTGGCCACGCAGTAGAAGATCGACCCGTGCACCTCGAAGGTGGGGTGCGAGTGCGTCGTCGGGCGGGTCGACTCGAAACAGCCACCCTGGTCCACCGAGATGTCGACGAGCACCGACCCCGGCCGCATCTGCTCGACCAGCGCGTCGGATACCAGGCGCGGCGCCCGGGCGCCCACGACCAGGACGGCTCCGATCACGATGTCGGCCTCGAGGCAGACCTCCTCGATGGCGTGCTCCGACGAGGCGACCGTCTCGAGCGCACCCCGGAAGTGGTGATCCACCTCCCGCAGCCTGTCGAGGTTGCGATCGAGGATGAACACCTCGGAGTGCATGCCGACGGCCATGGTGGCCGCCGCCATCCCCGCCACCCCGGCCCCGAGGATCACGACGCGGGCCGAGCGGACGCCGGGGACGCCGCACACCAGCACGCCCCTGCCCCCGCCGGGCCGCATGAGGTGATGGGCGCCCATCAGCGGGGACATCCTCCCCGCCACTTCGCTCATCGGCGCCAGCAGGGGGAGGGTGTTGTCCTCGAGGCGCACCGTCTCGTAGGCGATGGCCACGTTGCCGGCGGCAACGAGCGCGTCGGTGCACTGGCGTGATGCGGCGAGATGCAGGTAGGTGAAGAGCGTCTGGCCGGGTCGGCGCCCCAGGAGCGGGTACTCCTCTGCCACCGGCTCCTTCACCTTGCACACGAGGTCGGCCGCAGCCCACACCTCCTCCGCGGAGTCGACGACCTTCGCCCCGGTCCGGACGAAGTCGGCGTCGGGCATGGACGAGCCGTCACCGGCCCCCTTCTCCACGTAGACCGTGTGGCCGGCCGAGGTCAGCTCGCGCACGCCCGCCGGCGTCAGCGCGACCCGGTACTCGTCTGCCTTCACCTCGCTGGGGACCCCGATGATCATGGGCTACTCCTCGATGTTGCTCATGACGTGCTTGATCCGCGTGTAGTCCTCGAACCCGTAAACCGAGAGATCCTTGCCGTAGCCGGAACGCTTGAATCCGCCGTGCGGCATCTCGGCCACCAGCGGGATGTGCGTGTTGATCCACACGCAACCGAAATCGAGATCGCGGGCCATGCGCATGGCCCGGCCGTGATCACGGGTCCACACCGAGGACGCAAGCCCGTACTGGACACCGTTGGCCCACTGGAGTGCCTCCGCCTCGTCGCTGAACTCCTGCACGGTGATGACCGGCCCGAACACCTCGGATTGCACCATCTCGTCGTCCTGACGCAGCCCGGTGACGACGGTCGGCGCGAAGCAGAAACCGCGCTCGCCCACCTGGGCCCCTCCGGTCACGACCGACGCGTGGGCCGGGGTGCGCTCCACGAAGCCGCGCACCCGCTCGAGCTGCGAGGCGTTGTTGAGCGGCCCGTAGTCGGCCTCCTCGTTGTCGGTGCCGCCGACCGTCGTCCCCTCGGCCTGCTCGAACCAACGCGGCCAACAGGGCTTCGTGGACCCGGGGCCCCGCCAGGACCCGCGTGGCCGCCGTGCAGTCCTGGCCCGCGTTGAAGTAGCCGGCACCCGCGATCCCTTCGGCGGCCGCGGCCGGGTCGGCATCGTCGAAGACGATGACGGGCGCCTTGCCGCCGAGCTCGAGGTGGACGCGTTTGAGGGTGGGTGCCGCCGACGCCGCGACCTCCATGCCGGCCCGGACCGATCCGGTCACCGACACCATGGCCGGCGTGTCGTGCACCACGAGAGCGCGCCCGGTGTCGCGGTCGCCGCAGACCACGTTGAAGACGCCCGGCGGCAGGTGCTCGGCCATGATCTCGGCCATGAGCAGCGCCGTGACCGGCGTCGTGTCCGACGGCTTCAGCACCATCGTGTTCCCCGCCGCCAGGGCGGGGGCGAACTTCCACACCGCCATCATCATCGGGTAGTTCCATGGCGTCACCGCACCGCACACGCCGAGCGGCTCCCGGCGGACGAACGACGTGTGGCCGGCCATGTACTCGGCGGCGGCCAGGCCCTCGAGGTGCCGCGCCGCCCCCGCAAAGAAGCGGATCTGGTCGACCATCGGCGGGATCTCCTCGTCCATGGTCAGCTGGTAGGGCTTCCCCGTGTTCTCGCACTCGGCCCGTACGAGCTCGTCAGCCCTGGCCTCGAGTGCGTCGGCGATGCGGATCAGCGCCAGGCTGCGCTCCGAGGGCGTCGTGCGGCGCCACGAGGCGAACGCGTCGGCGGCGACGCCCAGTGCGTGATCCACGTCGGCCGGCCCCGAGACCGGCGCCTCGGCAAACGGCTGGCCGGTGCTGGGATCGATCAGGGGGGCCGCGGGCCCGTCCTCGGCTTCTCGATAGGCCCCGCCGACGAAATTCTGCAACTTGCGCATGCCGCTCCCTTCACCACGTGGCACGTTGAATACAGGATCACAGATGATCCCACTTTCAACAAGCGTTTCCGCAATATATGGACCAGGATATGACTAATTCTGCTTGACTGAGGCGGGTAAGATGACACAATTCTGCATATCGGGGTTCTCCCCCTGGATGCTGACGAGGCGAAGCGAGGTGTGAGATGCCCGACACCGACGATGCGGTGGACGCGGGTCTCCGGAACGACGCAGGACAGGCCCCGGGCAACCTCCTCGACGCGCCCAACCGGGCCATCATCGAGGCGCTGCAACGCGACGGTCGCCAGCCCTACGGGGCGATCGCCGAAGCAGTCGGGTTGTCCGAGGCAGCCGTGCGCCGCCGCGTCCAGCGCCTGCGCGAGTCGGGGATCATGCAGATCGTGGCGGTCACCGACCCGCTGCAGCTCGGCTTCACCCGCCAGGCCATGATCGGCATCTCGGTGGAAGGAGACGTGCGGCACGTCGCCGAGAAGCTCTCCGCGATGCACGAGGTCGACTACGTGGTGATGTGCGCCGGCCGGTTCGACGTCCTGGCGGAGATCGTCTGCGAGGACGACGAGCGGCTGCTGCACGTCCTCAACGACTCGGTGCGATCGATCCCCGGCGTGCGCGCCACCGAGACCTTCTTGTACCTGAAACTGGCCAAGCAGACCTACACGTGGGGCACGCGGTGAGCGGCCCCGTCCCCCGAGCGGAGGAACGATGAGCACCACCAATCCCGAGAACTCCCACCTGAGCAATCAGGCGCGGCGCCATCTGTGGATGCACTTCAGCCGGATGGGATCCTACGAGGACCACGAGGTGCCGGTGATCGTGCGCGGCGAGGGCGCCTACGTGTGGGACCAGCACGGGAAGCGCTACCTCGACGGCCTGGCCGGACTGTTCACGTCGCAGATCGGCCACGGCCGCACCGAGCTCGCGGAGGCGGGCGCCAAGCAGGCCGAGACGCTCGCCTACTTCCCGCTCTGGACCTACGCGCACCCCCGGGCCATCGAGCTCGCCGAGCGGCTGGCGAATTACGCCGCCGGGCGACCTCAACCGCGTGTTCTTCACGACGGGTGGCTCCGAGGCGGTCGAGTCCGCCTGGAAGCTCGCCCGGCAGTACTTCCGCCTCGTGGGGCAGCCGCAGCGCACCAAGGTCATCAGCCGCTACATCGCGTACCACGGCACGACCATGGGCGCGCTCTCGATCACGGGCATCCCGGACCTGCGTATCCCGTTCGAGCCACTGGTGCCCGGCGCGATCAAGGTGCCGAACACGAACTTCTACCGCTCGAACACGACGTTCACATTGGGAAGGACCCGCGGTTCCGACCAGCAGGGGCTGGCACCGGGTACCAACACCGAGCTCTTCCACGACGACGAGGTCGCGTTCGGCCGTTGGGCGGCCGACGAAATTGAGCGAGCCATCCTCCAGGAGGGGCCGGAGAGCGTCGCGGCGGTGTACCTGGAGCCGGTGCAGAACGCCGGCGGGTGCTTCCCGCCGCCGCCCGGGTACTTCCAGCGCGTGCGCGAGATCTGCGACCGCCACGGGGTGCTGCTCGTCTCCGACGAAGTCATCTGTGCCTTCGGGCGCCTCGGCTACTGGTTCGGTGCGCTGCGCTACGAGTACCAGCCCGACATCATCACGGTGGCCAAGGGGCTCACCTCGGGCTACGCGCCCCTCGGCGCGATGATCGCCTCGGACCGCCTCATGGAGCCTTTCCTTGGACCCGGTGCGTCATTCCTGCACGGTTTCACCTTCGCCGGCCACCCGGTGAGCTGCGCCGTGGCCATGGCCAACCTCGACATCTTGGAGGGCGAGCAGATCCTGCAGCACGTGCAGGCGACCGAGGCGGCTTTCCGCAGCCGCGCTCGAGGGGCTCTACGACTTGCCCATCGTCGGCGACGTGCGCGGCGCCGGCTACTTCTGGGGCATTGAGCTGGTGAAGGACAAGGAGACGCGTCTCTCCTTCAACGACGAGGAGTCCGAGCGACTCCTGCGCGGCTACCTCTCGGGCGCGCTCTTCGAGGCAGGACTGATCTGCCGGGCCGACGACCGGGGGGACCCGGTGGTTCAGCTGTCCCCGCCGCTGATCTGCGGGCAGGAGGAGATCGACTTCATGGCGTCCACGCTGCGCGAGGTGCTCTCCGAGGCGTGGCGCCGGGTGTAGCGCCGGAGGCCGTCTCGGGCTACCAGCGTCTCTCCCTGTGGTGGGAGGCCGTACCGGTCCCGCTGCCGCCGCGCCCGGCCCTGACCCAGGACCTCCAGGTCGACGTGTGCATCGTCGGCGGCGGCTTCACTGGCCTGTGGACGGCGCATTCGCTCGCCCGGGCCGACCCCGCGCTGCGAGTCGCCGTCGTCGAACGCGAGGTGGCCGGCTTCGGCGCCTCGGGCCGCAACGGTGGCTGGTGCTCCGCGCTGTTCGCCACGTCTGACGCCGCGTTGGCCCGCCTCCACGGTGCCGACGCCATGCACGCAATGCGGCGGGCTCTGCAGCAGACCGTGGACGTGGTCGGCGCCAGCGCAGCGGCCGAGGGCATCGACTGCCACTTCGCCAAGGGTGGGTCCGTGGACCTCGTGCGCAGCGAGGCACAGCGGGTACGGGCCCTGGCCGCGGTCGACCAGGCGCGGGCGCTCGGTATCGGTGAGGACGACCTGCGCTGGCTGGGGTCCGAGGAGACGCGGCAGCTGGTCGGGGCGGCCGGGGCGCTCGGCGCGACCTTCACGCCGCATTGCGCGGCGCTGCAGCCGGCCCTCCTGGCCCGGGGTCTGGCGGACGCGGTCGAGCGACGTGGCGTCCACGTCTACGAGCACACGGAGGTCCTCGACATCCGGCCGGGCTCGCCGGCAGCGGGCCCGGCCGTCGTGACCGCCGGTGGCACCGTGCAGGCGGACGTCGTCGTCCGCGCCACAGAAGCCTGGACCCCGACGCTGCCCGGCTTCCACCGCGACATCGTCCCGGTGTACTCCCTCATGGTGGCCACCGAGCCCCTCGGCGAGGACTTCTGGGCGTCGGCCGGCCTGGAGGGCCGCGCCACCTTCGCCGACCACCGCCACATGATCATCTACGGGCAGCGCACGATCGACGGTCGCATCGCGTTCGGCGGGCGGGGGGCGCCCTACCACTACGGGTCGACGCGTGCGGCCCACCTTCGACACCGAGCCCAGGGTCCACGCGCTCCTGCGGCGGACGCTGACCGAACTGTTCCCCGCCCTCGAGGAGGCCCGTTCACGCACGCCTGGGGTGGCCCGCTCGGGATCTCGCGCGACTGGCACTCCTCGGTCGGATTCGACCGCAGCACGGGCCTGGCCTGGGCGGGGGGATACGTGGGCGACGGGGTTGCCACCACCAACCTGGCGGGGCGGACGCTGGCGGACCTCATCACCGGCGCCGACACTGCGCTGACGGGTCTCCCCTGGGTGGGCCACCGGTCACCGCGCTGGGAGCCCGAGCCCCTGCGTTGGCTGGGCGTCAACGCCGGGCTGTGGACCATGAAGCTGGCAGACCGCAGCGAGGCGCGGCGCGGGCGCCCGAGCCGGTTGGCCGGTGCCCTGGGTCGGCTCCTCGGGCAGTGATCGGTGTCACAATCTCGGCGTGCAGGAGACGGCGGCCGAGGTGATCACGAAGCTGATCTACACCTACGCCGAGCGGATCGACGCCGGCGACTTCGCCGGGCGTGGGCGAGCTGCTCGAACACGCCACCCTTACCTTCGAGGGCTTCGACGACGCGGTGACGGGCCGCGAGGCCATTGAGGGCCTGTACACGCGCACGACGCGGCGCTACGAGGACGGGACCCCGCGGACGAAGCACGTCATGACGAACGTGATCGTCGACGTGGCCGACGACGGCAGATCGGCGTCGAGCCGCTCGTACTTCACCGTGCTCCAGGCGGTGCCCGGGTCGTTCCCGCTGCAGCCGGTGATCGCCGGCCGCTACCGGCATACCTACGAGCGGGTGGAGGACCACTGGCGCGTCGCCGCGATGCACATCACGATCGACCTCACCGGCGACCTCGCACATCACCTGCTCTTCGACCTCGCGCCGTGAAGCTGTCCCTGGTCTACGGCTGGGATTGCGCTCCCGAGACGTTCTGGGCCCTCTACTTCGACCCGGCGTTCGCCGTGCGGCTCCACCTCGAAGCCCTCGGCTCCACCTCGGCCGTGGTGGTGTCGCAGGAGGGCGATCTCTCGAGCGGCCTGGTCCGGACTCTGCGCTACGGCCAGCGGCCCAACATGCCGGGCCCCGTCCGCAAGATCTTCGGCGACGAGGTCACGACGACCGAGGTGACCACGTTCGACCCGGCGGCCTCGAGGGCGACGTTCACCATGACCCCGGGCACCATGGCCGACAAGACCCACATGGAGGGCGCCATCGCGCTCACCAGCGAGGGTGGCAACACCGTCGAGACGTTCTCACTCGAGGCCCGGGTCAAGATCTTCGGGGCCGGCCCGGTGGTCGAACGCTTCATTGAGCACCAGGCGCGTGCCATGCAGGATGCCGCGGTGGCGTTCATGCGCCCCGAGCTGGAG
>CAVSLS010000018.1:0-44089 GCA_963728845.1 uncultured Acidimicrobiaceae bacterium
GCCGGGCCGATGAGCTGCAGCGCCCGGCCGGCGGTGGCGAGGCGAACATCACCATGCCCCCCAGCTGGGCGAGGCGAGCCTCGTAGCGCAACAACCCTGGCGAGAGCTCGATCTGCCGTCCCACTCCCACCGCTCCCCGGGCCACACAGGCCAACGCCACGGGGCTGAGCACCATCCAGGCGATCTCGGGGGGCAACCGATCTATCGTCAACCAGACGATCTGCTTCCCAGGTCCGGAAGGGGCCCCACACTCCACTCCGCTGCCTGGTCGCCCTTGCGGGGTGTGTATTTTCCGGAATCTCCTGTCAACCGTCTCGACCATCTGAGCGTGAACAGTGCTAGATGAGGCGGTACGGCTCGCTCGAACTCGGACGCGGAGAGGGCTTCGGGGGTTCTGACGATGCGGAGTTCTGGGAGCACGGGCCGATGAGCAGTCAGCTACCGCGCTCGTTCGAGCTCGCCTTCGCGGACCTCTACCGGCTCGCCTATCGCGTGGCCTTCCGCATCCTCGGAGATCGACCCGAGGCAGAGGACATCGCTCAGGAAGCCCTGGCCAGGGCCACGTTGCGCTGGGACAAGTTGCACGACCGGCCCGAGGGCTGGGTGACCCGGGTGGCCTCGAATCTGGCCCTGGACCGTTACCGCCGCCGCCGCCGCCCCCCGGTCCAGACCGGTCCTCTCGGCATCGTCGACGACCGGACGGTCGAGCGCAGCGATCTGGTCACTGCGCTCCGACGTCTCCCTCGCCGCCACGCGAGGTGGTGGTTCTGCGCTATCTGGCCGACATGGCCGAGGGGGACGTGGCGCGAACGCTCGGTTGCTCCGTCGGTTCGGTCAAGACGCACGCATCGAGGGGTCTCTCGGCGTTGCGCCGGCAGCTCGGCGACCCCGGGACCGCAGGGGGTGACGATGTTCGAGCATCTTGACGACCCGGCGGCGCCGCAGATCGGCGCCACGGAGCTCGCCCGTGTCCTGCGTCGTGCCGACACCATCCGCTCCCGGAGGAGGTGGATGGGCAGCGTTGCCGTGTGTTGCGCGCTCCTTGCCGCCTCGGTGGGCCTCTTCCTCAGCCGGCCTTCTGGACAGCCTTCGTCGATTGCGTCGAACTACCAGTTCAACCTCCTCAAGGGCCCGCTCGCCGTGGGCGCAGCTGTGCCGACGACCGCACTCCTCGACGTCCAGTTCGCCGACGCTCAGCACGGATTCGCCCTGGCGGTCCACCGCGGCGCCGTGCTGCTGGCGGCGTCGAGTGACGGCGGCACCAGCTGGCAGGTGCGCAACAACGAACTCCCGTCGGGCCTCGGAAGCGACAACGCGTACCCGGGGCAGTTCGAGTTCGTGGGGTCGACGGGCTACCTCTGGGGAGCGCGCACCACGACGGGCGCCCCGCTGTGGACGAGCCACGACGACGGTGCGACATGGTTCGAGGCCCCGATCGGGCCCTACGTCTACGACGTCAGCGCCATCGGCCTCGACGTCTGGGCGCTGTCCGGCACCTGCCCGCTGAGCACGACCGCCACCGCCGTCGCGTGTTCGATCGACGTGGAGCAGTCCCTCGACGGGGGCGCCACCTGGACATCACTCGGGTCGCCCACGGGAGTCCCACCAGGAAGCGCCGAGGCGAGACAGCTTGAGCTGGCCCGTATCACCACGACCCGGAGCTACGTGCTGTCGAACGTCGCCGGCGCCGACGGGTCTTCAAGATGGCTGCTCGACTTCACCGCCGATGCCGGGACCACCTGGACGACCCGTCCGGCGCCGTGCAGTGGCGCCTTCACCGACGGCGCCGAGGTCGCCGCGTCGAGCACCGACGACCTGTGGCTGCTGTGCGGCACCCAGGCAACGAGCGGGGCGCAGTCCAAGGAGCTGTACCGCTCGGACGACGGCGGTCAGACATGGCGGCTCGGTGCTTCGGCAACCGGGTTGGCGACTCCCCCGCCCAGCTCGGTTCCGCCAGACCCTCTCCCGCTCGCCGGCTACATCGCCCCCTTCACGGTCGGTCATCGCAATCTCGCGGTGGCCAGTACGACGACGGCGTGGCTGTTCCCGTCCCGCGCCGACCTCTACAAGACCGAGGACGGAGGCTCCAGCTGGGTGCCGGTGGCCGAGCTCTCGGCGGCAGGATTTGCCGATGGTGGCCAGGGAAACATCGCATTCATCAGCGCGACCCAGGGTTGGATCTGTGAGTACGGCGTCGGGCTCTGGCAGACCACCGACGGGGCGATCTGGCATTCGCTCGGCGCGCCCTGAGGCCGATACCTGTGCACGCGTCCCTCTCGCAGAGGGTGCGGGTCGTCTTGAGCATGGCGCTGTGCTCGGCGCCTGCGCTCGTGCTGCAAGCGAGCGGACAGGGCGCTGCGCTGGCGGCGGGTGCTGCGGCGAGCGTGTCGCCGTGCGACCCGAACCAGGTGGCCATCGGTCTCGCCTCCGGTCTCCCAGGCATGCACCGCGTCACCGTGCTGATCGAGGTGCGCAACACCAGTCCGCTCCCGTGCGACCTGGTCGGACCCCCCTCGGTCAGCGCGCTCGATTCGAACGGACGCATCGGGGAGACCGCCGAAGGGTCGCCACCAGAGTCGGCCGCCAGCGGCACGAGCCTCTCCTCGCTCACGTTGGACCCAGGTGAGACAGCGTCCGCGCCGGTGGTCGCGATCTCCCCCGTTGCTCCCACCACGTCCTGTCCCTCGTATCCCGAGCTCTCCGTCAGGGTCTGGAGGTCCGGCCCGAGCAGAGTCTTCAAGGAGCCGCTGCCCGGTTGTTCGTCCGGCTTCGCTGTCACCTCCTTCGTGCCGGGGTTCAACGGCACGTCTCCGACCGGCGAGCTCGTTGGCACGGCGCCGGTCTGCAAGCCTCCGGCGGGATCCGCCCCGACCACCCCCGCCGCTGTCGAGGTGGACGCGTGGTCGGGAAGGACCCTGGCGGGCTCGACGGCCGTGTTCGCCACGAACTCCCTGAAGCGCTATCAGATCGTGCTGGCACCCGGCCGCTACCGGGTCACCTCCTCACACACCCGATCGCGCCAGGTCACAGTCAAGCTCGGCCGTACGGAGAACGTGGGGCGATTCGGAGGCTGTTCGACCCAGACGACGCAGACCACGATTCCCGGTCGTGGCGCCGTGACGACGACCACACGACCGACCCCGGCGACTCCTGCCGACCGCCTCACGAAGATCACCTTTTCGAACCAGTCGGCCGGCTCCCAGCCGAAGTCAACCGTCCGCTCGACCGACGGTGGCAGAACGTGGACGACGATGACGCCGTGCCCCCACTCCAGCTCACTGACGTTCGGCTGCACCATCGCACAGCCACTGAGTTTCGGCTACCTCGGCGAGATCGACGCCGTCACGGGCGACACCGTCTTCCTCGTCGGGGGTCGCAGTTCGCTCCTGGTCACGCACGACGGCGGTGTCTCGTGGCACGTGGTCCATCCCATGATCGGGGACACCGCCGACGGTTCGTGGAACGTGAGCCTCTTCAATCGATTGAACGGTGTGGTGCTCGGCAACAATCCCCAGGACGCTGAGACGCCCTCCATCTGGTCGACTGCGGACGGAGGAGCCACCTGGCGCTCCGTCGTTCCCACCGAATCGACTGCCGCCACCGTCGATTCCCCCCGATTCGCCGCCACGAGCGCATCGTTCACGTCCACGCAACTCGGCTGGGTGCTCGGGATCTCACCGTGCGGAAAGAATCTGTGCACGTCGCTCGTGCACACCACCGATGGCGGGAACACGTGGCGGCGGATCCCGGCGCCGCCGGCCCCGGTCAACTCGTCGACGCGCACCGGCGTTTCGGAACTACATTTCGCCGACGACTTCGACGGGTACGCCTTCGGCGGCAGTGCCCTCTGGGTCACCCACGATGGCGGAGCGCACTGGAAGGATGAACGCTCACTTGCCGGGATCAAGCCGTATGTTGTCGGCTCGCTCGTCTCGACGACCTCCGGCGTCTTTGCGCTGGTGGCCGGCTCCACGGGCCAACCTGGACTGGGATTGGGCGGCGACAACACAGCGTGGCGCCTCGTCCACGCCACGACCCGGTCGGACCGGTTCCGGGCCGTTGCCACCCTGAGCGGGACGACCGGGGTGCCGCTTTCGGGGGCGCTGGCCGCCGCGGGTGGGACCGTTTATGCCATCGACGGCGACTCGGTGCTTCGGGTCAACGCCACCACGACGACGTCCTACTCGCTCCCCCACGGTCAGGACTGTGAGGGCCCGCTCACCGCGGCGAGCGCGAATGACGTGCTCTTGGTCTGTGGATTCGGCGTGGCCGACGGGGCCATGGGCGATCGAGAGCTGTTCGGAACCAGGGACGGCGGTCGGACCTGGGTCCGGTTGGCTGCTCCGGGTCGGGGAGCCGGCTACGACACCCCGGGTATCGCGGACGGGGGCGACGGCCATGCCGCCATCTCGACGGTCAGTGCAGGGGGAGGAGCGCTGCTCGTCACGACCGACTTCGGCAACTCGTGGACCGAGTCGATCGACATCGCGAGCGGGGATGGTGCGTCCTTCACCGACGTGAGCTATCTGGGTCCGTTGCGGGCGATTGCCGTCTACGGCCCGGCCCAGGCACCGGCCATCGCCGGACGACCCTTGCTCGGGGTGGGCTCTGTGTACGAGACGGTGGATGGCGGACTGACCTGGACGAGGTTGTCCTTGTAAGCGGGGAACGCATGAAGCCTCGCGGCGAGGTGATCTTTCCGTTGCCTCTACGGCGGGGCCGAGGCGGGCGAGAGCCACCTCTCGCCGGTGTCGCTGTCCTCCACACCCCGCGTGGCCCAGTGACCCTCCATCGGGAGATGTGACCAGACCAGCCCCAGCGCACGGGCCCGGTGCACAGGGCCGTCATGACATCCACGGGAACCGGATCCCGCGTCGGCGGTCGTGAGCGCGCGTCCATGAGCCTCGTCAAACCGAGGCCGTTCGGGTCCTTTCTGTCGGCGCCAGGAAGTGTCCCAAACTAGTGTTCCGGATTCGGAGGCCGGTACGGACGGGCCGGACTCCGGCGAAGGAGGACACGTGGCAGACATAGTCGTCCTGGGCGGGGGACCCACCGGTTTGGCGACGGCGATTCTCCTGGCGCAACAGGGCCTGAACATCGTGGTGCTCGACCGCGACCAGGCCCCGCCCGACGATCCCGAAGAAGCCTGGGAAAAGCTGGCAGCGTCGCAGCGTCGGACAATTCCGGCTCGTGCACTACGTGCAGCCGGGGGGGCGGGCGATGATGGAGCAGCACCTCCCGGCGGTCTTCACGGAGATGGAGGCAGTTGGCGCCATCCGGTACAACTCTGCCGAGGCACAGGCACGCCTCCTACCTGAGGGCGTGGGCAAGGACCTTGACCTGCGCCGGTTCGAGACGATCACGACCTGCCGACGCCCGCTGATCGAGTACGCGTACGCAGCGGCGGCTCGCAAGACACCGGGTGTGGAGGTCCGCTACGGCTGCCCCGCCGCCGAACTGGTCACGGGGAACGAATTGATCCCGGGCGTGCCGCACATCACCAGTGTGCGCACCGAGTCGGGCGAGACCATCGACGCCAGGGTGGTCGTGGACGCGGCCGGCCGCCGCTCACCGCTGTCCGGCATGATCGAGGCCGTTGGCGGCCGCCAGCCACCGGAGCACGCCTTCGAGGCGGGCTTCGTGTACAACACTCAGTACTACCGGGGGGCGTCCCTGCCGGAGCCACGGGACGACCTCCTCTGCGCCATCGGATCCATTTCGGTCCTGACCATTCCGGGCGACCACGGCTGGTGGTCGGTGACGCTCTACCACTCGCCCAAGGACAAGCTGATGAGGAACGTGCGCGACCCGAAGATCTTCGAACGGGTCGTTCGGGCGTTGCCCAACCATGCGCATTGGGCCGACGGCGCGCCGCAAGGCGACAGCTTCTCCATGGCCAGCACGGCCAACACGACACGCGAGTTCGTCGTGGACGGCGTTCCGTGCGCCACCGGGGTGGTACCCGTCGGCGACGCGTGGGGTTTCACCAACCCTTCGATCGGCCGGGGCATCACCCTCGGCTTGATGCACGCGGTGGACTTCGCCCCGGCGATCGCCGAGCACATGGAGGACCCGCGCCGGCTCGCCGCCGAGTGGGAGCGCCGCACCGCCGAGCGGGCCGCCAGGTGGCACGCCTCGACGGTTGACTTCGACCGGATCCGCGCTCCCGAGGTCGAGGCCTGTCTGCAAGGCCTCCCGGATCCCTTCGATCCCTCGGACCCGTCGGTCGCCGGGCCCCGCGCGTTCGCCTCGGCGTCGCACTACGACCCGGAGGTGCTGCAATGGTTCTTCGAGGTGCTGTGTTGTCTCAGCCTGCCCGATGAAGTGATGGCCCGCGACGGGGTTTTCCAGCGGGTTCTCGACGTCGCCCTGTCGACGCCGCCCCACACGTCACCCGGGCCGACCCGGGCCGAACTGGAGGAACTGCTTGTCTGACCGATCGCAGACTCGTGCCGTGTTCGTGCACGGCAACCCCGAGACGCCGGCGATCTGGGGACCCCTCTTCGCCGAGTTGCAGCACCCCGATGTGGTGACCCTCTCTCCCCCCGGCTTCGGCGTCCCGGTCGCAGACGGCTTCGGAGCCACCGCGGACGAGTACGTCGCCTGGCTGGCGTCCGAGCTCGAGCAGCAGGCCGGGCCGGTCGATCTCGTCGGCCACGACTGGGGGGGCGGGCACGTCATGCGCATCGCGATGGAACGGCCGGATCTCATTCGATCGTGGGCGATGGACATCGCCGGCTGCTTCGCCCCTGACTACGTGTGGCACGATCTGGCCCAGGTTTGGCAGACACCGGGAGCGGGCGAGGAGGCGGTCGCCGGCATCGCATCGCTCCCGGTCGCGGACCGGGCGTCGATGTTCGAGTCGCTCGGGATGACGCCCGACATCGCCCTTGCCGTGGCAGGGGCCGCCGACGAAACGATGGGTCGCTGCATCCTCGCCCTCTACCGATCCGCCGCCCAACCGGCGATGGCTCGACTCGGCGAGGGACTCGGCGTCGCCGCGGCCCGTCCCGGTCTCGTGATCATCCCCACCGAGGACGAGTACACCGGCGGCGAGGCACGAGCTCGTTGGTCCTCCGAACGGGCCAAGGCGGAGGTGGCCGTGCTGCAGGGGCTCGGTCACTGGTGGATGATTCAGGACCCGGCCGCCGGCGCGGCCGCCCTGCGGAAGTTCTGGGGCTCACTGACAGCTCCTGGTTGACGGCGCCACGCAAGCGGGAGCCGCGGGCCCCCCGCTCCGCGCATCGTCGAAGAATCGGACCATAACGTGTGCGATCTGTCGAAGACTCGGTTCAATCCGCTTCGGGCCGACTTGCATGAACATGTGGCCCATGTTCTGCACCAAGACCAGTTGCGTTTGATCATGCGCAGCCTTGAGGTCTCCGTAAAATTCTATCGATTGCGACCGAAGGACTTTCGTATCGTCGTAGCCCTGCACAAGCAGGATGGGCGGTGAGTTCGGGACAACGAAATGCGTGGGGCTGGCGAGAAGCAGATCCCGGCGACCATTCCCGCCAAAGACCTGTTGAACGCCGGAGGGAGAGAACCCCGATGCTCGCTCAGTGAGGTTGGCTGGGCCAAACAGGTCTGCCACTGCACGCAGATTGCTCGGTTCCGTCACATACGGTCCGACATCGAAAGCCGAATGGGGACCAGTGAGAGCGGCGAGCGCAACGAGTTGCCCCCCGACGCTGGTGCCGAACGCGAATATCTCGCTTCCGTTCAGGTCGTATCGAGGCGCCTTGGCTCGCAGATACCTGATCGCGCACTTGACATCCTCGATCTGGGCGGGATAGCGAGAATCGGGAGCCAGGCGATAGTTGATGCTGGCGACGGCATAGCCAGCCGAACTCAGTGCGTCAAGGAAGATGGGATTGAGGTCCGACTTGTCACCTGCCGTCATACCTCCCCCGTGGACGTACATTGCGACGGGAAGAGAGCCAGTGGTGGCGGCACGGGGAATGTAGAGATCCAAGGTTTGCGAGTTGCAGTACGTCAGATTCCGGTCGGCAGTACCACGCGTGAACACCACATTGGGTGATGTGGAGCTGCACCCAGCCATCAGTCCCGCCAGGAGCAGCCCGATCAGAAGAAGCAATCGCCGGATCACCCCAACCAGTCCTAGGTCACCTGTCGAGTGTTCGCTAGGGCCCTAGGTCACTGGTACCTCATGAGGCGCCCTCACCTTCGTGCCCTGGATCGGCCTTGGTGGATCTCCGAATCTGAGGTATCCCAGGTGGAGATCTATCGTGAGGTGCCGTGACGGTTCCGGAAAAACCGCCGACTCACTCACGGGAAGAGAGCCTCGACACACCTGCAGAGATGGGCGCGAGGAGCCGGCCGGGCCAGATGGAGATGCTCGTACGCCGGGTGGACAAGTTCCAGCAAAGACACGGTGTGCTCGGGTTTCCCTTCGCTGTTCTGCAGAAGTTCGGCAACGACCAGGCCGGCAGCAAGGCAGCGCTCATCGCGTATTACGGCCTCTTTGCCCTCTTCCCGCTGTTGATGCTGTTCACGACTGTCCTCGGCTACGTCCTGCACAACAACGACCAACTGCGAAAAGACCTCGTCGACGGCGCTCTCGGGAGCTTCCCGATCATCGGCCCTCAGCTGCAATCGCATGTCCATGGTCTCACCGGGAGCGCCTTGGCCGTCGTCATCGGCAGCCTGCTCCTCTTGTACGGTGCCATCGGCCTCGGACTGGCAACCCAGAGCGCAATGAACAAGGTGTGGAACATCCCGTACGTTCGCTGGCCGTCCCTCCCCATGCGCTACCTCCGAGGGGTTGCCGTCCTCGTCCTGCTCGCCGTCTCGACAATTGGATCGACAGTGCTGACGGGGTTTGCGACCCTGACGTCACACGGGGAGGTATCCACCGGATTGTTGCTGGTCGGTTCTCTTGCCCTGAACTTCGGGCTCATTCTCATCGCCTTCATGGTGATGACCGCGGTGAAGTTCACGTGGCGTGACGTTGTCCTCGGGGCGGCGTTGGCCACTGTGTTCTGGCAGACGCTGCAACTCGTCGGGAGCTGGTACGTAGGTCGCGAGCTCCGGCACACGACCGAGACTTACGGCTTCTTCGGCATCGTCATCGTCTTGTTGGCCTGGATCTTCCTGGGGGCTCAGTTCTTCCTTCTCGCCGCGGAAATCAACGTGGTCAAGCGGTATCGCCTCTGGCCAAGGTCCGTGACCCAGCCGCCGCTCACCGTTGCGGACAGAGCCGTCTTCGAGCGACTGGCGCGGATGGAGGTCCGTCGCGACGAGGTCGAAGTCCAGGTCGAGTTCACTCCCGAGGCCGATTTCGACCCATTAGAGCGGTCACCAGTTTCGGAGAGGACGGCCAGTGGAGAATGAACCCGATGGAATAGCCGGTCCGTTCATTGAGTTCGAGGTGCCGTGGCCTGACGGTTCGGCAGCGCAACTCGCGTGACGCGCAGTACCCTTCAGAGCGGAGAGACTGGAGGCGAAATCGTGCCTGCGGAGTTGTTCCAGCGCTATCGCGTCATCGACGTCGACACGCACCTGACCGAGCCGCCAGACTTGTGGACGTCGCGGGTGTCGTCGAGGTGGGGAGAGGCCGTACCCCACGTCGAGAGCCTGCGTGGGAACGACATCTGGGTGGCCGCCGGCAACTTCCTCAACACACCTGGCAACACGGCAATCGCGGGCTGGAACGGGTACGTTCCCGACGGTCCCAGAACCTACGACGAGATCCCGCCGTCGGCCTACGACGCCAGCGCTCGCCTCGCACACATGGACGACGAGGGCATCTATGCGCAGGTGCTCTACCCAAACGTTGCTGGATTCGGATCGGCGTACTTCCTGAAGCTCGGTGATCGCGAGCTGGTCACGGCGTGCGTGCGGGCCTACAACGACTTTCTCGTCGAGTGGGCCTCGGCGGACCCGTCGCGGCTGATCCCGGTGATGTCCACGCCCTTCTGGGACCTGGACTTCGCTGTCGCGGAGCTCGAGCGCTGTGTCGAGAAGGGTCACAAGGGGGTGAACTTCTGCAACCACCCCGACTCGCACGGCGAGCCACCGCTCTCGGACCCGCACTGGGACCGTCTGTGGGCGGCCGCGCAGGCCGCAGACGTCCCGGTCACCTTCCACATCGGTGGCGGCGACATCACGGCGCCGTTCGCCAAGGATCCGCATCTCAGCTTCCAGGCGAAATTCCCCAAGATCTCTGCACTCATGATTATGGACAATATCGAGACGCTCGCCGACCTGGTCTTCGGCGGCGTGTGTCATCGGTTCCCGGAGCTGCGCTTCGTCTCGGTGGAGTCGGGTGTCGGCTGGCTGCCCGGTGTGCTCGAGACGTTCGACTGGCAGTGGGGAAACAGCGCGATCCGTGAGGCGCATCCCGAGTACGACCTGCTGCCGTCGGAGTACTTCCGCCGTCAGATCTACGGCTGCTTCTGGTTCGAGGAAGACGCCGCGCGTTTCGCGATCGAGCACTTCCCAGACAACGTGCTCTTCGAGACCGACTTCCCGCACCCCACGTGCCAGCATCCCGGGCCAGCCAGCATCGGAGCGCCTCCCGGCGAGTATGCGACGAAGGCACTCGACGGTCTCGCGGATGACATCGTCGCCAGGGTCTTGCACGACAACGCTGCGAAGCTCTACGGCCTCGCCTGAAGACAGCCAGAGCGGTTAGATCACGTACTGGGTATGCGTTGTCGTCGCTCGGTACTGTTGGCAGGCGCACCGAGCGCAGTCGGTCCCGGAGCGGTAGTGCTGATGTGTTGAATACGGGTCGCCGCAAACTTCGCACGTCGGCGGGTCGAGCAGTTCATTGATGTCAGGCTGAACGTCGAACGGCGTTCTCATCAGGTTCCTCCCTGGTTTGACTTTGCTCGATTGCTTCTCTGACGGCTTGGCAAGTGATCCCAGCGGCGCGAGCGATCTCAGCGATTTCGGCACCGCTCGCGACGGCACACACGATGAGCCAGTCGCGGTAGTTGAGCAGTTCGGCGAGATCGCGTTGGCCTCGGCCGTGTTCCCTCGCCCACTCGGATTCCCACGCCGCCTGGTGGAGCAGTTCGGCCTCAGCCCAGTGCATGGGCACTGGTCGTAGATACCCACACACCCTTGGGGACAATCCCCCATGCGGGTCATGGCCTTGCAATCGCCGTGTCCCGACTCACGCAGTTCGTTCACTTCCCAGACGGGATGAAGCAAGTTTCCCTTAAAGTTGATGGACTTAGTCATATGTTGCTCACACTGCTTTCACAGATCCCGCCCGGCGCAATCGGCTCGTGATGAGCTCTCTCGGTGCCTCGACTGCATTCATTGTTGGGACCGTGGTTGCCACAGGAGCAGTGGCAGGAACTGGCTCAGTTGCGCTTGCCTCCACTCGCGTCCAAGGCAAGTCGGCCATGGACGCCATGAAGAGGGACTCGTCGGGTGCCAGACAATCGAACTCGCATTCCTCGATGAGCGGCATGGGTGCGAACTCTGGTCAGTCGGCAAGCGCAATGCCGGACATGGGCACCACGGGTGCCGGTGCCAACTCCTCGACCATGCCGGCCATGGGGGCAGTGGGGACGAGTGGTTCGGGGACCAACTCTTCGACCGCTGCCATGCCAGGCATGAACACCTCGAGTGCAAGTGGCGGAATGCAGACGATGCCGCCTGCGGGTTCGACGGCAGCGAGCACCATGCCACCGATGACCCCGCCTTCTGGCGATAGCGGGAACACCGGAACGGGCATGTCTGGCATGGGCGGCAATGGCGGATCGAACCCGGCCCTTTCGCTGCCCACCACCTCCCCAGCTGGGAACATCACGTGGCCCCTGCCGATGGGAGCGATGGGCGCGGGTATGCAGATGGTCACGCCCAACTGCTCGACCGAGCCCACGGCAGCGCAAGAGACCGCAGCCGTCTCCTTGGTGGACCAAACGGTGAGCGCCGTCGCACCCCTCGAGAGCCTTGCCGTGGCGAAGGCGGCGGGCTACATCCCGATCACCCCCAGCGGTGCACCGGTGGTCCACTATGCCAACCCCGCCTATCTGGCGACTTCCCAAACACTTGACCCGGGTGCCATTGAGTCATTGGTGTACGCCAACACCTCGCATGGTGCGATCCTGGTCGCAGCCATGTACGCCATGGCCAACAACCAGGTTGGACAGACACCCCCGATGCCCGGTGGCTGCCTGACGGAATGGCATGTGCACACCAACCTGTGCTTCTCGAACACAAGCGGGGTCGTGGTCGGGACAGAGCACAACGGTCTCTGTGCGGCGGGATCGGCGAATCACGTCACGCAGCCGATGATCCACGTCTGGCTCGCGCCCATCCCCGGGGGCCCGCTCGTCGTCGATGCCCCAGATGCGCAGGTCGTCGCCGCTGCTTCCCAGCTACCGGTTCCGAACCCGCCGAACCCGACGGCCTAGGTCGGGAGATCCATCCAGCTACTCGAGTCGTCGCCGTCGCCGGCCGGGAGGATCGCGAATGGGACTCTCCAGTGGTCGGGGACCGGCGTCGATCCGGTGACCTCACGTTTTTCAGGTTGGCGCTGCCAGTTCCACAACGGATTCCCAGTGGTGACCTCCGTCGTGAGTGACGGCGAGCGTCGTGTAGCAGCTCATGGCCGGCGGATGATTCGAACTCGCCGGTGTCATGCACGAAAGTGGGAGCACGGAGGCGACTCCGAAACTGGGCGATGAGAACGCTGCCGCAGCTGCACTCCACTCTTGCATGGGCACGAAGCTGGTCCAGCTTCGGCCACCGTCGTTCGTCAGGTAGAGCTTCTGACCGAGATCGATGATCCAACGGCGCGCACTCACGGCGGAGAATCGGGAGGCGAGACTGCCACCGTCGTTGTAGAAGCCCGCCGAATCGCTCACGCGTTCGAGGGCTGGCAGTGACCGTCGGGTCCAGGTCACTCCTCCGTTGTCGGTGACGTACGCCGATGGTGCTCGATGAGCCGTGGTCGTCGCATCACCCAGGACGACTCCATCGTGCGTCCCGAAGAACGTCGGCAACGAGAAGGACACTCCTGTGGGGAGGCCAGGGGCCGCCGACCAAGATGCGCCGCCGTCGGTCGTCCGGTAGAGCCGTCCGCCGAAATTGGTGATGTGCGCGCTGTACGCCACTGGTGGTCCTGTCACGGCCCAGCCATCGGTGGACGTGGTGAAGAGCAGCTGGGGGACGGCGATGGGTCCGCCGAGGACGACAGAACCCAGGTCAGGAGGAGCGGATGCACGTGACCAGGTCACTCCTCCGTCTTGGCTCACGAAGAGCATTTCTGGTTCGCCACCTGGGGTCGAACTCACCGTGGCGAACCCATGCTGAGCGTCCACGAAGCTGAGATGGATCGGTCCGCAACGTTGGAGACAATTCGGAAGCGGGGTGAACGTCCAGGTTCGACCGCCGTCGGTCGACCGGTCGATCCCCTCTCCGCGGTCCGAGCCATCGCTTGACTGGCTGAAGGGAACGAGGCCGATCACGTCCTCGAGAACCACCCAGAGGTTCGACTTCCCCACGGCATCGACCGCCGTCATGCGCTCCGACACGTCCTGATCGGCCAGGTTGGGTGGCGTCACCGTGCGCCAATTCGTCCCGCCGTCGGTGCTCACGAAGAGGCCCGTGCCACTGGCCGCCCATGATCACCTCGGGATCAGCCAGGCCCATGGTCTGAGATCGCCGGCGCCAGCGGTGCGGGAGTGGCGGGTCGGGGGCCGGACCTGGGCTCTGACCCCGTGTGGACCTTGCTCGGTCCCCTTGACAGTCCCTCGGGCGGACCTCCAGATCCATGGTCGGCCACGACGAGACCCACGCCCGCCGCGATGAGGGCCAGCGCGATCGTCAACGCCATTAGGGCGCGTCGGCGTCGGCGGCGACGGCGCGCCTCCTCGAAGAGGGCCTCGGGGTCGAGGGGATCGCCCGGGTCGAGGCCGATCGTCGGGGGGCGCTCAGCATCTACCCGGGCTCCTGCCATGGAGCTACTATGGCTAGGACCATGTTCTCTGTCAACATCGACCGGTCAGAGCCCCTCGCGCTGCACGACCAGGTGGCGGCCGAGATCCGTCGAGCCATCGCCGAAGGTGAGGCCAGCCCTGGGGAGAGGCTCCCCTTGGCCAAGGACATCGCCGCGGTCCTCGGCGTCAACAAGAACACGGTGCTCCGCGCCATGCACATCTTGCGTGGCGAGGGCTTGGTCGAGTTCACGCGCGGGCGCGGGATCACCGTGGCGGGGTCACCCCAGAAGAGCGCCGTCTTGAGCCGCGTCCGAGACCTGGTCGAGTTCGCACGCCATCAGGGGTATCGCCCCGAAGAGGTCATCGACATGATCGCTGGGCTGCCGTGATGGTTCTGCAGGGTCAGGGGAGCCCCAGGCCGAAGTAGGCGAGCTCGGTCTGGCGTGGGGAGAGCTCGTCGACTGGGAAGTCCCTGACGAGTACGAAACCGCGGCCATCGCGCAACGCTGCGACCCAGTCTGCGACATCCGACCGCAGGCACGGGAAGTCGAAGGCCGCGTGGAGGGCATCGTGACCCACATCCGACATCATCTCGACCGCTCGCGCCGCCTCGACGATGCCAGCTCGTTGGCCAGGGGAGAGCCGTGTCGTCCACTGTGCGGTCTCGGAGACGTCGGCCGCGGTCCACGCCACATCAGAGGTGATCGGTGAGCGCAGCATCCCCGCGGTCACGCCCGGCACGCGCCTCAACCCCCGAGCAGGTCCCGCAGGCGCTCCATCTGCGTTGGGACGACGCGCCACCAGGTCCAACGCCCCCGTTTCTCACCCTCGATGAGACCGGCCTCGGCCAAGACCCTCGTGTGGTGCGAGACGGTCGGCTGGCTCTTCCCGAGCGGGCCTTCGAGGTTGCAACTGCACACCTCACCATCGCTGGCGACGATGGAGAGCAGGCGCAGACGCACCGGGTCGCCGAGCGCGGCGAAGATGTCGGCGAGTTCAGCGGCCTCGTTACTGCTCAACGCCGCTTCGGTGATCGGCGCGCAACACGTCGCCGACCGGGCCGGTGACCTCTTGATGGCAGTTCGGGGAACCATGACCCATCTCCTATTGACAAGTATCAATATACCATGCAAAATACACGCATCGACATCGATCAATCTAGCTGGAGATCACATGGCACGCGTCCAACTCGCCCTCAACGTCACCGACCTCGACGAGGCGATCGACTTCTACTCGAAGCTCTTCGCCACCAGCCCGGCGAAGGTCCGGCCGGGCTACGCGAACTTCGCCGTCGCCGACCCTCCGCTGAAGCTGTTGCTGATGGAGCACCCCGAGACCAGGGGGAGCGGGATCGTGGGGGCGCTGAACCATCTGGGCGTCGAGGTCATGAGCCCCGAACAGGTGGCCGAGACCAGCGGGCGTCTGTCGGGCGAGGGGCTGGCCACGGTCGACCAGGAGCAGACGACGTGTTGTTTCGCGGTGCAGGACAAGGTGTGGGTCGAGGACCCCGATGGCGCACCGTGGGAGGTCTACACGGTGCTGGCCGACGCACCCGCCGAGTCCGGCGTCGCCGGGGAGGGGACATGCTGCGTCGCTGAGGGCCTGCAGGTGGCGGGCTCCGGCGCAACCGCGTCGTCCTGCTGCTGAGGCGAACGTCGCGCCACGTCGACATGGGAGCGCGCACATGACGGAGGTCGCGCTGTGGCGCCGGCTGACTGCGGAATTCCTGGGCAGCGCCTTCCTGGCCGCCGTGGTGATCGGGTCGGGTATCGCGGCCCAGGAGCTCTCCCCGGGCAACAGCGGACTGCAGCTCTTCGAGAACGCGGCCGCGACGGCTGCAGGCCTTTTCGCCATCATCTTGATGTTCGGGCCAGTCTCGGGCGGTCACTTCAACCCGGTGGTGTCATTCGTCGACGCGTCGTTCGGGGGGGTGAGCTGGCGGGGACGCCGCCGCCTACCTGCCGGCGCAGGTCACGGGTTGCATCTTCGGCGCCGTGGTCGCCAACCTCATGTTCTCCAAGGCGGCATTCGAGATCTCCACCAAGCACCGGGCGTCAGCGGCTCACTTCCTCTCCGAGATCGTGGCCACTCTGGGGCTGCTCCTTGTGATCTTCGCCCTGGCCCGTTCTGGGCGCTCGAGGACGACCCCGGCGGCCGTCGGCGCATACATCGGCGCGGCCTACTTCTTCACCAGCTCGACGAGCTTCGCCAACCCCGCCATCACGGTGGGGCGCATGTTCTCGAACACCTTCGCTGGCATCGCGCCCGCCTCGGCGCCGAGCTTCATCGGCGCTCAGGTCGTCGGCGGAATCGTGGCGGTCGTCGTCATCCGGGTGCTCTACCCCGGAGTCACCGCCGACGAGGCGGCCAACATCCTGTTCCCGCACGGATACGCCCCAGACGGTTGTGAGCCGGCGGAGCGAGGGGGGGAGCAGCGCCAGGAACCCGTCACCTCGTGAGACGACCGGCTCCGGCGTTCTCGTCCACCGGCCAACTTGAGCCAACCGAAGAATGGAACCCCCATGCACGTCGTTGCGAACGGGTGCCTTCCCGGTCCGACCGCCCATCGAGGGGCTGACCGGTCCCGACGCCCTCGGACCCGACGACGGCGTCCACCTGTTGCACTCCATGCGCGGCACGTTCGCCGTCATGCGCACGCTCGAGGAGCGCACACCGCGGCGCGCCGTGCTCGTAGGGGGGGCCGGCTACATCGGGGCACAGGCCTGGGTGCGCGCGACGGCGTGACGAGCCGCAATGAACGTGAACCTCTGACCAACCAGTGACAAGGAGGGCTCAATGACTGACTGGGAATCGCTGTCGAAAGAGCACCGCGTCCAGCTCAACCACGTCGTCACGCTGCTGCACCAGCGGTACCCCGACGTGCTCAGCCGTGAGTCCATCGCGGGCCTCGTCATGGACAGCTACACACGAATGGCCTCCAGGGCCACGGTCACGAAATGGCTCGTGCCTTTCGCCGAGAAGTTGGCCAAAGAGCGCCTCGACGCGTTGACGCTCCTCGAGGGGGGCGCTCTCAAGACCATTCCCACCGTGCTGTTCCTGTGCACGCACAACGCCGGACGCTCCCAGATGGCGCTGGGGTGGTTCACCCACCTCGCCGATGACAACGCCATCGCCTGGTCGGGTGGTTCCGAACCGGCGGGGGAGCTCAACAAGGTCGCCGTCGAGGCCATGGCCGAGGTGGGCATCGACATCTCGCAGGGCTTCCCCAAGCCGTGGACCGACGAGGTGCTTGCCTCCGCCCATGTAGTCGTCACCATGGGCTGTGGCGACTCTTGCCCGGTGCTGCCCGGCAAGGAGTACGAGGAATGGGAGGTGGCCGATCCGGCCGGGCAACCCGTCGAGGTGGTCGAGGTGATCCGTGACGACCTCGAGGCAAGAGTTCGAAACCTCCTCGAACGGATTGGCGTGAGCGAGCTCCCTCCGGCCACCAGCCCCTCCTAGCTGGCTCATCATCGTTCGGCTTCTGTGGGCGCCGCCGTGGGCACGAGGCACTCACGGAGGACCAGGGAGTTCGACGAGTACCGAGGACCGACGCCTCACCCACTGCCTGGCCTCACGCTTACGGAACGTGAGACCCAAGCAAACGACGCGCCCGTCAAAGAAACGGCAGCAGCCACGTTCAGCCGCTTCTTGTGGTCGGGACCGGCGTCGATCCGGTGACCTCACGCTTTTCAGGCGCGCGCTCTACCAACTGAGCTACCCGACCGGGTAACCAGGTTCGACCCGCTGGGGGCAGGCCTGAACCTGGTGGCGGACCTGACGGGATTTGAACCCGCGACCTCCGCCTTGACAGGGCGGCGTGCACTCCGAGCTGCACCACAGGTCCTTGGCGGCAATCGCCGTCGTGCTCCCGGTCGGGGGGTTCCTCCCGTCGAGCAGCCCCTCACTGTAGCCGGTGGAGCCCTGGGCCGGTCCTGGCCCTCCGAGCCCTACGGCGTGGCCGCGCGGAGCATCCGGACGCCGGACTCGAAGGTGGCGTACCGGGTGGCGTCGAGGGCCTCCGCCAGCGCCCGTGCGCAGAGACAGTCGGTGATCTCCTCCGCCTCGTCGTGCTTGCCCTTGATGCCGGTGACGTCGGCGAAGGGCTCCGACCACCCGAAGAACTTTGCCTGCCCCGGGCCCTCGTTGGTCAGGATGGCCTCGACGGGGGAGAGCCCGACCGCAGTGGTGGCGACCAGGTGGAGCCCACCACGCCATTCCCGGAGGATCTGCATGAGTTGGGCCGCCCGACCGGCGGCGGTGGCACTCCGAGCGGCGTCGCGCCACCCGGCGAAGAGAGGGATGGCCGAGCCTTCCAGCCCGTCGACCAGCTCCTCGGTGACGGTGACGATGCCCTCGAGCCCGTCGACGTCGGCGTAGTGCTTCTCGCCCCATTTCGTGTGCGCCTCGGCCATGCGGGCGGCCGCCTCCGTCGCCCCGGCGACCGCGATGCCCTCGTTGTACATGGCCTTGACCGCGTTGGGCTCGAACCATCCGCACGCGGACGTCACGACGTCCGCGCCGACGTCGCCGAGCATTCCTCCCCGCCCTGCGAAGTAGAAGGCGAAGGGATTCGACCAGCCCCACTCGGCGGCCCACCCGAAGACATCGGGGCTCAGGTAGATCGCGGTGCCGATGTCATGGATCGGGACGGAGGTCGCCGTGACGACACCGAGCGCGGCGTCCTGGTCGCTGGCACCCATGGGGCCTCCTTCAGCTCAGGTGGGTTCGAAGGGGGTCGTCGTGGTCGTCACGCGGAGCACGCGTCGCATGCCCGGAATCGTGCCGACGACGGCTTCCATCAATCGGGCGAGGTCGGTCACCACGGTGTCGAGATGCGCGAAGCGGTCATCGAGCAGGCCGACGACGCTGGCCAGCTCCGGCGACACGTCCTGCAACGACTTGGTGGCCTTGGGGAGCTCGTTGGCCAGATCGATCGCCACCCCGCTCAGCCGTTCGGTCAGCGTGCGCAGCGCGGAGGCCGAATCCGAGAGGGACGGCAGTGAGGCATCGAGCGTGCCCACGGCGAACTCGAGACCCGAGACGGCGCGCGAGATGCCCAGGGCGGCGATGTCGATCCCCGTGCCCGCCCGGTTGACCCCACCCTCCATCCGGTCGAGCATCGCCATGAGGCGGTCCAGGCGCTCGGCCGTCTCGTTGATGGCGTCGAGCGCGGCGAGCGCGGAGGAGGGCAGTCGGAGGAGGGCGCCGGGGAGATTGATGATGGTCTCGGGCAGCGATTGGGACTCCACCCATTGATCATGGGCCGGATGGGGCCGGGTGTCCAGCTGCGGTGCCGGGCCCGGGTGACCGACCGCGTCACCGAACCGATCAGGCGAGCTCGGTCGCAATGGCGTGACGCAGCTCCTCGAGGACGGGCTGGCGGGCCCGGAGCTTGGTGGCCGCATGCGCCCGCCGGTCGACCGCGGTCAGGTCCTGAGCGGCGGCCATCGCGGCCGCGTCCAGCTCGTCCGGCGGGACGACGCTGTCGAGCAGTCCGGACTCCCGGGCCGTGTGCGGGTCGAACATGGTTCCGGTGACCGCGGCGTGGTCGAAGTGCGCGGGGGCGAGGCGGTGCCGGGCGAGCACGACGGCGAACCACGGCAGGGTGAGGCCGATCCTCACCTCGTTGAGCCCGAGCTTGAACGGGCCATCGGCCCCGACCCGTGTGTCCGCGGCCATGAGAAGGAACGCGCCGGCCGGGAACGCATGGCCCGTGCAGGCGGCCGCCACGGGTGCGGGGAACGAGAGGATGCGCTCCGCCAGCGTGGCGCCGAGCCGGAGCAGCGTCGCCACGTCGTCGGGTGGACCGGCCAGGACCCTCAGGTCGAACCCGGCCGAGAAGTGGCCGGGGCGGCCGGTCAACAGGACGACCGTCCCGTCGTGCTCCGCTTCGTCGAACGCCTCGTGCAGGGCGCGCAGCATGGGGATGGAGAAGACGTTGACCTTGCCGTCGTCCATCGTGACTGTGCTGACGAGGTCGGTGCGGCGGTAGGTGACGGGCTCGGTCATGGCGCCTCCCAGCGGTTCGGGCACAGTATGGTGGAACGATGTTTCGAAACAATGTTTCAAAAGAACCGCTCCCCCGTCAAGTCCGACGGCGCACCCGGCCCCGCTGATGCCCCGGACGAAGCAGCGCACGCCCGAGCTGCGGGACCGGGTCCTGGTGGCCGCCTTGGAGTTGCTGGCGGAACAGGGTGCGGCCGGGCTGACCGCGAGATCGCTGGCCGCACGGGCCGCGACGTCGGCCCCAGCGCTCTACGAGCTGTTCGGTGACAAGTCCGGCGTCGTCCGGGAGCTCTATTTCGAGGGGTTCCGCCGGCTCGGGACCCAGCTGGCGGCAACGGCTGAGACGGCCGACCCGGTGTCGGACCTGTGGGAGGTCGCCACGGCCTACCGCCGCTTCGTCCGCAGCAACCGGGAGCTGGCCGAGGTGATGTTGTCCCGCCCCTTCACCGATTTCTCGCCGGGACCTGAGGAGCTGGCCGCCACCGGAACGGTCCGCATCCTCGTCGTCGGCCGGGTGCGCCGGTGCATCGAGGCCGGCCGGCTGCGCGGTGACGAGACCGATGTGGCCCACGTCTTCGTGGCGCTGATTCAGGGCATGTCGTTCGCCGAGGCGGCGGGCCGGCTGGGAACCTCCACCGAGTCGGTGGAACGGCGCTGGCGGCTGGCCGTCGGCACGCTGTTGAACGGGTTCGGCGCCCAGCGCGGGTAAGACCGCTCAGCGCGGCGAGGGTCGCCCCGCTGTGCTCCTGGCACCGCGGATCGCTGACGCACCACGGGTCCGGACCGTCTGGTAGAAGACCGCGGGCAGGCGTGCCACGAGGTCGATGACCTTGGCGTCGGGGCCGATGAGCGCCCGCCGGCGGTCCCGGCGGACGGCCGCGAGGATCTGCTGCGCCGCCTTCTCCGGACTGGTGATAAAGGCGCGTTCGAAGTCGGCGAGCGCCTTGTCCCGGTCACCGGCGATCTCGCAGACGCTGGGGTCCGGGATGTTCGTCTTGATCCCACCGGGGTGGACGGTCGTGACCGACACCTTGGCACCCTCGATCTCGAGCTCCATACGCAGGGTGTCGCTGAACCCGCGGACCGCGAACTTGGCTGCGTTGTAGGCCGATTGCGATGGCACGCTGATGAGGCCGAAGACACTGGACAGGTTCACGATGTGCCCGTCGCCCGACTCCTTCAGATACGGCATGAACGCCTTCGTCCCGTACACCACGCCCCAGAAGTTGATGTTCATGAGCCATTCGAAGTCCTCGAAGGACATGGCCTCGACCGTGGCACCCAGCGACACGCCGGCGTTGTTGACGGTGAGGTTGACCTTGCCGTGATCCGCCACGACGCGCCCGCCCCATTCGTACATGGCGCCCGATCGGCCACGTCGAGGTGCTGTGTCGTGATCTTGACCCAGCGGCCTTCGCATCGGGCGACCGTCTCGGCCAGTCCCGCATCATCGATGTCGCTCAGTGCGAGGTGCGCACCCCGGCGGGCCAGGGCGTCGGCCAGCGCTCGTCCGATGCCCGAGGCCGCCCCTGTGATCGCCGCCACCCGGCCGCTGAAGTCCTTCACGTCGCCTTTCGGGTCCGCCGGCTCAGGTGGCGACCCGCACGGGGGTCTCCGCGCGGACAGCAGGGCCGGTGAACTCCATGATGGAGTCGTCCATGTCACACATCTTCAGCGCGGTAGTCGCGCAGGTAGCTGTGGTGGACCTTCCACGGGTCCGTCGATCCCTGCTTCGGGAGGAGATGGACCGAGCGTTGGATGTAGCCCGACGTGAGCCCGAGGATCGGCCCCGAGCCCACGGTCGCATCCCTGTTCCGCGGCACGCACTCGGTCAACCCGCGGTCGCGCATGTGGTTCAGGAGCCGGCAGACGTAGTCACAGGTCAGGTCGCACTTGAGCGTCCAGGAGGCGTTGATGTACCCGATGGCCACCGCCAGGTTCGGGACGCCCTCGAGCATCATCCCCTTGTAGGTGAGCCGGGTCGCCGGGTCGACCGTCTCGCCGTCGACGCTGAGCGCGATGCCGCCGAGGAACAGGAGCTCCAGGCCCGTGGCGGTCACGATGATGTCGGCCTCGAGCTCGGTGCCCGAGCCGAGCAGCAGGCCCCGCTCGGTGAAGCGGTCGATGTAGTCGGTCACGACCGATGCGGTGCCGGCGCGGATCGACTTGAAGAGGTCACCATCGGGCACGGCACAGAACCGCTGGTCCCACGGGTTGTAACGGGGCATGAAGTGGGAGGCGATGTCATAGCCGGGTGGGAGCTGGCGCTTGAGGGCCTTGAGCAACAGGGCCCGGACCAGCTTGGGGTACCGACGACTCACCCGGTAGAAGGCCTGGGTCACGATGGCGTGGAACCACTTGGCGGCCGTGCCCGCCTTCTGGGCCGGCAGCACCTTGCGCAGCACCCCCACCACCGGGCTCTTCTCGGGCAGCGAGGCGATGTAGCTCGGCGAACGTTGCAACATGGTCACGTGGGCGGCGGAGCGGGCCAGAGCGGGAACCAGGGTGACCGCCGTTGCCCCGCTGCCGATGACGACGATCCTCTTTCCCGCGAAGTCGAGGTTCTCGGGCCAGGCCTGCGGGTGCACGATGGTGCCGGCGAAGTCCTCCATGCCCTTGAAGGCGGGAAGATAGCCGTGGTCGTAGCGGTAGTAGCCGCTGCACGCGAAGAGGAAGCCTGCCGTGAGACGGATGGTCTCGTTCGTGTCGGTGCGCTCCGCGGTGATGTACCAGCGCGACTCGGTCGTCGACCAGTCGGCCGCCGTCACCCGGTGGTTGAAGTGGACGCGGGTGTCCACGCCGGACTCGGCGGCAGTGTCCTTGATGTACTGCAAGATGGAGTCGCCGTCGGCGATGGACTTCGCGCCGTCCCAGGGACGGAACGAGTAGCCGAGCGTGTGCATGTCGGAGTCCGAACGGATACCGGGATAGCGGAACAGGTCCCAGGTCCCACCCATCGCGTCGCGGGCCTCGAAGATGGCGTAGGTGGCCCAGGGACACTCGCTCTGGAGGTAGTGGCCGGCACCGATGCCCGACAGGCCGGCACCGACGACGAGAACGTCGAGGTGGGTCGTGTCCGTGATTTCCGTCGGCGTCATCAGGCGGCTCCCATGAGCGTGTCGTTCAGAGTGCAGTGCTCCCCGAAGAGCCCTGTCCGCCAGACTTGCACCAATTCGGTCGTATCGCTGTCGTCGGGGTGGAAGTCGGGACGGTTGTGGTCCTTCAGCTGGGCCCACCGAGCACGAACCCGAAGCGGAAGAAGTTCATCGTCCACGCCCGCAGGCGCTCGCTGCCCCCGACTGCCCGGTAGACGTCGGAGGCCACGGCCTTGTGCTCGGATTCCTCGAGGGCGTGCCAGACGAACAGGTTCCGGACCGCGTCGGCACCCATCAGGGAGCGGATCTCCTCATTGGCCCGCCGCGCCCAGGCAGGGGCGAATCTGGTCCGCCCGATTCATGACCCTGACGTTAACGTTAAACTTATGTCCGATGGCCACCGCGACCCTGACCAACGGAAACGGCCGGCTGTCGGCGCCCGGCCCGTCCGGCTACCGGTGGATCGCACTGTCGACGGTGACTCTCGGGACGCTGATGGTCTTCATCAACCAGTCGATCGTGCTCATCTCGCTGCCCGACATCTTCCGCGGGATCGACCTCGACCCGCTCACCCCGGGCAACACCGGCTACATGCTCTGGATGCTCATGGGCTTCATGGTGGTGCTGGCCGTGCTGGTCGTGACACTGGGCCGGGTCGGCGACATCTTCGGGCGGGTCAAGATCTTCAACCTCGGCTTCGCCGTGTTCACCCTCTTCTCCGTTTTGCTGGCGGTCACCTGGCTCACGGGGACGGCCGGTGCGATTTGGCTCATCACGATGCGGATCGGCCAGGGCGTCGGAGGGGCGATGCTCTTCGCCAACTCGTCGGCCATCATCACCGACGCCTTCCCGACGCACCAGCGCGGACTGGGTCTCGGGATCAACAACGTCGCGGCCATTTCGGGCTCCTTCATCGGGCTCGTGCTCGGCGGGCTGCTGGCCCCGCTGGAGTGGCACCTCGTCTTCCTGCTCTCCGTGCCCGTCGGCCTCCTCGGTACGGCGTGGGCCTACGTGAAGCTCGAGGACCGGGGGGTGCGCACCCCCGCCAAGATCGACTGGCTCGGCAATGTCACCTTTGCCGTCGGCCTGATCCTCATCCTGGTGGGGATCACCTACGGCCTGTTGCCCTACGGCGGCCACACGATGGGATGGAGCAGCCCCGTCGTGCTGGCGGAGATCTTCGGGGGCGTGGTCATCCTCGTGGCTTTCGGGATCATCGAGACCAAGGTGCCCCAGCCAATGTTCCGCCTGTCGCTGTTCCGCATCCGCGCCTTCAGCGCGGGCAACGTCGCCAGCTTCCTCGCCTCCCTCAGCCGGGGCGGGCTCATGTTCATGCTCATCATCTGGCTGCAGGGGATCTGGCTCCCGCTGCACGGCTACAGCTTCGCCCGGACGCCGCTGTGGGCCGGCATCTACATGATCCCGCTCACCGTCGGGTTCCTGGCCGCCGGCCCCGTCAGCGGAGTCCTCGCCGACCGCTACGGCGCCCGGCCGTTCGCCACGGGCGGCCTGGTCCTCGTCGCACTGACGTTCCTCGCGCTCATCGAGTTGCCGGTCGACTTCTCCTATGGCGGATTCGCCGCGCTCATCTTCTTGAACTCCGTCGGCATGGGCATGTTCATCGCGCCCAACCAGACCGGCATCATGAACAGCCTGCCGGCCAACCAGCGCGGCGCGGGTGCCGGCATGGCGGGTACCTTCAACTCGTCGGCGCAGGTCCTCTCCATCGGCATCTTCTTCACCCTCATGATCCTGGGCCTGGCCGCCACGTTGCCCGTCTCCCTGTACCACGGCCTCACGGCCCAGGGCGTCAGCCCCGCCGTGGCGACGCGGGTCTCGCACCTGCCGCCGGTCGGCAGCCTCTTCGCCGCGTTCCTGGGCTACAACCCGATGCAGATCCTCCTGGGCCATGCCGAGCTGGCACGGCTACCGCACGCGACGGCCGCCTACCTGACCAGCCGGCAGTTCTTCCCCCACCTCATCTCGTCCGCCTTCTCGCGGGGGCTCACCGAGGCCTTCTCCTTCGCCGCCGCCGCCTGCCTGCTCGGAGCCGTGGCGTCCCTCCTGCGCGGCGGTAAGTACCACTACGAGGACGGCGAGGGCGACGTGGCCGTAGGCCTGCCCGCCGACTGGGTGCCGGCGCAGGAGGCGGTGGCCGAGACCGAACCGTTGCTGGTGGACTGAGATGATCGTGTCCGTGCAGCGCAAGGCGGGGCCGGTGGGTGCGGACGCCACCGAGCCGGGGATCCGCATCAGCGACGCGGCGACCCGCGCCGGTGTCTCGGCCCGGACGCTGCGCTACTACGAGGAGCTCGGCCTGCTGACGCCGTCTCTCTACACCGCGGGAGGCGAGCGCCGCTACACGACCGGCGACCTGGACCACCTGCAGCGGATCCTCGAGCTGCGCGAGGTCCTCGGCATGAACCTCGACGAGATCCGAGAGTTCCTGGCGCTCGAGACGAGGCTGGACGAACTGCGTGCGTCGTACCGGGCGGCCAAGGGCGCCACCACCAAGAAGGCGCGGGCCGAGCAGAAAGCCACCTTGGAGGAGGCGCTGGTGCTCAACGAGTCCTTGGCGCAGCAGATCAGTGCCAAGCTGGCCCGGATGGACGGCTTCCGGACCAAGCTCCTCGGTGACGCCCGGCGGTGCCGGGAGCTCCTCGCCGAGCTGGACTAGAACAACTAGAGCTACCAACCCTGCCGAACTTGCTCGCCGGCGTGATCCCGCTAGATTCGCCCGCGGTGGCTTCCGACGGCAGTGCTGAGGCGAACGACGCGCTGGTGCGCGCGTTCGTCGCGGCCTGGGAACACCGGGACACCGACTTCATCGTCGAGTGCCTGACCGACGACGCCGTCTACCACGCCATCCCGTTGACCCCCATTGAGGGGAAGGGTGCCGTCGCAGCGTGGGTGCGGGGATTTGACGGCAAGACCCCGGGGCGATTGGCGATCCGCCATCAGGTGGCAACCCGCGACGTGGTGATGAACGAGCGCATGGACGTGATCACCCTCAACGGCCGGACGGTGACGCTGCCCATCTGCGCGGTTTTCGAGATGCACGACGGACGGATCGCGGCCTGGCGCGAGTACTTCGACTCGGCGCCAGCCAAGGCGGCGTATCGAGAGCCCTAGCACCGTAGCCATCGGCGCTGTCTACGCTTGGTGCGATGGCCTACGACGAGAACCTCGCGGAGCGAATCCGAGCTCTGGTCGCCACCGAGCGCGGGATGAGCGAGAAGAAGATGTTCGGCGGCATCGCCTTTCTCATCGGCGGCAACATGGCGATCGCCGCGAGCGGGCAGGGTGGCGTTCTGGTGCGGGTCGACCCCGAACAGTCGGACCAGATCGTGGCCACGACGAAGGCGTCGGTGGCGGTCATGCGAGGGGGGCCGATGGCCGGGTGGTTGCGGGTCGCCACAGAGGACCTACGGACCAAGCGACAGCTGGCCAAGTGGGTCGATCTCGGTACCGGCGTTGCCCGCTCGTTGCCGGCGAAGCGCTGATTCAGCCCCGGTATGCGGCGCACAAGCTCATGACGGACGCCGCCGCTCCGTCGGTGCCGGCTCCGAGCAGGACGCGGCCCGCGGCCGTCCGCTGGCTGCGGTCCAAGGACCCCGACTTCCTCGTGGTCAAACGCTCGGTCCGCGCCGCCGTCGTGATGCCGTCCGTGTTCGCTCTGGCCTATGGGTTGTTCGCCAACCGGCAGGTCGCGCTGTTTGGCGCGTTCGGTTCGTTCGCGCTCCTGCTCCTGGTGGAGTTCACGGGCCGCACCCGCACCCGCCTCGCCTCCTACGCCGGCCTCTACGTGGTCGGCAGCTGCTTCATCGCGCTCGGCACCGTCGTGTCGACCCAGAAGGTCGCCGCGGTGGTGGCCATGGGTCTCGTGGGTTTTGGCGTGCTCTTCGTGGGCATCGTCGCCCCCCAGGCGGCAACCGCCGCCACCGCAGCGTTGCTGACGTTCGTCCTCCCCGTGTCCGTGGCTGCGCCGGCCTCCGCCGTTGGTCCCCGCCTGGTGGGGTGGACCCTGGCCGCCGCCTTCTGCATCACGGCCTGCCTGGCGGTCTGGCCGGCCCCGTGGCACGACAACCTGCGGCGCGGGCTGGCGTCGGCAGTCTCGGCCGTGGCGGGTCTCGCCGACGCCCGCGCGCGGGGCGCTTCCGATCCGGCGGCAGAGGCCGCCGTCACGTCCGAGCTGGCGCGCCTCCGCGAGCAGTTCTCGGGGACGCCGTACCCGCCGACGGGTGCCGCGTCGGGTGCGGTCGCGCTCTCCAAGCTGGTCGGCCGGATCGAATGGGTCGCCGACAACACGGCCCTGATCGCCGACGAGCATTGGTCGACGGAGCAGCCGCCGGCGCGGACGGTGACGGAGAAGGTGGCCGAGACGCTGCGGCAGACGGCGGCCCTGATCTGCGACGGCGACGCCCACCCGGTCGACGACCCCGAGCGCATTCGAGCGGTCCAGGACTCGACACGCCAGCTCGACCGGCTGATCGGTGCGGCGCTCGATGCCGACGTCTCGTCGCTGACAGCGTCGGCTTCGTCTCCGGAGGGGACCGTGCCCGGTGGCACCCGGCCGGAACCGGCCGAACAAGAGAGCCTGGCCGGCTCGCTGGACCCCGGGTTCCACGCGCGGGCGCTCGGCATCGCCACCGAGATGGTCGCCGACGCGGCACTCGAGGCGGCGGGGGCCGAGCCGGTCGTGGACCGTCGGATGGGGATGGCCCCCGAGTCCAACCCCCACGCCTACGCGAATCGGCTCCTGTCCCATCTCTCCTTCCGCTCGGTGTGGTTCCGCAACGCCGTGCGCGGCGCCATCGGCCTGGCCATTGCCGTCGGGGTGATCGAGATCACCGACGTTTCGCACGGTTTCTGGGTGGTGCTCGGGACGCTGTCGGTGCTGCGGTCCAACGCGCTCGGCACCGGCGCGACGGCCGTGCGCGCCGTTGGTGGCACCGCCCTCGGCGTGGTGGCCGGCTCGGTCATCATGCTCGGGGTCGGGGACCACACCGTCTTGCTCTGGGCGCTCCTCCCACTGGCGGTGCTCGTCTCGGGCATCGCGCCGTCGATGATCTCCTTCGTGGCCGGTCAGGCCGCCTTCTCCTTGTTGGTGATCATTCTCTTCAACATCTTGCAACCCGTCGGGTGGAGAGTGGGGCTGACGAGGATCGAGGACGTCGCCATCGGCTGTGGTGTCAGCCTCGTGGTCGGGTTCTTGTTCTGGCCGCGCGGCGCGACGACGGCGCTCGGCGGTGCACTCTCCAACGCGTTCGTGGCCAGTTCGGGCTACCTGGCGGATGCGGTGGACCGGTTGACCATGACCAGCCGGCGTGTAGACACCCAAGCCGGCGAGCAGGCGTCGCACCGGGCCTACCTCCTGCTCGACGACGCCTTCCGCCAGTTCTTCATCGAGCGCGGGGCGAAGGTCGTGACGGTGGAGACCATTGCTGGCCTCTTCACCGGATCGAACCGCCTCCGCCTGGCGGCGTACACCTTGGCCACCCTTCCCATCCACCCACCCGCGGCCGGGCAACCCGAGGTCGAGTCCGTCGCGATCGCCGAGGCCGTCCTCCGGGACTCGTACGCATCGAGCCACCGCTGGTATGAGGGATTCGCGGACCTGCTCGCCGACCGGCGCGACCAGCTCGACCTCCCCCAGCACCACGACGAGATCCTCCATCATGTCCTGCGGGACGCCTTCGACGATGTGCGGAGCCAGCAGCGCGGTGACCGGGTACAGGCGACGTTGCAGATGCTGTGGGCGGACGAGCTGCTGGAGAACCAGAGCCAGATGCAATCGGACCTCCTGGCGTCGGCGAACCTCTTCGTCCGGGGAAAGGGCCGGGGCATCCTGATTTAATTCCCCTTCTCGACGGTCGGTCCTGGGTACAGTGAGGCCGCTCAGCGGAGTGGCCAAAGACGTCAGTGAGGTCCGGTTCGATGCGTGTCATTGCGTGCTGCTCCCGCCGGACTCCCACGGCGGCCGTCGCCGCCGTGGTGGCGGCGCTGGTGTGCGGCCCCCCGCTCCTGGCCGCCGGCGTCGCCGGGGCTGCACAGACGACCACCACGCAGGCACGGACGACCACGACGACGTTGACGCCGCAGCCGTCGACGACGACGACGACGTCTCGGCCACCCCAGCCGTCGACCACGACGACCCTTCCTACGCCTGCGCCCCAGCCGTCGACGACCACGACCGGCGTCCAACCCGGCGGACCTCCCGCCGGACCACCCGTCACCACGACGACGACGCCGCAGCACGTGGTCAATCAGCCGAACCTCGACGCCCTCACACCACACATCGAGGCTCTCAGCGGCCCCGGGGTCCAGTACCAGTCGAGCAGTGGGCCGTCCTCACAAGGATCGGGTGCCGGGGCGCCGACCTTCTTGCATTCGCCCGGCGGACCGTATCTCTACGACGCCAACGGGCGCATCGTGCTCCTGCACGGGACGAACGTCGTCTACAAGCACGCGCCGTTCATCGCCTATCCGGATCCGGGCAAGCCGTGGGACTTCAGCGCCGCGGACGCCGCGAGGATGCGGAGCCTCGGTTTCAACGTCGTCCGGCTCGGGATTGAGTGGCAGGCCCTCGAACCGGGATCCGGCGGTCCCAACCAGGCCAAGATCTGCTCGCCCGGCCCGCCCGGGGACCCGCACGAGTTCGACCGCGCAGTGGCCGACCGCTACCTGCGACACGTGGCGGCGACGGTGCAATTGCTCGGCCGCTACGGGATCTACACCCTTCTCGACATGCACCAGGACGTCTACAACGCGAACTTCCGCGGCGAGGGAGCACCCAACTGGGCCGTGTGCACCGACAACATGCCGATCGTGCCGAGCGGTGGCCGCTGGTCGAACAACTACGCCAATCCGCAATTGCAGACGGCCGTGCAGCACTTCTGGTCCAACGACGTGGTCGGCGACCTCCAGGGCAATCTCGACCTCGTCTGGGCGACTGTGGCGGACTATTTCAAGAACAACCGCTGGGTCGTCGGCTACGACCCCTTCAACGAGCCGTTCTCGACCGAGACGCAGATCGCGTCCGAGTCGACCTTCACCGGCCAGCTGGAGTGCTTCTACACGGGGAAGGCCCACACCGGTTTCCTGGCGAACGGTGCCACCCCGCTCGTCTGCCCGTCCGATGTGCCGGACGACGGCGTCATCCCGGCGATCCAGGCTCTCGATCGCAACCATCTGATCTTCGTGGAGCCGGACATCTACTGGGTCACCGGAGGGAACATCCCATCCCAGTTGGGCCCGATGCCCTTCCAGCGGCTGGTCTTCAACTTCCACGTCTACTGCGGCGACCGCAGCCCGCTGACCGGTAACCCCACCAACTTGTTGCGGTGCCTCCAGTCCGAGGAGACCGCGGCGGCCGAGCAGGACGTCACGCGCCTGTCGATGAGCTCCGCGTTCCAGTCGAGCGGGCCTGCCATCTTCATGAGCGAATTCGGTGCGACAACGAGCACGGCGCTGGTCGGATTCGACACCGAGTGGGCGGGATTGGACCAGGTGGGATGGGCCTACTGGGCCTGGAAGTACTACGACGACCCCACGGGATCGTCTGCCGAAGGACTCGTCAGTCCCGACGGGAACTACACCCCGATCGTGACGGTCCTGTCGCGGACGTACCCCCAGGCGGTGGCGGGCACACCCAACTCCATCCTGTTCAATCCGTTCACGGGTGCCTTCAACATGGTGTATGCGCCGACCCTCGCCGCACGGGGCACGACGCGGATCGTCATTCCGGCATCGGAGCACTACCCCAACGGCTGGTGCGTGGCCGTCAAGGGCGGCCGCATCACCTCAGCGCCGGGGGCAACCCGTCTGACCATTCAGACCACGGGGCACCCCGAGCAGGTCTACATCTCGGTGACTGCGGGTGGGTGCCCGTCTGGTTGAGGCCGTCACGGCCGGATCTCGGCTTGGATCCGCCTCTTTTGCGCCGCCATGAGCGCGTCCGCATGGGCCGGGATCGCAGAGAGCTTCGCGTCGGCCGGGGGAAGCGATCCGGCAGGCAGCTCCGTACAGATTGTGTGGAACACGGCTTGCTGCGCGGGGGAGATCGAGCCGGCGGGAAGGGCGTCGGGGCTCGAGAACGGGTTCTTCGGTGTGCTCAGGACCGGGGGCTCCGCGAAGGACGGGTTCTTCGCATGGAGATCGAAGAAGTCCAACATGTTGTGCGCATTGGCGTCGCGGTAGGTGAGAGCCGGGAGATTCCACTTGGTCTCGACGAGCTTGAGGATGGACGTGTGGTCGAACGTTTGATGTGACACGTAGTCCCGCTTCGAGCGGGCGGAGACGACGCAGCAGGGCACCCGGAAGCCCGTGTAGTCGTAGGCACCCGGCAGGTCGCCCGGCTTCAGCGCGGGCGGCACGTTGTCCGGTTTCACTGCCGGCTGTGGGGGGACGTGGTCGTACCAGCCTCCGTGTTCGTCGTAGACCCAGATCAAGGCGGTCTTCTCCCACGCAGGCCCCTGCATCACCGCGTTGATCACCAGGGCGGCATATCCCTCACCCACCGAGATGTCGCCATCCTCCTCGGAGAAGTTCGTGTAGGGATCGACCAGGCTGAAGGCGGGAAGGCTGCCCGACGCCGCATCCGTGAAGAACTGGCTCACATGGACGGCTTTGGTCTGATTGTTCAAGAAGACGGGCTCGAAGAGGGCACAGGTCGGCAGGTCCGGGTAGTAGTCCTTCCACGAGATGCCGTACTCGTTGAGGCGGTCGAAGATGGTGCCGTTGGGGGCGTCGACCTTCGAGATACCCGTCCCGTCGGTGCTGATGTTCCCGAGTGCGGTGCCGGCGATCAGGAACCGGCGATTCGGGTAGGTCTGTGCCATCACCGAGCAGAAGTAGCGATCGCCGATGGGGAACAGACGGGCCATCGAATGGTAGAAGGGGAGGTCGTCGCTCTCCCAGTAGCCCATGGCCGCTCCGCTACATGCCTTGACGAAGCCCATGTTGGTGCCGTTGTCCCACGAGGTGTGCGACGCGTTCCATGACTGCGAGATGCCCGAGTTCATCTCCCCGCACGTGTTCGGGTTGTGGAACGAGCGCACGAAGCCACCGGAGGGATCGGGGTTGTAGTTGACGGGCTTTCCATCCGGACCGAGCGTGAGTCCGTCGCCGCGGCCCAGCGTGCCCAGATGGTCGTCGAACGAGTGGTTCTCCATCATGAGCACGACGATGTGCTCTATCTGCGGCATCGTGTCGACGCCGGGCGGAAGATGCGGATACGGACGCGATCCGGGTGGGAGGAGTGATCCATTCGGCCCGAGACCCTTGGCCGCGGTCGCGACCGCGTAGGCCTCGCTGCCAACAGCGGCGGCGAGTCCAGTAGCGGCAAGTCCGCCGACAACTGTGCCAGCGAGGAGCGAGCGGCGCGAGATCCGCTGTGTCCACGACGTGTCCGGTTCTGGGTCCTCGGTCATCGGCGTACGGTAACCGAGACCCGTTCTCCCGTCCCTCGCGCATCGGGACAGCGGGCGTGCCGGCTCCCGAAACGCTCTGGTCACGGATTGGTCACGGAGGGGCCGTTGAGCACCCCCAAGCACCCCCAACCGGATTCGAACCGGTGCTGCCGCCGTGAAAGGGCGGTGTCCTAGGCCGCTAGACGATGGGGGCGGGGCCGTGCTCAGCCCGCACGGTGTTCCGAGCCTAATGGGCGCCGATGGGGACGCCCGGCGCCGACGTGTCCCGGACCAACGGGGCTGCCAGTACTTCGGGTGCGTGGTACGTGCAGGCGAGGAAGGTCTGCACGGCGCCGATGACCAAGGCGGTGGCACCGATGATATGGACCTCGACCAGCAGGGCCGGCAGGTGGGTGAAGTACTGCGTGTACCCGACGGCGGCCTGCGCCACCATGACGGCCATGAGGATCCGCGCCGAGCGGCGGACCCGTTCTGGGACGTCGCCCAGGTGGAGCGCCACGACGAGGCCAACGGTGACGCCGATCAGGAGCAGGGCCAGGCTCGAGTGGAGCTCGGCCATGTCGCGCAGCGCAATTGGTATCCGCTTGGCAACCTGTTGGCCGGACGCGTCGCCGGCGTGCGGGCCCGAGCCGGTGGTGGCGGTGCCGGCGCCGATCACCAGCGCCAGCAACGCGAGGAGCCCGTAGTAGAGCCGGACGAGGGGCCGCGGCACCAGCAGGCGGGACGATCCCGGCGTGTAGTCGCGGCTGGAGCGGTGCACCAGGACCACGGCGTCGACCAGCAGCAGCATCGATGCGTAGAAGTGCACCATCACGACGTAGGGGTTGAGCTTGGTGTAGACGACGATTCCGCCGAGGACGGCCTGGGCCAGCACGCCGGCCACGAGTCCACCGCTGAGCCAGACGAGGTCGCGCCGGCGAGGGGCACGGAAGATGGCGCCGAGAAAGGCCGCAGCCACCGCCACGGTGACGACGACGGTCACGAGGCGGTTGCCGAACTCGATCAGGCCGTGGAATTGCAGCGCCGGTGTCAGGTGCCCGACCGAGCACTCCGGCCAGTCACTGCACCCCAGGCCCGATCCGGTCAGGCGGACCGCCGCACCGGTGACGACGATGAGGGCGGTCAGGACCAGGGCCAGGACATTGAGCCGGTGGCTCAGCAAGGGCGAGACGGTGGGGGTACGGCGCCGCGACACTCGGCCCCAGCGTACCGGGACGTGCCGCTTGGTCCCGGGCGTGTCCCCCGTCGTAGGCTGTCGTCCGCATGTCCATTGAGGCACCCGCCCTCCCAGTCCGGCGAGCAGGGTGGTCGTGGTCGACCGTCGGGGCCTATGTCGCCCTGACCAAGCCACGGATCATCGAGCTGCTGCTGGTCACGACGCTCCCCACCATGATCGTGGCGCGGCGCGGGCTTCCCCCGGTCTGGCTGATGGCGGCCACGCTCGTCGGCGGGGCGCTGGCCGCCGGCGGCGCCAACGCCATCAACATGGTCGTCGACCGCGACATCGACCGCCTGATGAAGCGGACCAAGAACCGCCCGCTCGTGACGGGCGCCATGACGCCCACCGCGGCGCTGGTCTTCGCCCTGACCCTCGAGGTCGCCGCCTTCGTGGAGCTGTGGCTGGCCGTCAACCTGCTCTCGGCGGTCCTGGCCATCTCGGCCACCCTCTTCTACGTCTTCGTCTACACCCTGTGGCTCAAGCGCCGCTCCACGCAGAACATCGTGATCGGGGGCGCGGCGGGGGCGGTGCCCGTCCTGGTCGGGTGGGCCGCCGTCACCGACTCCCTGGCGTGGGCGCCCGTGGTGATGTTCGCCATCATCTTCATCTGGACGCCGCCGCACTTCTGGTCCCTGGCGGTGCGCTACAAGGAGGACTACGCGGCGGCCGACGTCCCCATGCTGCCGGTCGTCGCGTCAATGAAGCGCACGACGACCGAGATCGTGTACTACACGGTGGCGCTGGTCGCGGTGTCCTTCTTGTTGGGTCCGGTGGCCCACCTTGGTTGGATCTACATGCTCGCCTCCGCCGCGCTCGGCGCGGGGTTCCTCTACCTCGCGACCCGGCTGTGGGGACTGGCCCAGAACGGCCAGGTGACCGGACGCGACGCGATGAAGGTCTTCGGTTACTCCATCACCTACCTCACGGTGCTCTTCGTGGCCATGGCGGGCGACGTACTGGTCAGGGCGTACCTTCACTAACCTCGCCGCGCGATGACCGACGCAGCTCCTCCCGATTCGTCGGCGACGCCTGCGCCGGGCTCCGTGCCGGGTCCGCGCCGGCCGCGCAAGATCTTCCTGGTGATCGGCGTCGTCCTGGCTGTCGCTCTCGGCATCGGCCTGTTCACGAGCATCGGCTCCGGTCACGGCACGGGATCATCGGGGGGTTCGGGGGGCCAGCCGCAGGCGGGCGACCAGGTGCCGTCGTTCAGCGCCGCCAACATCGGACCGGTGGGGCCGAGCGACGTGGCCGTGCCAGCTCGCGGTGGAGGGCAAGGGACGCCCACCGTCGTGCTGTTCTTCGGCAACTGGTGCGCCAGCTGCCACCAGGAGCTGCCTCCATTGGCGGCGGCCGTGCGCCAGCAGGACGAAGCGGGCGGCCAGCTGTCGAGGATCCGCGTGCTCGGGGTCGACAGCGAGGACTCCACGTCGGACGCCAAGTCGTTCATCAAGAGCTCGGGCGTGCGCTTCCCGGTGGCCTACGACCCCAACGTGACGATCACCGAGGGCACGTTCGATTTCCACGGCGATCCCTACACCGTGTTCGTCAAGGGCGACGGGACCATCAGCCAGGTCGTCGCCGGGGCGGTGCTCACGCCCTCGTCGTTCACCGCCGACGAGCGGGCTCTCATTCCCAGCGGAACGTGAGCGCGGCCGCGGTCGGGGCAGCCACGGCCCAGACCGCCAGCACGATCCACGACTCGGCGGGCACCGGACTGCCGGTGCCCAAGGTGGCGTGCAGCGCCGTTGAGAGCGCCGCGGCGGGGAGCAGCTTGGCGAACCAAGCCAGGCCGCCCGGCAGCTTGGCGAGCGGGACGATCATGCCCCCCAGGAGCAGGAGGACGAGATAGAGACCGTTGGCGGCGGCCAGGTTGACTTCGGCCCGCAGGGTCCCGGCCATGAGCAGCCCGATGCCGGCGAAAGCGGCGGAGCCGAGCAGGATGGCGCCGAGCGCGCCGGCCACCATGGCGGTGGCGTCCCCACCGGGGTTCCAGCCCAGCGCCAGCCCGACCGGGAGGAGCACCGCCGCCTGCACGAGCTCGACGGCGACGATCGTCACGATCTTGGCGCCCAGCAGCCTGGGGCGGCCGAGCGGGGTCGAGCCGAGGCGCTTGAGCACGCCGTAGCCGCGCTCGAAGCCCGTGGCGATGCCGAGGGAGACCATGGCGGTCGACATGACGGCCAGGGAGAGGATGCCGGGCACGAAGAAGTCGGCGGGTGTCGCCGTGGGCGTGGACACGACGGACACCTTCGAGAAGAACAGGAGGAACATCACGGGGATGCCGAGGGTCAGCAGCAGCGTCTCCCCGCGGCGCAGCGTCATGAAGATCTCCGCACCGGTCTGGGCGGTGAGCGGGCGCAGGGCGCCGGTGACGGTGCTCACGGCCGCCTCCTTGGTCGCCGACTCCGGCTCCGGCGTCGGCCCGTCGGCTCGGCCGGGACGTCGCCGGTCGGCGCAGCTGCCGCGCCGACCGCCTCGAAGTAGACGTCCTCGAGGCTCCTGCCCGCCACGAGATCTGTGAGGGTGGTGTCGCGGTCGGCCAGGAAGGTGGCGATGGCGGCCGTGACGGCGGGCGTCGGGCGGTCCGTGGCCTCCACGCGGTAGCGCCCGGGGGTGGTCTCGGTCACCACCGTCCCGGGACCGACGGCCTCGGCGAGCGCGTCGGTGTCGAGAGCCGGTCGTGCCCCGAAGGTGACGACCGGCCGAGCGGCGCCCGGTGCGCCGGAGCCCCCGGCAGTCAGGTCGTGCGGCGTCCCCTCGAGCACGATGCGGCCCGACGACAAGATGACGACGCGGTCGGCGATCCTCTCCGCCTCGGTGAGCTCGTGCGTGGTGAGGACGACGCACACGCCCCTGGCCCTGAGGCCGGCCACCACGGCGCGGACCGCGATGCGGCCCTCGGGGTCGACGCCCGCGGTTGGCTCGTCGAGGAACGCCACCTCGGGTCGCCCGACCAGGGCCAGGGCGAGGGAGAGGCGTTGCTGCTCGCCGCCCGAGAGGTGGCGCCAGGGCGTGGCGGCGACCGCACGCAGGCCGACGAGGTCGAGCAGCTCGTCGGGTGGCACGGGGTCGGGGTAGTACCGCCCGAACAGGTCGACGACCCGGCGCGGACCGAGCATCGGGTAGACGCCGCCGCGCTGGAGCATGACGCCGATGCGGCCGGTGAGGGCGGTGTGGTCGCCGACGGGGTCGAGCCCGAGGACGCGCACCGCGCCGGCCGCCGGCCGCCGGTAACCCTCGAGGGTCTCGATCGTCGACGTCTTGCCCGCCCCGTTGGGTCCGAGTACGACGAGCACCTCGCCGGGTGCGGCGGAGAGGTCGATCCCGTCCACTGCGGGGGGCATCCCGGCTCCGTAGCGCACGGTGAGACCCCTGACCTCGACGGACGGCACGGCGTCGCAGGCTACTTTGAGCAGGGATGATCGATATCCGGGTGCTGCGTGAGGATCCCGACGGGGTGAAGGCTGCGCTGGCTCGGCGCGGCGTGCAGGCAGACGAGGTGGACGCGGTGATCGAGGCCGACGTGGCCCGCCTGGACCGGGTGCGGAGTGCGGAGGCGATGCGAGCCGAGGTCAAGGAGCTGTCGCGTCAGGTCCGGCGGGCCAAAGAGGAAGGCGACGACGCCCGGGCCGCCGCGCTCAGCGCGCGCAGCCGCACCCTCGGTGAAGACGAGCGTGCCGCCGCCGCCGAGGCGGACGCGGCGGAGGAGCAGGTGCGAACCGGGTTGCTCTTCCTCCCCAACATCCCGGCCGAGGACGCGCCCGACGGGCAGGGCGAGGACGACAACGTCGAGGTCCGCCGTTGGTGGCCAGGGCGGGACCTCGGGCGGCCGGAGCCTGGCCGGGCGGACCACCAACAGGTGCCGCACTGGGAGATCGGCGAGGCCTTGCAACTGCTCGACATGGGGCGCGGGCGCGGCTCGCGGGCTCCATGTTCCCGCTCTACCGCGGGCCGGGCGCGCGCCTGCTGCGCGCGCTGACGGCGTTCGCCATCGACCGCCACTCGCCCGACTACGAGGAGATCCGCCCGCCGACGGTGGTGCTCACGGAGACGATGACCTCGACGGGACACCTGCCCAAGTTCGCCGATGACGCCTATCACGTCGAGCGCGACGACTTGTGGCTGATCCCGACAGCCGAGGTGCCACTCACCTCCATGCACCGGGGCGAGATCCTGGAGGAGGCGCAGCTGCCGTTGCGCTTCACCGCGTCGACGGCCTGCTACCGCCGCGAGGCGGGCTCGGCCGGGCGCGACACCCGCGGCCTGCTGCGCGTGCACGAGTTCGACAAGGTCGAGCTGTTCGCCTACGCCACGCCCGAGGGTGCACTGGAGGCTCAGCACGACATCTTGCGGCGGGCGGAGGCGATGCTCCAGGAGCTCGAGCTGCCCTACCGGGTGCTCGACCTGTGTACCGGGGACCTCAGCGGCTCGTCGGCGCGTACCTTCGACCTCGAGGCCTACGCGCCGGGGGTGGACCGCTGGCTCGAGGTGAGCTCGGTCAGCTGGTTCCGCGACTACCAGGCCCGGCGGGCCAACGTCCGGTTCCGCCCGGCCGAGGGAGGCCCGCTGCAGCTCGTCCACACGGTGAACGGCTCGGCGCTCGCGTGGCCACGTATCTGGGCTGCCCTCGTGGAGAACGGCCGCCAGGACGACGGGACGGTCATGCTCCCCGGGTGCCTGGCGCCGTACCTCGGCGGGGAGCTGTTGCTCAAGGCGCCATGACGGTGGCGGCTGCCCGGGGGGCGAGGTCTCTGAAAACTCTCAACGATCTCATTTACAGTGCGGCGAGAAACCCCCCTGCCGCGGAGGCCGGGTCCGAGTGACGGCCGCGGAGGGTCTGGGAACCGCTGCGAACCGCCTGGCCTGGGCCCTGGAGGCGATCCGGGAAGCGAGCGCGCGCTTCGCCGGCACCATCGAACGCCGAGGTGTGGACGGGCTCGACGCGAATGTGCCCAGCACCCCCGAGTGGAGCCTCCGCGACCTGGCCCACCACGTCGGCGAGGTGCAGCGCTTCTGGGCCGAGAACGTGCGGGTGGCCAACCCAGACGGCGCGTGGCCCGGCAAGGTGGCTCCCCCGACCGACGACATCCTGGCGGGTTGGCTGCGCCAGGCCACCGCGTCCCTGTGCGACGCGCTGGAGGCGGCGGGGCCGGCCGCGCCGTGCTGGACCTGGTGGGGAGAGCCGGCGACGGCGGGAGCGGTTGCCCGGCACCAGGTGCAGGAGATCGCGGTACACGCCTGGGACGCCGAGGCCGTCGGCGCGTCGCCCGACCCGCTCCGCCGGGACGTGGCGGACGACGGGGTGGCCGAGTTCCTCGAGGTCGTGCTCGGGTCCTCGGCCGACGCCGTGCCGGGCGTCGTCACGCTGCGGGCCACCGACACGGGCGGGAGCTGGCGGGTCGCCGGCGGCGGGCCGGGCCGGAGGCAGGCCGAGGTCAACGGGACGGCGTCCGACCTGGTGCTGATGTTGTACCGACGCCTCCCCGTGGCGGACTGCATCGTCGAGGGGGACCCGCTCCTGGTCGCATCCTTCCTGGCCCTGGTCGACACGTCGTGACCGAGCTCACCTTCTTGGGGACCGGCAATTTCCTGGCTCCCCCGGGGCGCTACTGGAACAGCCTCGTGATGGACACATCCGTGTTGGTGGAGCCGTCTCCCACCGCACTGCCGCACCTGCGGCGCTGCGGGTTCGAGGTCGACGCCATCGAGGTTGTCGTCGTCTCGCACTTCCATGCCGACCATTGCTTCGGATGGCCGTTCTTCCTCCAGGCGGCGGCCGAACCCGGCAGTGGCCGCACGCTGTACGTGGCGGGGCCGCCGGGCATCGAGGCGCACCTGGAGAACATGAACGTGGCCGGTGCCGTGCAGTCGGTGACCGAGATGGCGCGGGCGAATCTCGACTTGCGCTTCATCGAGGTCGACGGGACCTGGCAGGAGGCCGGGCCGCTGCGCTTCCGGGCTGTCGAGGTGGATCACGTCCCGTATCTGCGCTGCTACGGCTACCTGTTCGACCGCGGCAGCCAGGTCGTCGCCTACTCGGGCGACACAACGCCGTGCGAGGGGCTGAGTGAGCTGGCGCACACGGCCGACGTGCTCGTGGTCGAGTGCAACGGGCGCCACGTACCGCCCGGGGCCCGGCCGAGCCACATGGACGAGGACGCCATCCGCGCGCTGCGGGGCGCCCACCCCGGCGTGCAGCTGATCCTCACCCATCTCGGCGAGCAGGTCGATACAGGCTCCATGGAGGGCGTGACCATCCCGGAGGACTTCGAGCGCCTCACGGTCTGAGCGACCCGCCCGGATGCCGGGTGGACCTCAGCTGGCAGCTGCGAAGCGATAGCCGACGCCACGGACCGTGGTGATGAGCAGCGGCGTCGAGGGATCAGCCTCGATGCGGGAACGCAACCGCTTGATGTGGACGTCGAGCGTCTTGGTGTCGCCGATGTAGTCGGTGCCCCACACGCGGTCGATCAGGACGTCACGGGTCAACACCCGCCCGGAGTTCTCGACCAGCAGGCGCAGGAGCTCGAACTCCTTGCGGCGCAGGTGCACCTCCTCGCCGCGCACGAACACGCGCCGCTGGTCGAAATCGACCTTTATCCCGTTCGACTCCCAGGCGCCGTCGCTGCCGAACTCGATGGCACCGGCCACGTCTGCGGACTCAGGGCCGCCGGGGGTCCGGCGCAGCACGGCCCGCATGCGGGCCACGAGCTCCCGCAGGCGGTAGGGCTTGGTGACGTAGTCGTCTGCGCCGACCTCCAGCGCGACCACCGTGTCGATCTCGGTGCCCTTCGCCGTCACCATGATGATGGGGACCTGCGAGCGCGCCCGGATGGTGCGGCACACGTCGATCCCCGACAGCTTGGGCAACATGAGGTCGAGGAGGAGGATGTCAGGGGCTGTTTCCTCGAAGAGCTGCAGCGCCTCGCTGCCGTCACGGGCCACGGTGACCCGGAACCCCTCGTTGGAAAGCCCGATCATGAGCGCCTCGATGAAGGACTCCTCGTCCTCGGCCAACAGAACCTTGACCGGGCCTTCACCCGTCGCCGCGCGCCCGCCCTTGCGACCGGGCGCCTTGCTGGTGCCGGCTTTGCTCATGCGACGCGCTCCGCCTGAATGGGCAGGACGAGGGTGAAGGTCGATCCCTCGCCCTCGCGGGACTCGACGTCGACCCAACCCTGGTGGTTGTTGGCGACGTGACGCACTATTGAGAGGCCGAGGCCGGTACCGCCGGTGTCGCGGCTGCGGCCGTGGTCGACCCGGTAGAAGCGCTCGAAGATGCGGTCGAGGTCCCGGGCGGGGATCCCGATGCCGTGGTCCTGCACGGACAGGCGCACGTTGTCGCGCTCCTCGATGCGCCAGTTGGGCGACACCGCCGCGGGTGTCTCCGGCGGAACCGTCCCGGCGGCCTCCCCTTCGAGTGGGACCGGCGATGCCGGTGCCGGTGCCGTGGTGCCGGTCGCCGCCGCGCCCGAGGTCGCGGACTCGTCGGGCGCCGTGTACTGGTCGAGGATCTCGGGCGTGAAGACTGGCTCCACGATGCCGTCCCGGTCGGTCCGTGCCGCGCCCCGGGCCTCCGCCGCCTGTCTCCCCGAGCCCGGCGTTTCGCCGGCGGGCACCCCGGGCACCTCCCCGGTTCGCGGGGGCTTCCCAGGCGCGGCCCTCGCCGCTCGTGACCGCCGAGCTCCCGACCGACGGGTGGTCGAGGTTGGAATGGGTGCGCTGCACCGTGCCCGTCACGACCACCTTCGAGTTGTCGTAGGAGTACGTGATCGCGTTCTCGAGCAGCGCGTGCATGGCCGAGACGAGCTGACGCCGGTCCCCCATGACGGCCACCGGCGGGGAGGGCTCGTGGAGGACGATCTCGATGCCGCGCTGGTCGGCCGTGGCCCGCACCCGCTCGATGGCGTCCGCCATGACGAGGTTCACGAGCACCGGCTCGCGCGGCGGGGCCTCCTCCGACTCGATGCGCGACAGGTCGAGCAGGTCGTCGATGATGCGGCTCACCCGGAACGCCTCGTTGTGGATGCGGCCGGCGAGTCGCTGTGCCACGTCGGGGTCGGGCTCAGAGACGAGGGTCTCGGCGAGGAGGCCCAGCGCACCCATCGGCGTCTTGAGCTCGTGGCTCACGTTGGCCACGAAGTCCCGCCGGATCTCCTCGAGCCGCCGGCGTTCCGAGACGTCCTCGATCAGCGCGATCACCCCGAGCGGCCGGCGGCCGTCGTCGATCTGGCGGGCACGCACCTGCAGCGTGCGCCGGGGCGGGCCGTAGAGGTCGAGGGTGCGCTCGGCCGATCCCTGGTGCCACGCGTCCTCCAGCACCTCGGTCACCGCCTGGGCGGCCAGGGCGTCGCCGTGGCGGCTGACCATCAGCGCGTTGGCGCGCCCGTTGCGGTAAATGACCGTGCCGTTCTCGTCGCACAGGACCACACCCTGGGTGAGGGTGTCGAGCGAGCGCCGCAGGCGGATGGCGTCGGAGCTGGACTCGGTGACCGCCTGGGCCGCCCCGCCGGTCACCTGCTCCAGGTAGGACAGGGAGGTCTCGATGTTGTACTCGTCCTCGGGGGGATCGAGCCCGAGCCGGGTCCCGAGCGAGGCGAGCCGTTGGGAGATGGCGCGGCGCCCCGAACGCCGCCCCAGCAGGGCTGCCGCCAATCCCACCAGCAGGCACACGACCACGGCAGCCGCGATGAAGAGGACCTCCTGCGACTGGCTCAGATTGATCTCCGCTGGGGGGAACGGCGGCACGCCCCCAATATGACAGGGCTGGGGAGCGCGGGGCGACCTCCGCTGCCGGGTGCGACCTTCCCGCCACCGGTCGGGAACCCGAATTCGACGTCGCCCTGTCACGCTGGCGCCGTCACGCTGGCTCTGGGGGAGGGGGACCCACGATGCCGGCACAGATGTTCCAAGCTGGTGGGGAACCCGCCGGCCGCGACCTTCCCGGCGAGCCGCCGCCCACGGCGCCGGCCCAGGACCCGCCGCCGAGGACAGGGCCCGGGGGCATGCAGCTCTCCTACCGCCCCGATCCCGAAGAGAGCTCGCCGCGCTTCTACGTCGCGGTCAGGATCAAGTTCGCCGTCGCGGCTGCCTTCGCGGCACTGTGGGTGGCGTTCTCGGTGTGGCTGGCCCTCCCGTGGATCCGCGACACCGCCGGCTACATCGGGCTGCCCGCCTCCATCGTCCTCATCACGCTGCTCACGTTCATCCCGGGCGCTCTCGTCTCGTTCCTGCTGGCCAGCCTCGTGCTCGACCGCCAGCCCCGGCTGACCGTCGAGCATCCGACCCTCGGGGTGACCGTGGTCGTCGCGGCCCGGAACGAGGCCGCGGGCATCGGGGAGACGGTGGACTACCTGGCGGGGCAGGACTACGACGGCCCCTACCGGGTGATCCTGGTCGACAACGGCTCCACCGACCGCACCGCGGCCATCGCCCTGGCGCGGGCCGAGGCCGCGGGGCTCGGCCTGTCGGTGCTGACGGAGACGACGCCGGGTAAGAGCAACGCCCTCAACACCGGTTTGGCGGCCGTCGAGACGCCGCTGGTCATCACGGTCGATGCGGACACACTGCTGCACCGCTCCGCGGTACGCCTGCTGGTCGCCCGCTACCAGTCGTCGCCGAGCGACGTCGTCGCCGTGGCGGGCAGTGTGCTGGTGCGCAACAGCCGATCGAGCTTCTGGGCGAGAGTCCAGGAGTGGGACTACTTCCTGGGCATCGCCTCGGTGAAGCGGATGCAAGGTCTCTACCAGGGCACGCTGGTGGCCCAAGGGGCATTCAGCCTGTACGAGACGAAGGCGGTGCGCGACGTCGGCGGGTGGCCCGACGCCATCGGCGAGGACATCGTGCTCACCTGGAAGCTCCTCCGCACGAACCGCCGGGTGTTCTTCGAGCCGCTGTCGGTGGCGTTCACCTCGGCGCCCGAGGGCCTGCGGGCGTTCGCCCGCCAGCGCTCGCGTTGGGCCCGGGGGATGATCGAGGGGCTGCGGATGGTGCCACCGTGGCACCAGCCGCGGCGCATGGCCCGCGTGCTCACCGGCATCGACCTGGCCATCCCCTTCCTCGACACGGCCTACGTGCTGGCCTGGGTGCCCGGCCTCGTCTTGGCCTGCTTCGGTTTCTACTGGCTGGTGGGGCCGATGACCATCGCGGTGGTCCCGCTCACCGTGCTGGCGTACGCCTTCTTGTTCCGGCGGCAGTGGCGCGACGTGTTCAAGCCCCTGGGGCTACGGGTGCGCAAGAACGTGCTGGCCCTGGTCGCCTTCCTCTTCGTGTACCAGATCCTGATGTCGGCGGTGTCGGTGCGCGGGTACGGGCAGGAGCTGCTCGGCCTCAGCCGCAAATGGAAGTGAGGCGGATCCTTCTCCCTTGGTGAACCGTTCTCCGGGCAACGGCGGCACCGGAGGTCCCGGCGCC
>CAVSLS010000019.1:0-23782 GCA_963728845.1 uncultured Acidimicrobiaceae bacterium
GACGGGGAGGCCCTCATGGAGCGAGGCCAGGACGAAGGCGTCGGCGCCCGCCAGCAGCTGCAGTACGTCGTCGCGCTGGCCGAGGAACTGGAACTGCTCTCCGAGGCGAGCTCCACGTGACGGGCGTGGAGGGAGGTACTCAGCGGGCCGCGTCCCACCGCGGCGAATCGGACGGGGAGCCCGTTGTCCGCGATGGACCGGGCCGCAGTGAGCAAGACGTCGTAGCCCTTCTCGGGGCGGAGGTTGGCCACGGTCATGAACAACAACTCCCCGTCGCGTAGCCCGAGCTCGGACCGCACGCGGTCCCGCACCTCTGCCCGACGCGCGATCAGGGAGTCCGACCGGGACAGATCGACACCGTGGACCACCACCGTGGCCCGGCGCCGCAGGGCTGCCGGAAGGGCGTCGTAGGACGCCTGTGACACCGTCACCAGCCGTTCCCCTTTGCTCATCGAGGCTCGCAGCAACGCTCGATTCGCGAACCGGCACGGTCCCACAAGCTGTGCTCGGTGTAGACGACTCCCGGTCGGGCGGAGCGGGGCACGGAAGCCACGACCAGCTGCCCCAGTGCGGCCGCATAAGGGAGGTGAAAGTGCACAACGTCGAAGTGCCCGCGGACCAGCAGTCGGCGAAGAGCCGCCAGCCACCGAAGATCCGCGTTGTTGGTGGCGCCGAGGGCGTGCACACGCGTTCCGCCCGCCACGATCGCCGGCACCAGGGCGTCTTGGTCCCGGAGCACATAGGCCACCTCGTAATGGAACCGCTGTGCGTCGCCCCCCGCCACCATGTCCACCAACAGGCGTTCGGCGCCCCCGTAGCCGAGGCACTTGATGACCAGCAGCACTCGCAGGGGTCGATCGGGCGCACGGGTCCGAAACCCCTCTTCAACGCCCACGCGGCGATAGTACCGGCCGAAGCCCCCTTCCGGCTTCTCGGCGGTTCGCAGCATGCGCGATACTGTCGGTCTTCCATGTCGGTTGGGAACGAGGGCCTGCAGGCGCGGGCGGAGAGGTGCCGTAATCGATGACCTTGCCGACTCCCTCGGAGGGGGGGGTATCATTTGGCGCGAGCGACGCCGCCTCCAGCGGTGGCGCATCGGCGCCGGCAGAGCCACCGAGCCACCTGATCTACCGTCACCAAGCTCGGTTGGGAACGTCGCTCCGGGCTCTCTGGGGGAGCCGCGACATCATCTACACCCTGGCCGAGCGTGACCTTCGGGCCCAGTACAAGCAGGCCACCCTCGGATTGCTCTGGGCTCTGATCTTCCCGCTGGCCATGCTCGGCATCTTCACGATCATCTTCTCCCGGACGTCGTCGAACGGGGTTCCCGGGATCCCGTACCCCCTCTTCGCCTACATCGGGATCCTGTGCTGGACCTTCTTCTCCGGGAGCTTGGGGACCGGTGGCACCTCGCTGCTGACCAACAACGCCCTCATGAGCAAGACACAGTTCCCGCGGGAGTGCTTTCCGCTCGAGAGCATTCTGGTGAACGCGGTGAACTCCGTGCTGGCGTGGATCCCCCTGCTCCTGCTCTTCGTGATCTATCGCTTCGTCCCGTACCCCACGACGGTCTGGGTGCCCCTGCTGATACTGATCGAGCTGGCCTTCACCGTCGGCATCACGATCGCGGTGTCCGCATTGATCATCCAGATGCGCGACATCGCCCAGGTCCTCCCGATCGTCATCATGTTGGGACTCTTCGCCACGCCGGTGATCTGGCAGTTCAAGCGCATCCCGGCGAAGTGGCAGCTGGTCTACGGCTTCATCAACCCGCTGGGGCCGGTGATCGACGACATCCGCCGTACGATGCTCCAAGGCTTGAACCCTGTCCCCGGACCTCTGCTGGCGGCCATCGCCGGCGCCGTCTTCTACCTGGCTGTCGGTTACCGGATCTTCAAGCGGTTTGAGGTGAACTTTGCCGACATTGCCTAAGGGGTCCATCCGCGTCGAGCACGTGTGGAAGAAGTTCCGGGCTGACCGCACGGCGCCGCTCTTCTACGACCAGTTCGTCCGGTTCCGTCGCTCCTTCACCAACGGGACGCGGAAGGACTATCGGTGGGTGCTCAAGGACGTCAGCGTCAGCGTGGAGCCCGGGGGGACGCTGGGGCTCATCGGGATCAACGGATCCGGCAAGACCACCTTGCTGAAGATCATCAGCAAGGTGACCTACCAATCGGCCGGCCTGTGCCAGGTTGAGGGTCGCCTGGGTGCGCTCCTCAGCGTGACCAGCGGCATCCATCCCGACCTGACAGGACGCGAGAACGTCTATCTCTACGGTGCAGTACTCGGCATGCGCCGCAAGATCAGCCATGAACGATTCGACGAGATCGTCGAGTTCGCCGGGCTCGGCGACGCCATCGACCGGCAGGTCAAGTTCTTCTCGCTCGGCATGCAGATGCGCCTGGGGTTCTCCATCGCCGCGTTCTTGGAGCCCGAGATCCTGCTCGTCGACGAAGTGCTCTCGGTGGGCGACGCCAACTTCCAGCAGAAGTGCATCCAGCGAATCGAGGAGGTGGTGCGCCAGGGCACCACGCTCGTCTACGTCTCCCACGACCTGACCTCGGTCGAGGCAACCTGCCAACAGTCGATGTGGCTTGCCGATGCGAAGGTGCGGGCGGCGGGCCCCACCAGGGAGGTGGCCGCCCTGTACCGCGCCTCCGTGCAGGAGGACGCGTCGGTGGCCACCTCCAACGACGGCGTCGTCCGACTGCTGAAGTCGTCCATCACCGGTCCGGACGGGGGTCAGGTCCTCTCGCTGGAGGACGCCGAGGTCCGCATGACCCTGAATTCGCCCGAGTCGGTCGAAGCCGACCTCTTCGTCGGGATCTCACTGGGTACCGCGTTCCCGATCTTCATCACCAAGCACCACGGCCTGTTCCCGTCCGGCGACTTCGAAGTGACGTGCAGGCTGCACAACATCCCTCTACCCAAGGGTGGGTACTCCGTCTGGACCGCGATGTCCAGCTTCGGCAAGTGGGCCGACACGCCCTTGCTCCCGTGGAAGCCGGTCCTCTCCTTCGACGCCTTCGGCCCCGACGTGCTCAACCCACCAGAGGGGGTCATGGTGGCGGCCCCGCTGTACGTCGGCACCACGTGGGACGTCGACTGACCGCTTCCTTGCCCTGTCATCGGACGGAACAGCTAGGGGAAGAACACACGGAGTTTCACTGATCCGGCCAGCCGTCCCGAGCGTATTCCGAACGTGCGGACCCAGGGCGGCGTCGCGACGGTCTGACCAGACCGGGACTCGCGGCGATCAACCAGACCCACGCCTTTGCCGCTCCCCGAAGGTCGCGCCGCATGCCTTTGGCGCGGTAGCGCACGTAGAGCCGGGGTCCGCACCGTCCGTACGCCCAGGCGGCACGGAACGTGGGCCGGCCGGTGGCACGCTCGCGCTTCTCCACGATGGCATCGGCCGCCACCGTGAACCGGTACCCGGCCAGTTGCAGCCTCCAGCACAGGTCCACGTCCTCTTCTGGCGACAGTTCCTCGTCGAAGCCGTGCGCCGCCTCGAAGATCTCCCTGCGGACGGCCAGGTTGGCGGTGAGGGCGAAGGGGAGGAATCCCAGTTGACGTGTGGCTGCCGGGACCGGGAACGAGCTCGGGTGCCCGTCGAGTGCGCCGAAGTCGAACATCCCCGCGACCAGGTCAGCGCCGGAGGGCGCCCCACATGGAGGCAAGCCAGCCCGACCGCACCACGTCGTCGGCATCACAGAAGGCCAAAAGCCGGCCTCGGGCCGACCGGACCCCTATGTTGCGTGCCGCCGCCGCCCCCCGACGGGCCGAGGCGTCCACCAGGCGGATGCGAGGGTGCCGTTCGGACCACCGCTGGACGCAGGCTGTGGTCCCGTCGTCGGAGCCATTGTCGGCCACCACGACTTCCCAGTCTGCGGGCACTTCCTGGGTCGACAGGGCCTGGAGTTGGTGCTCGATCCACGGCATGCCGTTGCGGACGGGCACGACCACGCTGATAAGCGGACGATCGCTCGTTCCTCGCTCGTCCGCCATCCCGATGTCCTCCACAACCGTTGTTAGCCTATAGAAATGGGGGCGCAGTGACGAACGATCGGAGCCGGTCGGACGGCACTCGCGCCCAGACCCCGACGGCACCGGCATCGGTGTCGGCGGTCGTGCTCACGCATCGGAGACCACGCCTCGCCTCTGAGGTGGTGCGCTCCTTGATCGAGCGAGAAGGCCTCCCGCCCGACCGTGTGGTGGTGGTGGTCAACGGGCAAGGCGGACTCGACGACACGAACCTGGAGTCCAGAGTCCGTATTCTCCGATTGCCGCGCAATCTCGGACCTGCGGGCGGCTTCGGTGCGGGGATGGAGGCCGCGTTCGCCGACCCGTCCGTGCAGTGGGCCTATCTGTGCGAGGACGACGTCGGGCTCTTCGCGCTGCCCACCCCGAGGCTGTCCGACGTCGTGGCGCGAGCCGAAGGGCGCGGCCGACTGCCCGGCGCGCCGGTCGGTGCCGTGGTGGCCTACGGGCGACGGTTCGTCGGCCGAGGATCCCACACCGCCAACCTGGTCCCCCCGCCGGGGAACCCGCACGAGCTGGCTCCGGTCGACGTCGCCAGCTGGGGGGCGACGCTGCTGTCCCGGGATGTCTTCGACGCCGGCATCGTGCCCGACCCGGAGTGGTTCTTCGGTCTCGAGGACTTCGACTTCTTCTGCCGGGTCCGACAAGGAGGATTCGAGGTGGTGGTCGACGCCGTGTCGGCACGGGCCGTCGCCGACCAACAGACGTCGGCCGGTCGGGCCCAGGCTCTCGGACCGCATCGCCCGACAGACGAACACGAGTCATGGCGGTCGTACTACCACGCTCGCAACTCCTTCCTCCTGGCGCGGCGACACGGGCACCCCTCGTGGCACGTGTGGCACCTGGCCTACTCCGCGCGCCATCTGCAGAAGGCACGCGGGCGCGACGAGCGCCGAGCGATCCTCCATGGCCTCTGGGACGGCGCCAGGGGCCGGTTCGGTGAGAACGCCGACTATGGCCGCGCCGAAGGCGAGCTCACTCGGTCGAACGAGCTCCCCGGATCCCCATCTCGTTGAGCCGGTTTCGCATCGCCGATGTCGGTTCGTGAGAGCCGTGCTTGACGGCCACACCGCCACAGCCAATGATGCGCGGATGCCGGAGAGGTTCAGCGTTGCTCTGCCCTGCCCGGCGCTCCGGGGATCCGTGGTGACCTGCGCCCACGTGAACCCTCGACGGGAGGGCTGACCCGGTATGTGCGGGATCGCCGGCCTCCTCGACCCGGCCGCCTCGACGAGTGCCGACAGGCTTGGTGCCCTGGCGTCGGCCATGGCCGCGTCCCTGGAGCATCGTGGGCCGGACGACAGGGGCCTCTGGGTCGACGCCGAAGCAGGAGTTGCGTTCGGTCACCGGCGTCTGGCTGTCATCGATCTCGGACCGGGCGGAGCGCAGCCGATGGTCTCGGCCGGTGGCCGCTGGGTGATCGCCTACAACGGGGAGATCTACAACCATCGTCAGCTCCGGCATCGATTGGAGCGCACCGGGATGCGCTTCCGCGGTGATTCCGACACCGAGGTGTTGGTGGCGGCGGTCGAGCGCTGGGGCGTCGACCGAGCGCTCGATGCCTCCGAGGGGATGTTCGCCGCGGCCCTGTGGGACAGGCGTGAACGCGAACTCCACCTGCTGCGCGACCGCTTCGGTGAGAAGCCGCTCTACTACGGCTGGGTGGGCACGGTCTTCGCGTTCGGGTCCGAGCTGAAGGCAGTCTGCGCGTTGCCCGGATTCAGCGCCGAGCTCGATCGACGGGCTGTCGCACGCTACCTCCGCCACAACTGCATCCCCGCTCCCGACACGATATGGCGAGGTGTTCGAAAGCTCCTCCCCGGCCATCTGGTGACGTTGACCCGCACGACGATCCCGGGCGTGCTCCCGGAACAGCGGTGTTACTGGTCCGCAGCCGACGCGGTGACGGAGGCCCGGCAGCACCCGTTCGTCGGCTCGGACTCGGAGATGACGGATCAACTCGAGGACGCCCTGTCAGAAGCGGTGGCCGCCAGGATGGTCGCCGACGTCCCGGTGGGGGCATTCCTGTCCGGTGGCATCGATTCGAGCACCATCGTGGCCCTGATGCAGCAGAACGCCACGAGGCCGGTTCGCACCTTCACCGTGGGATTCGCCGACCGGGCCTTCGACGAGTCACCCGATGCGGCGGCGGTCGCCGCGCACCTCGGGACGGACCATACCGCCGTCCACGTGGGCGACGCCGAGGCGGTCGAGGTCATCGCCCGCATTCCCGAGATATGGGACGAGCCCTTCTCCGACGTCTCCCAGATCCCGACCTACCTGGTGAGCCGGGTCGCACGCCGGGAGGTCACCGTCTCGTTGTCGGGAGACGGCGGGGACGAGTTGTTCGCCGGCTACAACCGGCACGCCTGGCTCGACCGCGTCTGGGGGAGGGCCGCCGTCCTGCCGGCAGGGATACGCCGGACCGGAGGTTCAGCCCTGGGCCGCATCCCGCCGGCCCTGGTCGACCAGGCGGCCCGGATCCTCCCGGCCGGCTGGCAGGTGCGAAACCCGTCGACCAAGGTGGTGAAGCTGGCTCGGGTCCTCGCCGCCTCGGACCCCGAGGACGCCTACCGGGCACTCACCACCCACTGGGACGATGCGCAATCGATGGTGATCGGGGGCGACCCCCGCGACCATAGCGGGCGACCGCCATCGCTCACCGGTCTCCGACGGTGGCATCACCGAGCAGATGCTCTGGTTCGACCTCGTCGGCTACCTGCCCGACGACATCCTGGTCAAGCTCGATCGGGCCGCCATGGCGGTGTCCCTCGAGACCCGGGTCCCGTTCCTCGATCGACGGGTCCTCGACCTGGCCTGGAGCCTGCCCCTGCAGGCGAAGTTGCGGGGCGGTCACACCAAGTGGCTGCTCCGCCAGGTACTCGAACGCCACGTGCCGGCAAAGCTGGTCGAACGGCCGAAGATGGGGTTCGGCCTGCCGATCGGACCGTGGCTGCGTGCAGAGCTCGCCCCATGGGCTGAGCACCTTCTCGACGAGCAGCGTCTGCGGACCCAGGGACTTCTCGACCCACTGCCCGTTCGCCGGGCCTGGGACCTGCATCGGTCGGGCCGACGGGACCTCGGCTACGAGCTGTGGGACGTGCTGGTCCTGCAGGCGTGGATCGACCGCTGGACGCCTTCCCTCGGTTGAGCTCGTCATCACGGCGGAATGCGATCGGTCTTCGCCCGAGCGTTGTCGTAGAGCAAGAGTGTGACTCCGGTGAACTGTTTTTCTTCCGAATCTGCATAGCCCAAGTATCCGAGAACTGCTTCGAAGCGCTCAACGCCGGGCACGCTGCCGTCGTCCACGAGCCACACTCGGCGGGGAAGGTCGCTGGTCGAATACGGAGTCAGTGACAGGTCGAATCCTTCGACATATTGCTGTCGAACGCCAGTCTGTGGCCAAAGCGGCATGCGCCGGTTGTCGCTCGCCAGGTAGTAATCGATGGCCGAAGTAATGGCGTGGTCCGGAAGAGCGATCACGTCTCCGTTTTGCACGTTCGTTGCTGCGTAACTTGCCGCACCGTGCAAGTCTTCTTGAAGGGCCGAGGCCGAGCTGAGGTAACCGATGATAAGAACGTAGACCGCGGTGACACCAAAAGTCGCCATGACGCGTCGCGGCAGTCTTCTGCTCGCCATCCGATCCGAGACTCGTGATGAGTCCAGGATTTCCGGGAACACACGCACGCAAACGAATGCCAGCAGCAAGGCGGCCCCCGCAGCTGATGCCGAGACGTACCGATCGGAGTAAATTGGGTGTACGAACGAGGCAATCGACAGAACGACCGTGGGAATGACCGCCCAGCCGATCGTGAGGGCGAGTGTGTCCCGGTCCGCACTGACCCGTTCGACGACTGCGTCGCGGCGGTCGCGATTCCACAGAGTGGCGGCGACCTTGACGGCAAGGACCACAATGATGATCAACACGACTAGGTCGTAGAACTGACCGATGAGGGGGCCGCGCACCTCTGCGAGCAGGCGGCTGTTGCCCCTTCGTTTGCGATCCAGTTCACCTGGCCCACTTGTCTGATGCAGGCGACAATCCATGCGCCGGAGACCACGGCGAGGAGAGCAATCGGTGCACCCAGGACCCGCAGGCGCTGTGCCATCAGCCCCGGGCGAACCACCAAGACACAGATGAGCATGGAAGCCGGAGCAAGCAGCGAGAACAGTTGCACCGCGGTGGCGAGGAGCGCCACAAGGCTGAATGCCCACGCCCACCGGGCACGGGAGTCGTCGAGCCACTTGAACAGGAAGACCGCACAGATGGCGACCAGGAGGGTACTGAGCGCGTACGGTCGGGCGTTCAGCGCCTTCAGAATGAGGAGCGTGCTGGTTGCGGTCAGGACGGCAGCGATGGTGCCGCACCAATTCCCCGCGATGCGCAGGCCGGTCCAGCCAACGACCATGATGGTGCCGAAGTACGCGAAGAGCGAGAGAGCCCGCACCCACTCGATGTTCCCCGAAACCATGATCCAAAAGTGAACGAGGACGTAGTACGGCAGAAAGACGAGATCTACGTGCTGTGATTGTGCCCAGAGATTCGACCACGACAGGTGAGCTGAATAGAGGGTGGCGCCTTCATCGGCGAACATCGATATTCCAAGAAATGGCAAGAGACCCAACGACGCGGCAACGGCGACACCGACGACCGTGCGCTTTCCCATGCGGTCGGACACGACGGGTCGTGTTTGGTCGGATTCGGGTTCCACTCCCGAATGGACTGTCACATCTTCGACCTTCACTCGACTCCCGCCGGCGCGCCTGACATGATCCTCGTCACAAGGGACTCAACGTTTACCACAAAGATGCCTTGAGCCTCTGTGCGCGCTCGATGTCCATGGGAGCCCCGGTGGCCCTGGACCCAGCTTGCACGACCAGGGCGTCGTCGACGTGCCGGACGTGTCGCGAGGTTTGTGGTCAGGGCACGAGGTGGCAGCATGACGGCGCGACCGCAGGGACACTTTTGCCAGGCACGGTAAGGAGCGATTGGGGGTGACGGTGCACAGCAAGAGCGATAGGTCATCGGCACCGCTGACGCACTGGGCATGACAGAAGCCATCGCGCGTGGGACCCGCACTGCCTGAACCCTTCGTGACCCGAGGCGCTCGGGTTCCCGGTGATCCGGGAGTTTCGATTTACATTCTGGTGCTCGACCGGACCCGGCTGGCTCTCGCCCGTGTCAGTCTCTAAGCGGTCTTCCTCATGACGCACAGCACGGTCGACCGCGGGTGCATCGATCCTCGTCCGAGCCGCTTCGGACGCCCCCTCCCCTGCTATTACACTCCTCACACTGCTATTGGGCATAATGGCACGAGACGCAAAGTGATATGCAATCCGACTCCTAGAGGTCACGGTCTTGCAGAAGATTTCAGTCGTGGTATGCACATACAATCGTGCACAACTTCTTTCTGCCTGCCTTGAGTCGATTTGTACCAACCTCCTACCTGATTGCCAGCTGCTCGTGATTGATAATGGATCGACCGACGACACGAAGCAGGTGGTAGAGGGTTTTCGACGGCCGACATACGTCCCAGAGAGCCGACCGGGACAGTCCAGCGCACGAAATGCCGGTGTGGCAGCCTCCACGGGTGATCTGATCGTCTTTACTGATGACGATGTCGTCGTTGATCCCGGTTGGTTAGAAGCCTTGACAGAACCATTTGAGGATCCACGCGTCGCCGCGACTGGCGGAAGGATCTTGCATGAAGGTGCCTCAGCGAACATTGGCGAGCATGGATCTCTAGTTGAACTCATCGACTATGGAGAGAGTCCTTTTGAGTTTGCTGGAGGGGACAATCTACCGATCGGAGCTAACATGGCCATCAGGCGATCTTTGCTTGAGGCTGATCAACTGTTCGATCCCCGACTTGGTAACACTAGAGGCCTGGCTCTAGCGAACGAGGAATTTGAGATGATGCATCGCCTGTTCCTCGCTGGGCATCGATTGATGTATTGCCCTACAGCTGTCGTCAGGCATCGGCCCCTTCCGGGTAGAACCACCTCCAAAGCACTACGTCGCGCCGCGTTTCACCATGGTTTCGGGATGGCTCGCCGACACTGGATCCAGGGAGAGTTGCAGCCCTCACCGAGGCAATGGAAGCGTATGGTAGCGGCCGCTCGTCCCGTTATCGCCACAAGGATTAGGCGTCAGTACTCCTTGGAACAAGAGCTCTCCGCCACTCAACAACTCGGATGGTCAATAGAGGAATGGCTCATGCCCAGGGTGAACCTAGCTAACACAATTGCCCGATACTTTCCCGTCTGATCTATTGCGCATGTACAAAGTCTTGTCAGCATCATGATGCGCTGCAAGCCGTATTCACTTCGATCATACAAACCTCCCGTCTGTGGGCGCCAACGTGCACTGTGAGCCCTTCAGCGCCCAAGCGCGAGAATCCAGCCAAAGCCAAATAGGACCTCAGTCAACAAGTCTCTGACCGGTATGATCGGTATGTATCAGATACCCAGTCCCACGCCACTGCGAAATTCTTCTGCGGGTTTAGCATGACGGAAAGAAGGCACCGTCTTATCTATTGTCAATCCCGGGTTAAGCACACCCGAGCGAAGACTCTGACTCCCATCGCTGCAGAATCCGCCCGTCTCGTCGGGACCAAGGGTCATGCTCAGCCTCCAGCCCCAGGTTTGCGATCATCGGAAATCACCGAAGTCGTTCGAGGAGACGTAGGAGCCCGACATTTTGAGCCTTAGGAGTCAGGCCCGGTGTGGATTCTCGAAAGCTTGCTATCCCGGAGCTTCCCGGTGACTCTGGTCAGCGTGTGCATACCAACATATAACGGCGAGGAGTATCTGGAGGAGTGCCTTACAAGCACGATTCGGCAGACCTTCGAGAACCTTGAAATCATTATCTGCGACGATGGTTCGAGTGACCGAACGCTCGACATAGCTAATCAAATTGCCCAGGCAGACAGGCGGCTCGTTATTCACAGGAATGCGGTGCGTCTAGGGATTCCGGGCAACTGGAATCGATGTCTGGATTTGGCTCATGGAAGATGGATCAAGTTCATGGGCCAAGATGATTACCTAGCCGATGACTGCATCGAGGTAATGGTCAGAGCGGTCGACCAAACAGGCCGCATGGTGGTGTGCGATCGGCAGATTGCATATCAAGATGTGGATCACAGCTTCCAAGAGGATTTCAACAGCTACATCGCTGAAAACCCCCTCCACAAGGTCGGAGAGACCAGAGCCTTCGAAGCAGAGGACATCTCGCGATTTGTCCTAGGCAGACTGAATGACAACTTCATCGGTGAGCCTGTTTTTACGCTCTTTCCGCACGATGTCATAAAGGACGTCGGATACTTCGATGACCGGTTCGTACTCTGGTCTGATTATGAGATGTGGACCCGAATAGCCGTGAACCGTGGACTCCTTTGGTTGCCCGACCGGCTCGCTACCTTCCGTTGTCACAGCAAGGCTCAGAGCCGGACGAACTTCGGTAGCAGCGCGTTCCGTAGCAATACTGTCGAGCCGCTACTTCTGCTCGCCTCGTTTGCATGCAGGCCCGAGTTCAGGACGTTACGGGAGGTAGCTCGGCGCGTGAGCCCTGAGATCGATTTTTCCCGTGAACTCAGTCAACGTGTGTTGGCTCTACAGCGAACCATCCGAAGAAAGGCGTCGCCCACAGAAGATGGTTATCGCGTCGAGCTGACTGGGTTGTTAGCGGACGAGTATGTGAGTCACGTACTCAAGTCTTTCCCTTGGTACGAGCGGTTCGCCCGCCGACACTTCGAACGACCCCGCTGGCTAGGCAAAGCATGGTGACCGGATACAGCGGAAGCAGGTCGAGAAGTGGGGTTCGATACTCGACCGTTACGAGCTGCGGACTCCGATGCGGTCCGGGCCCGTCTTTCACGCCGCAATGGAACGGGCGCTGAAACGAGTAGCGGGCGCGGCCGCAGAGCTGCGGGACGAGTACCAGGCCAATCCGGAGCAGCGCATGCCGATCGAGACCGACGGATCACGCCGCTCGAGACCTACCTCTCGGGACTGTGGGGAGTCCGGCTGCGTCGATGGGCGCGGTCGCCCGTCGCCTGTACAGGCGACGGGGCTGATCTCGGTCATCCTCCGGTGCCACGCCGCAACAAGGCAACGACGTCAGTTGGCCAGCGAGGTACCGCCCTTTCGGCCCCGCAGAGCGGTGATCTGGCGAAGCGGCCGGGTGATCTGCCAGCTGGTCGAGTCCCGGATCCGGTCGTACGCCTCGCGGATACCCTCCACCTCGGCTTGCAGGGACTCGATCTCCGAGCGTGCGACCGCCAGCTCTGCCGACACTTCGTTCGCCCGCCACCTCTGCTCCCGCATGGTCTCGCGGAGCCTGTCCCGTTGGAGGGACAGGACGGCGAGCTGCTGTCGATCACGCAACACGGCAGTCGTCCACGGCGACTCCGCATCCGGGGGAGGCGAGGCAAGGGGTCGGTGGGGACCTTCCAGGGAGCCGAGGTGCTCGACCAACCGGCTCTGCTCGCCGAGAAGGATCTTCGATTCGTCGGAACCGTGCTGACGAAGCAGCTCGGGGGAAATGCCGGCAGGTGCACCCCTGGTATTCCACTGCGGCACGTGGGGAGCGAACTGGGGGAGGTCTTCCAACCAACCGATGAGCTCGCCCATCTTGCCCACGGGATTCTCGATGATGGACTCGTACCGAAGGACGAACGTGTCGACGCCGACGAGGCCTGCCAGTGCCGACCGGTTGTAGCGCTCCCACAGCGCCACGCCGTCGGCCAGGTGCATGCCGTCCCGAGCTTGGAGTGAGCGGGCGACCGAGAGGGGTGAGCGCCAGATGAAGACCGCAGCCACCGGCTTGGGGAGGTGGGCCAACCAATAGGGCAGGAGCAGGCAGGACCGTGGGTCCTTCCACACGACGGGCCCAGGGTTCGGGAATGCCTTGCCTGCGGCCTCAGCGGGGTCGCCCAGCTCGTCGATGCCAAGGTCGGGATCGGACTCCCAGTCGAGCGCCGGATCGGGCGGGCGGTCCCACGTGCCACCCAGACGCTCGAGCAGGGCGTCGTCATAGTCTCCCAGTGCCCGGCTCTCCCAGTGGTCAGGATTGTCCCGCGAGGGTGCCCACCGGTCCTGTGCCACCGGGACCGCCAACCCGAGATGCCCCAGGGCTCCGGTGACGGCCGAGGTGCCGCTCCGGTGCATACCCACCACGAGCAGCCAGGGTCCGACCGGCATGTCGGCTTCGGGTGGAGTGGACGTCAGGTAGCTGAGGGGTTTGTGCACGATCACGAGTCAGGAAGTCCCTCGCCCGGCGCGCAGGCGGCTGTGGACGCGCTTGAAGGCTGCGGCCAGGCCGGGTGAGCTGTAGACGACTTCGAGGACGGCCTTCTTCGGCAGGGACAACGGGGATCGAGCAGCCGCCCGGCGTTGCTCGGCGACGGCGCGCCGGGTGGTCTCACTGGCCATGAGGCCGACGGACGCGAAGTAGTCGGCCACCGCCGCCGTGGCCTTCGGGGCGATCGACGGTGCCGTCGGCGGTGCGAGCGATGCGACCGCCTCTTCGTACGAACTCGGCGCCATGTCGACCGGGCAAGGCTCGAGTGCCCATACGAAGTGCGTCACGGACCAATTGGGATTCACCGCCTGTGCGGTGGCCTGGATGGCCGCGACCATCTCCTCGGGGAGGCCGTCGCGCAGGCCAGCGTCATACTGCTCGGAGTACAAGGAGTGCTGGTCCTCTCTCCCCACCACGCGCCACCCTGACCGATCGACCAGGCGTTGCAGCGTGTCCTCGGTGAAGAAGCGAAGGTTCGCCGGATTTAGGACATCTGCCCCTTGGACCTCGAAATGACCGCAAAGGACATGGAGCGCCATGTCGACATGGGCGACGTGGGGGACCGTGACGAGCAGGGAGGGCGAACCGTGGTCCAGCGACCAGGCTGAAACGGCGGTCAACAGCTCCTGAGGCTCTGCGAGATGCTGGAGCACGTTCGTGAGGAGGATGGCGCCGATGTCGTCGATGCCGTCGAGCGTCGCCTTCAGCGACGCCACGTCGGTGAACGTGCCAGCCACCACGTCCGTGCCAAAGCGATGAAATGTCGTGTCCTGCGGCGACACGACCTCCAGTTCCGAGAGGTCGACCACCTGTCGACCCGGAGGCAGCTGCAGCTCGGCGAGCAGACCGGCCACGTTGGCCGCCACCTCGTCGAGGACGGACTGGTCGGGCTGCTCGCCACCGGTCCCCGTCGGTTCGCCGTTGCTCATGTGCGGCCGCTCCGGCGCGGTGGCCTGGTCGGTCGCTGGAACCGCCGGCAGGGTCGACCAGCACCGCGCGAGTGGCTTCGAGGAAGGCCCGGCCGTGTCGCTGGTCGGGCTCCAAGTGGTTTCCCTCAGCCCATTCGTTCCAGGCCACGATGAAGAGGTAGTTCTCCTCGGAGCGGACTCCGGCGAGCGAGTCGGCCGTGACGCGCAGCCAGTGCTCGTAGCGGCCCGGCGTGGCGCCGTGGTAGATGGTGGCACCGCGCGCCCGGCGAGCGGTGTTGTCCCACCCCACCATCACCGACGGGAACCGTTTCCAGGGGCAGTCGAGGAGCTCCATGGCCGATTCGGCTGCCGACTGGTAGTCGAGCACCCGGTGCCCTCTGAGCGTCTCGAGTGCCGGGTGCAGCTCCCCGCCCATGACGGGCATGAATCCCACCGAGGCGTCGAGACCGAAAGGCTTCGGTCCCTGGCCGCCCGGAGGCACCCCCCACGATTCGACCCAGCACAGGTAGAGATCGGGGAACCCGGCTCTCTGCACCTCGGATCGCCAGATCTCGCTGGTGCGGAGGAGGTCAGGGATCAGAGTCGGCCGGTAGATGAGCATGAGCGGTCGGCCGTCGATGGTGATGTAGCGAGGATCCTTGAACGCCCGCAGGAGGTCCCGGATGTGGGCGCGATCGTCCTTCTCACTGAATTCCTGGCGCACGAGCACATGACCCGTCTGGGAGTCCCAGCCCCGGGTCCATTCCTCGTTGGCCCAACAGAGTGCGAACGGGAAGTCCGGCACCCCGGAAGCCAGCACTTCTTCGAACGGCCGCTCGAGCAGCCGGCGGCCGTGGAACCAGTAGTGGTAGTAGACGAAGCCGTGCACGCCGTGCTCTTGGGCCAATTCGGCCTGTGCGATCCGCACCTCGGGCACCCGCAAGTCGTAGTAGCCGAGCTCTCCCGGGAGTTGGGGCTGATAGTGGCCGGGAAACAGCGGGCGGGCCTTGGTCACGTTGTGCCACTCGGTGAAGCCCTTGCCCCACCATTCGTCGTTCTCGGGGATGGGGTGGTACTGGGGAAGATAGAAGGCCAGGGCCTTCGGCTTCCCCGCCGTCGCTCTGCCGTTCCCCCCGGTGTCCATGCCGATCAGGATACGATACCGGCGACCCGAGTGGCCCAGGTCAGACGCGGGCCTGGGCCGAGACGATCTCGATGACCCGGGACTGGTCGGCGGGCGAGAGCGCCGACCCCGTGGGCAGGCACAGGCCCCGGTCGAAGACCCGGGCGCAGTGTCCCGGCCCCACGAGGGTGGCCCCTGCGAATGCCGGTTGCAGGTGGAGCGGCTTCCACGTCGGTCGGGACTCGACGTCCGCTGCCTCCAGCGCCACCCGCACCTGCTCCCTGTCCGTTCCGAATGCCTCGGGATCGATGAGGATGCAGGTCAGCCAGTAGTTGGAGGTGCCCACGGCGGTGCGCGGCATGGGGGAGACGCCAGGGAGGGGGGCCAGCCCCGCCGAGTACACCGCATCGATCTGCTTCCGGCGCTCGATACGGCCGTCGAGTCCGCGGAGCTGGGCCCGGCCGAGGGCCGCCAATAGGTTGGAGAGGCGATAGTTGTACCCCACCACGGTGTGCTCGTAGTGGGAGAAGGGCTCTCTGGCCTGGGTGGCCAGATGGCGGGCTCGCTCGGCCCACTCCGGTGACACGGTCGTCAGCATCCCGCCACCACTCGTGGTGATGATCTTGTTGCCGTTGAACGAGAAGATCCCGGCGACGCCGAACGAGCCTGCCGCCCGACCCCGATGGGTCGACCCGAGGGCCTCGGCCGAGTCCTCGATGAGCGGGACTTCGAACCGGCGGCACAGCGACTCCAAAGCCGCGTAGTCGGCGGTCTCCCCGTAGAGGTCGACCGTGATCACGGCGGAAGGGAGCCGACCGACTGCGGCCCTCTCGGTCAGCACCTCTTCGACCAGGGCAGGGTCCAGGTTCCAGCTGTCGGCCGAGCAGTCGACGAACACGGGCTGGGCTCCCAGGTAGGTGACGGCCGCGGCGCTGGCGATGAAGGTGAAGGACGGCACCAGTACCTCGTCGCCCCGCTCCACGCCGGCCAACAGCAGAGCGAGGTGGAGGGCGGCCGTCCCGCTGGAGAGGGCCACAGCATGGCCGACGCCGATCCTTTCGGCCATCTCGTGCTCGAAGGCGTCGACATCGGGCCCCAATGGCGCGATCCAGTTGGAATCGAACGCGTCGAGGAGCATCCGCCGCTCTTCTGCTCCCACCTCCGGCGGGGAAAGGTACACGCGGGTCACGGCCGGGTCCCGGCGGGACTGCTCAATCCGCCGACAAGGGCGGCGCCTCCGAGAAGGGCTGCCGCCACCGCGATATCGACGGCCACGGCAACGGGTACGGAGGGATGGCCCAGCAACACCACAATCGCGACGATCACCACCTCGATCGCAATGTAGGTCGCACTCGCCACCGTGCGGGACCACCCTGACGCCACCAAGAGGTCGTACGGATGAGCGCGGTCGCCGCTCAGGAGCGAGCGGCCGCTACGGCGGCGGCGCACGATGGCGCACGCAACCTCGATCCCGGGGACGGCCAGCAGGGCCAGCGCGATCACGCCGGTTCCGCCGGAGATGCCGATGCCCCAGGCGTAGGCGAGGAGCACGGTCATAGACGCCCCGATCAGGTACGAGCCACCATCTCCCAGATAGATGCGGGCGGGAGGACGGTTGTACCAGACGAACCCGACCAGGGCCCCAGTCAGTGACGCCGCCATGAGACGAGCAGGGCCAGATACGAGGACCGCGAAGCCGACGCCGGCCGCCGCCCCGACGCCGGCGACCAGCATGTCGAGGCCGTCGAGCAGATTGAACCCGTTCATCAGCACGACGCCTGCCACCATGATGAGCGGCACGCCGATCCAACCCGGAAGGTGCACCGGCTGTGTGGCGGCGATGACGGCCCCAACGCCCAGTTGGGCGGCGAGCCGAAACGGAGCGGGGAGCTCGAACCGATCGTCACTCACCCCCAGCGCCAGGGCGGCCGCCAGCGGGACCAGCACGACGGGCCGCCCGACGCACACGCCGACGGTCACGCCGGCGAAGACGGCGACCCCACCCAGGTAGGGCACCGGGGACTCCTGGGCCTTCAGGGCCCCGGGGCGGTCCAGGATTGCCCAGCGGTGGGCGACCACGATGCACAAAGGAACCAGCGCCGCCGTGGCGACGAGAGCGGCCAGCGCGACGAGCAGGGTCTCGTCCGTCACGACCCCGTGTCGGGCTGGCCCGACCACTGCATGAGGAGGGACTCGGTTCCCGAATGCAGCTCGAACCGCTCCGCCATGTGGAAGCCTGCTCGCCGGTACAGCGAGACCGCTGCCTCGTTGTCTGCTGCGACCACCACGTGGGCTGCACGCTGCCCCCGACGTCCGATCTCGGTGAGGAACCCTTCGACCAGAAGCGTTCCCGCCCCCCGTCCGCGCGCCGTCGGATCGACCGCCACGGCGAGCAACTCGGCACCTTCGCCGGCACTGCCTGTGCCGTGACGAAGGGTCTCGACGACCCGACGCCACGATCGGAGGATGCGGCCGCCCGACACGAGTGCGGCGGTGAAACCGTCACGCCACACGAATGACCGGTAGAGAGCGGCTACATCGGTGGAGCCTGCGAGGAATCCCACCGTTGTGCCCTGGTCCACGAGGACGAGCAGGAAGCAGCCCCGCGTCCGGGTGACCCTCCGGTACAACCTCTGCAGAAACCGCGGGCCCAGGAAGGTCAAGAACCCCTCGCTGATCTGCCCGGCGTGGAGGCCGGCGGCTGCGGCAGCGTCACCGTCATCTCCGGTGCGAAGCACCATGTCGTTCCACGTGCTCGAATCCATCGCCCTCGCCGTCGCCTCCGAACGCCTCCAACGCCTGCAGAGGCAGGCCATCTCGTCACAAATGGTGATGCGACTGCGGTGATCAGATGGTACTTCGCCCAGCTGAAAGGGTCCGAGGACCACGCCAGGCGTATGGCTGGCAGGCGGGAGGCATCGGGCGCTACCATCCATTGCCTGTCGGGGTCACAGACCCCGCGGGGGAGTGCAGTTCGAACCTTTGGAGGTGGGTAACGTGTCGAGTTCCGCCAGGTGGGTCATTTGCGCGATCTGTGCCGTTTTGGGTGTCATTGCCCTGATCTATGCGGTGATCTACCTCGCCGTGCCCATCCACTCGCTGCCGGGGTTCGTGCCCGGCAAGGTCGCCGTGAACGGGCATTACCACAAGCGAGCCGCCCTCACGGGTGTCATCGGCATCGTCCTCTTGGCCATCGCAATTTTCGTCGGGTTGGGAGCCCGTAACTCGGCGGCGACTGGAACCGGGTCGTCCCCCGAGCCGGCCCGGACAGGAGAGGGAGGAGCTGCCGGAGGCGCCGTTGGATCCTGAGCGCAGCTCAGGCCCTGACGGGCGTCGCCTCGATGATGAACTGGTAGCCGAACATGGTCGGCCACACGTTCGACAGCATTCGATCCACAAGCCGCACCGTGCGTGCCCTCGTGCTCTCGACGCCCAGCGCATCGAAAGGCAGGCCCACTGGCTCAATCCGCTGGATGGCGAAGCCCCGGCGTTCGATCAGCTTGACCAGACTGCGGCGGGTGAAGAACCTCACGTGCGTTGCATCCAGGATGCCCCGCTGGTCGTAATCGAACATCCCCAGGGTCGCCCGGAACCTCGGGTACCAGTGGGCCATGTTCGGGACGCAGATGATAGCGGTCCCGCTCGGCGACAAGACATCCCTGGCCTGCGTCATCAGGGTTCCAGGACTGAGGACATGTTCGAGCACATCAGCTAGCAGAACAATGTCGAAGCCTGAGCCGACTTCCGATGGGATTCCCTCGTTGAGGTCGGCCCTGACGAAGTAATCCGTTCGCTCTCTGACCCCGTCGATGTCGTTCACGTCGACGCCGACTACCTGGTGCCCCAAAGCTCGTAACCGCTCAGCAAGCATCCCGCTCGAACACCCAAGGTCCAGGATTCGGCTCGGCGGTCGGTGCTGCAGGAGCTTCGTGATCCTGCCGTGCGAGCTGTCTTCGCTCGGCTTGAACTGGTACTCCTCGACGAGCGCGATTCGGCTTCCGTCCCCGAAGCCGGCCTTTTGCAGCCGATACGTGATCACGTCCTTTGTGACGTCAGCCGCATATCCCAATCCATCGACATAACAGATCTCGTCGCCGTAGTAGGTGGGGATGGGCACTTCGGCGATACGCATGCCGGCATCATGCAGTTGGATAATTATTTGAGTGTCGAAGTTGAATCCGTCCGTGTTCTCCTCGAACGGAAGTTGTTTGAGCACGCTCACCGAGTAGGCGCGATATCCCGAGTGGAATTCGGACAGGTTGGTTCCGAGCGCGGCATTTTCGAACCGGGAAAGTATGCGGTTCCCTACGAACTTGTAGAGCGGCATACCCCCATTCCGGGCCGCGCCCTTGATCATGGTACGAGAGCCGAAAACAGCGTCGGCCTCGTCGTTCAACAGCGGGGCGAGGATCTCGGGGAGTGACTCTGGCGCATATTGGCCATCGCCGTGCAGCATGACCACGATGTCAAGCCCGTGCTCGATGGCGAGCTTGTACCCGGCTTTCTGGTTGCCGCCGTAGCCGAGATTCGTGGGTTGCCTGATCAAGGTGATCGGCAAGTCGGACTGCTGTTGGTAGCCGAGGCCTACCAGATAGGTCGAGTCCTGGCTGTGATCGTCACTTACGATCACCTCTTCGATGTCAGCTCTCAGCTCGGCCGGGATGCGGTCGAGCACCTTCGCGAGTGTCGATGCTGCGTTGTACACGACGACCAACACCCCGACCCTCTTCTTCTCGACGGATGCGTCGGGGACAACCTTCACGCCATCCACCATCCTGAACCCTCCAAACTCAGCCGCTTCCGCCGAGCATATCCAGTGGCAGGGCGAAGCGAAAACGGGGGCGTCGATCCTCGCTGTCCGCCCCTTGATGGCCAAGGGAGCCGTAGGAGGAGCTTCACTGTCTTGCTCTTTCCGGATGGCGACCTCGACTGACCCGTGAGATCAACCGTCGCCCGCACCGCTCCAACCCCCTGTTGCCGGGTTCGCAGATCTCCGGAGGGCAAGTAGCCCTATGTCGACCCTGGAGGAACCCCAATCCCGCACCACCTCTTGTCGGAAGAGCTCCAGTCCGAGGGCCGCACACTCGAGAACAACATCTTGGATAGTGCCGTGACGGGCGGGGTCCTCGACCTCCACTCCGAGATTGAGATTCCAAAGGTCGTCGGTGCCGCGCACGAGGTCTATGGTGAGCACGACGAGGCCGCCAGGCCGGGTGCGGGCCGAAATGTCACCGAGGAGGGATCGGCGTGCCGCAGCAGTGACGTGTTCGATCACGCTGATCGAGTAGATACCGTCGGAAGGCGGTCGACGAGGGAGCTTGTCAAGGGTGCAGTTCCACGATCGGTTGGCGAGGCCTACGGACCCGTAGTCCAGGAAGTCCCATTCGTTCCAATCCGGTTGTGGCGGCCAGCTCCGAATGGTCGGGGACGGATCCACGGTGTCGACGACATAGCCACGGCTGGTGAGGAACGGTGCCAACGGGGTGACACCTGCTCCGACGTCGATGAGACGGCTTCCAGGCGGGAGGTTCTCGGTGATCAGTTCGGCCACGACGGGGTACTCCCACAATCGAGGTGCGTGATCGGGATAGAACCGCGTTGTGCGAAGGGCATGCAGGCGTAAGGTGACCAGCGAGAGCGGATCCGGGTGGCGCAGAATCAAGGGATCCAATGTGGCCGCCACGAAGTCACGCGGGTGCTTGTCCTCGGGAGACCTGAGGACGACGAAGGTCGAGAGATTGGCGTCGACCCGGACCGGATAGACCTCTGCATCGGGAGCGACGCTCCGCAGGGCGCCCAAGAGTGCTTCGCGGGAATCGTTGGCCGGGTCGGTGCTGTTGCCCGCTGGGCCTTCGTCGCTGCGGATCACAAGGGCTCGGCACGTCGAACGCCACAGAAGAGTCACAAGACGGGCCCATCTGGATGCATCCGTGGGGTGGGTCAGCTCATCGAGACTGACAACGAGGTCAGCCTGGAAGCGATGTTCGGCGAGGGTCTGCCGTACATCATCTGACGGCGCAATTGCCGTGTACCGCCGGATCGTCGGATTCCGACCGATTCCGCTGTTCGCGCCGACGTCGAGGACCGAGGATGGCTCGAGTGCGCTGATGAGGACGTCGACGATCCTCATCAGCTCGTGGTCCTGTTCCTGCTCTGATTGTGAGAGCCATTCTCTGTAGGAGGATTCAGGAGCAGCCTTCGTCCAAACCTTGCGGATAGCAGCATTGGCCACGTCGATCTGCCGGTCGATCGAGGGTGCTCCAGTCGCTCGGATCTGTCCAAGGCGGTCCAGCTCCTGGTGGTAGTGGATGACGGCCGGCTCGGGTGGGTCTGCGGGGATCCTTGTCGGGTCGTGAATGGGCGTATTCCATCGTACGTCGAGAGGGACTGAGGCAACGGTCTCGGCGGACAGGGCCATCGCCATCGCCACCTGGTCGACGTGGACGGCCCAATTTTCAAGCAGGTCGAGTTGGTCGAGGAGCCAAGTGGCCCAGTGGGCCCACGCAGTCGCCACTCTCCGCAGGAGTGGACTCGGTACAAGGTACAGACCGCCGTTGTTGTTTCCCGAAACGGTCCGTTGGTCAGGTCCCCAGGGAAGCGGGACTGCGGGCGGAGCGGACAGTCCCGCAGCGGCGAAGATGCGGAGAAGGACCTCCAGCGGAGGCACCGGAGCATCCACCGGCTTTCCTGCAATGGCGTCGTGCGGGACATCGATCCGGCGGGGATCTTCGAGCACCACCACGTCGGTGTCGCACAGGACGGTTAATCCGGCGGCATCGTCTTCAGCCAGTCGCAGGGCGCCGGAGATCTTGTTGCAGTGGGGAGAGCGGTCGTCAAATCGATCAATGCCGCGTACAGTGACCCCCTCGGAGCGCAGGAACTCGAGAACATCGGAGGTCGACCGCCGACGGAATGGACAACGAGATCGTCCGGGGTGACTCCAGCGACGTCCGTGAGCGCTGCGTACCATCGCAACGCATCGAGGTGGAAGCGCGGGTGGTCATCGACCACGCAGCTGAACCGTCCCCGAGGCGGGCTGGATCGTGGCGTGAGCGACGTGGATGCTTCCGGACTGCGGTGCGCGGGCAAGTCGTCAGGTTCTCCGGGTCAAGCTTCTCCCTAACCTTCGTGACTCTTTCGCCGGATGCGATCGCGGTATCCGAGGAGCTTGCTGGCCAGTTCATCTGAGATCCCCAGATGCCGCTTCGCCCAGTCGTACGCTCTGAGCATCTGCCGATCGACAAAGATGGGGATGGCGTGCAACCCGTCGCCAGGTCGCGGCCGATACTCGGTTGAGCGGACGACGGGGTCTACCTCGATGCTGAAGTAGTAGAGCGCCAAGGACCGTCTCGCATTTCCCTCCGGACAGCGCATTGGTTCTGGGTGGCCGTGGAACGACGTGGCATCGGTCGTGAAGATCAGGACTCGATTGGCAACGGGGCTGACCTTTTCGACGCACATCTTCATGTCGGTGCTCCATAGCTCGAGGTCACCACCGTATTCGGGTTTCCAATCCTCATTGAGGTAGAGGATGAGGTTGGCTCGACGCTGCCAGTTGCGGTTATGAGGGTGGACGGTGAAGTCGGCATGCATGTTGAGGAAGCCACCTCTCGCCGACTGGTGAAGACCCCCGCCTTCCAGGGAGGGGTCGGCGATCAGTTCGTCCTCCCCGAGTAGCGTTCCGATGAACTTCACAAAGCGGGGTGAATTGAGTTCCTCGAGGATGCGCTGCAGGGTCGGTCCCCATGTAGCCGGATCGGTATTACTGAACTTGCGTTCATTGATGTGTAGGTAGTTGTTCCACCGTTCGGGGTCGAGAGGTGGGAACTCGGCGATGGCTGCCTTTGCAGCCTCCGGCTCGGGGGAATTGATCGATCACGATGTGCGGGTACGGGTCGGCGGACTGATATTCGACACGGAGGCGTTCGACCTCCCGCTCCAGGCGATCGATGTCAAGGACGGGTAAGGGCGTTTCGGTCTCGCTTTGGAGCCTCATCCTTTGGGCGTCCCTGCTCGTATGCCGACTGGCATCCTGCCTCCCTGGTATCGCCGATGAGTCCGAAATGCTCCCTTCGTGAGCGTGCGCCCATTTGTGTAGCACGCATCCGGCGGTCGGGCCCGTCCGGTGTCATGCTCGACAGGGCGTCTCCTCCAGCCAATCCATGAGGCATCCTGCCCGGAGCCCAGGTTACTGCGTTGTCGGCTTTTTGCCAGGTGGTGCACGCCCGGTTCCGGTGAAAATGGGAGTGGATGCGCAATTCGGGCCTCCAGGAGGTTGAGCCAAGAATTGTGAAGGATTTGAGGGTAGCCGCCCGAGGCGCCGCCGTCCCCGAGAAGCGTGGAAACACTCCAAAATGGACGGAGCCGGGGTCGGTTCCAACCGCAACCGCCTTAGCGACACCGAGGCGC
>CAVSLS010000020.1:0-75357 GCA_963728845.1 uncultured Acidimicrobiaceae bacterium
AAACAGCAGAGCACCTCGAAGAACCATTGCAGCACCTCCGGGTCGTAGTGCGACGCCGAGGCGAACGCCCGAGGCCCGGCGACCGACGGGTCCGAAAGATCGAAGGGATCCGGGAGCCCCTGCAAACGGGCCTCGACCTCGGGAGCGGATCCGGTCGAGGTCGACCGTCGAGGCGTGCCACCTGGCGGCCCGCTCGTCGGTCCGGCGCTCCCACTCGGCGGCGAGCCGGCGCGGGTCCTCCATTTGCTCGGCGATTGCCGGGGCGATGTCCACCGCGTGCATCAAGCCGAGGGTGATGCCTCGGCCGATCGAAGGGTTGGTGAAACCCCATGCATCGCCGACGGGTACCACTCCAGTGGCGCACGGAACGCCGTCCACGACGAACTCACGCGTCGTGTTGGCCGTGCTGGCCATGGAGAAGCTGTCGCCCTGCGCTGCACCGTCGGCCCAATGCGCATGGTTGGGCAACGACCGAACAACCCGTTCGAAGATCTTCGGGTCGCGCACGTTCCGCATCAGCTTGTCCTTTGGTGAGTGGTACAGCGTCACCGACCACCAGCCGTGGTCACCCGGAATGGTCAGGATCGAGATGGATCCGATGGCGCAGAGAAGGTCGTCCCGCGGCTCCGGGAGCGATGCCCCACGGTAGTACTGCGTGTTGTAGACGAAACCCGCCTCGAAGGCGTGCTCCGGCGGCTGGCGGCCGCCGGCGGCCTCGATCATGCCGGACAGCGGTGAGCGGCGGCCGGCCGCGTCCACGACGACGCGGGCGTCGATGGTCTCGCCCGACCCAGTGCGGACGCCGGTGATGTGCGGCACGCCCGGGATCACTTCGTTCCCCGTGACCAGTCCGGTGGCGGGGCAGCCGTAGCGGACCTCCACATCCTGCGTCTTCCTGGCCGCCGCTGCGTACGCGTACTCGATCAGCGGGCGCCGGCAGGTCGTCATCGTCTCGAAACGGCTGAGGTCCAGGTCCTCGCCCGCACCGTCAGGTAGGCGGCGCGCCTGTGCTTCGGCCGCGTTGTACCGGATGGCGCCAACGGCTTCCATCTCCGTGAAGACCGCCGGGAGGTGCTGCTCCATCAACGCCCGCCCCCCCGGCTGCAGGTAGTGCACGAGGCGGAACTGCCCGACGCTGCGACGCTGCCAACTCCCCCACGCTTCTTCGGGATCGTCGGGCGGCGCCTCGTCGCGATCGAGCACCACGATGTTCAGGCCCTGTTGCGCCAAGAGGATCGCCGTCGCCAAACCGGTTGGTCCCCGCCCAGGACGACGATGTCTGCCACGTGTTCTCCTTCGCCGGAGTCGGGTTCGCCGCAGTCGGGCCTGTCGGGACCGTCCTCAGAATCCGGAACACTAGCTTGGGACCCATTCTGGCACCGACACGAAGGTCCTGAACGGCCTCGGTTCGACGAGGAGGTCGTGGACGCGCGCTCACGACTGGCAACGCGGGATCCGGTCCGGTGAAGGTCATCACGGCTCCATGCGCCGCGCATCGACGAGGCGCTGGAGACCGAGCGGGCCGGCCTGTGCAGCCGTCCGGATCTGGAACAATCGAGGAGGAGGTGATCAGGCATGGACGCAGTTGCCGTCGGGGAAGCCCTCTCCGTCTCGGTGCAGGCAGGCGTCCCGGTGCTGTTGTGGGGGAGCCCGGGGACTGGCAAGACCTCCGTCGTGCGCGCACTGGGCGAGAGCCTCGGTTGGCCGACGGAGATCGTCATCGGCTCCATCCGCGAGCCGGCCGACTTCGCGGGGTTGCCCGTGGTCATCAACGGGTCGGTGGAGATGGCGCCCCCCTTGTGGGCGAGGAGACTGGCAGCCAGTGGCTACGGTCTCCTCTTCCTCGACGAGCTCACCACCGCGCCGCCAGCTGTCCAAGCGGCCATGCTCCGGGTCGTGCTGGAGCGAGTGGTCGGCGACCTGACGCTGCCCGAGGGCGTCCGGGTGGTAGCGGCGGCCAACCCGCCAGAGGAGGCCGCCGACGGATGGCAGCTGTCCCCGCCCCTGGCCAACCGACTCGTGCACCTCGACTGGCCGGTTGACGCCAAGGCGGATATCCCGCGGGATCGCCATGGGGTTCCCCCAGCCCCCGTCGTTCGACGGGCGCGTGCCGACCGATACCCAGACCGTGACCGCCCGTGCCACCGTCGGTGCGTTCCTCGAGGTGCGGCCGGCTCTCGTGCTCGACGTGCCCACGGTCGCCGAGCAGGCGGGGCGGGGTTGGCCGAGCCCGCGCAGCTGGGAGTCCGTGGCACGCCTGCTGGCCGCTTGCGACGCCGTGGGGGCCTCAGAGGATGCACGGACGTTCCTGGTGATCGGCGCGGTCGGCGAGGGGGCGGGCATTGAGTTCCTCTCGTGGCTGGCCAACATGGACCTCCCCGACCCCGAGGCCGTGCTGGCCGATCCGGACGGCTTCGAACTGCCCGAGCGCAGCGACCGCGCGTTCGCCGTGCTGAGCGCCGTGGCAGCCGTCGCGGTCAGCCGGGGCGACGCCGATTCCTGGTCCGCCGCCTGGCGGGTCGTCGAACGTGTCGCCGATCAGGCACCCGACGTCGCCGCGCTGGCGGCGCGCACGCTGGCGAGCGCCCGCCCCGCCGGTGCCCAGTTGCCGAGTGGCCTGCTGAAGATGGCTCCGGTGCTGCGGGCCGCCGGCCTCATCCGCGGAGAAGGTGAGTCGTGATCCTGGGCCGGATCGAACGCCTCGGTGTCGACCAGCGACGCGGTCTGGGCGGCGGCCCGGGTCTGGGCGGCGCACCAGGCCCCCTACATGGCGAGCGCCTTGCTCGCCCTCGACCCCGTGGTCGTCGACCAGAGCGAGGATCCTCCCGGGGCGCGATTCGACCTGGGCTCGTTGCCGGTCGACGACGAGTGGCACGTCTACCTCGACCCCGAGATCCTCCGCGTGACCGACGTGCCGACGGCCGGGTTCTGGCTGATCCACCAGGTGAGCCACCTCCTGCGTCATCACGCCGACCGCTACCCGGGGGGAGACAGCGGTCGGGCCGATCCGGTGTCGCGGCGAAACGAGGCACAGCGGTATTGGAACCTGGCGGCCGACTCGGAGATCAACGACGACCTGGTGGCCGGTGACGCTGCCATGCCTTCCACCGCGGTGAGCCCCGCCTCTCTGGGCCTGCCCGACTCCTTGACGGCCGAGGAGTACTGGGACCTGCTCGGTGGAGACGAGGCCCGACCGGAGGATCGGGGCCCAGGCGATCCGGAGCGGCGCGGCGACTGCGGCAGTGGTTGCGGCGGCTCGCCGAGACCCTGGGAGGCCGGCACCCCCGGGGTGGGCCAGACCGGCCGGAGGCTCGTCGAACGGGACGTGGCCCGCCGGATCAAGGAGCACCAGCGCCGCTGCGGGAACATGTCGGCCGGCTGGCAGCGCTGGGCCGACGAGGTCCTCGAGCCCTCGGTGAGTTGGCAGCGTCTGCTCGCTTCGGCGGTGCGGCTCGGCGTGGCCGACGTCGCCGGGAGGGTGGACTTCAGCTACCGCAAGCCGTCACGGAGGAGCTCGGTGACGCCGGACGTCGTCCTGCCCAGCCTCCGACAGCCCTTGCCCAAGGTGGCCATGGTGCTCGACACGTCGGGGAGCATGAACGACCACATGCTCTCCCAGTGCCTGGCCGAGGTGGAGGGTGTGCTCCGGGGCCTGGGCGTCGGGAGGCGGTGCCTGCGCATCGTGTGCTGCGACGCCACGGCCTTCGAAGCACAGAAGGTCCTCGAGTACACGCGACGTGCAGCTCCTCGGAGGGGGCGGGACCGACATGGGGGCCGGTCTCGCCAAGGCGGCCGAACTGCGCCCGCGCCCCGACCTGATCATCGTGCTGACCGACGGTTTCACGCCGTGGCCGGCTCAACCGCCCCGGGGGATCAAGGTCATCGTCGGCCTCATGGATCCGGGCGGCGCCGTTCCAGAGTGGGCCCGTCCGATCCTCATCGGTCCTCCGGTGGCGGCATGAGATGGCGGCGACAGGAGCGCTGAAGTGAACCGGACCGGCGTCGACGCGATGGAGCCGAACGACGGCGAGCCCGAAGAGTTCGGCCTCTGGCTGTCCGCCGGCTTCGACCGCGAGGGGGCAGCGAACTGGCGACGGTGGCGGTTCACCATCGCCCGGGCGCAGGACTGGAAGGCGCACGGCATCGACGAGGGACTCGAAGCCGCCCAGTGGCAGACGGCCGGGGCGACGCCCGAGACGGTCGCCGACTGGCAGGCAGCGGGCATCGACGCGGCCGAAGCGGTGCGTTGGCACGAGATGGGCTTCTCGCTGGACCAGGCCCGCGCCCACAAGCGTCAGGGCCGAGGTCCGGTGGACGCTTTCCGGCACCATTGCGTCGGCCCAGGCCGTGGTGCGGTCTGCGCAAAGAGGGTGGGTCGGCGTCGCGCCGATGGCCCATCTCGGCGGGGTGAATGTGCGCCCGGGAGGGATGCCTGGCGGACCGTTTCAGAACTTCCATCTGGCCGGCGTGGATCCCCGCACCATGCATGGCTATCTCCAGCGGGGGTGGGTCGACGAGGAGGCAGTCGAGTGGGCCCGCCATGGCATCGAGGCTCAGGACGCGTACACCTGGTTCGACCTCGGGCTGAAGGCCGCGGAGGCGGGACGCCTGGCCCTCGAGGGCCGGACGCCCGGTGACGTGGTGCGCGAGTGGTGGAACGCGGGGATCCCCTTCGAGGAAACGGCAGAGTGGATCGGGGCGGGCCTGAGCGCCGCCGAGGCAGTCGAACAGCGCGCCCAGGGCATCACGGTGGAGCACGCAGCGTCCCTGCGGGCGCTCCGCCTCGAAGATGCAGAATCCACGCCGCGAGAACCGGTGCCCCATGCCCTGTTGGCCCGCATGGGCCCACCCAGCGCCCGAAACATTCGGACCGCCACCACCAGACGAGGAAGGGGCGCGGGCGGCGGTGGAGGACGCCTTTGCCAACATGATGGTGGCCGACGAGACCGGGAACGTCAGAGCGGTCGACGGCGGGTCCAACCTGGGCCGCTGCCTCGAGGAGGCACGAGATCGGCACCGGGTCATGGTCAACGACAACGCACCGGGAGCCACCGTGCAGGCCGACATCGTCCGGTTCGTCAACGACCACGAGGCACGCGTCCTGTTCACGATCCGAGTCGGGGCGCCTCTCAACCAGACCTTCGGGGGGCGCATCGGGCGAGCCGTTCTCGTCGACGGCGAGTGGAAGGTGGCCCGAGAGACCTTCTGTGAGTTCATGGGGTTCGCCGGAGTGCAGTGTCCCCCACCCCCGTAGGCCGGAAGCGCGGGAACCAACGGTGGTCAGGGCATGAGCCGAGGAGTGGTCCTGTGGCCGGACGACCCGACGAGCACGCGGATCGAAGATCTGTGGCGGTCGCTCGAAGCTGCGGGCATCCCGAGCCTGGCCAATCACAGCCACCGTCTCCATCGGCCACACCTGTCCCTCGTCGTGGCCGACGGACTCTCCCCGCGAGGAGCCCTCGACGCGCTCGAAGCGATGTCCCGACCGACCCCGACACTTCTGGTGAACAGCATCGGCGTGTTCGCCGGCGGCGTCCTCTTCCTGGCATGCGTGCCGACGTTGGAGCTCCTCGAGGCGCACGCAGCGGTCTACGACGCCGTCGCACCGTTGGCGCGGAACCCGTGGTCCTACTACTCGCCCGGGGTGTGGACGCCGCACATGACGATCTCGTACGGCCTCAACGAGGACCAGATTGCCCACGCGCTGGCGCTGGTGTGGTCCCATCTCCCGATGGAGGGTCACTGGACCACTCACGGTGTCGAGGACAGCGACACCGGGGAGAGGTGGCTCTCACCTGCTTCGGCCCCGCCGTAGAGGCCCTCTGCGAAATATCACCTCGCTGTGACGTTTTCGGGCGATGCCTGTTTACAAGGACAATCTCGTCCAGGTCAGACCGCCATCCACGGTCTCGTACACAGAGCCCACCCCGAGCAAGGGTCGTCCGGCGATGGCCGGTGCCTGGGCGGGGCCGTAGACGGCAATCGCCTGCGACGGACTCAGATAGCTCAAGTCGGTGAAAGGCGCACCATCCCCGCTCGAGATGTTGATGCTCTCGGTCCACGAGTTCCCGGAGTCGGTGGTGACGAGCAGCGCTCCTCCCCCTGCGCTGACGGTCGAGATGCCGACATGGCCGTCACCACCGTCCGCGATGCCCAGGGTGTCGTAACCGGCTCCCCGACCCGGATCCGCCAACCGGACCCAGGTCCGACCCCCGTCCGTGGTGCCGAACAGCTCTCGGTCGCCCATGGACCCGTCGGCGACGCCGAATCCACAGACCAACAGCACGTCACTCGCGCTCGAGGCGGTGAGCGGGCCCTCACAGTCCTGACCCGGCGGGAGCGGGTACGACGTCGTCGTGGTGGCGTTGACCCGAAGCAGCGAGTCCCCGTCGATCGCATAGACGGTCCCACCCGCGCCGGCTAATGCTCCCGAAAGCGGTACCCCGGTGGTCCCGCTCAGGGTGGCAACGACCTGGAACCGGTCCGACCGAGTCGTGGCGTGGACGAGGCGCCACGCGGCGTTCTCGCCTCCCAACCCCAGGCCCGGTTGGCCCCTGTAGCCGGCGACCAGCGCGAAGACGCCGGTGGTGGTCGAGACGAGCGAGCCCACGACGTACGGCTTGATCCCGGCGAGGGAGGGTTGATCCCTCCAGTGCGCTCCGCCATCGTGCGTGACCCACAGGGCGCTGCCGCCGAAGGCGTACCCGTCGAGGTCGTTCGCGAAATGCAGCTCCGAAACGCCGCTGCGCGTCGACGAGTTGACCGGGGCCGGCGGCGCTTTGACCCGCTGCCACGTGTTTCCGCCATCGGTGGTGTGCACGAGCGACGTACACAGGTTCTTTCCGCACGGTGAGATCCCGAGCACCCAGCCGAGTCGCGTGGACGTGAACGACGCGCTGGTGGCGGCGAATCCGGGGAAGCGGACCGTGTTCGCAGTCGATTCGGTAGGAACGACGGAACGCCACGTGGTCCCTGCGTCCGACGTCGACCAGATGGACACCGCCTCAGCGTCCTGGGGGTTGCTGCCGAGCACCACACCGTCCAATCGATTGAAGAAGCTCACGTCCCACGAACCATCCGAGGTGTCCCCGATCACGGGATCGACGACGTGCCACGAGACACCGCCGTCGTGCGTGACCAGGAGCGAACTGCGGCCCCCGACGAGGAAGACCGTGTCGCCCGTGACGGCGTCGATCTCGCCGAGGTAGCCGAAGCTCAGTGGCTGTGTGATGGTGCAGCCGAACGTCAATGAGCTGGAGTCAGGGCACGGCGTCATCGTCGTCCATGTTCTGCCGCCGTCGGTCGAACGGACGGTCGATTTCGGCTGGGAGCCGGCGCTCGGCTGGCTGGCGCACACCGCCACCAGCGTCCCGTCCGGAGCGGCCGAGATCGCGTCCATCAGGGAACCGGTGCCGCAGTCGACCTCACGAGCCGACCACGTCCGCCCGCCATTGCCGGTGAACCAGAGGGGCGCCGTGGCCGAGGAACCCTCCCCGGTGAACGGCGGATTCGACGCCAGGTAGGCGGCCCCGGTGGTGAGGCGTATCAGGTAGGTCTGTCCCGTCGCGAGGCCGGCCGTGCTCGCCGTACTGGGTACCGGCACGGTGTCCCAGCTGCGCCCACCGTCGGTGGATTCGAGCAGGCGCAGCGGGCAGGGTTGTTGGAACGTCGAGGGGGTCGGACAGGTGGTCTCGACGGCCCAGATGGAGGAGCCCAGGGCCTCCACGGACAAGACGACGCCCGCCTGGGGCAGCTGGGTCCACGTGGCACCCGAGTCGTGGGTGACGAAGAGAGCGGGCCCGTAGAGGAACCCGTCGCCGTGGTCGTCAAAGGCCAGCTGGGAGGCCGAGCGCGGCGTTGGGGCATGCCCAGGAGGTGACTGCGGTGAGGGACCCGAACTCGGCGCCGCCGTCCGTGGTGGATCCGACCACGGCCTGACACGTTGTCGTGCCCTGTCGCGTGAACAGGCCGTAACCGACCGACGGGTTCAAGAAGGCGATCTTCGTGAGACGGTCGGCAGGAGTCGCCGAGGTCGGTCGCGTGGTGGTCGTCACGGCGCCGCGACCTGGAACCGTGGTCTGCGTCGTCAGGGTCGAACAGCCTCCGAATCGCCCGACGTTGTCCGTGCGGCCGAGCTTCACGGTGACCCGGCGCGATCGGGTGTGCGAGGAGGTGACCCGGTAGCGGCCGGGTGCCAGCACGATCTGATAGCTCTTCGGGGCGTTCGTGGCGAACACGGTCGTCGAGCCCGCCAGGGTCCTTCCCGACCAGACGTCGACCTCGACTGCGGCGGCGCTGGTCGAGGCGGATCGTGTCGGAGGCTTGCAGACCGGAGCCGTGCCAACCAGCTCGCCGGTCGGAGACGTGCCGTTGAACCCCGGCACGAAAGAGGTGACGGAGAAGCCGGGAGAACAACCGGGCAGCGGCTGCTTGAAGACTCTGCTCGGGCCGGAGCTCCAGAGGCTGACGGAGAGCTCGGAATACGAGGGACAGGACGTGGTGGGAGCAACGGGGGAGATCGCTACCACCTGCGCGGAGGCTGTCTCGCCTGGGTCCAACGTGAGCGAGGACCGGCTCGTGCGGGTGGACGCCGACTCAAGTGGCGACCCTCCGGCGGTCTCCCCGATGCGCCCGTTCGATTCGAGCGCGCTGACCGCGGGGAGTCCGACCAGAGCACACGGGTGTCGACTGGTGTTGCGTACCTCGATCAGCACGGTGACGCGGTGCATGCCCGGAAGACCCGGGGCGAGACCGATGAACACCTGGTTCGGGCTGCACGGCGACACGCTCGCCGGAGCACCCGCCACCGCAGCGATTTGTCCGGTCGCTTGCAGCACGAGCGCAGGCGCCGAGAGCAGCGCCATGCTCAAGACGACCCGCACCCTCTGCGAAAAACACGCGTGCACGGGTATCGGCCTCAGTGCGCGCCGAGCGAATGCCAGGTCGCCCCGTCGTCGGTCTGCCAGAGCCCGACGCCGTACTCACAGATCCAACCCTGGGTCGCGCTGATGAATGTGATGTTTCCCTGGCCACCATCGGCAAATCCTGCTGCAGAGAGATCGGCCACCGGCACCCAGCTGGAGCCTCCGTCTTCGGTCTTGTAGAGGTCGGCGCGGGACGGGAACAGCCAAGCCGTCGTCGTACTGGCCACCGCGAGATTGCGATGACCGACCGTGAAGGGGGCGATGTAGCCGGCGAGAGGGAGTGGGTCTGGCGGAACCGAGCTGGGTGGGGGAGTCGCCAACCCGGTTGCCGAGGCGCTGAGGCGCCACGTCTGTCCGCCGTCGTCCGAGCGGTACAGCTCCTTGGACTGCGCCCCGCCCATTGCCTGGGTGCCGCACAGCAGCCACAGGTCGTCGGTGCTCGACGCGGCGACCTCGGCTCCGTCGGTAAAGGAGCCACTGCACGGCGCCGGGCGGGTCGTCCAGGTGGCCCCGGCGTCAGCGGTGAAGTCGAGCAGCCAGGTTGAAGATCCGTCGGCGCCGGCAACGTTCGACAGCACGTAGCTCCGGGTCTTGGTGATACGGGCCAGCTCAATCTGTCTCACCTCGGTGCTTCCTGGTGGGACCCCCGTGGGCGACCCGAGTGATATCCAGGTCGCGCCTCCGTCGAGGGACTGCTCCACGTCCATCGAACACGCGGCGGCCGTGGCAGTCATGCTCAGCGGGCAGGTACCGGACAACGCCCAGACGTCGAGGTTGATGGCGCTGACGTCGTAGACATAGGGCCCGATCGGGGCCTCGAGCCATGTCGCACCGTCGTCGTGGCTCGTCCACAGCGGTGCGCCCGTTGTGGTGCGCGCTCCCCAGAGGTAGCCGGTGAACCCCACGAACTCGAACTGCCCCGGGTAACCGTTGTCGCTTCCGAGGCCAGCGGGGAGCTGGTTGTTGCGCACCTGCCAGCTCGCGCCGCCGTCACTCGAGGCCGCGAGCAACACGTCGCCGCGGTGGACCGCGAGGGCGAATCCGTGCTGAGCGTCGGCGAACTGGACGTCGAGCAGTGCGGTCGTCGGTACATCCGGTGCCCACGGGGAGCGGGCCATTGAGAAGGTTGAACTGGTAGTTCGACGCAATCGACGAGGGCTGCCCAGAAGGGCGGCTGAGGAAGAGGCCCACCGAAGCGGCAAGGAGCGCGCAACACAAGGCAACGCTGCCCATCCACCTCCTCCGGGCCCGGATGGTGTCGGCGCGACCCAGGACACGGGCGAGCTCCTTGGCGCCGACCGGCAGCTCCGCAGGGTCGTCAAGATGCTCGAACATCATCACCCCCTGCCATCCCGGGGTCGCCGAGCTGGCGACGAAGCGCCGAGAGACCCCTCGATGCGTGCGTCTTGACCGAACCGACGGAGCAACCGAGCGCTCGCGCCACATCCCCCTCGGAAAGGTCGGCCAGATAGCGCAGAACCACCACTTCACGCTGGCGGCGAGGGAGACGTCGGAGCGCATTGACCAGATCGCTGCGCTCGACCGTCCGGTCGTCGACGATACCGAGAGGACCGGTCTGGACCGGGGGCCGTCGGCGGCGCCTGCGGTAACGGTCCAGAGCCAGATTCGAGGCCACCCGGGTCACCCAACCCTCGGGCCGGTCGTGCAACTTGTCCCAGCGCAACGTGGCCCTGGCCAGGGCCTCCTGAGCGATGTCCTCTGCCTCGGGTCGATCTCCGAGGATGCGGAAGGCCACGCGATAGGCGAGCCGGTACAGGTCCGCGAAGGCGAGCTCGAACGAGCGCGGTACCTGACTGCTCATCAGCCCGTGCTCCCAGAACTCCGCATCGTCAGAACCCCCGAAGCCCTCTCCGCGTCCGAGTTCGAGTGAGCCGTACCGCCTCATCTAGCACTCTTCACGCTCAGGTGGTCGAGATGGTTGACAGGAGATCCCCGAAACAGACCCCGAAAGGGCGTTCAGGCGGAGGGGTGGGATGGGGTGTGGTGGGCGGTTCGGTCTCGACCTTCGCAATTAGTTCGGTTGACGATAGATCGGTTGCCGATATAGAGTGCCGGCATGGTCACTCCCCGAGACGTCTCGTGGTACCAGGATGAGCCGACGCCTGACACCGGGCGACGCCGGCGATGGGTGCTGTCCCTGTCCGTACTGGTTCTGTTGGCCGGAGCGGCCGTCTTCGTCGTGATCCTCCACTTCGCGCCCTCTGTCGGTGCCGCCGGCGGGTGCGGTGGAGGGTGACCGCACGACCTGCGGGCCTTCTCTGGCTCTCGACCTCGGTCGTCCTCACCTGCGCGGCCGTCGGTGCGGCGGTCGTTCTCGCGCCGAGAGCGGGGGGTTCCCCGGACGCGGGTCTGGCGTGGATGCTCTTCGTGGGCTCGTCGGTGCACGTGGCCGCCACGGGCTGGCTCTTCACGGATCCGGGACTGCGCGCCCATGTCGCCGGGCGGCGCAGTCGCTACCTGTGGGCCCCCGTCGGCCTCCTGGCAACCGGGGCGCTCCTTGCGGTGACGTTGAACCCGCGCACCATGGCGTGGGTGCTGCTGCCCCTCCTGGCCTGGCAGCTGCACCACTTCCAAAAGCAGAATCTCGGGCAAGCGGCCTTGGTGACCGCGTCACTCGGCCTTTCCTCATTGCGGCCGCACGAACGCCGCGCGATATGCACGACCGGTGCCGCAGGTATCGCCGGGGTCTGCGCACATCCGGCACTGCTCCAACTGGACGTCCGGTTGCCACTCTCGGGATACCTGGCGCTCGCGGCGACGCTCCTGCTGGCCCTCGGCGTCGCGGCCGGCAGTTACGCCCTGGCTCGCCGGCCGGGATCTGACCGACCCACGACCTTCTGCGCCGTCTACGGCCTCGCGCTTCTCTTTCCACTCCCCATCTTCTTGTTCACGTCGCCCTATGCAGCCGTTGCCGGCATGACGATGGCGCATGGCCTGCAGTACCTGCTCCTGATGGGTCTTCTCGCAGCCGGCACCCGTCGTCGTCGCCTCGGCGCGGTGCCTGCCCTGTGGGCGATTGCCGTCTTGGGCGGGATGGCCCTGAACCAGGCCTCCCATCTGCACAGCTCGAATTGGCCCCTGCGCCTTTGCTTCGGGTTCTATCTCGGATTTCTGGCCGCGCACTTCGTCGTCGACGGCGGCATCTGGCGCCTCCGTGAACCGGCCGTCCACGCCTTCCTCTCCGAGCGGGTTCCCTACCTGGTCTCCCCGAACACCATGACTACGACGCTCCGGTTGCCGATAGATCGGTAACCGATATAGGATCGACGGATGGCCCGAGCCTCGCGCCAGAACACGACACAGACCGAGTTCAGCGGCTTCGGGCGCTACGCGGGACCGGCCACGCTGATCCTCTCCAGCCTGGCCGATGGCCCGAAGCACGGGTACGCACTCACGAAGGACATCGAGGCGTTCTCGGGCACGCGGCTCGCTCCGGGCACGCTCTACGAGGCGCTCAGCCGCCTCGAAGGGCAAGGACTCATCGAGGCCGTCGAGAGCGATGACCGCCGCCGTCCCTATCAGCTCACCGTCCTCGGGGCGACGGCGCTGCGGTCTCACCTCGCTGCGCAACGGCGAATCGCCGACCTCGGGCTCCGCCGCTTGGCCGGCACGTGGGGTGCCGCATGACGGAGGCGCCAGACGTCTTGCGGCGGAGAGCCGAGCGGATGCTGCGCTGGTATCCCAGAGAGTGGCGGGCGCGCTACGGGGAGGAGTTCACCGAGCTCCTCGTCTCGGACATGTCCGAGCGATCCCGGTCCGTGCGCACGCCGGCCGATGTTGCCGTGAACGGGATCGTGGCCCGTCTCGCGAACGCCGGCCTGGGTCAGTCCACTCTCGAGGATGCGGAGAGATCACGCAGAACGCTTCTCGCCTTCGCATGCGCCGCGGCCGTCTTCGTGACGGTGGGGCTCGGCATCTGGGCGCAGCTCACCATCGGCTGGCAATGGTCCCCGCCTGACACGGTGGCGACCTCGGTCGCCATGTTCGTCATGTCCTATTCGGTGCTCGTCCTGCTGGCCCTCGGCGCAATGGCCGTCGTTCCTCTTGCGTGGCCCACGGCGAGGGCGGCCCTGCGCCGGCGCAACGTCGTCGGGCCGTTGGCTCTGACCCTGGCCGGCGCCGGCATCCTGATCGTGGGGAGCCGCCACTTCGCGAACGGCTGGCCCGGCACCGGTGGCCACCAGTGGGCGCACCAGGGCCTCGTCCCCGGTGGACTCGCGGCCTTCGTGTGGGCCGCCACGCTCTTCGTGACGGCGTACTGGGCGCACCCGGGGGCGCTCCTCGCATTTCCGGCCCCCGAGATCGCATGGATGGTGCTCAGCCCCGTGGCCTTGGCCTGTGTGGCCCTGGGAGCGGTGGGATTGGGACGGCAGATCGAGCTCTCGCCGAGGTTGCTGCACTACGAGGCGCGCCTCGCCCAGCTGGGGGGCATGGTGATGTTCGTGTTCCTCGTCGGTGCGAGTCTTTGGGTGGTCGACGGAGGACCCGGACCGCGGAACCTCTTCCACGTCGGTGCGATCGACATCGCCGGCATCGGTGTGATGGTCGTCGCGCTCGTCACCGCCGGCCGAGCTCTGCAGCTCATCGGCCCCAACCCAGGTGCGAGGGCCGCTCGCTAGCGCCCGAGGCGAGGTCGACGCGCCGCCGCCCTGCTTCGGTCCTCAGGGGAGCGTGAGACGGGCCTCCATGACCCGCCCTCCCTCCACCGCGACGGTTGACACGGGTCCGTCGGCGTCGCCACGCACTCGCACCTCGTAGCTCCCACGCGCCAAGCCGGGGAACAGAGCCGCGTGCACCTCACCACCATGGGTGTGGCGGGCCCGGACGGCTACATGGGTGCCGTCCCACGCGGAGCCGCACCGCCGGATCTCGATCTCGGACCCGGCGAGAGACGCCGGCGCATGCACGATGGCCGCGCCGACGTCCCCGCCGATGTCGAGGACGACGGACCCCTGTTCACTTGGCCCAAGCTGGTGATGGTCCATGGCGCTACGGTGCGACCGACACCGGCGTCTTGGACGGGTTGGAGAAGCCGCTGTAGGGCGTGCCGAGGTAGGGGAACGCGCTCAGGTAGTTCTCGGTGCCCTTGGCCGTGAGATCGCTGCCCCCGCCCGTGATCCCGAAGTCGACCTCACCCGCGGCCCCGTCGGCGGTGAACGTCGGGACGACGAATCCCAGTGTCGCCCCGGCCACCGCACGCAGTGCGATGGTGGCGACGTCGTCGAACACTCTTCGGCCATTGGGCCACCCGGCGACGTCGAGGCCCAGCAACCCCAGGCTGTTCGGGCTCGAGGACGGCGCGATCGCCGTGTTGAGCCGCAACATGTCCGCCTTGACCCCCGTGCCGTTGTAATTCGTGAACGTCGGGGCGGGGGTGATCACTCCGGCGGGGATGCCGGTGAGGAAGATCGCCTCGATGTCGGGCCGCGTGTTGGACGAGCCGCTGTTGTACTTCCCGAGGTTCGTAAAGACGCCCGGGTACAGGGACGGCAGCAACTGCGCCAGCAGCGGACGGGCGAAGTAGGGCAGGAATTGGCCACCGTCGGCTGTCGGCGGCTGCGCGTTCCACTGGTCCTTGTCGCCGATGCCGATGATGAGCTCGTTGGTGAGCGGGTTGCCGAGGCGCGAGACCTGGGTCCACGGGCCGCTGCTCAACTCGTCCTGTCCGTTCGCCCAGTTGCCCCGCACCCGAACCCGCTGGCGGCTGGCCGTGGTCCACACACCGATCACGGCGGCCGGGTCGGCCGGGCCCGTCGGCACGGCGCGGGTGAGCTGGCTGACGGGGATCTGCAGCGCCAGCGTGTGCACGTTGACGTCGGCCGTCGAGTTCACGCCGGGCATGCCGTTCATGAGGCCGGCGGCGGGACCGCCGGCGTGGTCGCCGGCGAAGCCGCGCAGGTCGCCGAGGTCGAAGACGGCGCCCAGGTCGACGTAGAAGCCCTCGGCTCGCTGCCCGGCGAACACCTTGGCCGAGAACGGTCCCGCCCCCACGGAGTGGACGGCGGCGCCGGCCAACGCCGGGTATCCCGGCGTCGACAGTGGCCCGATGTTGCACGGCGGGCTCAAGAGGCCGGCGCCCAACGCGACCCACGAGCCTCCCCAGCGATTGCCGGGGGTGTGGTCGACGCGGTACAGGGTGTAGGTCTGCTGGCGGTTCCAGGGGGACGATGGCGACGGAGGGGTGAGCGCGGTGATCGGGCCGTCGTTGTAGAGGAACGATGCCGGTGCGTTGTTGACGGTCGTGAAGAGGAACTGGTAGCTGATGTCCGGGTAGCCGTTGCCGGTGTTGTCGATGTGGATCTCGTAGAGCACGTCGTCGGCGAACTCGTAGAAGTTCGGGCCGCCGCCCGGAGCCTGCAGCGGGATGTAGTTGGCAATGAGCGTGACCGTCCCCGGCTCGTCGGGGCTCATGAAGGCATAGACATCCGTGCTGTCGGCGACGGGATCCTTCGAGATTTCGGGCGCTTCGCGGTGTGACGACATGGTTTCCTCCTAAGTGGCGTGTTGGGCTGGACTGCGGGTTGGGCTCGGACTGCGGGTTGGGCTGGACTATCGGCGGGCGGCGGACATCAAGCTCCGGGCGAGTGCGGGAGAGCGCACGAGGACTTCACGCTCGCCCTGGAACAGGCTGATCTCGCCCGTGCCGACGTCCTTGACGTGGGCGACCAGTGGCTCTGAGAGGACACCGCTGTCCATCTCGGCATCGCTGGCGCCGGTTTCGACCGCCGGCGCGTCCGCCGCGGTGCCGGCGACGAGTGAGGACAGCCCGGGGACGCTGCTGACCACGGCGACGGTGGCCGCAGTGAACGTGCCCCGGCGCAAGAAGCTGCGACGGCTCAGGCCGGCGCGCCAGCCGCCGGTCTGCTCTGCGCGCTCGTCACTCGGGTCAGGACTCATGGCGATCCCTCCGTTCCGCTCTCCTGGTGCCCATTCGGAGCCCGCCGCGGATTTGGATGTCGGCATCGCGCAGAAGATCAAGAATCCGGCAAAGGACGCGCCGAGTCGGTCACGCTCGGAGCGCCGTCCCTTGGAAGCCGGTCTTGAACCTCTCGTCAGGCCAGGCTGGACGTTCCTTGCGGGACCACCGAGATCTCGGCATCGCGCAGTTGCTGGAGGACGCGGTTCTCGCGCCCGTACCCCAGCGGCGTGAAGAGGATGGTGTCGAGCGGGAACCAGAAGCCGACCCAGACCAGGACCCATCCGGTCGTCGAGGCGACGAGGTTGACGTTGCCCGAGGGGCCGACCAGTGCCCCGGCGTAGATCACCAGGAGGTACCCGACGAAAGCGATGGGCAGGCCGACCCAGAGCGACGACAGGCCACCCAACCAGGTCGCACGGCGCTCACGCTCGTTGTACGTGATGCGGTGGGTGCAATAGCGGCCCAGCGCTCCCCTCACCCGGTCGCTCAAGCCCTCCTCGATCTCCGACGGGGGCAGCGAGAGCTCCAGGCGGACGCGGCCCCGTGCCGGGCGGGCACGGAGCACACTGATGCAGAACTCGACCCCGGTGAGGTAGTTGCGGTACTCGGAGAACAGGTCGGTCGGGGCCAACACGAACATCTCCTCGACCCCGTTGAGCCTGAGCTCAATGGTCTCACGGTCGTTCCGGCCCATGACACAGTTCTAGCGAGCCCACCGGTCGCGACACACGGATACCGCCGTGCGGAAAGATGGCGCCATGGCGACCGGCCCCCAGCCTCGCACGGAGCCCCGGGCCCGGCGGGGCGAGCCTCGCTGGCCCATGGCCCTTGCCGTCATCGCCACCGGGCTGCTGCGGGCGGCACTGCCCCACGAGCTGCGCAACGGCGACGCCGCCTGGCTCTTCCTCGTGCTCCTCCTGATCCTCCTCGCGGTCCTCATCATCGGCGACCCTGGCCGCATCGACCGGGACCGCCCATGGCTCCACAACCTCACCAGCGTGCTCATCGGCCTCATCTCGGTCGCCAACGCCGACGCGGCCGTGCGCCTCGTCGTGGGCATCATCGACGTGTCGGGTTTCACCCAGAACGCCAAGGTGCTGCTGGCCAGCGGTGCCGCCATCTGGCTCTCCAACATCATCGCCTTCGCGCTCTGGTTCTGGAACCTCGACCGCGGTGGCCCGGCGGCCCGCGCCGCGGGCACCGGCACCACTCCCGCCCTGATCTTCCCCGAGATGCTGCACCCGCAGCATGTCGAGGCGGACTGGTCGCCCACGTTCGTGGACTACTTCCACTTTCAGCTTCGCCACCGCGACCGCGTTCAGCCCCACCGACGTGTCCGCGATCAAGCCTTGGGCGAAGCTCATGTTGATGGCGGAGTCGGCCATCTCCCTCGTGGTCGGGATCCTCGTCGTGGCGCGTGCGGTCAACATCTTGAAATGACGGGCAGCGGCCGCCCGGAGCCGAGCCGCTCACTCCTGTCCTCCGCCCGCGGACGCTTGGGTCGTGGCGGCCACCGTCCTCGGCTCGGGGATCGCCTTTCTCGATTCGACGGTCGTCGGCATCGCCCTCCCCTCCATCAACCGCAGCTTCCACGGCGGGCTCGGTTCGTTGCAGTGGGTCGTCACCGGCTACGCCCTCACGCTCGCTGCCTTCCTGCTCCTGGGCGGTGCGCTCGGGGACCGCTACGGACGCCGGCGCGTCTTCTCCGTCGGTGTCGTGTGGTTCGCCCTCGCCTCGGCCTGCTGCGGCGTCGCCCCCGGGGCGGCCTGGCTCATCGGCGCCCGCGTGGTCCAGGGCGTGGGCGCGGCGCTGCTGACGCCGGGCAGCCTGGCCATCCTGCAGGCGTCGTTCCGGCCCGAGGACCGCGCCCGCGCCATCGGCGCCTGGTCGGGGCTCGGCGGCGTGGCGGGCGCCGCCGGGCCGCTCGTCGGCGGCTATCTCCTCTCCGTCGGCTCGTGGCGCTGGGTCTTCTACATCAACCTTCCCTTGGCTGCCGTGGTCCTGGCCATGACGGCCCGCCACGTCCCAGAGTCACGGGACCCCAGCGGCGCCGGACGCGTCGACCTCCCGGGAGCCGCGCTGGGCGTCGCCTTCCTGGCCGGCCTGACCTACGGGCTCATCGAGGCACCGTCGCGGGGATGGTCGAGCCCGGCCGTCGTCGCCAGCCTCGCGGTCGCCGCCGTGAGCGCCCCGGTGTTCCTCGTCGTCGAGCACCGCCGGGCCCACCCCATGCTCCCCCTCGGGTTGTTCCGGGCCCGCCAGTTCAGCGGCGCCAACGCGGTGACATTCGCCGTCTACGGCGCCCTCGGCGGTGCGCTGTTCCTGCTCCCCGTCGAACTGCAGATCGTGGCGCACTACAGCCCGCTCGAGTCGGGGCTGGCACTCCTGCCGGTGACGTTGGTCATGCTGGCGTTCTCGGCGCGGTCGGGCCAGCTGTCGGCGCGCATCGGGCCCCGCCTCCAGATGACGCTCGGGCCCTTCGTCGTGGGCGCCGGGCTCGTCCTGCTGACCCGCGCCACCAATCCGGGGAACTACCTCACCCAGGTGTTCCCCGCCGTCCTGCTCTTCGCGGTCGGCCTCGCCATCGTCGTCGCACCGCTGACCTCGACGGCGATGGGGGCGGCGCCGGCCGAGCACGCCGGCATCGCCTCGGCGGTCAACAACGTCGTGGCCCGGGCGGCGCGGGCTGCTCGCGGTCGCCCTGTTGCCGTTGCTCTCGGGCCTGACCGGCGCCACTGCGCTCGGGCCCACCGCACTGGCCACGGGATTCCGGACCGCCATGCTCATCTCGGGCTTCGCCGCAGCCGCCGGCGGTGTCATCGCCGCGCTCACGATCCGCAATCCGGCGCGCACCCCGGTGGCGGTGGAGCAGTACAGCCGAACCTGGCACTGCGCCGTCGGCAACCCACCGCTGCGTCCGGACCCGGTGCCGGCGGGCGCGGGCAGGACCGGGCCCTGACGTCGACGTGCGGGCGACCCACCGGTCGGCAAAGGTAGGCCCATGCCCCGCACGGCCCGCACGGCCCGCACGGCCCCACCACCGCCCGCACGGCCAGGCCGGTGGTCTTCGCCCCGGCGCCCCTCGGCCCGCTCACCCTGCGTAACCGCATCATCAAGGCGGCCACCTTCGAGGGCGTCACACCGGGCGGCATCGTCAGCGACGCGTTGGTCGACTTCCACCGCCGCGTCGCCGCCGGCGGCGCGGCCATGTCCACGGTGGCCTACCTCGCCGTGGCACCCGAAGGGCGGACCGACCGGCACTGCCTGGTTCTGAACGAGGACACCGTCCCGGGCCTGCGCCGGGTCACCGACGCCGTCCACGCCGAGGGGGCCGCGGCGGCGGCGCAGATCGGTCACGCCGGGCCGGTGGCCAACGCCCGCTCCAACCGGGCCCCGGCGCTCTCGCCCTCGGGGGGCTTCACGCCCATGGGCTGCGCCTGCGCGCGGTCGACCTGGCCGGGATCGAGCGCATCACCGAGGACTACCGGCGCGCGGCGGCGCTGGCCGTGGAGGCCGGCTTCGACAGCATCGAGGTGCACGTCGGGCACAACTACCTCTTGAGCGCGTTCCTGAGCCCCAAGCTCAACCGCCGCGACGACCAGTTCGGCGGCACGGTGGAGAACAGAGCCCGCTTCGCCCGCAACGTCCTGCGCACGGTGCGCGACGCCGCCGGGCCCAAGACGGCGGTCACCGCGAAGTTGAACATGGCCGACGGCGTCGACGGCGGCCTGTGGCTCGACGAGAGCGTCGAGATCGCCTCGCTCTTCGAGTCCGACGGCGCGCTCGATGCTCTGGAGCTCACCGGCGGCAGCTCACTCGCCAACCCGATGTACCTCTTCCGGGGCGACGCGCCGCTCCGCGAGTTCGGCGCCACCCTGCCGCCACCGATCCGCCTCGGCTTCCGGGTCGTCGGTCACCGCTTCCTCAAGTCCTACCCCTACGAGGAGGCCTTCTTCCTCCCGTTCGCCCGGCAGTTCCAGCGCGCGCTGTCCACGCCCGTCATCCTGCTCGGCGGCATCACCGAGCTGGCCACGATCGAGTCTGCCCTCGCGGAGGGGTTCGCCTTCGTGGCCATGGCCCGCGCCCTGCTGCGCGAACCCGACCTGCCCAACCGCATGCGGGCCGGCACCTCTGCGTCGTCGCTGTGCATCCACTGCAACAAGTGCATGCCGACCATCTATTCGGGCACGCGCTGCGTCTTGGTGGCCGACCGCCCCGGTTCCGCCTAGGCCCCGACCGGCGGCCGGCGCGCCGCCCACGGCGCCGCCTGCTCGAGCTGGCCCGCCAGCGAGAGGATGGTCTCCTCGTCGCCGAAACGGCCCACGAAATGCACGCCGATCGGCAGCCCGGCCTCGTTCCAATGCAACGGCAGCGAGATCGCGGGCTGACCCGTGACGTTGAAGGGTGGGGTGAACGGGACGTAGGCGGCGGCCCGGAACAGACCGGCCAGCGGCTCGCCCGGGGGCGAGTCGAAGGTCCCGAGTGGCGCCGGCGGCTCACCCAGCGTCGGCGTCAACAGGACGTCGATCCCCTCGAAGTATCGGGCGATCTGGCGTGTGATCTTCTGCAGCTCCTGCGACCGAGGCGAGGTACTGCCCCCCGTCGACCGAACGGCCGAGCTCAATGAGGGCCCAGCTCAACGGCTCGACGTCGCCTTCCTCGACGGGCCGCCCCACCCGCGCCTCCCAGTCGCCGATGGCCCAGGCGTTGCTGCAGGCCCACTGGTTGATGAAATGAGCCGTGAAGGCGTCCCCGTCGACGTCGAGCGCGGCGCCCTCCACCCGGTGGCCCAGCGACTCGCACAGCGTCGCCGCCGCCCGTACGGCCGCCACACAGTCGGCATGCACCTCGCTGCCCGTCGGCGACGCGGTCATGACGGCAATGTGCAGCGGCCGAGGCGCGCTGGCGGCCGCGGCGGCGAAGGACGGCCCGCGCCGGGGCGGGGCCCAGTAGGGATCGCCCGGGACGGGGCCGGCGGTGGCGTCGAGAATCGCCGCGGAATCGCGGACCGAGCGCGTGACCACGTGCTCGGCGACGAGGCCGCCCATCATGTCGCCGTAGTTGGGGGCCAGCGAGTTGCGCCCCCTGGTCGGCTTCAACCCGACGAGGCCACAGCACGAGGCCGGGATGCGGATCGACCCCCCTCCGTCGTTGGCGTGGGCGGCCGGCACCATGCCCGACGCGACCGGCGGCGGCCGACCCGCCGGAGGACCCGCCGGTGGAGTGCTCGGTGTTCCACGGATTGCGGGAGGGCCCGAAGCGCTGCGGCTCGGCCGTCGGGAGGATGCCGAGCTCGGGCGTGTTGGTCTTGCCGCAGATCACGAAGCCGGCGTCGATGTAGCGCTGCGTCAGCTCCTGGGTCGCCGTGGAGGTGTAGTCGCCCGAGAAGGCGGTCCCCTCGTTGAAGGGGGTGCCGGCGAGCTCCGCGCCGAGGTCCTTCAACAGGAACGGCACGCCGCGGAACGGCCCGTCGGGCAGCTCGCCGGCCGCCTCGCCCCGGGCCCGCTCGAAGAGCTCGTGGATGACCGCGTTCAACTGCGGGTTGAGCTTCTCAATGCGCGCGATCGCCTCGTCGACGAGCTCGGACGGCGTGACCTCCTTGCTGCGGACCAGCTCCGCCTGTGCCGTCGCGTCGAGCCATGCCGTGTCCTCGCTCATGACGGTCACGGTAGCGAGCCGCGCCCGGCCGCGCCCCGCCGCGCCCGGGCGGGGCCGCGAGGAGCGTCAGGCCGGGACGGGCTCGGTCGCGACGCCGGACGCCGGACGGCTAGCCCCGGTGCGGATGGCGACGGCCTCGGTCACCGTGACGTCGGCCCCGCAGGCGGTGCAGCGCCGGCGGTCGTCGAGCTCGCCCCCACAGCCACGATGCTGGAGGATCATCGGCCGCTCGCCCTCGAGTCCGTAGAGGTCACCCCATTGCAGCAGTGCCACCAGCACCGGCCACAGGTCGGCGCCCTTGTCGGTGAGGCGGTACTCGTAGCGCGGCGGGCGCTCCTGGTAGGGACGCTTCACCAGCACCCCCTGCTCGACCAGTCGCTCGAGGCGCGCCTGGAGCACGTTGCGCGCCACGCCCAGATCGCGCTGGAGATCGTCGAAGCGCCGGATGCCCAAGAACACGTCTCGGATGATCAGCAGCGTCCAGCGCTCGCCCACGACCTCGAGCGCCGACGCGACCGGGCAGTACTGGCTGGGATAGTCGCGGTTCGAGCATCAGCCCAGAATATCGCACATTTCGGCGAAATGGGTTGTTTCACAAGACTTTCTTCCTTAGAGTACGTTTCATGACAGAACTGACTCTGCAGGGCCCGCCGGGCGCCCCGAGACCCGCCCGGCCGGCGTTGACCGCCCTGATCGTCCTGACGGGGGTGTTCTTGTCCTCGCTCGATCTGTTCATCGTCAACATCGCCTTCCCGAGCATCTCGGCCACCTACCACGGTGAGACCCTCAGCTCGCTGTCGTGGGTGCTCAGCGCCTACACCATCGTCTTCGCCGCCGCGCTCGTGCCCGCCGGCCGCTGGGCCGATCGGGCCGGGCGCAAGAAGGCATTCCTGCTCGGGCTGGCCGTCTTCACGGCGTCCTCCGCACTGTGTGCCGTCGCCCCGTCGCTGGGCTTCCTCGTCGCCGCCCGGGTCCTGCAGGCGAGTGGCGGCGCGCTCATGCTCCCCACCTCGCTCGGGCTGCTCCTCCCGGCTTTCGGGCCGGAGCGGAAGGGGGCGGCCATCGGCCTGTGGTCGGCCGTCGGCGGCGCGGCCGCCGCACTCGGTCCCCCGATCGGCGGGCTGCTGGTCCAGGCGAGCTGGCGCTGGGTGTTCCTGGTCAACCTGCCCTTCAGCGTCGTGGCGCTCATCTTCGGCGTCCGCCTGCTGCACGAGGTGCGCGACCCCGCGGCCCGCAAGGCGGACCTGCTCGGAGCGGGCCTCCTCACGGTGGCGGTGGCGAGCCTGGTGGCAGGGCTCGTCCAGGGTCCCGACTGGGGCTGGTCGAGCCCGCGCTGTCCTCGGTGCCTTCGCGCTGACGGCGCTCACCGGTACCGGACTCGTGCTGCGTTCGTTCGGCCACCCGAACCCGATCCTGGAACCCGCCGTCATCCGCCACCGGGCCGTGGCACTGGCCGACCTCAGCTCCCTCGCCTTCTTCAGCGGCTTCGGGGCGCTCGTCCTCGGCGGCGTCCTCTTCCTGACGGGCGTGTGGCACGAATCCGTCCTGCGGACCGGCTTCATGATCGCCCCCGGACCGCTCCTCGCCGGGCTGACCGCGTTCCCTGGAGGTGTGCTGGGCGCGCGGTTCGGCCACCGGGCCGTCGGGCACGGCCGGATCGCTGCTCTTCGCCGCCGGCGGGTTGTGGTGGGTCACGCACGTGGGCGTGACCCCGGACTGGGCCGGCGCCTACCTGCCGGGCAGCCTCCTCGGCGGGTTCGGCGTGGGCCTGATGCTCCCCTCGCTGGGCGGCGCGGCGACCGCGCCGCTGCCGCCACAGCGCTTCGCCACCGGTTCCGCGCTCTACGCCATGACCCGCCAGATCGGCGTGGCCCTCGGGGTGGCCTGCCTCGTCGCCATCCTGGGCACCGCCTCCGGCGCGTCGGCGGTGACCGCATACCACCACGCCTGGATCTTCATGATGGGCTGCAGCCTGCTGGCCGGCCTGGTGCTCCAGGGCATCGGCGCCCGCGCCACCGAGACCGCCGACGCCTCCACCGCGGCCGAGCCGGCATCCACGGAGCCGATGACGCCCTTGGTCCCGGTGCCGGCCGAGGCCTAACCGCTCTCCGCGGGCAGGTAGGACGGGTTCGCGACCAGCAGCTGGTCGCGCGCGGACGCGGCGAGCGCCGTGGCCAGGGGCTCCCACCCGTCGTCGAAGTCGCCCGCCCGGATGGCGGCTGCGAGCGAGACGTCGTCGCCGATCCCGAGATCGCGCAGCCGGTACGCGTGCGCTGCAATCACGTCCCCGCCCAGCAGGAGCTCGCGCTCCACGATCGCGAGTGCGTTGCGCGCCACCCTTGCTTCGAAGCGCGCTCCGCCGTCGTTGCGCTCCATGACGTTCGTCTCGAGGTACTCGCGCACGGCCTCCACCAGCTCCGCCGCCGTCGGCCGCCCGAACGGGGCCACCGGGCTGGCCTTGGCCACGGCCTCGGGGGCCGGGTCCCCCGGCGCCACGCCGAGCAGCGCGAAGAGGTCCCACTCGCTCTCGCAGACCCGGCGGCCGATGGCGGCCAGCTCGACCGAGCGGGTCGAGCCGTTCAGGTGCGCCGACGCCTGCAGCGAGCAGATGACGGCCCACTTCACCGTGGCGTGGACCTGCCACCAGTGCACCCGGTCCCGGTCGACTGCGTCGCCACCGGCGGCGGCGTACGACCCGAGCAGCTCGTCGAGGGAACCGAACCCACCCACTTCGCCGCTTCCGCCGAAGCGCCACGCGGGCGCGCACAGCCACCCGATGTCCTCGGCCGGGTCGCCCGCGTGGGCCAGCTCCCAGTCGAGCACGCCCCGCAGGCCGTCGGAGCCGACGAGAAAGTTGCCGAGGCGGAAGTCGCCGTGCACGGTTACCCGGGGTCCCGCGACGGGACGGTGTCGTTCCAACCAGCGCACGCCGAGCTCGAGCGCGGGGCGCGCCTCGCGCAGCGCGTCGAGGAAGGGCAAGGGGTCGCCCAAAGGGTCGGCGCTCGGGAGCCCCTGAATCGTCTCGGGGTCGATGGTGTGAATGGCGGCGAGCGCCCGGCCGCACTGCGCGGTGAGCACCCGGCGGGCCTCGGCCCACTCGGCGTCGCGCAGGATCTTGCGCGGGATCGCCTCGCCCACCAGCCGCTCGACGACCAGCCAGTCGGCGCCCACGTCGTCGTGCGCTCCCACCGCCACGAGCGCGGGCACCGGGACGCCCGCCGCGCGTGCCGCCTGGAGCAGCGCGCGTTCCATTCGCACCTTCCCACCCTGGGTGGTGCCATCGCCCCGGTCCATCTGGAGGATCAGCGGGCGGCGCGGCGCCCCGGGCACGTCGAGCTCGAAGGCGCTCGTCACCCTCGACGCGCCCCCCGAGAGCCTTTGCAGGTCGCGGACCGTGCCGCCGAGATGCGTGCCGAGCGCCGTCGCGAGCTCCTCGCCGCTCAACCGTTCCATCGAATGAACCCGTGCCTCTGCCTACTCGACGGGGACGACGGGCCTCCCGCCGTCGTCGAGTTGGTGCAGGTATTCGCAGATGCCGTAGCCGGTGCGGGTCTCACCGCCGGGTTCCTCGTAGGTCCAGCGGGCCAGACCCTCGTTGACCATGGTGCCGCCGGCCCGGCCGATGTCGGCCACGCGCAGCACGTCGCCCCGCAGCGGATAGACGCGGCCGCGCTTGTCCACGACGTCGAGGTGCACGACCTTGTGCGTCACCGCGTCGTCAGCCAGTTCGGTCGTGACCCGCCACTCGACCACCGAGGTGGCCGCCGACCCGTCCCATACCCAACCCCGGTGCAGATCGCCGGCGTCGGTGCCGAGGCGGATGCCTCCGAAGTGCATGTCGTCCCCGACATTGCCATTCCCGAAATTCGATGGAGAACCAGCGCCACATCTTCGGACCGCCCCAGCGGCGCGGGCCCCAGGAGCGGTCCCGGTTCCCGTGGGCCCCGAGCCATTCGTGGCGGAGGCCGTCGACCTCGAGGAAGCCGGTCCAGCGCCCCGCCTGCTCCAGATGCCCCTTGCCGACCGTGCCGGCCGCCGCCGCCGCCTCGGCCGACTTGGGGCCGCCGCTCGGCTGCCCGTCGGTGCCGATGGCCGGCGTGATGGCGTCGAAGCGGACGTCGAGCACGACCGGGACGGGGCGGGTGGCCGTCTCGCCCCGCACGCACGGGCGCGCCTGGACCTCGCCCGCCATGGTGAGCCGCCACGACTGCAGCGCCTCGAGCATCTCGTAGCGAACGGCGCCCACCTCGAGCGCCGTGTCGACCATCTCCCGCTGGTCTTTGATCCAGCGGTACTCGCCCAGCTCACCCCCGGGGAGCCAGAGCGACAGGCCGACGTCCATCGTGCCCTCGTTGGGCCGGATGCCGATGCGGGTGAAGAGACCGGAGTCTGTGTGCGGGTCGTAGGCGTTGAAGTAGTACGACTCGCTCCAGGCGCTGTCGCCTTCGACGGGATGGGCGAGGTCGTGTCGTGCGTCGAGGATCGGCATCGCTACACCATTGTCTGTCCGGCGCTCACGTTCAACGCCTCGCCGGTAACCCCCCGCGCCGCATCCGACAGCAGCCAGCAGATGGCATCCGCGATCTCCTCGGCGCTCTGCAGTCGCCCGAGGGGGATCTCGCGCGCGATGTACGCCGCCAGCCCGTCGGGTCCTCCCATGAGCGTCTCGAACATGGCGTCCTTGTTGATGAGGTCGGTGTCGACGGTGCCCGGGCACACCGCGTTGACCGCGATGCCGGCCGGTCCGAGCTCGGTGGCCATCGTCTGGGTGAGCAGGATGACCCCCGCCTTGGCCGCGCAGTAGGGGCCGAGGAAGGGGAAGGCCCGCTTCCCCGCCTGGCTCGAGACGTTGCAGATCCGCCCGCCCACGCCCTCGGCGACCATGCGGGCGGCGCACGCCTTCGAGACGAGCCACGTGCCGATGACGTTGACGTCGAGCACGCGCCGGAACTCCGAAGCGGCGACACCGAGCAGGGGGCCCAGCCCGAACCCGGGCCCACTCCCGCCCGCCACGTTGGCCAGAAGAGTGACGGTCCCCAGTTCCTCGCTGACCTGGGACACCGCCACCTCCACGGCCGCCTCGTCGGAGACGTCGGCCACGGCGGTGGTGGTCCGTACCCCGAGGGACGTGATCTCGGCCGCCAGCGCCGCCAGGTCGTGACCGCTGCCGATGCCGTGGAAGGGGGCGTCGGCGTAGGGACGGGCGATGTCGAGGCAGGCGACGTCCGCCCCGCGCCGTGCGAGCCCGAGCGCGGTGGCCCGGCCGATGCCGCGCGGCCGGGCCGCCCCCGTCACCAACGCCACCCTGCCCGCGAGCGGGCGTTCTTCGGGCGCGTGTGTGAAACTCACCAGGCAAACGTAGCGACGAATGCGGGCGGTCGCGCCGTCCGGGGGGTGGTGCTGGCATGCGTGCCGCGGTGACCAGGGATGGCCGGCTGGTTGTCGGCGAGGTCCCCGACCCCGTGCCGTCCTCGGGCCACCTCGTGGTGCGGTCGCTGGCTTCGGGCATCTGCGGGTCCGATCTGCACGCCCTTGCCGACTTCTCCCACTTCACCGGGCTCATGGACTCCGTCGGCGTGCCCGCGCTGGACCCGGCGGCCGATTGCGTGTTCGGGCACGAGTTCTGCGCGGAGGTCGTCGAGCACGGCCCCGACACCGCGGGGACGCTGCCCGTGGGGACGAGGGTCTGCTCCGTGCCCATCATCGTGGGGCCGACCGGCGTGGAGCAGATCGGCTATTCCAACGCCTACCCGGGCGCGCTGGCCGAGCACATGGCGCTCCAGGAGCTGCTCTGCCTCCCCGTGCCCGACGCGCTGTCCACCGAGCTCGCCGCGCTGACCGAGCCGCTTGCCGTGGGCGAGCACGCGGTGGGGCTGGCCGGTCTCGCCGCAGGGCAACCCTGCCTCGTGGTGGGCTGCGGCCCGGTGGGGCTGGCCGTGATCGCCGCACTCAAGGGACGTGGCCACGGCCCGGTGCTGGCCGCCGACTTCTCCCCGACCCGCCGCCGCCTGGCCGAGGCCTTCGGGGCCGACGTGGTCATCGACCCCGCCGAGGGCTCGCCCCACGACCGCTGGGCCGACTTCGGCATCGCCCGGACCGTCATGGAGCGCATCGGGTCTGCGATGCTGGGCGCCACCGTCCCCGACCCCGTCATCTTCGAGGCGGTCGGCGTGCCCGGCATGCTCCAGGCACTGATCGCCGAGAGCCCGCCCCACAGCCGGATCGTCGTCGTGGGTGTGTGCATGCACACCGACAGCATCGAGCCCTTCATGGCCGTGACCAAGGAGATGGAGCTCCGCTTCTCCTTCGGCTACACGCCCGACGAGTTCGCCGCCACGCTGCAGCGCCTGGCCGACGGTGTGCCCGGAGCCGAGCTCCTCGTCACCGACACGGTCGACCTGTCCGGCGCACCCGGTGCCTTCGAGACCCTGCGCTCGCCCGGAGAGCACGGCAAGATCCTGGTGAAGCCATGACCGTGGCCGGCGCGGCGGGCATGGCAGCGGCAGCGACTCCGGCAAAGACAACCGTAGGGGAGGGTTCTTCCAGAACCGTAAACGGATCCGTGGATAGTTCCCGGAGACACGCCCGGGCGCCACTCCGATGGCGGCCGGTGGCGCCACACGAGCACCACAAGACCACGACGACCACCCATCGGGAGGGACATGACCACCATTGACGCCGACGGCCGCTTGCGGTTCGGGATCTTCCTGGCCCCGTTCCACCCCGTGGGCCAGAACCCCACGCTCGCACTCGAGCGCGACCTGCAGCTGATCGAGCACCTCGACGAGCTCGGCTTCGACGAGGCCTGGTTCGGCGAGCACCACTCGGCGGGTTACGAGATCATCGCGTCGCCGGAGGTCTTCATCGCCGCCGCCGCACAGCGCACCCGGCACATCCGCCTCGGCACCGGGGTTTCCTCGCTGCCCTACCACCACCCGTTCATGCTGGCCGATCGCATGGTGCTCCTCGACCACCTCACCCGCGGCCGCGTGATGATCGGGGTGGGCCCGGGCGCGCTCCCCTCGGACGCGTTCATGATGGGCATCGACCCCGCCAAGCAGCGCGACATGATGGAGGAATCCCTCGAGGCGATCCTTCAGCTGCTGGCGGGCGAGACCGTCTCCATGGAGACGGAGTGGTTCAAGCTGGTCAAGGCACGGCTGCAGCTGCTGCCCTATCAGCGCCCCTTCCCCGAGGTTGCGGTGGCGGCCCAGGTGTCCCCGGCCGGCCCCCGCGCCGCGGGGCGCTTCGGCTGCGCCCTCTTGTCCATCGGGGCGACGTCGGCGGGTGGTTTCGACGTGCTGGGCGTCCACTGGGACGTCATGGAGGAGCGGGCCCAGGAGTTCTCGACCGTCGTCGACCGCAACAAGTGGCGCCTGGTCGGACCGATGCACATCGCCGACAGCAAGGAGCAGGCAGTGGCCGACGTGGCCTACGGCCTCGAGGAGTGGGTCGACTACTTCCAGCGGGTGGCGGCCCTGCCCCTGGCGCCCAACACCGAGAACTTCGACTCGCTCGTCGATGCGCTCAATGCATCCGGCTTCGCCGTCATCGGCACCGTCGACGACGCCATCGCACAGGTCGAGCGCCTGCAGGCCCAGTCCGGCGGGTTCGGCACCTTCTTGCTCATGGGCCACGAGTGGGCCGACACCGAAGCCACGTGCCACTCCTACGAGCTGATCGCCCGCTACGTGGCGCCTCGCTTCCAGGACTCCTCGCGGTCGCTGACCTCGAGCAGGGACTGGGCCGCGGAGAACCGCCCCGAATTCATCGGCGCGGCGGGCAACGCGGTCATGTCCGCCATCCAGAAGCACCACGCGGAGAAGGCCGAGAAGAGCGGCGGAGGCGAGCCCGCGTGCCTGACGTCACCCACGAACAGATCCCGGCCAACGGGATAGAGCTGCACGTCGCAGTCGCCGGGCCGGCGGACGGGCCGCCCGTCGTGCTGTGCCACGGCTTCCCCGAGCTGTGGTACTCGTGGCGCCACCAGCTCGGCGCGCTGGCGGACGCCGGGTACCGGGCGATCGCCCCTGACCTGCGCGGCTACGGGGGGAGCGCGCGGCCCGGCGCGGTGTCCGACTACGGGTCGGACAAGCTGACGGGCGACCTCTGCGGCCTGCTCGACCACTACGGCTACGACACCGCCGCCTTCGTCGGGCACGACTGGGGGGCGATGCTGGTCTGGGAGATGGGTCGCCTGCACACCGAGCGGGTGACCTCCATCTACAACATGAGCGTCCCCTACTCCAACGCCCCTGCCCCGCCCACGCAGATCTTCGAGGCGGTCTTCGAGGGCAAGTTCTTCTACATGCTCTATTTCCAAGAGGTGGGCCCGGCCGAGGCGGAGTTCGAGGAGGACCCCCGGCGCTTCCTGCGCTCCATGCTCTATTCGGCTGGCGGCGAGGGAATGGCCAACCCGAACCCGCTCGTCGCCGACGCGCCACGCGAGGGCACCCGCTTCCAGGACATCCTCACGCCAGGCCCCGAGGTGCTGCCGGACTGGATCACCGAGGCCGACGTGGACGTCTACGCGGCGGCCTTCGAGCGGAGCGGGTTCTTCGGGCCCATCAGCTTCTACCGCAACATGGACGCGAACTGGGAACGCTCAAAGGACATCCCCGCCTCCGTCTACACCATGCCGAGCGGCTTCCTCACCGGCTCGCTCGACCCGGTCCTCCTCATGATGCCGGGCGCGGCCGAGGCCATGGCCGAGGCGCTGCCCGACTTCCGCGGGGCGGTCACGGTCGAGGGCGCGGGCCACTGGGTACAACAAGAGAAGCCGGCGGAGACCAACGCGGCCCTCCTGCAGTTCCTCGCCGAGACCCGGTGAGCGGCCTGGTCCCTCTGCCGGCCCAGCCGGCGGGCGTGCCTTGGCCCACGGCGACGTGGCCCCAGGGTGAGCCGCCCCCGGGCGTCGACCTCGACGCGCTGCTCGACGAGGTCTTCGACGACGAGGGGCCGTGCGCCACCTCGTTCAGCCGTGGTGGTCGTGCACCGGGGCCGCGTCGTGGTCGAGCGCTACCACGGCGCGCTGGAGCACTTCGACCGCGCCCCCACACCGGTGACGGCCGAGACACCGTTGCTCAGCTGGTCGATGGCCAAGTCGATGCTGCACGCGGTGGTCGGGCTGCTGGTGGGTGACGGACGGCTCGACCTCGACACCCCGGCCCCGGTGCCCGAGTGGTCGGACCCGGCCGACCCCCGCCACGCCATCACGCTGCGCCACCTCCTCGCCATGCGCGACGGGCTCGACTTCGTGGAGGACTACGTCGACGACCGCGTCTCGGACGTGATCCAGATGCTCTTCGGCGACGGACAGCCCGACATGGCGCACTTCGCGGCGGATCGCCCGCTGGCGGCCGTTCCCGGCACGCGCTTCAACTATTCGTCGGGAACGTCGAACATCATCTCGGGCATCGTGGCCCGCACTGTCGGGCCCGGTGAGGACTACGCCCGCTTCCTGCACGGCCGCCTCTTCGGTTCCCTGGGGATGGCGAGCGCCGACCCCGAGTTCGACGAGGCCGGCACCTGGGTGGCCTCGTCCTATGTCCGGGCCACCGCCCGCGACTATGCCCGCTTCGGGCTGCTGTACCTGCGCGACGGCACGTGGGAGGGGGTCCGGCTGCTGCCGGCCGGCTGGGTGGACTACGGCCGCACGATGGTGTCGGTCGACGACCCAGCGGACCCCAGCCCCCACGGCGCCCACTGGTGGGGCGTGCGCGGCACCACGCTCGAGAACCTCGACCCGCTCGGCACCTTCCGGGCCTCGGGCTACGAGGGCCAGACGATCACCATCTGCCCCTCCCTCGACCTCGTCCTCGTGCGCCTGGGCAAGACGCCCCTCGAGCGAGAGGACGCCCTCGTCCCCTGGCGCGCCGCGGTCGTGCAGGCCTTCGCCCACGCCCGCTGAGCCGCCGCCGGCTCAGCCCTGGCGGCGGCTGGCGACGAACACCGGGATCTGGCGCGCGGTGTTCTCCTGGTACTCAGCGTAGGGCGGGTAGGCGGCGACGCCCCGCTCCCACCACAGCGCCCGCTCGTCCCCGCTCACCTCGCGCACGGTCACGGCGAAGGGCGCGGGCCCGTCCTGAATGGTGACTTCGTCGGGGTAGGCCTCCAAGTTGTGGAACCACTCCGGGTTCTCCGGCGCGCCACCCTTCGATGCCACGAGTGCGTACTCGCCGCCGTGCTCGACCCGCATGACGGGGTTCTTGCGCACCTTCCCGCTCTTGGCACCCCGGGTGGTCACCACGATGATCGGCAATCCCGTGTCCATGAGGGTGTTCGCCCGCTCCCCTCCGGAGGCTTCGTACTCGGCCACCTGGTCGCGCACCCACTCCCACGGGCTCGGCTCGTACTCCCCTTGCAGTGTCGTCATGGGCCGATCGTATGGGGCGCGGGGTACTGTCCGACCATGCCCCGCGCGCCCATGGCCGCCACCGACGTCCTCGCTTTCCACCAGACGCTCTCCAACTGGGGCCGCTGGGGCGACGACGACCAGCTGGGGGCGCTCAACCTGATCACGCCGGAGATCACCGCCGCGGCGGCGGCCACGGTCCGGGTGGGCCGCACCGTGTCGTGCGCCCGCCCCCTCGACACCAGGGCGGCGGCAGACAACCCGAACCCGGTCGCCCACCACATGATCGGCACGGTCACCGAGGGCGGGGGTGCCGACTACTTCGCCGTGGCGCCGCACGGCTTCGCCACCAGCCATCTCGATGCCCTGTGCCACATCTTCGCCGACGGCAAGCTCTACAACGGGTACCCGGCGGAGACGGTGACCGCCCACGGGGCAACCCGCCTGGGCATCCACCACCTGCACGCTGGCATCGTGACACGGGGCGTGCTGCTCGACGTCCCCGCGTTGCGCGGCGTCGACGCCCTCGAACCCGGCGAGCCGGTGTTCCCCGAGGACCTCGAGGCCGCGGAGGAGCGCGCGGGGCTGCGCGTCCGGGCCGGCGACGCCCTGCTCGTGCGCACGGGGCGCTGGCGCTGGCGCGACGACCACGGAGCGTGGGACACGGCCGGCCTGGCCGCCGGCCTCGACGCGTCCTGCCTCCCGTGGCTGCGCCAGCGCGACGTGGCCACCCTCGGCAGCGACGGGGTCTCCGACGTCCTGCCCTCCCGCGTCGACGGTGTCGCCATGCCCATCCACATGGTCGTCATCCCCGCCATGGGCGTCCACCTCATGGACAACCTGGACCTCGAGGCGCTCGCCGGCGCCTGCGCCGAGGAGCGGCGCTGGGCCTTCCTCTTGGCCGTGGCGCCGCTGGTCCTCCGGCGCGGCACCGCCTCGCCCGTCAACCCGATCGCGGTGTTCTGACGGGGCGCGGGCTGCCGCGCCGCCGCTCAGGTCGGCGTGCCCCCGACCATGGGCGCGTTGAGGTGGAGGCTCCCGGCCGAGCCCTGGAACCCGGCGTTGCCGTAACTGAAGATGCCACCGTCGGAGGCCACGAGCCAGTAGCCGGCGCCGTCGAAGGTGCTCATCATCCCGACGACCGGCTTGTTCAGCACGAGTGAGCCCGCCGAGCCGTGGAAGGCGGCGTCGCCGTAGCTGAAGATGCCGCCGTCGGAGGCCACCAGCCAGTAGCCCAGGCCGCTCGCGCTCGTCGCCATGCCGACGACGGGCTTGTTGAGCTTGATGCTGCCCGTCGAGCCGTAGAAGCCGGCGTCGCCGTAGTTGAAGATGCCGCCGTCGGAGGCCACCAGCCAGTACCCGTGCCCGTCGGGCGTGGCTGCCATGCCCACGACCGGCTTGTTCAGGTGGAGGGAGCCCGTCGAGCCGTAGAAGCCGGCGTCGCCGTAGTTGAAGATGCCGCCGTCGGAGGCCACCAACCAGTAGCCGCCGCCGTCGGCGGTCGCCGCCATGCCCACGATCGGCTGGTTGAGGCGCAGGCTGCCCGCCGAGCCGTGGAACTGCGCGTTGCCGAAGCTGAAGATCCCACCGTCGGCGGCCACCTCCCAGTAGCCGCCGCCGTCAGGCGTGGAGGCCATCCCCACGACGGGCTGGTTGAGATGCTGACCACCCATGGAGCCGTGGAAGGCGGCGTTGCCATAGGTGAAGATCCCGCCGTCGGAGGCGTCCGTCCAGTAGCCCTGCGCCGGCGTGAAGCTGGCGAGCAGGCCGAAGGCGTTCCCGGGGTCCTCATAGGAGCCGCCGGCCTCGAACGCCCCCGTGGGGGTTCCGGCCACGCTGAAGAGCTCGCTGAAGGCCGAGGCTCCCGTCGCCGCGTTGGACGGCAGCGGCGTCGCCTGCGCGGTCCACGTCGTGCCGTTCAGGGTGTCGATGAGCCCGGCGGCGTGGCCGGAACCTGAGGTGAGGGTGTAGGCCCCCACGGCCGTGCAGTCGCTGGACGAGATGCATCGGGCACCGAAGAGGACCGCGTCGGTGCTCGATCCCGTCGCGGCGTCCGACGGCTGTGGTGCCTCCTGTGCGGTCACCGTCCCGCTGGCCGAGATGGTCTCGACGAGTGGCCGGGTGGCTGACGAGGTGTCCCGGTACCCGCCGACCGCCACACACCCACCGTCGAACCCGCAGGTCGCGGTGAAGAGGAGGACGTCCGCGGAGCTGCCGGACGCCGCGTTGGACGGAACGGGTGCCGTCGACGCGGTCCAGCTGCCGCCGGACGTCGACGAGTGCAGCAGGAGCCCGGCGGTGCCGCCCGCCGTGTTGGCGTACTGGCCGGCGATCTCGCACACCGTGCCGGTGCACGAGATGTTCCTCCCGAACTCCTCAATGAACGGGCTGACCCCGACGCGCTCGCTACTCCCGGTCGCGGTGTCGGCCGGGAGCGGCGCCACCGACGGCGTCCACGTCCCGCCCGACAGGGACAGCACCTCGAGACCGGTGCCACCGGCGTTGGTCCGGTAGATCCCGTCGGCGGCACACGAGCCCAGGGCGGGGCACGACACCCCGGCCAACTCGACCTCGTTGCTCGTGTTGGCGTCGGACACCTGTGGGGCCTCCATGGCGGTCCACTGTCCGCCCGAGAGCGTCTCGATGAGTCCCGCGGCGGTGGAGGGGCCCGTGGCGTAGGTCCCGACCGCCACACAGTTGCCCGGGGCGGGGCACGACACCGACTTGAGCCAGGTGTGCGAGCCCGTCGCGCCGACGGCATTGGAGGGGACAGGCGCCTCGGTCGCGCTCCACGCGCCACCCGTGTACGTCTCGATGAGGCCGTTGGCGGGCGGCCCGGATCCCCCGCTGTTGTTCTTGTAGCCGCCCACGGCATAGCACGAACCGCTCGAACCGCAGGCGGTGTCGAAGAAGGCCGGGTCGGGGTCGGCCTTCGCGTCCGACGGCAGCGGCGCCTCGACCGAGGACCACGATCCGCCGTTCAGCGCAGTCGAACAGCCCGCGAGTGTTGGACCCGGCATCCGAGTAGCTGCCCGCGCCCACACAGGAGACGGCGGTCGCGCATGCTTCGGTCTGGATCGCCTCTTCGGGGTTGGTGGCGGGCGCGTCCGAACCGGTGGGGACCGGGGTCTGCAGTCCCGTCCAGCCCGGCGTCGGTACCGCCGCCGATGCGGCACCGGTGGCAAACAGCCCACCGAGGGCGCCCGTGCCGATGGCGAGCGCGCCGTCGACGGCGATCACCGCGCCGCGGCGGAGCCGCGACGACGGGGTCACGCGACCCGATGAAGCCTTCCGCATCCTTGCCTGAACGCCTTTGGACACCGGGCACCTCCGTTCGCTCCGCGCACTCTAGGGAGTGCACGGCCAGTTGGCAATGACCTCGACCGGGCCGCCACGGAACCCGACTCAGGTCGGCGCACCCCCGAGCCCCATCATGGGCGCGTTGAGGTGGAGGCTCCCGGCCGAACCGCGTAGCAACGACCCTGTGACGCCCGAGGGACGTTCCAGTTACACGCCGGTTACGCGCCCTCGTAGGGGAAGCCGAGATCCGGCGCGCTGAGGACGGCCCGGAAGGGGATCCCCTCCGCCGCCGCCATCGCCTCGACCGTGCCCCCGCGGTCGACCACGGCCACCAGGAGGACGACCTCGGCCCCCGCGTCCTGGACGGCGTGCGCCGCCTCGAGGAGTGACGTGCCCCTGGTCACGGTGTCCTCGGTGACGACGACCAGGTCGCCCCGGTCGAGCGCGCCGGCGATGCGTCCTCCCGCCCCGTGATCCTTGGCCTCCTTGCGCACGCTGAACGCCTTCAGCCCGCGCCCGCGCGTCGCGGCCACGCCGGCGGTCACGAAGGCGACCGGGTCGGCCCCCATGGTCAGCCCGCCGATGGCCGTGGCTTCGGGGGGGATGACCGAGAGCACCGCGTCGGCCACCAGCAGCATCGCCTCGGGTCGGCACACGGTCTGTTTGGAGTCGATGAACCAGGTGCTCTTGCGCCCCGACTTGAGGGTGAAGTCGCCCCGGCGCACCGAGTGCTCGAGGAGGTGGGCCCGCAGCTCGGGGTAGCGCTCGGCGCCGCTCACCGGAAGCGGACGCCCCGCACGCCTTCGACGACCTCGCCGATCACGGCGGACGGCTGCCCCCCGGCGTCGAGTGCGTCGAGCAGGGCGTCGACGCCCTGGGGGTCGGCGACGAGCACCATGCCGACGCCGCGGTTGAACACCCGGTCCATCTCCTCGTCCGCCACCGCGCCCAGGCGCCGGATCTCGGCGAAGATGCGGGGCTCCTCCCAGGTCGAGCGGTCGAGCACGGCGCCGAGACCTTCGGGGAGCACCCGGGGGAGGTTGCCCACGATGCCGCCCCCGGTGATGTGGGCACACGCGTGCAGCCAGCCTCCGCTTGTCTCGCGCGCCGCCAGCACGGCCGGCGTGTAGATCACCGAGGGCCGCAGCAGCTCGTCGGCCACGGTGTGATGTGCGCCCTCCCACACGGGATCGCCCAGGTCGAGACCGGCCCGTTCCAACAGGACGTGGCGGGCCAGGGTGTAGCCGTTCGAGCGGAGGCCCGGCGAGGGCAGCGCCACCACGGCGTCACCGGCGCGCACACGCTCGGGCCCCAGTTGGGTCCCCTGCTCGACGACGCCGACGGCGAAGCCGGCCAGGTCGAGCTCGTCGGGCGCCATGACGCCGGGGTGCTCTGCCGTCTCGCCGCCGAGCAAGGTGCAGCCCGCCTGTCGGCAGCCCTCATGCACGCCGGCCACCACGGTGGCGATGCGCTCGGGGTCGACCTTGCCCGTGGCGACGTAGTCGAGCATGAACAGCGGTTCGGCCCCGACGCACACGAGGTCGTCGACGCACATGGCGACCAGGTCGATGCCGACGGTGTCGTAGCGGCCGGTGGCCCGGGCGACCACCAGCTTCGTGCCCACCCCGTCCGTCGAGGCCACCAGGACGGGCTCGGCGTAGTGCTCGGTGTCGAGCGGGAACTGGCCCCCGAATCCGCCGATGCCCGCCACCATGGAGCGCAGCCGCTCGACGGCGGCGTCGCCGGCCGCGATGTCGACCCCGGCGCCGGCGTAGGTGGCGCCGTCCTGGCCCACTTCCGTCAGACCCCGGGCAGCGCGGCCTGGTGGGCCGTGGCCGTGACCCGCTCGGGCCGGCCGAGCGAGACGGGCGTCGAAACGGCGGCGGGCACGGGTGTCGGGTACTCGCCGGTGAAGCAGGCGTCGCAGAAGCCGGCATCGGCTCCGGCGCCGATGGCCACGCTTGAGGTTCTCGATACTGATGTAGGCGAGCGAATCCGCTCCCAGGATGCGCGCCATGTCCTCGACGCTGTGGTCGGTCGCCAGTAGCTCCTCGTGCGACGGGGTGTCGATCCCGTAGAAGCAGGGCCAGCGCCAGGGGGGCGACGAGATGCGCAGGTGGACCTCGGCCGCCCCAGCCTCGCGCAGCATGCGGATGACCGAACGCTGTGTCGTGCCGCGCACGATGGAATCGTCGACCACGACCAGGCGCTTGCCTGCGATGGCGTCGGCGAGCGGGTTCAGCTTGCGCCGGACGGCAGCGTCCCGCGCTCCCTGGTCGGGCGCGATGAAGGAGCGCCCGATGTAGCGGTTCTTCACCAGCCCCTGGCCGTAGGGGATGCCGCTGGCCCGGGCGAAGCCCTCCGCCGCCGGCACGCCCGACTCGGGCACCCCCATCACCATGTCGGCCTCCGCGGGCGCCTGGGCCGCCAGCAGCTCGCCCATGCGGCAGCGGGTCTCGTGGACCTCGCGGCCGTAGAGCCTGCTGTCGGGCCGCGCGATGTAGGCGAACTCGAAGATGCACAGCCGCGGCGTGACCTCGCGCAGCCACGGGACCTCGATGCTGGTCGGGCCCTCCGCGTCGATGACCACCATCTCGCCGGGCTCGACCTCGCGCACGAAGGTGGCGCCGATGACGCTGAGCGCGGGCGTCTCGGAGGCGAGCACCCAACCATCGGGCGCGTCGGCTGGACCGAGCCGCCCCAGGCACAGGGGGCGGAACCCGAGGGGGTCACGGACCCCGAAGAGCCGCTCGGAGCTCATGAGGACGAACGAGAAGGCACCCTCGAGGATGGGGAGCACGGCCTGCAGCGCCGTGGCCAGGTCCTCGGTCTCCGGGAATGAGTGGGCCAGCAGCTCGGCCACGACGTCGCTGTCCGTGGCGATGGAGCCGGGCAGCATGCCGACCTTCTCGGCCAGCGCGGTGGTGTTCGTCAGGTTCCCGTTGTGGCCCAGCGCGAAACCGGCCCGGCCGACGGGTCGGTAGACGGGCTGGGCCCCCGCCCAGTCCGACGAGCCGTGCGTCGAGTAGCGGGTGTGGCCGATGGCGACGTGGCCCTCGAGCCCCGAGAGGGTCCGCTCGTCGAACACGGTCGCCACCAGGCCCATGTCCTTGACGACCGTGACGGTGTCGCCGTCGCTCACCGCCATCCCGGCCGACTCCTGCCCGCGATGCTGCAGCGCGAACAATCCGTCGAACGTGAGGTTGGCCACCCTCATGCCGGGCGCGTAGACCCCGAAGACTCCGCACGCTTCCTTCACGCGGCACCCATTCTCGCACAGGCCCGCGGCATCATGGGTCGCCCAGGGCGAGGGCCAGGTTCCCCTCGTGGGCCGCCTGCACGGCGCCGACGGGCAGATCGACCAGGCCTCCGAGGACGAACCGCTCGCCGCCGGCCCGGCCCAGGACCACGGTCGGGATCCCGAGGTCGGCGGCCCGGGCCGCCAGCTCGTCGGGGGCCGCCGTCGCCACCACGAAGCGGGAGGGCAGCTCGCTGAACAGCTCGGCCGGATCGTCCACGTCGAGGGTGCAGCCCTCCCCGGCCCGGGCAGCCATCTCGGCCAGGGCGACGGCCAGGCCACCCCCCGAGACGTCGTGCACGGCATGGACGAGCGGGGAGCCGGTGGCCCCACCAACCTGCGCGGCGACGAGCGTGGCGACGAAGGCGCACACGGCCGCGTGCGCGCCGAAGTCGACGGCCGGGATGCGTCCGGCGCGGTGTTCGCCGCGCTCGGTGGCCCAGCGCGTCCCGTCCAGCGGGAACGACCCGTCCGCGGCCGCCCGCGCCCCCACCAGCACGACCGCGTCGTCGCCGGACCAGCCCAGCCCGGGCGGGGCGGCGTGGACCGCGTCGACGAGGCCCAACACCCCGAGCACCGGCGTGGGGTCGATGTCGGACCCACCGCTCTCGTTGTAGAAGCTGACATTGCCCCCGATGACCGGGAGCGACAGGGCGCGGCAGGACTCGGCGAGCCCGTCGATGCACTCCGAGAGCTGCCATATCACCTCGGGGTGCTCGGGGTTCCCGAAGTTGAGGCAGTTCACGACGGCCGCCGGTGTCGCACCGACGCAGGCCAGGTTGGCGACGGCCTCGGCCAGGGCGAGCGCGGTGCCCGCCCGCGGGTCGAGCGCGCAGGCGCGTGGGTTGGAATCGGTCGTGAGCGCGACGCCCCGGGCCGAGGCGGGCAGACCCGGGCCCGCCAGCCGAAGGAGCGCCGCGTCAGTCACCGGGGCCCGCCACGGTGTTCAAGAACAGCTGGTGGTCGTACTGGCGGTAGACCCAGCCGGGAGAGCGCAGAAGTGCGAGGAGGTCGCCGGCGCAGTCCGCCGGTAGCTGCGGTGGGTGCGGCGGCTCGCTCCTGCGGCCCACGGCCGCGGGCGCGGCGCGGGGGCGGTCGTAGAGCGGCGCGTCCTCGGAGAGCGACGCCGCCGGCACATCGGCGAGCACGGGGCCGTCGGCGCCGTCGCGGATGCGCAGGCGCCCGCCGCCGTCGGGGCCGGGCGCCGTCACCGTGCCGATGACCGTCGCCCGCACCTCCCACTTGGCGCAGATGTCCGCCACCGCCGGCCACGACCCGGGCGTGACGATCGCCAGCATGCGCTCCTGGCTCTCGCTGGTCATCACCTCCCACGGCTCCATGCCCTCCTCGCGCCGCGGCACCGCCGACACGTCGACGTCCATGCCCACGCCGCCCCGGGCCGCGGTCTCGCTGGTCGCGCAGGCCAGGCCGGCGCCGCCCAGATCCTGGATCCCGACCACGAGCTTGGTGTCGAGCAGCTCGAGGCAGGCCTCGATGAGGCGCTTCTCCTCGAAGGGGTCGCCCACCTGGACGCTCGGTCGTTTGGTGTCGTCCGCCGCCCCCTTCTGCTCCCCGCTGAACCCGGCGGAGGCCAGGACGCTGACGCCGCCGATGCCGTCGCGCCCCGTGCTCGAGCCCAGCAGCACCGGCCAGGTTGCCCGGGCCCGACGCGATGCCGAGGACCAACCGCTCGGCCGGCAGCGCGCCCATGCAGAGCACGTTGACGAGCGGGTTCTGGGCGTAGCAGGGGTCGAAGGTGAGCTCCCCGCCCACGGTCGGCACCCCGACGGAGTTGCCGTAGCCCGAGATCCCGCTCACCACGCCCTCGACGAGCCAACGTTGGCGGGCGTCGTCGGGCGGCCCGAAGAAGAGCGGGTCCATGACGGCCAGCGGGCGGGCCCCCATGGTGAAGATGTCGCGCAGGATCCCGCCCACGCCGGTGGCCGCGCCCTGGTAGGGCTCGATCGCCGACGGGTGGTTGTGGCTCTCGATACGGATGGCCACTGCGATGCCGTCGCCGGCATCGATCACCCCGGCGTTCTCGCCCGGACCCACGAGCACCCGGGGGCCCTCGGTCGGCAGGCGGCGCAGGTGCAGCCGGGACGACTTGTACGAGCAGTGCTCGCTCCACATGACTGCGTAGAGGGCCAGCTCGAGGTGGTTGGGCGGGCGCCCGAGGATCTTGCCGACGGCCTCGAACTCGTCGTCGGTCAGTCCGAGCGCCCGGTGCAGGGACTCCTCTCCCAGGGACTCCTCTCCCGCCGGCGCGTGCAGCGGCTCCCCGGCCGGCGGCTGGTCGGGCGGCAGCGCCCCGGCCGTAGGAGTCATGATGACCTCCACGATAGAGGCCGCGTCGGGTTCTTCTGGCCAGTTCGGCACCAGGGTCCGCAGGGGTCGGCAAGAAGAACGCGGGGATGGGAGTCGGTACGCTCACCCCCGAGCACCAAGGGACGCGAGGGGGCATCATGGCCGATTCCGGCGTAGCGCAGCCGCCGAGGGAGGACATCGTCCTCGATCCCGCGGCGCCCTACGGGTACACCAGGGTCGCCTCGCTGCAGACGCAGTTCGAACAGTCGGCGGCTCGGCTCCTCGCGTCCGACGGGTGGCGCGGGAGCGGAGCGCCCGAGCTCGTGGCCGACCTCGCCCTCGAGGGTGGCGGCGTCAAGGGCATCGGCATCGTCGGGGCGGTCTCGGTGTTGGCCGAGGCGGGCTACCGGTTCGCGCGGGTGGCCGGCACGAGCGCCGGCTCGATCGCGGCGGCGCTCATCGCGGCGATCGCGAAGAAGGGCGCCCCCATGACGAGCCTGAAGGGGTACCTCGACGGCCTCACCTTCACCGAGTTCATGCAACCGAAGGGCAAGCTGCACGAGTTCATGGACCACCACTTCGGGAACGCCGGCGAGAACGCTGTCGGACGCCGCGGTCCTCACCCATCGCATGGGTGTCTACGACGGCAACTTCCTCGGCACGTGGCTCGGTCCGATCCTCGACGACCTCGGCGTCCACACCTTCGCCGACCTCATGATCACGATGGAGGACGATCCCGGCATGAGCCTCCCGCCGAGCCGGCGCTACGGGCTCGTCGTGCACACGTCCGACATCACCCGCGGCCAGCTGGTCCGCCTGCCCTGGGACTACGACTTCTACGGACAGAACCGTGACGAGCAGGAGGTCGTCGAGGCGGTACGCGCTTCCATGTCCATCCCCTTCTTCTTCGAACCGGTCACCTTCACCGCTCTGCCCGCCGATGTCGACATGCCCGGACCCGGCGGGGGCTCCATCCCCACGCACCACGACGGCGGCACGGTGACGTGGGTCGACGGGGGCATGCTGCGCAACTTCCCCATCAACGCCTTCGACCGGGAGGACGGCGGTCCACCGCGCTGGCCCACCATCGGCGTCAAGCTGTCCTCGCTGCAGACCCGGTTCCCCGCCACGCAGGCCGCCCGGTCCACCTACGTCGAGGCGCGGGGCTGCCTCCACACCATGATGAACGAGTGGGACGCCTACGGCGTCGACGCCGCCACGGCCGGCCGCACGATCTTCGTGGACAACGCGGGCATCGCGACGACCGACTTCGGCCTCAGCCCCGACCAACGCAACGAGCTGTTCCTCAACGGCGTCCGGGCGGCCACCGACTTCGTCATAGAGATGGGGGCCCGGGGCCGGGTCCCGCGGACCGAGGTCGAGGCCCGCCAGCTCGTCGAGGGACGCCGGAGCGCGCCCGCCGGTTGAGCCGGACGGACGAAGGGGCGAGCGCCCCGGGTCAGCCGGCGCGGTCGATGCGGTCGGCGCGCGCACGACGACGAGGTCGCGCTCGGTCCACGTCGTCGCCGGTTCGAGCCCGGCGTCGGCGAGCCACTGCAGCTGGTCGGCCAGCTTGGACGGCCGGTCGTGATCGGAGGTCAACGGGGTCACGGCGTCGGCCCGGTCGAGCGGGATGACCACGTCGCCGAGCACGAAGCGCCCGCCCGGGCGCAGCACATCGGCGACCCGCCCGAAGAGCGCGGCCTTGTCGGGTCCCTCGAGGTGGTGGATGGCCAGCGCGGAGACGACGAGGTCGAAGGGGCCGTCGGGCAGCCGGTCGGTCAGCTCGGCCACCCGCAGCTCCACCGCGAAACCGTGGAGGCGGGAGCGGGCGGCATCGAGCATGGCCTCGCTCTCGTCGATCCCGACCGCGACCGCCCCACCGTGGCGACCGAGCACGATGGCCAGGGTCTCGCCCGTCCCGGTCCCGAGGTCGAGCACGCGAGAAGCCGCCATGCCGTCGCATGCCGTGGCGACTGCCTCTTGCAGACGCCCGTACGCCGGCACCTCGGCCCGCATGAGGTCCAGGTAGGTGGCCGGGTCGAAGTGGAACTGGCTCACGGCGAAAGCAGTGCCTCGCGGCGCACCCAGGTCCAGCGCAGCACGAAGGCGGACAGGCCCAGCGTGACGACGTTGATCACCAGTTCCATCGCCCCGTTGCCTCCCTTGCCCCACACGCCGTGCTGCAGGTCGTAGAGCACGTCCATGGCGCAGAGGTACAGCCCGGCGCCGCCCCCGGCCAGCAGCCAAAACAGGGCCGCCCGCCGCGCCGTCAAGAGGCAGTGGGCGGCAGCGACCAGGCACAGGGCCAGCCAGCCGTCGGCCAGGGGGAAGGCGTCCTCGAACTGGGTGTACCCGGCGCCGGTCTCCGACGCCACCAGGGAACGGTGGGCCAGCCAGGCGACCCAGTAGGCCACGATCAGCAGGGCGGCCGCGAGCAGAACGACCGCCATGGTCCGCCGGTGCCGTGCCTCTACCACCGGGGTGCCCGCTGCCGTCACGAGAGCAGGGTAACCCCCGTCCCGGGGTGAAATGGGCCGTGCGCAACGGCCCAATACCGGCCCGTGGCGGTCCCTGCATTGGCGCATGGCCGTCGCGGAATTGCGGCGATGAATCCGGGCCGTGCAACCCAAATGGGACATTGCGGTACCGAACCAAAGAAACCTGGCCCGTTGACGTCTATGGCCCGTGGCGACAGGTCACAATGGGAACATGGCAACGAAGACAAAGACTCCGGCTCCTCGCAAGCCCATGAGCAGTGGCCACAAGGCCGCCCTGGCTCGTGGGCGCGCCGAGAGTGCAACCGTTCGTCACTATCTCGAGGCGCTCGAGACCTCCAAGCCCAAGCGGGGCCGCAAGCGCACCCCGGCCTCCATCGACCGCCGGCTGGCCTCCATCGAGTCCCAGCTCGCCGGGGCCGACGCGCTGACCCGGCTCCACCTGCTCCAGGAGCAGAAGGACCTACTCGACGAGCGCTCCCGGGTGGACCAGGTCAAGGACCTCACCGCGCTGGAGAAGCAGTTCATCAAGGTGGCCAAGGCCTACGGCGAGCGCAAGGGCATCACGTACTCCACCTGGCGGGCCGCCGGCGTGAGCGCCGCGGTCCTCCAGAAGTCCGAGATCTCGCGCGCCCGCTCCTGAGCCGCTCAGCCGGCCGCCGGCATGGCCGGCATGCGCGGCGGCTTCGTGTGACGGGTGGGCCTGGCCGCCTCCGTGCTCGGACCCGCGTGGGCGGCGGGCGCGAAGTACTGCTCGATCGCGTTGGCGAGGCCGCCGGCAATGACGTCCTGTCCGCTGCGGCTGGCGGCGAGCGTTCCCTCGTACGGGTCGGTGATGAAGAGGGGCTCGATGAGCGCGCCCGGCATCCGGCTCGGCGTGGAGAAGAAGCCGGGGTCCGCCGGGCCGAGCAGCATCAGGTGTCCGTAGTCGGCTGACGCGGTCGTCAGCGCCGGCCCACCCAGCTCGCTGTCGTCGACGACCCCGAGATCTGGGATGCCCCAGCCTTGGGCGTTCATGGCGCCGATGACGTCGCCCTGCACCAAGGTGGCCAGGCGGAGGTTCTGCGCCGAGAAGGTGCGGTCGGCGTCGTAGCCCGTCACGCCGCCCGCGTCGAGCGACGACTCCCCAGCGTCGAAGTAGATGCCCAAGAGGACGTTGGCCTTGGCCAGGTTGGCGCAGACGTCGCGTGCCGCCACGTCGTCGTGCACGCCCTGAGCGGTGAAGAGGCCACCCGAGACGTCGTCGGGCTGCGGGCGGATCACGGTCTCCGCCCCGGTGCGCGACACCACCACCGTGAAACCCTTCGCCCGGAGCAGTTGCATGGTGTCGAGCTCGACCGGCAGTGTCTCGTCGGCTTCGTGAATGGTCTGGCCCGCCTCGGTGTCTCCCACGCCGCCGGGGTCGAGACCGCCATGGCCCGCATCGAGGAAGACCGTGAGGTGGCGATCGCCTGAGGTTGGCGCGTAGCTGACACAGGCCCCGGGCTCGAAGTAGCTCGGGTCGAGCGCGTGTCCCGTGGCGACGCCTCGGGACACGGAGGCCGGGCGCGCGCCGACGCCATGGCGGGGGCGGGCAACGATTGCGCCACGAGCGCGAGGGTTGCCGCGGCGACCCCGATCGCGAGGGCGCAGCGCCGCGCCCACAGCAGGTGCACAGCCGGCACTCTGACGGACATCGAAGCCCGACGGCGCATTTGGCATCACACTACGAAGCGGTGCTGAAGAACTGATGACGCCCCGGTTCGGGGCGCGCCGAGGCAGGCGTGGCGCCCGGGATCGCAGTGGTGGTGGCGTTGGGTTCGGAGGCCGAGGATGTTTCTGAAAACTCTCAATGAGTTCGTTGATAGTTTCCAGAAAGCGTGCCGGGGAGGGGAGGGCCGCCGACCCTCCCCTGTCGTCAGGCCGCGGCCCGGGCCGACGCCGCCGCGACGAGCGAGCGCAACAGCACCAGCCCGTCCTCCGAGCCGAGGAGCGCGGAGCTGGCGCGCTCGGGGTGCGGCATGAGGCCGACCACGTTGCCGGCCCCGTTGGCGATGCCGGCGATGCTGTCCACCGAGCCGTTCGGGTTGTCGGCGTAGCGCAGCACGATGCGATCCTCCGCCTGCAGGCGGCGCAGCGTCTCGTCGTCGCAGGTGTAGTTGCCCGAGAAGTGATTGATGGGGATGACGAGCTCGTCGCCCACCCGGGTCCCCGCCGTGAGCACCGACGCCGTCGAGGCGACCACGAGCCGGGCCGGTTGGCACAAGAAGCGCAGCCGCCCGTTCTTCTGCAGCGCGCCCGGGAGCAGGGTCGCCTCGGTCAGGACTTGGAAGCCGTTGCAGATGCCGACCACCGGGCCGCCGGAGCGGGCGAAGTCGCGCACCGCCTCCATGATCGGAGAGAAGCGGGCCAGTGCGCCGGGGCGCAGGTAGTCGCCGTGGGCGAAGCCACCCGGGAGCAGCACGGCGTCGACCGACTCCAGGCGGGTCCCACCGTGCCAGAGGAGGACGCCGGTGCCGCCCGCGGCCTCGGCCGCCTGCACGACGTCGTGTTCGCAGTTCGTCCCCGGGAAGACGACGACGCCGATGCGCGGCGCCAACTCAGATCGCCTCGAGCTCGAGCCGGCTCTGTTCGATCACTGGGTTGGCCAGGAGACGGTCGGCCAGCTCGGTCGCCGTCGTGCGGGCCGCTCCCTCGTCGGGCGCGTCGACCTCGAAGTTGAAGGAACGCCCGGCCCGGACATGCTGCACGCCGTCGAAGCCGAGTGCGGGCAGCGCGCGCTCGATGGTCGCACCTTCCGGGTCGGCAATCCCGGGCCGCAACTGCACCTCCACGCGCGCCCGGAACCTCATGGCGTCGCACCGTACCAGTCGTCCAGCGAGCGCCCGGTTATGCGCTCGTAGGCCGCGACGTAGCGTTGCGACAGCGCCGAAGTCACTTCGGCCGGCAACGGCGGCGGGGGTGGCGTGCGGTCCCAGGGCTGCGCGGCCAGCCAGTCGCGCAGGGGCTGCTTGTCGAAGGCGGGCGGCGTCCGCCCCGGCACCACCTCGTCGGCCGGCCAGTAGCGCGACGAGTCGGGCGTGCACACCTCGTCGCACAGACTGAGCACGCCGTCGACGTAGCCCAGCTCGAACTTCGTGTCGGCCAGCACGAGGCCGGCGGCGGCCGCGCGGGCCGCTGCCCGCCTGTACAGCTCGAGGCAGATGTCCCGGGCGGAGGTGGCCGCCTCGCGGCCCACCAGGTCGACGGCGGCGGCGAAGTCGATGTTGACGTCGTGCCCCTCGGCGGCCTTGGTGGAGGGGGTGAAGATCGGCTCGGCCAGGCGGCTGGCCAGCTGCAGGCCGGGGGGCATGGCGGTGCCGTGCACCGTCCCCGCCCGCTCGTACTCGTCGTAGGCCTGCCCGGCGAGGTAGCCCCGCACGATGCACTCGAGCTGGAGCATCTCGGCCCGGCGCACCAGGAGGGTGCGGCCGGCCCAGCCGGCGGGCAGCGCGGCGCCCCCCAGCGCCTCCTCGATGCCGGCCGGGTCCGCCGCCAGGATGGTGCCCGGCACCACGTCGGCCATCTCCTCGCACCAGAAGCACGTCATCGCCGTCAACACGCGTCCCTTGTCGGCGATGGGCTCGGCCATGATGACGTCGAACGCGCTCACCCGGTCCGAGGCGACCATGAGGAGCCGCCCCTCCCCCGCGTCGTAGAGCTCGCGCACCTTGCCCGAGAGGACCCGAGGCAACTCCATCGTCACAGCACCGAGACGGCGTCGGCGAAGCGGTCGACGTGGCGGAGGGTGCGCGAGAGGTCGAAGGCCGCATCGAGCTGCGCTGGGGTCAAGGTGACCTCGGGATCGATCTCGAGCACCGTGCGCAGGGGGCGGCGCTCGGACCAGGCCGCCCGGGCGTCACGCTGCACGACGCGGTAGGCCTCGTCGCGCGTCAGGCCGGCGTCGACCAGGGCCAGGAGCACGGACTGGGAGAAGACGAGACCGAGCGAGCCTTCCGTGAGGTTGGCGAGGGCGCGGTCGGCGGTGGATCACCAACCCCGCCGCCAGCCCCGTCGCCTTGCGCAGCATGTAGCAGGTGAGCATAGAGGCGTCGGGCAGGGCCACCCGCTCGACCGAGCTGTGCGAGATGTCCCGCTCGTGCCACAGCGCCACGTCCTCGAGGCCCGCGCCGAGGTACCCGCGCAGCAGGCGGGCCAGGCCGCAGAGGCGCTCGGAGAGGATGGGGTTGCGCTTGTGCGGCATGGCCGAGCAGCCCTTCTGGCCGGCGCCGAAGGGCTCCTCGGCCTCGCCCAGCTCGCTGCGGGCCAGGTGCCTGATCTCGGTGCACATCAGCTCGATGGTCGCCCCGATGGACGCGCAGGCGGCGAGGTACTCGGCGTGGCGGTCCCGCGCGATCACCTGGGTGGCCGGCACCGGGGTCAGGCCGAGGGCAGCGCAGACCCGGGACTCGACCGCCGGGTCGATGTTGGAGTAGGTGCCGACCGCGCCCGACAGCTTGCCGACGGCGACGGCGTCGCGCGCGGCGCGCAGGCGGCGGCGGTCGCGGTCGGCCTGCAGGGCCCACAGCGCGAACTTGACGCCGAACGTGGTGGGCTCGGCGTGCATGCCGTGGGTGCGGCCGGTGACGGGGACGTGCATGAGCTCGAGGGCACGGGCCTTGAGCGCGGCGACGAACGCACTCAGGTCCTCCAGCAGGAGGTCGGCCGCCCGGGTGAGCGTGGCGCACAGCGCGGTGTCGACCACGTCGGAGGAGGTCAGGCCGTAGTGGATGTGCGAGCCGGCGGGCGCGCCGATGCGCTCCTGCACGACGTCGACGAAGGCGGCGACGTCGTGGTCGGTGACCTTCTCGCGCTCGAGCACGTCGGCAACGAAGACCTCGTCGACCACCGGCGCCTTGGCCCGGCAGGTGGCCGCCTCGTCCGCCGGCACGACGCCGAGGGCGGCCTGCGCCTCGGTGGCGAGGAGCTCGACCTCGAGCCAGAGCGAGAAGCGGGCGGCGTCGCTGAAGAGGGCGGCCATGTCGGCCGGTGCGTAGCGCGGGATCATCCGGCGCCCTCCCGCGCCGGTACCGTCGCACCGGGCACGCTCGCCGCGATGTCGAACCGCATCTGCATGCCCTCCCAGTCGATGGGCGCCGCGGCGGCGTAGGCGCGCTCGCGCGCCGCGCCGAGCGTCGGGGCGACGGCGGTGACGCCGAGCACGCGCCCGCCGGCGGTGTGGAACGGCCCGTCGTGGCGTGTGGCGCCCCGTGCCGGCGTGGAACACGGTGGCCCCCTCGACGCGGGCGACCGACTGACCGGAGGGGAGCAGCCCTTCGATGGTGTCGCCCGTGCGCGGGTGCTCGGGATAGCCCTGCGAGGCCATGACCACGCACACGGCGGCGTCGCCGGAGAAGGCCGGCGGGTCGGCCTCGTCCAGCGCCCCGTTGGCCACGGCGAGGAAGAGCTCGGCGGCGTCGCAGGCCAGGAGGGGCAGCACCACCTGCGCCTCGGGGTCGCCGAAGCGCACGTTGTACTCAATGACCTTGGGCCCGTCGGGGGTCAGCATGAGCCCGGCGTAGAGCACGCCGCGGTAGTCGATGCCCCGGCGCCGCAGCTCCTCGACGAGCGGGCGCACGGCGGCATCGAGCAGCCGCTCGACGTCGCGGGCGCCGACCTGGGGCATCGGCGCGTACGCCCCCATGCCGCCGGTGTTGGGACCGACGTCGCCGTCGCCGATGCGCTTGTAGTCCTGGGCGGGGACGAGCGGCACGGCGCGGGTCCCGTCGCAGAGCACGAGCAGCGAGCACTCCTCGCCCACGAGCCCCTCTTCGATCACGATGTGGCGCCCGGCGTCGCCGAAGGCGGCGCCCGACAGCTTGGCCGTGACGTCGTCGCGCGCCTCGTCCAGGGTCCGCGCCACGAGCACGCCCTTGCCCGCGGCGAGGCCGTCCGTCTTGATCACCCACGGTCCGGGCAGGGTCTCGAGGAAGGCGCGGGCCGTCGTCGGCCTCGAGCGCGTCGAAGGTGGCGAAGCGCGCCGTCGGCACGCCGGCCGCGTCCAGAATCTCCTTCATGAACGCCTTGGACCCCTCGAGGAGCGCGCCGTCGGCACCCGGGCCCATGACGGCCCTGCTCTGGCCCCGCAGGCGGTCGGCCAGGCCGGCGACGAGCGGCGCCTCGGGACCGATGACGTAGAGGTCGGCCTCAATCTCCTCGACCGGCACGTCGGCCAGCACGGTGATCGGGGACGCCATGCCCGGGTTGCCCGGCGTGACGACGACGTCCGCCGTGCGCGCCAGCACATGGGCCAGCGCGTGCTCGCGGCCTCCGCTGCCGACGACGCAGACCCTCACGCGGTGGCGAAGGAAACGGTCTGCTCGCGGCCCGGTCCCACCCCGACGAGGCGGACGGGCACGCCGATCTGCTCGGACAAGAACGCAATGTAGTCGCGGGCGGCCGCGGGCATGTCGCCGGGGGCGGTGGCCGCGCTGAGGTCCGTGCGCCAGCCCGGCAGCTCCTCGTAGACGGGCACGGCCTTGTGGAAGGTCGACTGATGGTAGGGCAGGTGGGTGAAGCGGATGCCGTCGGCCTCGTAGGCGACGCAGACCTTGACCGTCTCGAAGGTGTCGAGCACGTCGAGCTTGGTCAGCGCCACCTCGGTCAGCGAGTTGAGGCGCACGGCCTGGCGCAGCATGACGGCGTCGAACCATCCGCAGCGCCGCTTGCGCCCCGTGTTGGTCCCGAACTCGTGGCCGCGCTCGACGAGCAGCTCGCCGACGTCGTTGTCCTGCTCGGTCGGGAACGGCCCGGCGCCGACGCGGGTGACGTAGGCCTTGGCGATGCCGATCACCCGCTCGATGTCGCGGGGGCCGAGGCCCGACCCGGTGCAGGCGCCCCCGGCGACGGGGTTGGAGGAGGTCACGAAGGGATAGGTCCCGTGGTCGAGGTCCAAGAAGGTGGCCTGGGCGCCCTCGAGCAGCACCTCGCGGCCCTTGTCCATGGCGTCGTGGACCATGCCCACCGTGTCGCCCACCATCGGCTCGATCCGAGGGGCGTACTCGCCCAGGTAGCGCTCCGCGATGTCGGCGGCCGACAGCGGCAGCCGGTTGTACACCTTGGCCAGGACGGCGTTCTTCTCCTTGAGGGCGACGTCGAGCTTCTGGCGGAAGATCTTGGGGTCGAAGAGGTCCTGCACACGGATCCCGACCCGGGAGGCCTTGTCGGCGTAGGCCGGGCCGATGCCGCGCTTGGTCGTCCCCAGCGCGTTCTTCCCGAGGTAGCGCTCGGTCACCCGGTCGAGCTCCTGGTGGTACGGCATGATCAGGTGGGCGTTGCCGCTCACGACCAGGCGGGAGGTGTCGACGCCCTTGCGGCCAGCATGTCGAGCTCCTCGAGGAGCACGGCCGGGTCCACGACGACGCCGTTGCCGATGACGGGGGTGATGTGGTCGTAGAGGATCCCGCTCGGCACGAGCTGGAGGGCGAAGGCCTCGCCGTCGACGACGATGCGGTGGCCGGCGTTGTGGCCACCCTGGTAGCGCACGACCATGTGCATCTCGCGGGCGAGGTGATCGGTGAGCTTGCCCTTCCCCTCGTCGCCCCACTGGGTCCCGACCACCACGGTTGCGGGCACGCGTCTCTCCGTTCGCTTGGTCGCCTCGGATTACGCACCAGTGTATCCCTCCCCGAAACGGGGGTCCGCAAATGGGGTGGCCCGGGCCGACCGCTTCCGGCGGGCCCTGGTCACCCAAGGGGCGCCGGCGACGCGGCTAGCGTGCCTTCCGACCGGGACGGTCTCGGCGGTGCGGGGCAAAGCGGCAAACGGAAGGCGGGCCGATGCATCTCCGGGATCGCGTACGTCGATGGGCGGCATTGTCGTTGGCGAGCGTCGTGCTCGGCGCCGTGCCCGTGCTCGCACGTCGGGGCCACCGACGGAACACCCGCCGGCGCAACGGCGCCGGCACTGAGCGTGACACCCACCAGCCTCGCGTTCCCAGAGACCACGCTCGGGGACTTCAGGGTCATGGCGTTCACCGTGACGAACAACAGCGCGAACGACGGACGTGATCAGCGGTTACGCGCCCTCCGGTGCGGACCCCGACGACTTTGGTGCACTCCCCGGGACCAACTGCACGACGGACGCGGCCGACAACATCGATCTTGCCGCCGGCTCGTCGTGCTCCGTCGCTGGCGGTCTTCAACCCGGGCGCGCTAGGTGCGCGCTCCGCCACGCTGACCCTGGGGGACGCGGCCAACTCGGGTGCCGCCGTCGCGGTCTCCGGTGTCGGGGGGATCGGCTACTACCAGGTCGACACCGCCGGAGCGGTCGCCTACGCGGGCGACGCGAACTATTTCGGCGACGCGTCGAAGATCGCGCTGAACAAGCCCATCGTGGCCATCGCCCCCACCGGTGACGACGGTGGCTACTGGCTGGTGGCCTCCGACGGCGGCATCTTCAACTACGGCAGCAGTGCCGGCTTCTTCGGCTCGGCCGGCGCCCTCCCCCTCAACAAGCCGATCGTGGGCATGGCCGCCTCCGGTGACGGCCTGGGGTACTGGCTGGTGGCCTCCGACGGCGGCATCTTCGACTACGGCGACGCCGGCTTCTACGGCTCCGCCGGGTCCATCCACCTGAACAAGCCGATCGTGGGCATGGCGCCGACGCCCGACGGCGGGGGGTACTGGCTGGTGGCCTCCGACGGCGGCATCTTCACGTACGGCGACGCCGGCTTCTACGGCTCCGCCGGATCGATCCACCTGAACAAGCCGATCGTGGGCATGGCGGCCACGCCCGACGGCCGCGGGTACTGGCTCGTGGCCTCCGACGGCGGCATCTTCACCTACGGTGACGCGCTCTTCCACGGCTCCGCCGGGGGCCTCAGCCTGAACCAGCCCATCGTCGCCATGGCCGCGATGCCCGACGGCGGCGGCTACTGGTTCAGCGCGGTCGACGGCGGGCTCTTCGACTACGGCACCGCGCCGTTCCTGGGCAGCGGCACGGGAATTGGTCTGGGACCGGTGGTGGACATGGCAAGCGACGGTGGCCCGACGGTGCAGGCGAACGCCGATGAGCCTGCGGTCCGTCACCTGTTGCAGCACGGCGGCTGGGCCGTGCTCCCGTCGGAGCCACGCGCCGCCGGCCACTGAGGGTCGAGGCGAACGAAGGCTGGGGAACACCTCTGTGAACTCTAAACATCCATTGCGGTTTAGAGTTTCGTGAGAACCATCCCGCCCGAGCCGAGGCACCAGCCTGACGACCCTGTGCACGCCGTGCGCCGAGACACTCCCGGCGGCGGGCGGGCTCTACCGCAGCACGATCTTGTCGTCCTCCACCGCGACGGTGACCAGCGGCACCTTTCCGGGAACTACGCCACTGGAGTAGTTCCCGGACCACCCGGCGGACGGACCACGGCTCGAGGCCCGCCGCAGGCTGGCCCTAGCCGCGCAGCACGATCTTGTCGTCGTCGACCGCGACGGTCACCGTGGCACCCTCGAGGTACTGGCCCTCGAGCAGGGCCAGGGCCAGCGGGTCCTCGATCTCGTGCTGGAGGACCCGCCGCAGCGGCCGCGCCCCGTAGTCGGGGTCGTAGCCGGCCCGGGCCAGCCACGCCTCGGCCTCGGGCGTGACCACCAGCGACAGCCGGCGCTCGGCCAGCCGGGCCCGCAGCCGCTCCAGCTGGATCCCGACGATGATGGCCAGGTCGTCCTCGCTGAGCGGCCGGAAGCGGACGATCTCGTCGATCCGGTTGATGAACTCGGGCTTGAAGTGGTCCGACGGCTCGCCCCCGAGGTTCGAGGTCATGATCAGCACCGTGTTGGTGAAGTCGACCGTCCTCCCCTGCCCGTCGGTCAGCCGCCCGTCCTCGAGCACCTGCAGCAGGATGTTGAACACGTCGGGGTGCGCCTTCTCCAGCTCGTCGAGCAGCACGACCGAGTAGGGCCGCCGCCGCACCGCCTCGGTCAGCTGGCCACCCTCGTCGTAGCCGACGTAGCCGGGCGGCGCGCCCACCAGGCGCGAGACGGCGTGCTTCTCCATGTACTCGCTCATGTCGATGCGGATCATGGCCCGCTCGTCGTCGAAGAGGAACTCGGCCAGCGCACGGGCCAGCTCGGTCTTGCCGACACCGGTCGGCCCGAGGAACAGGAACGACCCGATGGGCCGGTTGGGGTCGCTCAGCCCGGCCCGGCTGCGCCGGATGGCGTTGGCCACGGCGGACACCGCCTCGTCCTGCCCCACCACGCGCTCGTGGAGGGTCGACTCGAGCCGCACCAGCTTCTGCACCTCGCCCTCCATGAGGCGCGACACCGGGACGCCCGTCCAGCGGCTCACCACCTCCGCGATGTCCTCGGCGTCGACCTCCTCCTTCAAGAAGCGCGTGCCGGCCTGCAGCTTGGCCAGGTCCTCGTTGGCCTCGGCGATGCGGCGCTCCAGGTCGGGCAGCTCGCCGTAGCGGATGGCCGCGGCGCCGGCCAGGTCGGCGTCGCGCTCGAGCCGTGCCGCCTCCTCCTCCTTGAACGTCTTCTCCTCCTGCAGCTGGCTGATGGTGTCGAGGTAGCTCTTCTCCTGCTGCCAGTGGGCCGCCATGGAGTCGCGCTGCTCGCTCGAGCTCGGCCAGCTCGCGCTCCAGGCGCTCCAGGCGCTCCTTCGAGGCCTCGTCGCTCTCCTTTTCCAGCGCGAGCTTCTCGATCTCGAGCTGGCGGATGCGCCGGGAGATCTGGTCGAGCTCGGTCGGCATGGAGTCGATCTCGATGCGGAGCTTCGACGCCGCCTCGTCGATCAGGTCGATGGCCTTGTCGGGCAGGAAGCGCCCCGTCACGTAGCGGTCCGAGAGGACGGCCGCCGCCACGAGCGCCGCGTCCTGGATCCGCACCTTGTGGTGCGCCATGTAGCGCTCGGACAGGCCGCGCAGGATGGCGATCGTGTCCTCGACCGAGGGCTCGCCGACGAAGACGGGCTGGAAGCGCCGCTCCAGCGCGGCGTCCTTCTCGATGGAGGTCCGGTACTCGTCGAGCGTCGTCGCCCCGATGAGGCGGAGCTCGCCCCGGGCCAGCATCGGCTTGATCATCTGGCCGGCGTCCATGGCCCCCTCGGCCGCGCCGGCGCCCACGATCGTGTGCAGCTCGTCGATGAAGGTGACGATCTCGCCCTCGGCGTCGGTGATCTCCTTGAGCACCGCCTTCAGGCGCTCCTCGAACTCGCCGCGGTACTTGGCGCCGGCCACCATCGAACCGAGGTCGAGGGCCACGACCCGCTTGCCCTTGAGCCCCTCGGGCACGTCGCCCTCGATGATGCGGTTCGCCAGCCCCTCCACGATCGCCGTCTTGCCGACGCCCGGCTCCCCGATCAGCACCGGGTTGTTCTTGGTGCGGCGCGACAGCACCTGGATGACGCGCCGGATCTCCTCGTCGCGCCCGATGACCGGGTCGAGCTTGCCCTCGCGCGCCGCCTCGGTGAGGTCCCGCCCGTACTTGGCGAGGGCCTGGTAGGTCTGCTCGGGGTCAGGCGTCGTGACGCGGTGGTTCCCCCGCACGGCGCGCAGCGCCGTCAGGAGGGCGTCCTTGGTCACGCCGATCTGGTCCGCCAGCGCCAGGATGAGGTGCTCGACGGAGACGTAGTCGTCGCCGAGGTCGCGCCGGTTCTGGTCGGCCGCCTCGAGCACAGCGCGGGCGTCGCGCGAGAGCCCCGGCTCGGCGCCGCCCTCGGCGCGGGGCAACCGGGACAGCTGCTCGTGCACCTTGCCGGCGAGCACGTCGGGGTCGACGCCGACCTGCGAGAGCAGCGGGCGCGTCATGGTCTCCTGCTGCTGGAGCAGCGCGTCGAGCAGGTGGGCCGGCGTCAGCTCGGGGTGGTTCGACGACGCGGCGTGGCCCGTCGCCGCGCTGAAGGCGGCCTTCGTGTTGTTCGTCCAGCGTTCGGGGTCTATCGGCATGCGCCCATCTCTCTCTTCACGGTCTTCGTGTTCTGGTCGTTGCTCGTCGTCGTGTCTTGCTCTTCGTCGTGTCGTCGCTCTTCGTCGTGTCCCAGCCCCGCCTCACGACCCCGACGCTCCCGAGCGGCGCCCGCGGTAGGGCGCCACGGCCTGGCGCACGGGGACCAGGTCACGCCGGTACTGGCGGTGGGTGGCGGCCACGGCGTCGAGCGCCTGGGCCCGCACCTCGACCAGCTCCTCGCGCAAACGGGCGAGCTCGGCCTCGAGCTGGAGCACCCGCCGCACCCCCTCGAGGTTCAACCCGGTCGCCGTCAGCTCCTGGATGTGACGCAGCCGCTCCAGGTCGCGCTCGGAGAAGCGCCGGCTCCCGCCGCTCGTGCGCGACGGGTCGAGCAGGCCCTTGCGCTCGTAGATGCGCAGGGTCTGCGGATGCATCCCGGTCAGCTCGGCCGCGACCGAGATGACGTAGACGGCCTGGTTGGCGTCGCGGTCGGCCGTCACGTCCTCGCCCCGATCACCTCATCACCCGTCCACTGCGATACGCGGTGCGGCCTCGGTCACCGCGGCCAACGACTCGACGGCCGCCCGCTGCTCGTCGGTGAGCTCGGTCGGCACCACGATCTCCACCTTGACCAGCAGGTCGCCCGGTTTGGACCCGTTGCGCCCCGATCCTCCCGGGACGCCCCGGCCACGCACGCGCAGCACCTTGCCCGACGCCGTGCCCGGCGGGACCTTCAGCGTCACCTTGTTGTCGAGGGTGGGCACGGTGATCGTCGTGCCGAGCGCGGCCTCGGGGTACGTGATCGGCACCGTGATCGTGAGGTTGCGCCCGCTGCGCCCGAACACCGGGTGGTGGGCCACGTGGACGACCACGTAGAGATCACCGGGGGGCGCCATGCCCTGCCCCGGCGCGCCGCGGCCCTTGACCCTGATCCGCTGCCCGCCCTCGACGCCGGGTGGGATGCGGACCTTGACCGAGCGCACCTTTTGCTCCGTGCCCGTGCCCCGGCAGACCGGGCACGGCGTGTCGAAGAGCGTGCCGCGGCCCACGCAGTCGGGGCACACGGTGCTGAGGGAGAACAGCCCCTGGTTGTCGTTGAGGCTCCCCGTCCCGCCACAGCGCGGGCAGGTGTGCGTCGAGGTGCCGGGGGCCGCCCCGCTGCCGCGGCAGTTCGAGCAGCGCACCTCCTGGGGCACGTTCACCGACGTGGTGACCCCGTGGACGGCGTCCTGGAACGAGAGGTGGAGCTGCGCCTCCATGTCGGCACCGCGCTGGGGTCCGCGCTGGGTGCGCGTGCGGCCGCCGCCGAACAGGCCGCCGAAGAGGTCGCTCAGGTCACCCATGTCCTCCATGCGGAAGGTGCCGCCGCCGGGCTGGCCGAAGCCGCCGATCGGACCGTGCGTGCGCACCTCGTCGTACTCCTTGCGCTTCTCCGCATCGCCCAGCACGTCGTAGGCCGCGCTGATCTCCTTGAAGCGCTCCTCGGATCCCGGGTTGGCGTCGGGGTGGTGCTGCTTCGCCAGCTTCCGGTAGGCGCGCGTGATCTCCTTGTCCGACGCCGTCGGCACGACGCCGAGCACCTTGTAGTAGTCCTTCTCGAACCATTCGCGTTGTGCGGCCATGGGTCAGCTCACCCCCGCACGCGGACCATGGCGGCGCGTAGGCCCTGTCCCTTCCAGCGGTAGCCGGAGCGCAGCACCTCCTCCACCATGGTCTGGCCGCCGTCACCCCGTCACCCTCTGAGTGCGCGACGGCGTCGTGCACCGACGGGTCGAAGGGAACCTCGGCCTGGTCCACGCGCTCGAGCCCCTCCTTGGAGAGGATGTCCATCAGCATGGCCCGCGAGGCGCGCAACGCCTTGCCGCTCTCGTTGACGTCGAGCGACTCGTTCAGGTGCGCCTCGGCGAGGTCGAGCGCATCGAGCACCGGCAGCAGCTTCTCCACCAGGTTCGCCGCGGCGCGGGCCGACTGCTCCTCCTGGAGCCGGGTGATCCGCTTGCGGTAGTTCTCGAAGTCGGCCTGGGTGCGCTGCAGCGCGAGCAGGTACTCGTCCCGCTCGCGCGCCAGCAGCTCCCGCGGATCGGCCTCCTCGGCCAGTGCGCTTGGAATGCTCCGACTCGACCCCGTTCCCCTTCGACCTTGGACTGCGCCGGGACCGCGGCACGGGCGGCGGCGTCAGCCTCCTCCTCGGCCGCCTCGGCCTCGGAGTACGCAGACTCCTCCTCGGGCATGGCCTCGTCGCCGAAGCTCATTGCTCATCGACGATCTCGGCGTCGACGACGTCGTCGTCCGACCCGCCCTCGGCCTGACCCTCGGGACCGGCGCCGCCCATGCCGTCACCACCGACACCGCCACCGGCCGACTGCGAGGCCGACGCCTGCTCGTACAGGCGCTGGCTGAAGCTCTGGCTCACGCCGACGAGCTTCTCGGTGGCGTCCTTGATGGCCTCGACGGAAGTACCGTCCAGCGCCTCTTTCACGCCCTTCAACGCGTCCTCGACGTCGTCCTTCTCGGAGCCCTCGAACTTCTCGCCCTGCTCCTTGAGCAGCTTCTCGGTCTGGTACACGAGGGTGTCGGCGGTGTTGCGCACCTCGGCCTCCTCGCGGCGCTGGCGGTCGTCCTCGGCGTGGGCCTCGGCGTCGCGCACCATGCGCTCGATGTCGTCCTTGGCCAGCGAGGACTGGCCCGTGATCGTCATCGACTGCTCCTTGCCCGTCGCCTTGTCCTGGGCGTGCACGTGGACGATGCCGTTGGCGTCGATGTCGAACGTGACCTCGATCTGCGGGACGCCCCGCGGCGCCGGCGGCAGGTCGACCAGCTGGAACTTGCCGAGCGTCTTGTTGTACATCGCCATCTCGCGCTCACCCTGGAGCACGTGGATCTCGACCGACGGCTGGTTGTCCTCGGCCGTGGTGAAGATCTCCGACCGCTTGGTCGGGATGGTGGTGTTGCGCTCGATGAGGCGGTGCATCACCTGCCCCTTGGTCTCGATGCCGAGCGACAGCGGCGTGACGTCGAGCAGCAGGATGTCCTTCACCTCGCCCTTGAGCACACCCGCCTGCACGGCGGCGCCGATGGCGACGACCTCGTCGGGGTTCACGCCCTTGTGGGGCTCCTTGCCCGTGAGGTTCTGCACGAGCTCCTGCACGGCCGGGATCCGGGTGGACCCGCCGACCAGCACGACATGGTCGATGTCGGAGGTCTTCAGGCCGGCGTCCTTGATGGCGGCCTCGAACGGCGCCACGCAGGCCTGGACCAGGTCGGCGGTCAGCTCGTTGAACTTGGCCCGCGTCAGCTTGAGGTCGAGGTGCTTCGGCCCCTCGGACGTGGCGGTGATGAAGGGCAGGTTGATCTGGGTGTCCTGCACGGTCGACAGCTCGATCTTGGCCTTCTCGGCCGCCTCCTTCAGGCGCTGCATGGCCATCTTGTCCTGGGACAGGTCGACGCCCTCGGTGTTCTTGAACTCGGTCACCAGCCACTCGATGACCTTGTCGTCCCAGTCGTCGCCGCCGAGCTTGGTGTTGCCCGAGGTCGACTTCACCTCGAAGACGCCCTCGCCGATCTCGAGCACCGAGACGTCGAACGTCCCGCCGCCCAGGTCGAACACGAGGACGGTGCGGTCGGAGTCCTCCTTGTCGAGCCCGTAGGCCAGCGCGGCGGCCGTCGGCTCGTTGATGATGCGGAGCACCTCGAGGCCGGCGATCGCCCCGGCCTCCTTGGTGGCCGTGCGCTGCGCGTCGTCGAAGTACGCGGGCACGGTGATGACGGCCTGGGTCACGGTGTCGCCGAGGTACGCCTCGGCGTCCCTCTTGAGCTTGCCCAGAATGCGGGCCGAGATCTCCTGGGCCGTGTAGGCCTTGCCGTCGATGTCGACGGTCCACGACGTCCCCATGTGGCGCTTGACCGAGCGGATGGTCCGGTCGGGGTTGGTGATGGCCTGGCGCTTGGCCACCTCGCCGACGAGCACCTCGCCCGTCTTGGAGAAGCCCACCACCGACGGGGTGGTGCGCCCACCCTCGGCGTTCGGGATCACGACGGGCTCGCCCGCCTCCAACACGCTGACCACCGAGTTGGTGGTTCCCAGGTCGATTCCTACGGCCTTGGCCATTTTCTGCAGTCCTTCCGGTTGTCTGTGCTCTGCCAGTGCCTGCTGGCGTCCTTTTCATCGGTCTCTTGAGTTGCTGCGCGACCATTGTAGCAAAGTTGAGTGCCATAGTGTCAAGATTTCTCATGCAACGAGGCATTGAGGCCGCGATCCCGCTGGGTTCACACAGCCAAGTGTCCAGCTCAGCGGCGCACATGGACGACGCAGTGGCGATTTGGGACCAGGTGGTGGGTCAGCGGATGGTGCCGACCCCGGGGACGAGCGGCAGATCGAGGGCGGTCACCCACCCGGCGGGCAGCTCGTTGACGTAGGGCACGGCGTTGAGGGCCCGGAGCCCCGTCGCCATGCAGCCGGCCGCCGCCGCATCCCGGCCCGATCCGTCGGTGAACCGGAACGCCGTCTCCTGCATGATCGACGGGGTGCCGTCGATCACCACCCGGTAGACGTCGTCCTGGTAGCCGCGGGGCCAGTCCGGCGCCGCATCGGTGCCCACCCGGTTCACGTGCTCGAGGCAGATCCGGGGCTGGCCGCCGACCAGGCCGTTCAAGGTGAACCGGATGGCGGCCACGGTCCCGGGCTGGAGCACGCCCTTGGCGGTGGTGATGGGCCGGTCGGTGACCCACTTCTCCCACGTCGAGGTGATCCCCTCGAGCTCGACGCCGATGGCGTGCGCCATCATCGGGATCGTCCCGCCCCACGACATGGCGAGGATGTCGGTGTGCTCGAGCAGGGGCGTGAACTCGGGCGGGCGCCCGATCCCCATCTCGTCCTCGTAGTCGCCCTCGTAATTGACGTAGTCGAGGATCTCGAGGGCCCGCACCTGGCGCACCTCGCTGCACAGGCCCATCAGGGTCAGAGGGAAGAGGTCGTTGGCGAAGCCCGGATCGATCCCCGTCGTGAAGCACGAGGACCCGCCGGCCTCGCACGCCTCGGTGATCGGGTCCACCCATGACGGGGGGTTGAGCGTCATGGCGGGCCAGACCCACGGCGTCATGGCGGTCGAGCACACATCGACGCCGGCCCGGAGGAACGCTCCGATGTCCCGGATGTTGTCGTCGGCCTTGGCGGCCGTCGGGCCGTAGTGCACCAGCGCATCGGGCCTGAGGGCGATCAGGGCCTCGACGTCATCGGTGGCCCGCAGGCCGACCGGGCCCGACGCCGCAGATCTCGCCCACATCGAGGCCGACCTTGTCGGGGTTCGACACGCCGACCCCGACCAGCTCGAAGCGGGGATGACGCAGGATCTCGGGGATGACCATCTTCCCGACGAAGCCGGTGCCCCAGACGACCACGCGCTTCGGCGGGCTCACCTCGGCCCGGCTCCGGCCTCGGGGCGGGCAGGGAACAGCGGAGCGAACACCATGTCGGAGTTTCTAGCGGCTTTGCCGGCACGGCTCCGGGCTCGCATACCATCGCACCTGTGCTCGATCTGGTCCTGCTCCGCCACGGCGAATCGACCTGGAACGCCGAGAACCTGTTCACGGGCTGGGTCGACGTCGACCTGACCCCGGCCGGGGAGGCCGAGGCACGGGCCGGCGGCGAGCTGCTGGCGGCCGAGGAGGGCCTGGACCTCCGCATGCTGCACACCTCGGTCCTGACCCGGGCCATCCGCACGGCCGAGATCGCCCTGGCGGCGGCCGGGCGCAGCTGGCTCCCGGTCCGACGGGACTGGCGCCTCAACGAACGCCACTACGGGGACCTGCAGGGCAAGAACAAGGCGCAGATCAAGCAAGAGTTCGGGGAGGCCCAGCTCCTGCTGTGGCGGCGCAGCTACGACACGCCACCCCCGCCGCTCGGCGCCGACAATCCCTACGACGTGGCCGGCGACCCGCGCTACCGCGACCTCGACCCGGGCGACGTCCCGCGCACCGAGTGCCTGGCCGACGTCGTGCGGCGGACCGTCCCCTACTGGGAGTCGGCCATCGTGCCGGACCTGCGCGCCACCGCCGCCAAGGGCGGCGCGGTGCTGGTGGCCGCGCACGGGAACTCCATCCGGGCGCTGCGCAAGCACCTCGAGGGCATCGCGGACGACGCCATCACCGGGCTCGAGATACCGACCGGCATCCCCTACCGCATGCTCCTGGAGGACGACCTGTCCGTGCGCTCCGCCGACTACCTGGGTGACCCCGAGGCCGCGGCGGCCGCGGCGGCCGCCGTCGCCCGCCAGGCGGACCGGCCCGCCCACTGAGCGCCCGCCGCGCTGAGCCGCCGTGGGCCGCACGAGTAAGGCGGAGAAGGCCCCAAAAGGCGGCTGGCCGGGGCGCCTCGCCGCGCCCCGGCCATACCGACCGTCCACAGGATCCGACTCGCGTTACAACGCGTCAGCCCCGCGTTCTCCGGTGCGCACGCGCACCACGGTGTCGACCGGGACGACCCAGACCTTGCCGTCACCGATCTTCCCGGTGGCCGCCGAGGAGACGACGGCGTCGACCACGTCGTCGACCTGCCCGTCGTCCACCAGCACCTCGATGCGGATCTTGGGGACGAAGTCCACCTCGTACTCCGCACCCCGGTAGACCTCGGTGTGCCCGCGCTGGCGCCCGAACCCCTGGGCCTCGGTGAGGGTCATGCCCTGCACGCCGAGGTTCTTGAGGGTCTCCTTGACGTCGTCGAGCTTGAACGGCTTGAGGACTGCCACGATCAGCTTCATTGTTGAGCTCCTTTCGTCCTGTCTGTCTCGGGCCTAGGAACCGCCACCGGAGGGTGGTGATATCGGTTCGGGTTCGTCCGAACCGCCCCGGTCGAGACCGGCCATGGCGAAGGCACCGTCGCTGCGGGTGGCGAACTCCTCGTCGGGGAACGCCTCCTCGCCGTGGATGGCGAGGTCGCCGACTTCGAGCACGTCGTCCTTGTAGCGGGCGCCCCGCAGGACCAGGCCGATCAGCTTCATCAGGATGAAGGTGATCAGTGCGGACCAGATGATGACGAAGATCGCCGCTCGGAACTGTTCCCACAGCTGGTGCGCCGAGCCCGTGTACATCAGCCCGTTGACCGATGTGACCACGCAGTGCGCCGTGCCCGTCGCGTACGTCGCCGGGCTCGTGGCCACGACCTGCCCGGCGGGAGTCGAGGTGGCCACAGCCGTACTCGATCATGTTCGGGTCGCCGAAGATGCCCAGCAACATGCCGCCCAGGAAGCCGGCCATGCCATGGGTGTACACGACACCCAGCGCGTCGTCGACCTTCGAGAACGGCCGCACCTTGGACAGGTAGTTCCAGGCCACCCAGACGAAGGCCGAACAGATGGCGCCGATGTAAATGGCGCCCCGGCCGTTGACCCAGCCCGCGCACGGCGTGATGCCGACCAGGCCGCAGATCATGCCGTTGACCCCACCGAGGAAGGTGGGCTTGCGCTCCTTCGTCAACCAGGCGTCCAAGATCATCCACACCACGACGCCGGTGGCCGTCGCGATGTTCGTGTTGATGACCGCCGCCGCCATGCTGGCCCCCGCGTAGTACGGGTCACCGCCGTTGAACCCGTTCCAGCCCAGCCACAGGATGCCCGCACCGACCCCCGCCATGACCAGGTTGTTGGGCAAGGCGTGCTGTCTATCTCGGAGCAGCCGCGGCCCGAGGACCCAGGCGGCGACGAAGCCGGAGACTCCGGCCGACATGTGGATGACGTACCCACCCGAGAAGTCCAACGCGCCCTCCTGGGCGAAGTAGCCGCCGCCCCAGAGCAGGAACGCGTCGACGGCGTAGACGAAGGTCGACCACAGCGGCACGAGCAGGCACCAGGCGAAGAACTTGATGCGCCCGAGCACGCTCCCCAGGAACAGCAGGGGCGTGATGGCGGCGAACACGAACTGGAAGTAGGCCAGGCTCGAGGTCGGGAAGTGGAACGGGATGAGGGTGTTGGCGGCGGAGACCGCCTGTCCCTGTTCACCCACGCTGTTGGTGATGCCTCCCGGCTTGCCGACGAAGTTGTCCCAGAAGTGTGTCCAGCCACTGACGCCGGTCAACTGCGTTTGCACACCGTCGCGCACACCACCGCCGATGGACGTGGCTCCGAATCCCATCTTGTAGGACCAGAGCACCCAGGCGATGAGCACGAGTGAGAAGCCGGCGAACATCATGGCCATCACGTTGACCGCCCACTTCTTGGGCACGATCGACGCGTAGAGCACGGCCAGGCCGGGGAGGCTCATCAAGCCGACGAACGTGGCGGCGGTGACCTGCCACGTGTTGTCGGCCGGATTCAGCCAACTCGGATACGGAACGGGAACGATCGCTCCCATCAGGTGGATCACTACGCCTCTCCTAACTGTCGTTGCGCCCCGGCGCTCCGCCCTATGACTCCGACGTCACAGACCGCAAGGTACGCAAGCCATTTCGGACGGTTCTCCCCGTCGGAGCAACAATGCAGGCAAGGAGTTTCCGCATGGTCACTGCTGTGTTTCGGGTTTGTTAATCCACAACCCCCGGTGTCCCACCACCACTACGATCTCCCGGTCTTGACCGCAGACGAGCATCCGACGACGGACCCGAGGGACCGGGCCACCGGTGCTGCGCAGTCACCCGGAGCGGCGCCTCGCCCTGGTTCGGCACCCGACGCCGAGGCGCGGGTCGCCCCGCTGCGCGGCGCCGCGGTGCAGATCGACGCTCGCCGCCTCGCCCCGGTGCTCGTCGGCATCGTGGTCGCCACGCTGGCCGTGCTCGTCGTGGTGTTCACGGTCGTCGGCGTCGACAAGAACCACCAGATCGACCAGCTCCACGACGACGGCGTCGCGGTGAACGTCACCGTCACGAGCTGTCAGGGGCTGCTCGGGGGCAGCGGCAGCAACGGCGCGGGGTACGCGTGCCGGGGCACCTACGGGCTCGGCGGCCACCGCTACAACGAGCAGCTGCCGGGCACCGCGCTGCACGCCCCGGGGACGGTCATCCGCGCCGTCGCCGTGCCGGGGGACCCGGCACTGGTCTCACCGGTGTCGGTCGTCGACGCAGAGCACTCGTCGGCGACCGTCTTCATCCTCCCCGCCGTCCTGCTCGTCCTCCTCGTCGCCATCCTCGCGGTGGTGCTGCTGCGGCGACGGGCCAAGCGGGCCGGCGGGAATGCTCAGGTCGGTGGCGTGTAGCGCTTGTTCGAGCGCGGCCGCGACCCGTTCGCGGGCCGGCTGCCGCCGCGGTTGGGCGGGGACGACCCGCCACCCCCGGCTCGCTTGAGCGCCTGCTGCAGGCGGTAGGAGCGGACCAGGTACCAGGCGCCGGCCATGAGGAACGGGATGCCGAAGCCCCAGTAGTGCAGGTTGACGACTCCCAGGCCGTAGATGGCGAGGGTGATCCCCTGGAAGAGCCGCTTGCGCAGCAGCGAGGTCACGAGGATGAGCACCGCCATGAGCAGGATCATGTAGGTGAGCTCGACGTAGACCGTCGTGCTCTGGTGGTGGTTCTTGGCGTAGTCGATCGAGGCCGAGCTGATGATGATGCCGACGAGGGCGGCCAACGGGGCCGCCACGAGCCCGATGGCCCGCTCCTTGTCGTCCGAGCGCGCAATGGTGTCCTCGAGCTCTTCGACCGAGCGATCGTCGGTGACGTTCTTCTTGTCGTCGGCCTCGTCGTCGGGCCGCACGATGGTGTACTTGAAGCGCTCCCACCGGGTCATGCGGGGTGCGCCGTCGCCTCCGGAACTCGCGGCGTCGTGACTCGAAGGCATCGGGGAAGGCTATCGCTCCGCCGGTTCGAGTCTCTTTTCGCAGGTGGCCGGTGCACCGGACCACGCTCGGACGAGTGGCCGGTCGGGTCACTAGCGTGCCGTGTGAGGGCTTCACGGCCCGACCGATCCTGAGGAGCGCGTGGATGAAGCTCGTGGTAGCCGTCGTCAAGCCGTTCAAGCTCGATGACGTGAAGAACGTCCTCAAGAACATGGGCGTCGAGGGCATGACCCTGACCGAGGCGCAGGGCTTCGGCCGCCAGCGGGGCCACACCGAGAACTACCGGGGGGCGGAGTACCAGGTCGACTTCGTGCCGAAGCTGCGCGTGGAGGTGCTGGTCGAGGACGACCGGGCCGAGGCCGTCGTCGACGCCATCGTGTCCTCGGCGGCGACGGGGAAGATCGGCGACGGCAAGGTGTGGGTCGTGCCCGCCGAGACCGTCGTCCGCGTGCGCACCGGCGAGCGAGGCGCCGACGCCGTCTGAGCATCGGGTGCGCCGGCGCCGCGGCCGGCGGACGCCCCCGAACGGGCCTGGCCAACGCCGCGATCGCGAAGGGGCAGGGGCTACTGTTTCGGGCCATGAGCCCCGCTGACCTCGACCTCTCGAAGATCTGGCTGTTCTCCACCTCGTCGGCCAAGGACCTGCGCACCATCCGCAGGGCGCTCGAGGAAGTGACCGTGCCGCCCGGCCGGGTGCTGTGCGAGCAGGGAACGATCGGGCGTGAGTTCTTCCTCATCGTCAAGGGGCAGGCCGCGGTGCGGCGCAACAACCGCAAGGTGGCGACGCTCGGGCCGGGCCAGTACTTCGGTGAGATGGCGCTGCTCGACCGCCGTCCCCGCTCCGCCACCGTCACCTCAGAGACCGACATGACGCTGCTCGTGCTCGGGCAGCGTCAGTTCAACGGCGTGCTCGACGCGGTGCCCGCCCTCTCGCGCAAGATGCTCGCCGCCATGGCCACCCGCCTGCGCGACGCGGACGAGCGGGCGATGGCCGCCATTTAGGTCTCCCTCCTCGAGACGCCGGCCGGGGCATGCCAACTGGCGGCCCGCTGACCTGGCCCTCCGCTCCGGGCATCCGCGCCTGCGCCCGGGAGCGCTGCGAGACTTTCCGTGTCCGATTTCCTCGCCAGGACACAGGAGGTCACCATCATGGAGCTGGACGTGAGAAAGCTCGCGGCGGAGTTCTTCGGCACGCTGGTGCTGGTCGTCATCGCCGTCGGCGTCGCCACCGAGTCGTTCGGCTTCAAGCTCTTCGGGCTCAGCTACTCGGCCGGCGTGGCGGCCACCGCCCTCGCCTTCGGGCTGGTGCTGGCGGCGCTCGCCTACGCCATCGGCCCGATCTCCGGTGCGCACGTCAACCCCGCCGTGACGCTGGGCTTCATCGCCGCCGGCCGCATGAAGCTCGTCGAGGGGGTGGCCTACATCGTGGCCCAGGTGGCCGGCGCCATCGCCGGTGCCTACCTGCTCTACGCCATGATGGACACCTCGCCCTTCTATTCGAAGAGCGTGATCGGCCTGGGCGCCGACGGTTACGGCTCCGCCTCCCACCTGCGCGTCAGCCAGGGCGGGGCCTTCCTCATCGAGGTGGTCCTGACCACCGTCTTCGTCATGGTGGTGCTCTTCGCCACCCACAAGGCCGCCATTCAGGGTGCGGCCGGCGTGGCCATCGGCTTCGGTCTCGTGGTGGTCCACCTGATCGGCATCCCGCTGACGGGCACCTCGGTCAACCCGGCCCGTTCGCTCGGCCCGGCCCTCGTCGTCGGTGGCACCGCGCTCAGCCAGGTCTGGCTCTTCCTCATCGCCCCCCTGGTGGGCGGGCTCATCGCCGCGATCCTGCACTGGCTGCTGACCGACAACTCCGACGACGTTGCGGTCGACGTCACGGTGGTCACGGTCGACACCTAGCCCGCTACCGTCGGGTCCATGGATCTGACCGACGCACTCGACTTCATCCGGGACCGCAAGCAGGGGGTCCTGGTCACCATCCGCTCCAACGGGCGGCCGCAGCTGTCCAACATCTTGTTCCTGTCGGGCGACGACGGCGTCGTGCGGATCTCGGTGACCGACGACCGGGCCAAGACGAAGAACCTGCGGCGCGACCCGCGGGCCTCGCTCTACGTGCTGGGCGACAACTTCTACCAGTACGTCGTCGTGGAGGCGCAGGCCGAGCTCATGCCGGTGGCGGCCGACCCGCACGACGCCACGGTGGAGGCGCTCGTCGCCTACTACCGCGGGGCCAATGGTGAGCACCCCGACTGGGACGACTACCGGGCGTCGATGGTCAACGACAAGCGGCTCATCGTGCATGCTGCGCCCCGAGCGGGCGTACGGGATGGTCGCACCGGGCTGACGCCCGACGCACGGACCGGCGCGGAGCCGCTCAGGCCGGCGTCTCGGCCGGCGTCGGCGCCGAGACCGGCGCGGATCCCCCGTTGAGCGACTCCTCCACCAGCTGGGAGAGGTCGAGCACGCGCACGTCGTCCTGCTTGTCGAAGGCCGCGCACGGCGTCGTCGAGCATGATCATGCAGTAGGGGCACGCGGTCGACACGACGTCGGCCCCCGTCCCCAACGCCTCCTCGGTCCGCTCCATGTTGACCCGCTTGCCGATGTTCTCCTCGAGCCACATGCGCGCCCCGCCGGCCCCGCAGCAGAAGCCGCGCTCCTTGCAGCGGCGCATCTCGATCTGCTCGACGCCGGGGATGGCGCTCGAGCACGGTCCGCGGCTCCTCGAATGACCCGGTTGTGCCGGCCGAGGTAGCAGGGGTCGTGGTAGGTGACCTTGCCCGAGTAGCCCGAGCCGGGCGTGAGCCGGCCCGACTTCACCAGGTGCTCGAGGAGCTGGGCGTGGTGGATGACCTCGTAGTTGCCGCCCGAGCGCGGGGTACTCGTTCTTGATGGTGTTGAAGCAGTGCGGGCAGCTGGCGATGATCTTCTTGGCGCCCGCCTCGTCGAGGGTGGCGATGTTCATCTTCGTCTGCTCCTGGTAGAGGTACTCGTTGCCGAGGCGCCGCACCGGGTCGCCGGTGCAGGACTCCTTGGGCCCGAGGATCCCGAAGGTGACGCCGGCCCGGTGCAGCATCCGCGCCGTGGCCTGCACGCCCTTGCGGGCCCGCTCGTCCAGCGCGCCGGCGCAACCGACCCAGTAGAGGTACTCGATGTCGTCGGGGATGGTGCCGGTGATGACCGGGATCTCGAAGTCGAGGCTCTGCGTCCACTCGGTGCGCTTGTTCTGGCCGAGGCCCCAGGGGTCGCCCTGGTTCTCGACGTTGCGCAGCATGAGCCCGGCCTCGGACGGGAACTCGGACTCCATGAGGACCTGGTAGCGCCGCATGTCGATGATGGCGTCGATGTGCTCGATGTCGACCGGGCACTCGTTCACACACGCGCCGCACGTGGTGCAGGCCCACAGCACGTCGGGGTCGATGACGTTGGGGACGAGCGCGGTCTGCTCGCCCTCGCCGCCGAGCAGCGGGGTGGCCGACGCGAACATGTTGTCGCGCAGGTTCATGACGAGGAGCTTCGGCGAGAGGGGCTTGTCGGTGTTCCAGGCAGGGCAGGCGGACTGGCAGCGCCCGCACTCGGTGCAGGTGGCGAAGTCGAGCATCTGCTTCCAGGTGAAGTGGCCGATCTCGCCCACGCCGAACACGGTGTCCTCGTCGACGTTCTCCATGTCCATGTCCGGCGTGCTGTAGAGCGCGCCGAGGGCCCGGGGGCGACGGGAGAAGGCCACGTTGATGGGCGCGATGAAGATGTGCAGGTGCTTCGAGTAGCTGATGAAGACGATGAAGCCCGAGATGATGGCGATGTTGAGGATGAGGAACACCGTCACCAGCACCGAGTTGACCCCCGCGCCGAGCGGGGCCAGCAGCTTGGCCACGGCGTGGGAGGCGAAGGCGCCCCAGCCGTAGGGGAACTGGGTGGGGTCGGTGTTCACCTGTGCGCCCCGGTAGAGGAGCAGCGTGATCATGACGCCGGCGATCATGGCGAGGACGAGCCAGGCCGCCCCGGTGTGCGAGCCGTAGAAGCGTGACTTGCGCTCGAGTCGCTGCGGCGCGTTCTTGATGCGGATGATGGAGAACACCACCAGGGCGACGAGCACGGCGCAGGCGAAGAAGTCCTCGACGGCGCCGACCCAGTTCCAGGTCCCGATGAGCGGGATGTGGAAGTACTTGTTGAAGAGGTCGCCGTAGGCCTCGATGATCGTGAGCAACAGGATGGTGAAGCCCCACATGGTGAAGAAGTGGGCCAGGCCGGGGACCGTCCACTGCAGGAGCTTGCGCTGGCCGGCGACCTCGACGGCCTCGGCCTCCGCCTTGGGGACGATGCTGCCCCGGGTCCGGTTGGGGTCCTTCTTCCCGGAGCGGATGAGCTTGGACAGCCAGTGGAAGCGGTATGCGGCGATGCCGAATCCGACGACGGTCACGCCTATGCCCAAGATGATTCTGACCGGCACGAATGCTCCTCGCGTCTCTAGTTACTCCAGAGTAAGTCGAACTGGGGAGGTGACGGGAGTGCGAGCGCCACCTGGGATTTCAATGCGGCCCAGAGGATAGTGGGGTGGCTCGGTAAGGGGCCCAGTTTGGCGAGCTCGACCCGGCTCTTCTGCGCCGGCGACGCCCGTTGGATGCCCTGTGCCGGCCGCCTCGAAACCGTGGCCGAGGAGCCTCCGGAGGTCCTCATCGGTGCATCCCCTGGCGTCCTCCGACCGGCCGTGCCACACCATGCAGCGGGTCGCCGCGTGCCACTTTCGTGCCACACCGTCCCGTTGTCGCGGCCTACCTGGCGGTTTTCGGCCGCAACGAATTCGCGTTTACCCAGCGTGTAGATTTGCGAGGTTCTCGCGGGCGTAGTTCAGAGGCAGAACATCAGCTTCCCAAGCTGAGAACGCGAGTTCGATTCTCGTCGCCCGCTCTCGCAAACGTCGTCGTGGGGTCTAAAACTGACGGAGATGCTTGACACTCCGGCCCCGGTAGCCGGGCGACACGTTCCGGACGAGGCTCCGGCGTCGCCACACGTCGAGTGCGTCGGTATCGGTCACGCCGTTACGCGGCAGCACACTTCGAAGGCGACCAGGACGGTCGGGACTGACCTCGCCGCGTCCTATTGCCCGGTGCAGGCGTTGGTGGCGCTGCTCGGGTCGAAGGTCTGCCCTTGACCGGGGGAGTACCACTCAACCTCCTCGTACGCCGGCGGACCGCCATTGCAACTCCCGAGGTCGAAGGCGACCACTGTGACCGTGTCTTGCGTTGCGTCAGACAGAGGCGCGTTCGGATTTGAGACATAGGTAGATTGCCCCTGCCCCATTGCCTGCGGTGCACCCCAGTTCGACCACGAAATAGAGTTCACATACGAGCCCGGTGCATTACCTCCTGCGGCATTGATGGCGGCGGGAGCTACTTCACCAAAGCCCTGGACCCCCTCCCCCGCAAAACCCAATGCCCCAACCCAGGCCGCGCTCCCGAGGAGGGGGCCCCCGGCCGCCGACGTCGACGAAGGAGTCGTCGTGGTGGTCGGCGGGGTGGTGGTCGTCGTTGTCGAGAATGTGGTGGTCGTCGGCGCCAGCGTCGTCGTTGTTGTCGCGCTCGGCGGCGGGCGTCGTGGCCGGGCCGAGCGTGGTCTGGGGCGTCCACGCCGAACCGTTCCAGTGCAGGATCAAGATCTCGGGGGTCCCGGTGTCACCGGGACCCGCAGCGTTCGAGCTCGCGACAGTGACCGGACTCTCCCATCCGACGGCCCAGGCGTTGGAACGAGATGTCGCGGCGACACCTGAGAGCCCGCCTACCTGGGATTCGAGACCCGGAACGGGCACACTCGTCCATGCGGAGCCATTCCACTCCAGGATCACGCCGTTCGTCGGGCCGTCGCCCGAGCCGGCCCGTCCGACTGCCCACGCCCTGCCCGTCGGGAGGGCGGCCACCCCTGAGAGGTCGATGCTGTCCTGTTGCGATGTGGAGTCTTCTCCCCACGTGTGCCCGTTCCACCGCTCGACCAGGGGGGTCCCTGGACCACACCCACAGTCGTTGCCGTCGCCCACCGCCAATACCCGGCGGTCCGGCGAGGCCTCCACGCCGAGGAGGATGCTACCCAGGCCCTGATCGCCGCCCACGCTCGGGCTCGGAGTCTGCTGCCACGCTTCGCCGTTCCAGTGCAGGATCAGGGTGGCCTGGTTGCCACCCGTCGTCGCGCCGACGGCCCAGGCATTGGAGGGCGACGTCGCCGCCACCGCGGTGAGATAGCCGGCGGGGCTCGGCGTCTGTCGCCACTCTTGGCCGTTCCAGTGCAGGATCAGCGCGGCACCGTCGTGCGTCCCGCCGACGGCCCAGGCATTGGTGGGCGACGTGGCGGCCACTGTGGAGAGGCTGCCCGGGATGCCCGGCGTCTCCACCCACTTTTTCCCGTTCCAGTGCAGGATCAAGGTCTTGGTGGGGTTCGGTTCGAAGCCGACGGTGCCGACGGCCCAGACGTTGGTGGGAGACGTGGCGGCCACTGCGGAGAGCTCGGCGCCGGGAGGACTCGGGTTGGCTTCGCGCTGCCAACGTGTGCCGTTCCAATGCAGCGTCAGGGCCTTGGAGTCCGAACCGTTCCCCGTCTCACCCACGGCCCAGGCCACACCATGCGTCGCGGCGACGCCGTTCAGTCTTCCGCTCTCGGCGACTAAGGCGGCGCCTGACGTCGTGTGGTCGCCTTTGGTCGTGCCTCGTTGCCCGGCCGAGGCCGTCGAGACCGTGGCGAACGCGAGGACGACGCCGAGTGCCAATGCCACCATCGGCGCGTGTGTTCGTTGTCGTCCCATTCCGGAACCTCCTCCCGATCCCGCCCGTGCGGAGGGGCTGCCACTGTGTGCCGAGCGGAGCGTAGTGGTGACTCACTCTTGTTGCAATGCCCGTGGCGTCTCCTCGCCCGCGAGTCCTACGGCTGGACATCGGCCGGGTCGCGTCGTGAGACGTGCGGACTTGGGCCTGTCTTGCCTGGTCAAGTTCGTCCGCGAAGCGTGCGCGAAGCAGTGGCATTCAGTGGTCTCCTGCGGTAACTAACGGTCTAGAGGAATCGCCGTCCGTGCTGGGAGTCCTGGGAATGTCCTGGACAGGAAGGGCTCGCCGACATGATTCCCAGAGCTGAGGACGCGGGTTCGATTCCCGTCCCCCGCTCTCCCCTCTGCTCTCAATTTCGTGTCGCAGTCCATCGCAAGTTCCAGCTCGAGGGCGAGACCAGCTTCGGTCGTTCGACGAATTTTGTCTTGTCCTTACTATCGAGCGCCCTGCGAGAAGCCGATGGTGGGTGGTTTATGGATCGGAGCTCCGAAGAAGTCATGCGTTGCCGGCAGCGGGAATCCGGCGGGGATTGGAATACCGGCACCGGTCGCAGGTGAACCTGCGCGAAGGATGAAGGCAACTGCCGCCCACCAGCCAGAGCCCCGGTAGCTCGGAACAAGGAAGAGCGGATCCGCCGTCACGGAATTCGTCGCGGTGGACGGCACCGGCATGTCGAAGAAGAGGTCGTTGGTGCACGTGTTCCCGCAGTCGAAGACATGGTTCGCCGCGTCACTGGATGTCGCAACGACGAGATTGTTCTCGAAGGAGAAGGACCCGTAGAAGGGAAGAAGCGGGGGAACGAGTGACTCCTCGAGCTCGGTCGTCACACGGGGCGTTGCGGCCACGATCGTGTTGTTGTACATCTGCACGCCGTCGAGGTTGCTGACCGTCGGGTCGAAGTTGAGCGCACAGGGGGCCGGGCTGAAAGAGGAGTTGTCATCCACGCTCAGGTTGTAACGGACGACCGCTCGGTGCGGAGATTGGTCCGTGCAGAGCAAGACGAACCCTCCCGCGTTGTCGTGGGAGTAGTTGTACTGGATGATGGTCCCGTCCTGGTTGTAGTCCAGGTCGAAACCCTCGCCGTCGCAGCCGTTCAGCACCCCGGGTGTGGTACTCGGCCCGAAGTTCATGTCGCTGACCTCGTTGTACTGAATGAGGGTGTTGTTCGCATCCCAGGCCCAGATGCCGGCGGCGCAGTTTGGATCCGGGCCGAAGACGTTGTTCCCGGCGAGGTTGCCTTGCTCGACGACATTGCCTTCGACGACGGCCCCGTCGGTCCCCAAGGGGACGATTCCGTCACCTTGGACCTGTGTGACGGTGTTGCCGCGGATGACGAGACCCGTGCTCGCCTGAGGCCAGGGGCTCGTTGCCGGAGGTCGCGAGCCCGATGTCGTCCCGTAGACGGTGATGCCCTGCCGTGACACGTTTCGGATTTGGTTGTCCTCAATGAGCACGTTCGAGAAGCGACCGGTGGCACTCAGAGTCTGGCCGACGATGCCGCCACCGGTCTTTCCTCCGTTGAATGCGTTCGAGCTGTCGACGTTCTGCACCGACAGATCACGAATCGTGACGCCACTGATCGGTGTCGCGTTCGACGTGAAGTAGAGGCCGCGGTGCAGCCCGACCGAGTCACCGGCATTGGTCAGCTCGAGGTCTTGCACGGTGACGTAGGACTCGTCGGAGAGCCACACCGCCGCGGTGACTGTTCCCCCTCCATTGATGCTCGGCGGCGGAGACAGCGGGAACCCATAGGAACCGATCAGGACCGGGTTGCCCGGCGTCCCACTTCCCTGAGGCGTCAGCATGCCGCTACACGCCGTGCCGCGGCGAAACAGCAACTGTTGGCCCGGTCCGAGCGTGACAGCGTTGGCGGCCTGCAGGCTGTTGAACGGCCGGGCGATGCTGCCATTGCCGTTGGTGGCGGCCGAGCAGTCGACGTACCAGCTCTGTACGCCGGGGTGCCCGAAGGGGCCGCTGGCCGCTCCGGTCTGTGTCTGGGCGATTTGTGAACCCACTCCCGCCATGACCACCGCCAGAGTCAGCGACAGCGCACGCCACGCGATCGGCGACCGTTTGCCCCCGTCCATCGTGCCCCCGTTCCCTTCGCTCGTCGTCACGGCCATCGTGCGTCCGTAGTGAGCGCTCCCCGATTCTTGCCTCTTGCCCAGCACCGTGCACTGAGAAACCAGCCGCCGAAATGGCAACTGCGTCGCCGAAGACCGATGAGACAACCGGCCCCTAGCCTTTGGCTCGTGCCGGATGGTCGGTTGTGACGATGAGCGAAACATCCCCGCAGGGTGCCTACCTGGCAGGACGGTGCCCGCACGCTGTCCAGCTGGACGTCCTGCACCCGTGTGAGCCACTGCCGCGCTCTCCGTTCATGGAGATGCTCGGTCAGGGTGGGCGGGACTTCGAGGCCTGCATCTTCGAGCTGTTGACAGCTGCGATCCCCGACGCTGTCGTCATCGAGGACAGCCTTCCGAGAGCCGCGCGGGAAGCAGCGACCGTCGATGCGATGGAACGCGCCGTCCCGCTGGTGATCGGTGGCAGATTGCCGGTTGATCGGCTGGGTCTCCGGGTGGGCGAGCCTGACCTCCTCGTTCGATCCGATGCCTTGACGCTGAGCGCCGCGGACGACGGGTATCTGCCGGTCGACGTGAAGCATCACAAGACCCTCGACGTCAGCACCAAAGACGATGCGGTCGGCGCGATCACGTCTGAGCTCGGGACCCTCTTCCTCGGTCCCTTCGATCCGGACGACGAGCTCGAGGCCTGCTGGCGGTGGCCCGATCTCCTGCAGCTGGCCCACTATCAACGCCTGCTCGAAGCCTGTGGGCAGGCGTCCCGGCTCGGGCGGTGCGGCGGCATCGTGGGCCGGGAGGAGCGGGTGGTCTGGTACGACCTCGACGTGCCGATCTGGCACCCCACCGAGTACATCGCCGATGCACCTGATCGGCCGTTGTCCACCATGGAGGTCTACGACCTCGAGTTCGCCCACCGCCTCTCGGTGATCGACGCGTCCCTGGCACACCTGTCGGATCCGGCGTCACCCCTCCTGGCCGAGCCGATCGCCGTGCCCGAGTGCGGCGGGTGCGGCTGGCACGACTGGTGCTTCGAGCGGATGGAGCTCTCGGGCGACCTCAGCCTTCTCCCCGGGATGACGATCGGAAAGCGGCGTACGTATCACGCCCGCGGCATCACCACATTGGAACAGTTGTCTTCGCTGGACTCCGCCACGGCCCGGCTCGTCGCCGCGGGGGTGGATCTGGAGCACCTCGGAGACAAGGCATGCACGGCTGACCCGTTGACCCCGGTGACGGACCTGTTGCCCCGACGACCCAAACAGGCGGAGCGACTGGTGGCCGAGGGCATGGGCACCGCTGCCGACCTTGTCCACATCGACCCGCTGACCGCCCGCTTCGGCGACACAGGCCTCGGTGATCTGCCCCAGCAAATCGACAACGCGAGGGCCCGGATCGGCCCGTTTCCGGCGTATCGCCGGCGAGATTTCGAACAGGTCGTGGTGCCGCGGGCCGACATCGAGATCGACGTGGACATGGAGAACGTGGCGGACGGCTGCTACCTCTGGGGCGCGCTGCTCAACGTACGTGAGACACC